>JAGWBI010000062.1:0-7748 GCA_021295965.1 Dehalococcoidia bacterium | reverse complement strand
CTACATCAAATTCCATTTCCATTATTCCCCTCCTCACCGGTGTAGGAGTAATGGTACTGTCACGGCCTAAGCCGCTGCCAGCAGCAGCGTGTTCCGAGCGTGTATCGCGGCAGGGTGTACCAGGGAGCCTTTGTCCAGCATACGGGTCACGTTCCTGGTGAGGAACATGGTCATGGCGGCGGGCAGGTCGTTTTCGGCCAGTTCCTTCAGCTCCGCCTGCCAGGGGTAGCGCTTGACCTTGACCGGGTCCAGCTTGTCGGCGAGAAAGACGATGTGGGCGATGGCGTCGCCGCCGGCGGGGTTACCCACCGTGTGCCAGTAGATGGCGTCGTAGAGCTGAGGGTGGCCCAGGCCGTCCTCCCGCTTGAGCAGTTCCGCGCCCACCATGCCGTGCAGGATGGCCGGGTTGCGCCGCTCGAACTCGGTTACGGGAGGCAGATCGTACTCCTCCATCCGGAGCAGGTTTTCCACGCCGGAGAAGTGCTTGGTGGCGTCGTGAGCCAGGGCGGTCAGGCCAGTGGCCTCCACGTCCTGATCGTGTCGCTCGGCCAGTTCGCGGGCGATCTGCTCGACGCGCTGGCAATGCTCCAGCAGGCCGGGAGGCAGGCGGCGCATCCGGCGTTGGATGCGGTCGAACACGCGGCCTGAGATTTCGATGGTGGTCATGGGGTTATCGGCCTCGCTTGTCCTGGCGTTGCACGTAGGGGCGAATGATCATTCGCCCCTACCGTTACTGTTTTCCCGCTTTCGCGAGAATGATGACCGCGTGTTCGGGGAGAGGGATTGCGTCACCCCATGTCGCCCAGTTCGCGGCCGCCCAGCAGGTGCATGTGGGGCCACGCGATGGTCTGGCCGGCGTCCTCGCCGTTGTTGACCACCAGGCGGTACCCGCTGATGGTCACCCCTTCGCGCCGGGCCATCTCGGCGGCGACCACGAACAGGTGCCCCATGGTCGCCTCCATGGCGGGACTGATGTAATCCAGGCCGTTGATGGGCATATTGGGGATGATGAGCAGATGCACCGGAGCCTTGGGGTTGATGTCGCGCACCACGAAGCAGCGCTCGTCCCGGTAGATAACGTCAGGATGCAGCGGGTCGCGGGCCATGGCGGCAAAGGGCGAACTGCGGGCGGGGGTCATGGTCATTGGGGGTTACTCCTGCTGGTAGCTACTTGCGTTGCAGTTTAGAAAGTTTTCTTGCACGAGGCACAACGATAGTGATTTTGATGCGGGTGATGACGTAGCCGAATATTGGACTCGGCGCAGCGTGGGCACTTGTCAGGCAATGACTTCTGCTTGAGTTCGTTGTGTTTGGCTTTCATTTCTGCCCAAAGGTGCAACGCTCTTCGGTCTGCTCCAAAAGCCAACTCATGAGACCGTATTTTCGCTGGGTCGCGAAACCTCACATCCAGACATTCTCGGCGCTGGAATCGCAACTTACCGCCTACAACGCGGCCCGCAAACGTTTTGATGGGACGGGTTCGGCCAACCATCACGGTTGAGACAATTTCAACTATCAGTCCTGTCTCTTCTTTGGTTTCGCGATATGCGGCGTGCTTGCTACTTTCTCCGCGGTCCACAAAGCCACCCGGCAATGACCACTTTCCTTTTTCCTTGCCGTATCCGCGCTGGATCAATAGGATCTCGCCTCGACTGTTTTCAACGAGGCAGAAAGCGACGCGCCTAGCCATTGTCGCACCATCCTCACTGTTGTACGTGAAGAACTACATTGGGGTCATCGTTACGACGCCTCAATCTCCTGCAACGCCACTTCCTTGTGGTCGTGGACGCTGCCGTAGGATAGCTCCTGCACCTTGGCGCGGCGGGTGTAGAGTTGCAGGTTGTGTTCCATGGTGAAGCCGATGGCGCCGTGGCACTGGTGGCCCAGGGAGCAGACGCGCTGGTAGGCTCCGCTGCACCAGGCCTTGGCCATGGCGACCTCGCGGCGGCCCGACTCGCCCTCCGATATGGTCCACGCCGCCTGGTAGGCGATCTGGCGCGCGCCCTCAACGTCGGTGGCCATGTTGGAGCAGTGGTGCTGCACCGCCTGGAAACTGCCCACCGGCCGGCCGAACTGGGTGCGCTGCTTGACGTATTCCACGGTCATGTCCAGCACGGCTTCGGCGCCGCCCACCATCTGCACGCAGTGCGCCGCCGTGGCCCGGGCCAGCGTCCGCTCGATGACGGGCCAGGCCTGTCCGACCTCGCCCAGCACGGCACCGGCGCCGACGGATACGTTGTTCAGGCGGATTTCGCAGAGCCGCTCATTGCCGATGGTGCTGATCTGCTCCACCTCCACGCCGGCGGCGTTGGACGGGACGAGGAATAGGGTGATGCCCTGCTCAGCGTCGTCGCGGGCCGGCATGGTGCGGGCGGCCACAATGATGGTGTCGGCGGCATGGGCGTCGGGGACGAACAGCTTGGTTCCGCTGATGGAATAACCATCACCCGATGCGCTGGCTTGGGTCTCCACGCCCCACGCCTCGGTGGTGGCCGACGGCTCGGTGAGGGCCAGGGTGAGGCGCACGGTGCCGGCGCAGACGCCGGTGAGAATGTCGCGCTTCTGATCGTCGCTGCCGGCGTCCAGCACGGTGAGGCCGCCCAGGACGACGGTGGCAAAGAATGGGGCCGGCAGGAGGGCGCGGCCCATCTCCTCCACCAGCACGGCCAGGTCCAGGAAGGATCCCCCGGTGCCCCCGTACTGCTCGGGGAAAGGTATGCCCGTCCAGCCGAGACTGACCACCTGTCGCCAGATGTCCTCGCTGAAGCCCGTGGGGTCGTTTTCCAGTTCGCGTATCAGTGTCAGCGGACATTCCTGCGCCAGGAACTCCCGCGCCGAGTTCTTCAGCATCTGCTGAATCTCGCTCAGTCCCATGTCCATAAGTAGGCCCTCCCGGGCGATGATAGGGGAAAATCGCAGGGAGTATAGCGCACCACGCCGGGAGCGGCAAACCGGCCGCGAGCCTCACACCCACCCGCTAGCCCCCGCTGTCATTGCGAGTCCGCCTCTGGCTGATGGCAATCCCGTCGCCAGCGACGCGCTGGACGGTCAGTTCACGGTCAGATCCGTTCCCATGTTGGTCAGCGTCTCGCACCCGTCAGCGGTGACCAGCACCGTGTCGCCCACCGCCATCGCCAGCCTCTGCTCCCAGTCCAGCAGCACCATGTGCATGAAGATGACCATATTGGGCTCCAACACCACCGGGTTGTCCCGGTAGATCATGGGCCAGTCCATCCACGTCGGCGGGTACAGCGCCCCCAGGCTGTAGCCACAGGCATTGAGGCGGTGTTCCCCGAAACCGGACGCGTCCAGGGAGTCGGCGTGGGCATCGAAAATATCGCCAAACGTGGCGCCCGGTCGGGCGGCGTCCTTGCAGGCTTGCAGCGCGTCGCAGCAGGCGGCGTGCATGGCTATCTGCCGCGGACTGGGTTCGCCGGTGAGAATCGTGCGCATCAGGCAGGAATGGTAGTGGCGGTAGGCCCCGCCGAATTCCAGCTGCAGTTGGTCGTTGGCGTCCAGAGTGCGGTAGCCGGTGAAGTTCCGCACCATCAGCGCGTTCTCCCCCGACCCGATGATGAAGCGGGAGGCCGCGTAGTCGCCGCCGCCCTGGAAGACCGCCGACTGCATACCAGCCAACACCTCCTGCTCCGGCGTCTCCGGCCTGGTCAGCCGCTGGGCTGCCGCCAGGGCGTCGTCGGCCAGGGCGGCGGCCCTGCGGACGTATTCCAATTCGGCGTCGCTCTTGACCAGCCGCAATCGGCTCACCAGGTCGGAACTGTCCTCGTACTCGCAGCGACCCTCCATAGCAGCCCGCACGTACTCCCAGCGCGCTCCGGTGAGACACCAAGCCTCCAGCTCGATGCCCACGCGCTGGCCGTGACACCCCTGTTCTTCCAGTATTCGCCAGAGGTCCTGCCCCGGGTTGCTGCCCCCGCCGTCCACCCAGATGCGAATGTCCTCGATCACCGAGGTCAGCCGCGCCTGCCGCAGGTCGGCGGAACGGGTCAGCAGGATCAGCCTGCCGTCCTCGCCAAGATACAGGCACTGGAACTGGGAGTAGCCGGTGGTGTCGTACCCGGTCAGGTAGTACATGCTCTCCTGCCGGAAAATCAGCAGCGCCGCCAGCCCCCGCTGCCGCAACTCCGCCACAACCTTCGCCCTGCGTTCGGCCAACTCCTGCTCGGTGAAATGTAACGGCATTTCGCTCCCTCTATCACACGTTGTGTATCACACGCTGTGACGAATGCCCTGACGCCGGCAGACATGGGCAGGTATCGGTTGTGTCAGTAGGGGCGAGACATGCCTCGCCCCTACCGGCGTTTGCTCGCGTCTTGCCTGACCGTGTCAGTCTGTTTCCCAGGAATGATTGGCCGATTCTAGCACCGCAGTTTGAGCCCTGCACTTGTATAATCCGACGAAAGATACCCCGTCACAACCGCACTGACCAACCGGAGGTGGCGTATGTCAACCATAAACTCGGTGTTGGGGCCATTGAACACGGCGGACCTTGGGTTCACCCTTCCCCATGAGCATCTCATCGACTCGACCGCCGGCATCCGCAACACCTACCCTGAGCTGGAGTTCCGCGACCGGGCCCGGGACATGGCCCTGGAGTCCTTCAGCCAGGCCAAAAACGGCGGCGTGAACACCGTAGTCGAGGTTTCCCCCATGGACCTGGGCCGCGACGTCCTGCTGATGAAGGAGGTTTCGGAAGGAACGGGCGTGCAGTTCATCTGCTGCACCGGCTGCTGGCTGGACGTGCCCCGCAGCTTCTGGGGCCGGGACAAGGACTTCATCGCCGACCTCTGGGTGCGGGAAATCGAGCAGGGCATCGAGGGCACCGGCATCAGGGCCGGCATCATCAAGGTGGCCACCAGCGACCCCATCACCCAGCATGAGGAGCTGATGCTCCGCGCCTCGGCCCGCACCCACCGGCGCACCGGCGTCCCCATCACCACCCACACGCCGGCCCAGTCGCGCATCGGCGAGGAGCAGGTGCGCATCCTGAAAGAGGAAGGCGTCGAGCCCCAAAATATCTACGTGGGCCACATCAACAACACTCTTGACCCGGACTATCACCGCGAGCTGGGCCGCCTGGGCGTGTGGCTGGGCTGGGACATCAACAACCCCGGCGGACGCCCCAACCTGCCGCCGTGGCAGGAGCGCACCGACTACCTGAAAGAGCGGTTGGACGAAGGCCTGGACGCCAACATGATGCTGTCCCACGACTGGAACGTCGTCCTCTCCCGCATCAGCTCGGAGGGCTTCCCCACTCGCGACCAGAACCCCGACGGCTACCTCTGGCTCAGCCGCGCCATCATCCCCCGGCTGATGGAGTCGGGAGTGCCCCAAACCGTGATCGACCGCATGATGATCGACAACCCCCGAAGGTACTTCGAGGGTGTGCGCCCTTCCGACTAATTGTCACGCGCAACCGGACTGTCATTGCGAGCGCAGCATGGCAATCTCGTCGGCGGAACATGAGTCATCGGCAAGGGCCATCCCAGCCTCAACGGGATTGCCATCCGCCACAGGCGGACTTCGCTCCTTGCAATGACAGGCCGGCGACGCACGAACCAATTAACGGAGTTGCATTATGACCCCAGGCCGTTTCCACTTCGTCGCCCAGGTGGGCCGCGTCCCCTCCATGACCGTGCCGCTGGACCGGCAGCAGGAAGTCCGATTCCAGCGACTGATGGAAGAGTCGATAATGATCGACCTCCACCAGCATCCCATGGTCTTGCCCGAAGACTTCAGCCAGTATTGGGAGTACCTGCGCAGCGACCGCTACGTCTGGGGCTACGACGCGGTGCGGCATGGCGGCTTCACCGCCGTTGGAACCGCCAACGTCTTTCGCGGGATGCTGCACACCAACGAAATGTCCTTCATCCGCTTCTCCGACCTGCTGGAAGAGATCAGCATGATGATTTCGGACATCTCGCAGCATGACGACGTGCTACAGGTCAGCAGCGCCGCCGATATCGAGTCGGCCAAGGGGCAGGACAAGGTGGGCTTCCTGCCGACGGTGGAGCATCTGGCCATCGGCAACGAGCTGAACCTGGTGGACGTGCTCTACAACGCGGGCATCCGGCTGGCCGGCCTGACCTACAGCCGCAAAGCCTACATCGGTGACGGCATCTTCGAGCGCAACGACGGCGGTCTCAGCGACTTCGGCCTGGAGGTCGTCCAGCGCATGAACGAGCTGGGCATGGTCGTGGACGTGTCCCATGCCTCCGTCCGCACCGCCATGGACGCCATCGAGGCATCCGAGACTCCCGTGACCTTCAGCCACGACGGTTCCTACACCCTGTCCAGCGACAGCTTCCAGGCCCGCCGGCTGCGCCGTGACGAGGAGCTGCTGGCCTGCGCCCGGAAGGGCGGCGTCATCGGCATCACCGCAGTACCCAACCGCTTCAGCAACGACCCCGAGCAGAGCATCGAATGCGTCCTCGACCACTACGACTTGGACCACGTCGCCATCGGCACCGACACCGGCATCGGCGATTCCGTAGGCGTCGGCGAGGTGGTCATGGGCCGCCCCGGCCCCGCGCCGGCACGCTACATGAACGGCCTCGAATCCCCCGCCGACGGCAAGAACATCATCCGCGGCCTCATCGCCCGCGGTTACTCCGACGAGGATGTCAAAAAGATCGCCGGCGGCAACGCCCTGGCGTTATTCCGCCGGGTTATGGGGTGATAGACTGCTTCACACGCGCCCTGTTTTGAAGATTGTCAGAAGCAGGATTTGCTTGATTTTAGGATTAGCAGGATTGTGGAGTGCGGTACTTCTGAATGGTTTCAATCCTGTAAATCCTAAAATCCCCGTAATCCTGATTCTGACAATCCCTCGCCACAAAGTTCCCATTCTCGAGGAGGCACCATGACCACCCGAACCGCCGAAAGCAAGAACATGAAGCTCATCGCCCACGTCGATCTGAAGGGCCACAACAACATCGGCGAGGGGGTGGACCTGCACCAGACCGCCGGCGGGCGGCGCATCCTCTACATGGCCCACGAGAGCGCCCCCAAGGACTTCACCAGCGTTGACGTCACCGACCTCGCCAACCCCCGCGTGGTGGCCCAGACCGATCTGGACTACGACCACCTGCGCTCCAACTCTCTCTCCATCTTCGGCGATACCATGCTGGTGGCCTACCAGTCTCTACAGCACGGCCAGCCCGGCGCCGGCATGGGCGTGTTCGACATCAGCGATCCGGAGGCCCCAAGGCGCATCGCCTTCTACGACGCCCAGGGACCCGGCTCCCGGGGCTGCCATTGCCTCTGGTGGGTTGACGGCAACTACGCCCACCTGGCCACGGGCACGCCCGACTCTAGGCCCACCGATCCCAAGGACGACCAGTTCTACGTCATCATGGACGTGTCCAATCCCGCCAATCCCACCGAGGCCGGCCGCTGGTGGCTGCCCGGCACCCAGGAGGGCGACGACGCGCCGCCGCCGGACCGCCATCCCTATCTGGACGTGGGCCACAGCGTCCACAACACCAACGTCTATCCCAACCGGCCCGACCGGGCCTACTGCGGCTGGAAGGACTCCGGCGTCATCACCCTGGACATCTCCGACGTGTCCCGTCCGTCCGTGGTGGCCCAGTTGAACTACGCGCCGCCCTTCCCTGGTTTCACCCACACGGTGCTGCCCCTGTTCAGCCGCGACCTGCTGGTGGTGACCCAGGAGGCCACCGCCCTGGGCGGCGCGGACTACCCCAAGCTGGTCTGGCTCATGGACAACC
>JAGWBI010000003.1:115859-186328 GCA_021295965.1 Dehalococcoidia bacterium | reverse complement strand
TAGATCCCGGTGTAGTGCGCGTCGCTCCACAGAAATTGCAGCGCGTACTGCCCCACCGCCATCTGGTCCAGCGCCCGCACATCCTGGTCCACGCTGTCCGGGTCCAACAGCGCCCGCCCCGTCATCTCCTCAACGCACGACGCGCACGGGCACCGCAGTCGCAGCATCCGGTGCGGGTAGATGCCCCGGTGGCCGTCATCCCAGTTGATGATGATGGCGTTGCCGGAGATGTCAACGTCTATCGGTTTGATAATGTCGTAGGTCGCCATGGCCACACTAACCCGCGGATCCCGGCGCTTGCACTTCGGCCAGCCGCGCTGGTCGCGGCATCTCATCCGGGTCAGTCGGTATCTCAATAATGCTGGGCCCGTCCACTGCCAGAGCTTGTGCAAATGCGTCGGCAATATCCTCGGGGCGGTCAACATAAAATCCCGTTCCGCCAAAGAGCTCGGCGTATTTGTCAAACCGGGGGTTCACCGTATCCGCGCCCACATATCGCTCGTTGAACGCATACCTCTGGTACGCTTTTTCCGAGCCCCAGCAGTCGTTGTTCATCACCACCGAGATATTTTTCAGTCCGTAGCGCACCGCCGTTTCAAACTCCTGCGCGTTGAACAGGAAGCCCCCGTCCCCGTTGAAGTTCACCACCGGCCGCTCCGGCGCTGCGAAGTTGGCCCCGATGGACGCCGGAAAGCTGAAGCCCAGTCCGCCCAGATCCAGCGCCATGATCAGACTGCGCGGTTGATAGTAGTTCAAGCGATCCTGCCCAAAATTCGGCGCCAACCCGGCGTCCAGCGCGATGATAGCGTCTCGGGGCATCACCTTCCGCAACTCGGCATACACCCGCTGCGGCTTGATGTAGTCTCCGGTCAATTCGGACTCCGCCGCCAGCCGCGTGGCCCGCGCCGCATTCCAGGCCGCCACGCGAACGGTCCATTCCGCGTCTGGCCGCAGTTCCGCCTCGGCTATGATCCCGTTGATTTCCTCCACTACCGCTCCCACGTCGCCCTCGACGCCCACGGTTATGGGATAGATACGCCCGATTTCCTTTGGGTCGATCTCTATATGCACGATGCGCGCGTCGGCGGGTATGAAACGATGGTCAAAAAACGTCGTGGACTGCCCCAACCGCGTACCTGCCGCCACGATCACGTCGGCGTTGCGCACGGCGTCTATCGCCTCCTGAGCGCCCAGCCTGCCCAGGTGTCCCAGATAGTTGGGATGATCGTTGGGAACCGCGTCGGCCCGACCGTAGGACGTGACGATAGGCGCGCCGGTAAGCTCGGCAAGTCGGGACACCGCCGCATCGGCCAGGCTCCATTCCACTCCGCCGCCGGCCAGGATCACCGGCCGCCGCGCCGCCAAAATCTCCCGAGCCGCCGCCTCAACTTGCGCCCGATCACCCCGCGAACGCCCTTGACCCGTCCGGTAGGACGTCGGTGCCATCAGGTCCACGTCAACCTCGGCGCCCGGCAACAAATCTCTCGGAATATCCACCAGCACCGGACCCATCTTGCCCGACGTTGCAATGCGGAACGCCTGCCGCAGCGCGTCGGGCAACCGCTCAATCTTGTTGATGGCAAAACTGGCCTTGGTGATCGGCTCAAACAACGCCACCTGGTCAAACTCCTGCGTGGAGTCCAGATGCTGATGGTCCCGCGACGCCGACGGCGCCAGCACCACCACGGGCGAATGCGCCACGTAAGCCGACCCTATCCCGTAAGTAAGGTTGAGGACGCCCGGCCCGTTGGTCACCAGGCACACCGAAGGCGCTCCGGCAATGCGACTGTACCCGTCGGCCATCAGCGCCGCCCCCTGCTCGTGCCGCACCCCGACGAACTCCATGTCATCCCGGTCATACAGAGGGTCCAGCACGTCCAGGAAAGACGAGCCAACGATCCCGAAAATCTTGCTCACCCCTTCCTGACGCAGCAGTTCGATTACCGCCTCCCCTGCCTTCATTCGTTGGGCCATGTAAACGCGCTCCTTGTTATTGGCAAGTCATCGGGAAGTTTATCACGTCAACCTATCGACCGTTACCGTTGCCGGGCATCCGGAAACATCGCGGGCTGCATATGCTATGCTCACTCAACATCGCTCGGTAGCCGGCGGGACCCCACGAGGAGAAACCCAACCGGGCGGGTGTGACTACAATCACCTGCGCCGGACGCTGGAAGATAACATCGAGACTCAAACGGTTCGTTCAGCGGGCGGGGAGGTGAGCAAGGCCTGGTTTCTCGCCACGCTGTTGTTCGCCGTTTTCGGGACGCAGAACGCGGTCATGATCGTCCCGCCGCTGCTGGTGGACATCGCGACCGATCTGAATACCACGGTGCCCGTGACCGGACAGTTAGCGACCGCCACCGCCGCGGCGTGGGCAGTATCGCTCCTCACCATCGGCCCATTGTCGGATTCCTTCGGACGCCGCCCGGTCGCCCTTGCCGGTCTTCTGCTGGTGACTGGGTCCGTTCTGGCGTCGGCCTTCGCGCCCAACCTCGCAACCCTTCTCGTGCTGCGCGTACTAACCGGGCTGGGCGGCGGGACAATACCGGCCACCTCCGTTGGAGTCGTATCGGACGTAATTTCGCCGGCCCGGCGAGCGAAGGCCGTCAGCGCGATCATTGCCATCAACGGGTTGGCGTTCGCGGTCGCCGCGCCCATCGCCGCCGTCCTGGCTGACTGGCGAGGCTGGCAATTCGCCTTCCTGGCGGCCGGCGCGTTCATGGCGGTGGGTTTCCTGGCCAACGTAATCTGGTACCCGCTGGACCGGACGGACCGGGTTCGCAGCCTGGCTTTTTTCTCACGGTACTGGGCGCTGCTCTCGTTGCGCTATTTCCGCGTGGCCGTGGCCGTCGGAGTCACCCAGCGGATCGCCTTCTGGGGCGCGGGGGCATATCTGGCGGCATATTTGATCGAAACTTTTGGGGTGAGCGAGGCGTTCGTTGCTCTGCCTCTTGGGATTTATGGAACAGGCCAGGTGATCGGGAGCTATGCCGGCGGGTACGTTGCCGCCAGAAAGGAACGCGCGCTGCTCATGGCGGTCACGTCGGTCTGCGGCGGGGTGTTTGCCATGCTCTGCTTCTCCTTCGATTTAGGCCTGTGGACGACGGTGGTTGTCGCAACCGCCGCGACCATTTTGATCAGCGTTACCATGCCGGCCATGCTCGCCGCCAGCACGGAGTACTCCGGAGATTCCAAGTCCACTGGCGCAAGCCTGATGGGTTTCAGCAACCAGACCGGTGGTGCGCTGGGCGCAGCCATCGGCGGCGCGCTGCTGGCCACGACAGGTTACGCGGGCATAGGCTACCTGTTCCTTGGCGTCACCATCGCCAGCTCCCTCATGATGCCGCTGTTCGGCCGGCAATTTGGCGAAAGCGCCGGCACGGACAAATAGGCGCGTTTCGGTCCTCTGCGCTCACATACGACGCCCCGCCTCGTGCCCGTGCTATAATGCCGCATCAATCACCGAGGACAGTGGAGGTGGTGTACCGGGGGATTTTTCAGAAAACCCTGGCCCGGAACATCGTCCGCACCATCGTTTTTGCCGCCCGCAAAGAGGGTAAGATAGGCACCGCTTTCGGGCGTTATGGCGATTCCCCTGAACGTAACGGGATCCCGGCAAAACAGTTCGCTATCGTTTCCGACTCCCCCGAGGAACTGGAAGAAAACCTGGCCGTGTACGAAGCCCGCGAGGTGGACGTTACCATCAACGTGGATGACACCATGTGCAAGGGTGTCGAATCCTGGGCCTGGTACGGTTTGCAGCCCATCAACGCCCTCACCAAGCCCGGTGGAACCCTGATCGTAACCTCGCGCCAGGAAGCCGACGCCCTTATCGAGGACATCCACCAGAAGGATACCGCCTATAACCTCGCCATCGTGCCGGCCTCCACTAGCTTCTCCGGCCTCTGGGTGTACAAGGACGACCACACCGATGTTCGCATCCTCGGCGCTCTGGCTAAAGTATGCCCCGAGTTGGTGAGCCTCGACTCCATGGTCGCCGCTCTGGACGACCAGGGTTGGGGCGGCCTGAAACTCACTTCAGCCCGCAACTCTTTCGACCGCACCATCCAGCGTCCCGTCGAGCCTGGCGAAGGCAACGACGACACGCCCTTCAGCTTCGATCTCCCCGGCTGGCGGTCCATGGAAGAAGGACTGGTCATACGCGGTGTGGAAGGCGGCGAGGGTTTCCGTGGCGGTTCCCTGGGAGAAAGCTACGATCCCATCACCTCTCCTGCGGACGGTGGGGGGCAGGGCTACCAGCCCATCCGCAACGCCGTGTTCAAGAAGTTCAGCACCCGTTCCATGCGGCCGGTCATCAACTTCGACACCTGCATCAAGTGCACCCTCTGCTGGCTCCAGTGCCCCGACACCTGCTTCGACGTCACGCCCGAGGGACTCTACGACGCCAACATGGACGCCTGCTGCGGCTGCGCCGTTTGCGAAGCCGTTTGCCCGGTTCCCGACTGCATCACCATGGTCAACGAGGCTGAATTCAACGACAACAACAGCCAGTACGAACACTGGACCCGCGACAAGGACGGCTATCACCGGTGGATGGGCGAGCTTCTCCAAGTGCAAAAAGCTGCCGACGCCGATGCCGAACGCAGCCACGGCTACCACAGCCCCGGCAAATACGAGGCCGAGTCCGAAGTTGCCCTTACCGGAGACGATGACTGATGGCAACCCAAACCCTCAATCAGACCGAGCGCGAGGAGCTCATCAGCGGTAGCGAAGCCATCGCCATCGCCTGTTCCCTCGCCGACGTTGACGTTATCACCGCCTATCCCATCCGGCCCTACGACACGGTTATGCAGTACGTGTCCAAGCTCAAGGCCGACGGCGCTTTCGACTGCGACTTCATCGTCGCCGAAAGCGAGCACTCCCAGTTTGAAATCGTGAAACATGCCTCCGCCGTGGGCGCCCGCACCTTCTGCGGCTCCAGCGGCGTGGGCTGGTTCTACGCCTTCGAGGCTATCACCGTAACCGCCGGCCTCCGTCTCCCCGTGGTCGCCATGGTTGGCAACCGCGCCCTGGACGATCCGGGCGCCTTCGGCGTCGAACACAACGACGCCATGGCCGTCCGCGATTTGGGTTGGATGCTCTATTGGGTCGGAACCGCCCAGGAAGCAATGGACACGGCGCTTCTGGCTTGGCGCGTCGCCGAAGACCCCCGGGTGTTCCTGCCAATGGCTATTTCCTGCGATGGCTCCTTCCTGACCCACTCGCAGGCCATTGTCAACGTTCCCACTCAGGAGCAGGTTGACCGTTACCTGCCTCAGTACGACCGGGGCCGCCTGCAACTGCATCCGGACAACCCCATCACCGTCGCCCCCCAAGTCAACGAAGACTGGCTCATGGAAATCCGCCGTCAGACCGACGACGCCATGCGCCGCACCAGCGACGTGATCAAGGAAGCCTACGAAGAATTCAAGCAGGTTTTCGGTCGCGGCGATCCCAGCCCCTTCATAGAAGAGTACATGACCGAAGATGCCGACATCGTGCTCGTGGGCATGGGAACCTTGGCTATGCCGGTCCGCGTCGCCGTCCGCCGTATGCGCGAGCAGGGCCTGAAGGTCGGCTTCCTTCGCATCAAGTTCTTCAGGCCCTTCGCCACCGACGAGATCCGCGAAGCGCTCAGCCATTGCAAGGCCGTCGGCGTCATCGACCGGGACTATTCCTACGGCTCGCCCTCCTACGGCGGCGTGCTGTTCAACGAAGTCCGCTCCGCGCTATACAACCTCGATCAGCGCCCGCTGGTGCAAAGTTTCATCGCCGGCCTGGGCGGACGGGAAATCCTGGTACGCGATGTGGAGGAAATGACCTCCATGGTTCAGGACTCCATCAACGCCGGCCGTGTCACGCAAGAAAACACCTGGATTGGTGTCCGCGAATAGGAGAGCCGCTATGACTACCATGACACAAGAACTCCCTCAGGTTCGGGGCGTCAAGCAAATCCCGGTGTTCGAGGGCTTCACCTCCGGGCACCGCACCTGCCAGGGCTGCGAGTCCGCCCTGGTCATGCGCCTGATGATCAAGGCCGCCGGCCCCCGCACCATCGTCGTCGGCAGCACCGGCTGCATGTACGTCGCCAACACCACCTACTACAGCACGCCCTGGGTGGTGCCTTGGATGCACACCCAGCTGGGTTCCAGTGGCTCCGCTGCCACCGGCACTGCCGCCGGCCTGGCCTCCCTGATGCGCAAGGGCAAGATGCAGGAGGAACCCATCAACGTCATCGCCTTCTGCGGCGACGGCGGCGGCGTGGACATGGGCCTCTCGGCCATTTCCGCCGCCCTTCAGCACGACGAGTACAACCTGCTCATCCTCTGCTATGACAACGAGTCCTACGCCAACACCGACATCCAGGTCTCCGGCTCCAGCCCCTGGGGCGCCAACTCCACGTTCTCCCCTCCCGGCAAGGTTCACCGCATCATGAACCGCCGCTGGAAGAAGAACACCGTTCCCATGCTGGCCGCCGGCCACCCCGACGTCCGCTACGTAGCCACCGCTTGCGGTTCCTACGGCCCCGACTTCACCAACAAAATCCGCCGCGCCCTCACCATCGGCGGCCCCACCTTCATCCACAGCATCGACCCCTGCCCCAAGGGCTGGGACTACGACCCCAAGTATTCTCACGAATTGGGAATGCTCGCTGTGGAAACCGGCATCTGGGTCCAGTATGAGATCGTTGACGGCGAGTTGATCCTCAACGGCCCGTCCCGCGCCATCTCCCGCGGCATCCGCAAGCGGAAGCCCGTCACCGACTACCTGCAACGCCAGGGCCGCTTCGCTCACCTGACCGAAGAGGACCTCAAGTTCTTCCAGGAAAAGATCGATGAAAGTTGGGAAAAGTGGTGGATCCCCGGCATTGTGCCCTTCGGTCCACACGACGAAGGCGAATAAACCAGATTAAGGGCACCAAATCCGTCGCATTCGGGGCAGGTTTCATACCCTGCCCCTTTTCCGTTAACTACATGCTTTGTAACCCAATGATTATTGAACCGAATCGTTGACCACGTTTATTAATCTGATACACTTCTATGTCAATCAACACCAGCGAGGTAACACCATGGTAAAGGTCGCGCTGACGGTTGAAGGTGAAGCCGATGAAGTTATCGCCGCCCTCCGACAACTTGCGATCGGCGACGCGACACCGTCTTCCCCGGCGGTCTTAACTGCCGACGACAACGTGGATGAACCAGCGGAGCAACCCAGCGCCCAACCCCAAGCGCCCGCGCCCACCCCCGTCCCGGAAGGTAGGTGGACCATCGAACATGTGCGTACCTTCTGGGGTTTCCTGGCGCCAGACGCTCGCGAGATATACCAAAGCGTCGCCAAGAGCGCCGGTTACGTCACATCCCGGCGAGCGTTATTGGATGAAATGCACCTTACCGTCCGCCAGCTTTCTGGCCGTCTCTCTTCTCAAGGTCATGCCGTTCGACGCATCCGTCGCGCCCACAACGTAGCATTGCCGCATCCTATGTCCTTTGACTCCCAGGCCGACGAGTATAGAATGTTGCCTGACGTCGCGGATGCTATTGTTCGCCTTAATCTATGACGACGGCGATACGGTTCCGGCGGCTATTTCAACCTCTCCACTGTTCCAAAGGAGACACTTCCTATGCGAATGGATCCCATCAACCTCTATGATTACGAGGCCAGAGCCAAGCAGGTGTTGCCCCACAACAACTGGGAGTTTATCGAAGCCGGTTCCATGGACGAATTCACTACCGCCAGGAACCGTTCGGCTTTTGAGGCCCTCACCCTGCGCCCACGTTTCATGCGTGACACCACCGAGCGCAAAATTGCCACCAGCGTCCTGGGCACCGACATCAGCTTCCCGGTCATGATCTCCCCGGCCGGCGGCCATGGCAACGCCCACCCCGAGGCCGAGGCCGCCACTGCTCGCGGCGCCGGTATGTCCAACACCCTCATGATGTGCAGCACCTCCTCCAACTGCAGCATGGAGGAGATCGCTGACGCCGCCACCGGCCCCCTGTGGTTCCAACTCTATCACCGTGGCTACGACCTCACGGAAAACCTGGTCAAGCGCGCCGAGGCGGCCGGTTTCCGCGCCATCGTGCTCACCGTGGATACCCCCGCCCCCAGCCCGAAGGAACGCGACATCCGCAATCGTTATGAGCGGCCCGGCGAACTCGGCAACTTCCGCGAACAGCAGGACCGCCTCGCCGAAGTCAGCGGTACCGACGAATCCCCACGCTGGGAAATGCCCCAATCACCTTCTTTGACCTGGCAGGAAATCGAATGGCTGCGCAGTCTGACTGATCTGCCCCTCGTCCTCAAAGGCATCCGCGTCGCCGAAGATGCCCGCATGGCTGTCGAACACGGTGTTGACGGTATCCTCGTCTCCACCCACGGCGGTCGTCAGTTGGACAGCACCATGTCCAGCATCGAGATGGTGCCCGAAATCGTCGCCGCCGCCGGTGGACGAGCCGAAATTTACGTCGACTCCGGCGTCCGCCGCGGCAGCGACGTACTGAAAGCCCTTGCCTTGGGCGCCACTGCCGTCGCCGTCGGCCGCCCCCTCTATTGGGGCCTCGCCGTCAACGGCTCCGAAGGTGTCCATCACATGCTGGAACTGCTGCGCGAAGAGTTCAACCGCGCCATGGCCTACTGCGGCCAGAACAGCGTGGATGACTTGGAAGATCGCCTGCTGAATATCCCCCGCGAGTGGGGACCGTTCCGCACCGAGAACGACATCGCCGAGCATCTTCCCTTCTAGCTTGACCGGTTTACCCCCGACAAAGCATGGGCTCCCGGCCGTCTGTGTAAAGTAGGTACTATTATGCGGTTGGAGCCCATCAATCTTTTCGACTACGAAGCGCGCGCCCGGCCCTTGCTCTCTCACAACAACTGGGAGTTCATCGAAGCCGGAGCCATGGACGAAATTACCACCGCGCGTAATCGTTCCGCCTTCGAGGACATCACCCTCCGGCCACGCTTTCTGATCGACGCCACGGAACGCAAAATCGCCACCACCGTGCTGGGTGAGGCCATCAGTTTTCCCGTGATGATCTCACCCACCGACGGTCACGGCTTGGCCTACTCCGAAGCCGAGTGCGCTACCGCTCGTGGGGCCGGGATGTCCAAAACCCTGATGATGTGCAGCACTTCCTCCCACTGCAGCTTGGAGGAAATCGCCGCGGCGGCCACCGGTCCACTGTGGTTCCAGCTCTCCCATCGCGGTTACGGCCCCACCGAAAACCTGGTCCAGCGGGCTGAGGCCGCCGGCTACAAGGCAATCGTCCTCACCATTGACGCCCCAATTCCCACGCCCAAAGAGCGCGACATACGAAACCGCTTCGTGCGCCCCGGGGAAATGGGTAACTTCCGCGAGTTCCTGAAACAGACCGCCGACACCGGCGACGACGTGGATCCCCCCAATTGGGAGATGCCATCAGCGCCACCGTTGACTTGGCAAGATCTGGAGTGGCTGCGCAGCCTGACCAACCTGCCAATTGTATTCAAAGGTGTTCGCACCGCTGAAGACGCCCGGCTGGCGTTGGAACACGGCGCCAACGCCATCATGGTGTCCACCCACGGCGGTCGGCGGATGGACACCACCATGTCCAGCATCGAGGCCCTACCCGAAATCGTCACGGCAACTGCTGGACGGGTCGAGATCTACGTCGACTCCGGCGTCCGCCGCGGCAGCGACGTGCTGAAAGCCCTCGCCTTGGGCGCGACCGCGGTCTCGGTCGGACGTCCCCTCTATTGGGGCCTCGCCGTCAACGGCGCCGAGGGCGTCCATCATATGCTGGAACTGCTGCGCGAAGAGTTCAACCGCGCCATGGCCTACTGCGGCCAGAACAGCGTGGATGACCTGGAAGAGCGCCTGCTGAATATCCCCCGCGAATGGGGCCCGGTCCGCACCGAAAATGACATCGTCGAGCGCTTGCCCTTTTAGCGGCGCGCCGATAGATCGCCGAATAGCAGGGGCGAATAATCATTCGCCCCTACGCTTTTCGCCCTCACCCCTTAATTATCTGCCGCCACCGCCACCGCGCTCATCCCGACCTCGGCCAAAAACCCCGCCAACAGGCCATTGAACACTCCGGCCTGCTCAAAATGCGTCGAATGCGCCGCTCCCGGCACCACCTCGAACCGGCTCCCCGGTATCAGGCGATGCGCCGCCTCGATTACCCGCACCGGGAATATCAAATCCTCTTCACCCACGACGAACAACGTGGGAACGTCCAGTCTGGCCAAATCCGCTGCCTTCGGCCCGGCCGGGTTCCTGAACAACCCGGACACTACGCTGACCGGCATCGCCGGATTGATGCGGCCTATCGACCCGAATAGGAAAGTCAATTCCGGTTGCCCTGCTATGAACCCGTCGCTCAGCGCCCGCCGCAGCGGGTCCTCCGGCGGATGCACGTCCGTCAGCAGCGATATAACCGATTCCTCGCCGATTCCGCCGGTCGTATCCCCCAGCACCAAACCCGCCACCCGTTCCGGATGCGCCAGAGCGAACCCCAGGCAGGTGACCCCTCCCATGGACTGCGCCACCAGGACCGCCCGGCCGATCTCCAAATGGTCCAGCAGAGCCTCCAGGTCGGCCACGAACGTCGCCGGCTCGGGCTGCCCACCCGTCCCCGCCGTTAGTCCCCAGCCCCGATGGTCGAAGGTGATGCAACGGTAGTTGCCCTGGAACGCAGCGACCTGTTGCCACCAGCTCAGATGATTCCCGCCCCTCCCGTGGGCAAACACGACAGCTGGTCCATCACCATGGCTCTCGTAGAACATCTGCGTCCCATTGATCTCCGCGTATGGCATATCCAGACTCCTCCGATTATTTTGTGCGCGGCAATGTAGGGGCAGGTTTGAAACCTGCCCCTACCCGGGTTCCCGGTCGCTAAACCGGCCAATCCTCCCGTCGGTATGCAGCGTCCCAGAACATGTACTCGTACCGGCTGCTGGCCATAAAGGCGTACCGCATTGCCTCTCGTTCCTGCTCACCCACGCGCTGCGCCATCTCGTCCACGAACCCCGTCCAGGCATTGACGCTGGACTGCAAGAACCCCTCCACGTAAAACCGCGTCCACTGCCCGTAGAGTGGGTGTTCCGACTGTCCCACTTCGTCTTTCAGCAGGTGGTACGTCCAGGGGCAGGGCAACAACGCCGCCGCCGTCGGCCCCAGGCCATACATCGCCGCTGTGGTCAGCATATGGTTGACATAAGCCGTATTCGTCGGCGACCTGGGCGCCCTTTCGACGTCGTCCATTGTCAATCCCGCCGCCTCAATCAACCGGTGATGCAACGGGCGTTCCACCGGTGTCATCACCCGGTGCGCCAAATCCTGCAACAGTTCCGAATCCGGAGCCTTGGCCAGCGCCATTGCCACTCCCCGTCCGAAACCTTCCAGGTAGTGGTAGTCCTGCCCCAGGTAGTATTGAAACGTTTCCAGCGGCAGCGTCCCCTCCTTGATTTCCTTCAAAAATGGATGGGCAAAAATCGCCTTCCAGATCGGTTCCGCTTCCTGTCTCAGTTCCTCGCTGAAACCGGCCATGGTTCCTCCCGCTTCCTGATGTGTTTCATTGTTGTCGCAAACAGCCGCCCCGGATCACGCTCAGCTCAGGCAAATGGTTCGTTTATTAGCACCAACTCCGCGTAAGAGGCGTATCGACACCCGAAGGCCGCCCCCGCCTCCCGGGCGTGTGCCGTCAGAAACTCAAACGGGCTGTTGCCCACGTCGCCCAGACTCTCCAGATAGACCTTGTGCTCGCGCAGCGAAGCCAACCCGGTTTCCCAGTGTTCCGAAACGTCCACCACGTGAGTCGGAATCGTCGAGCCAAACACCGCCACGAAACGCACTTCGTTCCAGGGCTCCAGCCCTTCTTCCAACAGTTCCGGGAAAATCCACCGATTCCCGGCGTCCCTCGCCGCGTCGAACACGGCCAGTCCCACCCAGCGATGGTCCGCCATGTTCAGATGCCCGCTGAAAAACTGCAAATGATGATTGATGGTCATGACCACGTCCGGGCGATGTCGCCGTATCGCCCGACTCAAATCCCGCCTTAGCCTCGGCCCATACTCAATCACCCCGTCCACGTGGTCTAGGAACTCCACCGTTTCCACGCCCACTACCCTGGCTGCGTTGATCTCTTCGCGTGATCTCAGCCGCCCGACTTCTGATGGCTCCATTCCGTCGATGCCGGCCTCCCCCTTGCTCACCATCACGTAGTCGATCTTTTTCCCCTGCGCCGTCCACTTGGCTATCGCCGCCGCTGCTCCATATTCCAAGTCATCGGGATGCGCCACGATGGCCAGTCCCGTTCGCCAATTCTCGGGCATCGCTTTCGTCGGTGCCGGGGTCTGCTGCATGGGTTCCTCCACCTATCGCCGTATGGCAAGGCATGGTATCAGAGCCGGCGCGCGCTCGGTGTCGTGACGGTCACATCTCCCAATATGGCGGGGCGGTTGAGTTGGTTATACACGTTGATCCTGAGTTGCCAGTCCACCGCTCCAGCCTCGACATTGCGCCAGGTGACCAACGCTTCGCCCGTAATGACTTCCCCTATGTTCAACGGGCGACGTAACCGCAACGACATCTGCCCGCCCCACCGAAAATCATCTCCAAACCAACGACCTATGCCGGCTTCCAGCCAACCAACAACCAGAGGAGACAAATCGTTTCCGCCGTCGTTCAAGTCCAGCCCGGCCAGTTCATTTCCCAGCTGTTGCCCGCGCGTTAGAGTGTTTCCCCCCGGTAGAACCAGCGTCCCCAGCCTTAGCGTGTCTCCGACACCGACGCCGGCCAAGCCGTCGTATTCCGCCGGCGACTTCCCTGAATTCACCGGTTGGTTCGTGAGTGATCCGCTGCCGGCCAATGCGGATTTAGGACGCTCCCGAACGCTAAATACGGCTTCCGAGCGCATTATCTCAGTGCCGATCTCATCCACCGCAAAGGCGGCAACTCGCAGCCGGGGCATGGTATCCAAACCACTTGTCTCGCGCAGCCACCCGACCACCTGTACCCTCCGCCCAGGGATCGGTGGACGCAAGAATTCCAAACGGCGCCGGGAGGTGGTCAAGGGCAGCGGCCCGCACCTTTGCAGCAGCAAAGCGCGGCAGTCATCGGCCAGCAAATTGGGGAAATATCCCCCACTGCCCACAAACGCTCGGTATCCCGCCTGCGTCACCTCATTGACCACATATTCCAGATGACCAAGTTGGTCGCCGACCTGTAAGCCGATCAGGGTTGCCGCATCGGTCATGGCGCAGAACCGCCACTGCGCCGGGCGAACTCCTCCAAATCCGCCGCCGCCGCTTGCTCATCGCCCAGCGCTCGGTTCGCCAAACCTCGACTCCCGTAAGCGTCGGCCAGATTGTCGTTCAACTCCAACGCCCTGGTAAAAGCCGCCACTGCTTCCTGATAGTTTTCCAAAAGCGCATGCGAGTTCCCGACCGACAACCAGATACCCGCTAGTGTCGCGTCCCGTTGCAGCGCCTGTTCGTACTCCGCCATGGCGGCTTCGTGTTCGCCAAGATCCGCCTTCGCCACGCCGCGGTTGTGGTACAAGGTCGCCGTGTCCATGCCGCAGGATTGCGCGGCATCAAAGTCAGCTATGGCGTCCTGCGGTTCGCCTCGGTTCCGCTTGGCTATTCCGCGGTTGTACAAAGCGTTGGCGAACGTCGGCACTATTGCGATTGCCGCGTCATAATCGGCAATGGCGGCATCGTATTCCCGCCGGTCGCTGTAAAGGTTCCCTCGGGCGTAGCGATAGTCCGGCTCCGCTGGCCGAATTCCGATCGCGGTGTTGTAGTAGGCTAACGCCGTATCCCGGTCTCCAGTATCTCGGTACGCGATGCCCAGGTTGTACTGCGCGTTGGCGTGTTCCGGGTTGATGCGTATGCAACCCAGAAAATCAGCGATGGCTTCGTCATACCTGCCCAGCGATATTCGAGCCACCCCTCTGGCATAATAGTAGTCCGCGTCGTCCGGCTCCAGATCGATTGCCGAGGTATAGTCGGCGATAGCGTCTTCGTAGAATCCCAAGTGGCGGCGCACCACGCCTCGAGCGTAATACGGCACCGGATATTGCGGATCCGCGACGATGGCCCGGGTGTAGTCGGCAATCGCCCTATTCAGATCGCCCCCGTTCCGAAACGCCAGCCCCCGATAGTAATACGCCGGCGCGAACTCGTCGTTGATCTGCAGCGCATTGTTGAAGTCGTCGATGGCCGCGTTCAACTGTCCGGCCCGCAACGCCAATTGCCCTCGCGCCGTATAGTGAAACTCGGTTGGTAAATCGCCGCCCGTGGTCATGGCCTGCGCTCGTTAAAACTCGGTCTCGTACAGGTCATATTCCGAGTGACTCATCCCCAGGGCCTCATAGGTCCGCTTCGCCACCCGGTTCTCTCGCATCACGTACAGCCGCATCCCGCGGACGTCCCCCCGCTCTTCGGCCATCTCCAGCAATCGACCGTACAGCCGGCGATATACTCCCTGCCGGCGCCGCTCCTCAACCACGTACACCGACTGTATCCACCAGATCCAACCGTTCCGCCAGTCGCTCCACTCGGTGGTTACCATCAATTGGCCCACCGGAACGTCATCGACTTCGGCCAGCAGGTAAAACGCCTTCCCAACGTCGGCCAGCGCCGCGTCCACTCCGGCCCGCAAAATCGCCCCATCCAACGTTATCCCTTCCGACTCCAGCGCCATAGCCGCGTTGAAGTCGGCAATGGTCGCCCCGTCCGACGTACCGGCAGCGCGTATGTCCACTATATCGCTCATTGGGCAATGATTTTAGTGACCTGCGCTATAATAGGCAACCGAACCGCCGCCCAACCCATGGCCTTTCGGTTATTGCTCTGCAACCGCCAATATCCGTCATTCCGGCCAAAGTCGCAGACGCGCCTTTGGCGTGCCGGAATCCAGGAACGGTTAGGCACCAGGGATGTCGCCACACTGACCAAGCTTTGGAGTCCGGATCAATGCCTGCCCCGTACCAGATACGGGGTCCGGAATGACTAGAATAATCGAAAGGCCCTACTGCCCAACCACCGAGGTGTCCCCATGCCCAACCAGGAAAGATTGATCAACGATTTCTGCGACTTGGTACGTATCGACAGCCCCTCCGGCGAGGAATGGGATGTCGCCCTCCAGGTGTCCGACCGCCTGGCCAACCTCGGTTTCCAGGTTGCCCGCGACGACCACGGCAACGTCATCGCCCGCGAGGACGGCGACCAACCCCTCCTGCTCTCCGCCCACATGGATACCGTTGACCCCGGCCGCAGCATCAGGCCCCAGGTCACCGGCGACCGCATCACCTCCGACCGCAACACCATTCTTGGCGGCGATTGCAAGGCCGGCGTGGCCGCCATCCTGGAGGCTCTCGAATCCGTCCGTGAAGAGGGACGCCCCCGCCGTCCGGTCCAGGTAGTGTTCACCCGCGGCGAAGAAATCGGCCTGGTCGGCGCGTCCAATCTTGACTTCTCCATGATCAACGCCACCGAGGCGGTCGTCTTTGACGGCAACGGCCCCGTCAACACCATCACTGGCGGAAGCCCCACCTACATGGCCTTCGACATAAACATTCGCGGTAGGGGCGCCCACGCCGGCGTCGAACCCGAAAAAGGCCTCTCCGCCATCCAAATCGCCAGCGACATCATCGCCGACCTCCCCCAGGGCCGTATCGATGAGGAAACCACCTTCAACGTCGCCACCATCACCGGCGGCACCGTCCGCAACGCGGTCCCTTCCGAGGCGTCCATCACCGGCGAATTCCGCAGCATGAACGTGGAGTCCTTGGAACTGCTCCGAATGCAGCTCCTCAACTCCATCGGCAACATCCGCGGTCGTTATACCGAGGCCGAAATCACCGAAAACCTGGAAATGATGTTCCAGATGTACCGCCTCGACCCCAACGAGGCCACCGCCCAGCTCGTAACCCGCGTCATGCGCGACATGGGCATGGAACCCAACATCCAGCCCTCCGGCGGCGGCACCGACGGCAACGTCTTCCGTCTCAACGGCATCGAAAGCGTAGTGGTGGGCATGTCCACCAACCTCATGCACACCATCGACGAATACGTCGTCATCCCGGACCTGATGAACACCGCCCGCTTCTGCGAGCAACTCTTGGCCTACGGCGCGTGAGCGCTGCCTCACGCTAGGATGAAGGGCAAGCCGTCGGACTCGCCGTCGCCTGACAGAATCGCTTCGATCTCTGGCGTTATGGGAATGCCGTTCCGTTCCATTTCGGTCTTAATTCGCTGACGCTCTTCTCGGAGTGCTTTCAGGCGAGCCTTGTCTAAAATCTCCGCCTTTTTCGCCTCGCGTATGGCTTTGCCCTTCTCAAACATCTTTCTCCCCCAATCAAAGGTGGCGGCCAGCGGAACCACGAACGCCCAATAAAGCTTGGTAACCGCGGTTTCAAACCACAGGTAAAGGAAATGGTCGCCCCCGACCACAGTTGCAGACCTGACCAGCCCCCGCCACCAACAATGGAGAACCCGGCGGCCTGAACACCGATGCCGCGGTCGCCCAACCCGTCGGGCAATTCTGTCCTCCGCATTGGACCATTCAGTCCTTTCAACGCGACGGCATCGGCCTGGTGCAACCTACCCCATCAACTGCATCAACACTTCTCCAAACTCCGCCCGCTGCCATCGGCGCACTTCCCCATCCCCTCCGGCGAGTTCGCGCTCCAAGTCCTCCGGACGCACCGCAATCCGTTCCAGGCTGGCCGTCGGCCAGATATGGCTCACCGCCAAACCTAAATCCTGGGACATCTGCGTCCGCCATCGCTTCAGAGCCTTCAACCGCTCCCGTCGCTCTGGCGTCCAACCGTCATGAGCGGGTTGGGGTCGAGCCGGTCGCCGCAGTTCCGATTTACTCATCCCCCTTTCCACAGCTTCCATCAATTCCCCGAAACACCGATTGGCCAGCATCCCGCCCACGCCGCGCGGGGGTTGCCCACCGCCCTGAGCCAACGCCAATAGGTCGTTGTTGCTGGCCGCTAGCGTGGGCGGCACGTCCCACACGCACGCTTTTCCATCCCGAAAAGCATAGAGTTCCTGCAATACCGTCGTCTGTCGCGGGTTCAACCCCTCCCAACCCTTCACTCGTCGGAACGCGGTCTCCAACGGCTCGTCCGGAGGATGCCGCAACGCTTCAATCCGGGAACACTCCTCCCTGACCCACTCAACCCGACCCAGCTCGTCCAGTTGATATTCCAGTTCGTCGGCCAGCGGAAGCAGGTGATGCACGTCCCCCGCCGCGTAATCCAAGGCTGGCCCCGACAGCGGGCGCAACCCCCAGTGCGACATCTGGAGCCGGGCGTCCTTCGCGATTACAACGCCGCAAAACTCTTCCAACACCGCTCCCAAGTTGGGTCTTCCCACGCCCAAAAACCGCGCCGCCAGCCCCGTGTCGAAAAGGTTGTTCACCGTGAAACCGAAGTCCCGGTCAAAAAACCGGATATCCTCTTCACATCCATGCAGGACCTTGACGACTGCGTCGTCGGCTAGCATCGCGCCCAGCGCCGAAAGATCATTTACGGCTAAAGGGTCCAGCAGGTAGGTATTCCGTCCGTCTGATATTTGGATGAGACAGATGCGTTCCCGATACGCAAAGCGACCGTTGCGTTCCGTGTCCAGGGCCAACCGGGTGGCATGGCGCAGATCCCGCGCCACCGCTTCCCAGTCATCCTGTTCGTTGATATAGCGATACTGATTTCGCAATCGACTTCCCCGGCGACTACCCGGATCCCCCGTTAGCCCAATCGTCATTGTCCGGGTCAGTTTAGCACAGCCCGCCTCGCGCTCGGTTTCCCGGACCCGCTGCTCGAGCGCGCCCACTTCCGGCTCCCGACAACTCCACCGTGCTATACTCCTTGCACCATCCCCTCAAGGAGCGATTCCCACATGAGCGGCGCAGACCTCAAGGATACCCTTAGCCAGGGCGGCCGGATCTTCGGCACCATGATCAGCATCAACCGCAGCCCGCGCTGGATACCCATACTGGACGGTGTGGGTCTGGATTACGTCATCATTGACACCGAGCACAGCCCTCGCAGCCGGGGCGAGTTGGGCGATTACCTGACCATGTTCAGCACCATCAGCGTGGTGCCTATCGTCCGTATTCCCATACCAGACTCCCACTACGTGACCATGGCCATCGACGCCGGCGCCCAGGGCATTCTGGCTCCCTATTGCGAGACCGTAGATCAGGTCCGCGAAGTGGTCAAAGCCGCCAAGTTCCGACCGCTCAAAGGAGCCGCCGCCGAGCAGGCCCTGGCCACCGGAGAATTCCCCAGTGGCGCCAGCGAGGAATACCTCGCCGCCCGCAACCGCGACAATATCTGCATCATCGGCATCGAAAGCCAGGCCGCCGTGGATAACCTGGACGCCATCATCAGCGTTCCCCACATCGATGCCATCTTCGTCGGCCCCAACGATATGAGCATCTCCCTGGGAGTACCCGACGACTACGCCCAGGAAATCTACAAGACCACCGTCAAAAGCGTCATCGACAAGTGCGAATCTCGCGGCCTGCCCACCCTGGTCCACCACCAGACGCCCGAACTATCCGAATATTGGATCGAACAGGGCGCCCGCTTCGTCCTCCACGGCACCGATCGCCGCGCCCTGGCCGAAGGGTTCCGCACCGAGTTCACCCGCCTGAGGAACAAGGCCTCCGCTGTCTAAACCCGACCCCAACAAAGCTATGTGTAGGGGCGAATAATTATTCGCCCCTACTGTTTTTCACCGCTACCACCAATCGCTCCTCAATTCCGCGAACTCCCCTCCCATCTCTCCCGCAGCGATGCGATATAAACCTTGTCGTATTCCCCGTGGTGACCGTTGGCCGGATCGTCCGCCAACCGCTCCGCCCACATATACTCCACGTCGGCCCATACAATCGGGAATTTAGGCTGGTCGAAGAACGCCGCCACCGCGTCGAAAGGCGACGCGCCCTCCATGTAGCCCAGCATCTGGAAGTTGTCGTACAGGTTCCCCTGCTCCGACATAAACCGCCCCTTCATCGCCGCCATAATCAGATAATTCGCCATCACACACCCGCCAAGCCGCTCATGGTGAGCCTGTCGAACCATCGACCCTACCGCGTCAGGATATGCACCGTGGTGACGTCCCCGGCTCCCGAGCATTGCGCCACGCCCACCCGCGCGTTTTCCACCTGGCGCGGCCCGGCTTCGCCTCGCAGCTGCATCACCGTCTCGTGAACCATGCGGATGCCCGAAGCCCCGAAGGGATGGCCCATGGCCAACAATCCTCCGTCCGTGTTCACCGGAATATCTCCACCAAGCGCCGTCCGGCCTTCAACGGTAGCCTGCCACGCCTCACCAAAGGGTGTCAGATGCAGCGCCTCAATCTGCTGTAGCTCACCAATCGTCGCGGCGTCATGCACCTGCGCCAAATCCACGTCCTCCGGCCCAATGCCGGCCATCTCGTAAGCCTGCAACGCCGCCGGCTCGGTGCGATACGGGCTGAAAGCGGAATGGTCGCTGCCCCGGCCGTTGTAGTTCCCGGATGTCAGGGCTGCCGCTGCCACGCGAATGGCCCGGCTTCGGTCGATGCCGTAAGTATCCAGAGCGTCCGCCGCGCACAACACCGCCGCCGCTCCGCCTTCGCTGGTGGGACAACACTGGTACAGCGTCAGCGGATCAGCGATCAACCGGGAGTTCAGCACGTCCTCTACCGAGTATGTTTCTTTCCGGTGCGCGTAGGGGTTCATGGACGCCGCCTGCCGCGCCTTCACCGACACCTGTGCCAATGCCGACGCCGGCGCGCCCGTTTCCTCCATGTAGCGTTTCATCCGCAGCGCATAACCGGCCATCATGTGATCGCCGCCAATGTACCGCGCCGGGCTGTTCTCCGCCGTAACCGTGACCGGGCCGCTGGGCACCTTCTCCGCGCCGAACGCCAGCGCCAGGTCGAAAACTCCCGACGTTATCCCCCAGTACGCCTGCCAGAACGCCGTCGAACCGCTGGAGCAGGCGTTCTCCACGTTGATGATGGGAACCCCGGTCAATCCCAGCTGCGCCAGCGTCGTCTCCCCGATCGACATCCCGTGATAATAAACGTGCCCAAAGTACGCCACCGGGATCGCCTTCCACGGCACCCCGGAATCCTGTAGAGCGTCAACCACCGCGTCCCGGGCCAAGTCCGACAGGCTTTGCTCAGGGAACCGTCCAAACGGGTGCAGCCCCACACCCACTACCATAACCTCACGACCGGGACGAAACTGCGTCATAAATCCCCCTTGTCATTGCGAGCAAACCCCTTGTTATTGCGAGTCCGCCTCTGGCGGATGGCAATCTCGTCGCCCCTACGCTGGCCGCCACTTATACACCACCCGCTCCGAATCCTCTGCGCCATCCATTGCCACCGTCCGCAGTGCCAGCGACACCGCCATTCCGACTTTCAGGTCATCGTGCGCGCAATCCACCACCTCCGCCAGCACATGGGGTCCTTCCGATAGCTCCACCTCGCCCAACACGTAGGGAACCGGACCGGGCCACCCTGGCGGCGGGACCCGCACGATGGTATAGCTGTACAGCGTCCCCTCCGAGCTCAACTCAATCTCCTCGAGATCCGGGGACGTGCAGGATTGGCAAAACGTCGCCGGCCCGAACACGCACACTCCGCAGTGCGGGCACCGCATCCCCAGCAGCACGCCTCGCTCACCGCTGTCGTCAGTCAGCCGCAAACACCTGTCATCAACGGATACGACCATATTTCATCCGCAAAGAGTTGCCGAATCGGCTCCTTCAAAAGCGAGCCACTGGCAGTCTAAGACCCCCCCAAATCACTGTCAATTGAACCACCTTGGTCGGGTTGACTCTCGTTCCCTCCCAACTTGCCGCCCCCAACCCCCAACGCTATAATGCCACAATCACCGCGCAAGCCCCTCCGTAGTGGGTCGGCCCTGTCCCAGGGTTGGTGGATTGCGCCAAACCAAACTTCGCGGACTGGGCAGATAGATGACGACCAATTCGGAGTATGACGTAGCGATTATTGGCGGCGGACCCGGCGGCTATGTTGCCGGCATCCGGGCCGGCCAACTGGGTCTGAGATCCTGCGTCATCGAGCGAGAAGCTCTTGGCGGGGTGTGCCTCAACTGGGGTTGCATTCCTTCCAAGGCCCTGCTGAAAAACGCAGAAATCGTATCCTACCTGCATCGGGCCGACCAGTTTGGCCTGGCCTTCGACAACTTCCGCGCCGATTACTCCGTCGCCATGAAGCGCAGTCGTCAGGTCGTTGACCGGATGACCCGTGGCGTGGACTTCCTTCTCCGCAAAAACAGCGTTGACCACATCGCTGGCGCCGGCCGTCTCGCCAGCGCCAACGCCATTGACGTCACCGCTGCCGACGGTCAGACCTCCCGCATCAACGCCCGCAACATCATCATCGCCACCGGGGCCCGGCCCCGCAGCATCCCGCCCCTCCCGGTCGATGGCGAACGCATCATCACCAGCCGGGAAAGCATCGTCGCCGACGATATTCCTAACTCCATAGCCATCATTGGCGGCGGCGCTATCGGCGTGGAATTCGCCTACATTTACAAGATGTACGGCTCCGACGTCACCGTCATCGAATTGCTGCCCCACCTGGTCCCCAACGAAGACGAGGAAATAAGCCAGCAGTTGGAGCGCGCCTTCAATCGCCACGGCATCAAACTCCAAACGGGTGCCGGCGTGACCAACGCCCAGGCGGACGCCAACGGGGTCACCCTTACCATTGACAAGGACGGCGTCAGCGAAACCGGACGCTACGACAAAGTCCTGGTGGCCATCGGCGTCCTGCCCAACACCGAAGACCTGGGCCTCGAAACCGTGGGCGTCGCCACCGAGCGCGGCTACGTCGTCATTGACGACCGCATGGCTACCAACGTTCCCGGCATCTACGCCGTCGGCGACGTAACCGGAAAGCTGGCCCTGGCCCACGTCGCCTCCGCCCAGGGCGTCACCGCCATCGAGGCCATCGCCGGCGAGGAAACCCAGCCGCTGAACTACACCTTCATGCCCCGCGCGACCTATTGCCATCCCCAGGTCGCTTCCTTCGGCCTCACCGAAGCCCAGGCCCGGGAGCAGGGTTACGAGGTGAAAATCGGCCGTTTCAACGTCCAGGCCAGCGGCAAAGCCGTGGCCATGGGCGAAATGGACGGCATGGTGAAGCTGGTCATCGACGCCAACTATGGCGAAATCCTGGGTGGCCATATGTGCGGACCTGAAGTCACCGAACTCCTGGCCGAACTCCAAATGACCCACCTGCTGGAAGGAACCACCTTGGAACTCGGCTGGGCCGTTCACGCCCACCCCAGCGTCGCCGAAATGGTCCACGAAGCCGCCCTCGACGCCGAAGGCCGCGCCCTCCACATGTAACCCCGGCCGGCCCCGCGTCGGTTGGCCGCAACACACTGCCTGCGAGGAAGGGATATGCTCAAAGCGGACGTTCCCGATCTGACCAAATCCGACCTGCTGGGTTTCTACCGGCAGATGAAACTCATTCGCGAATTCGAGCGAGAGTCGGAACGTCAGTACACTCGAGGCAACATCAAGGGCTTTCTCCACGTCTATAACGGCGAGGAAGCCATCGCGGTCGGCGCAATCAACACCCTGCGGCCCGACGACTACATCGTCACCCACTACCGCGACCACGGCCAGGCTCTGGCACGAGGCATAAGCAGCAACGAAGTCATGGCCGAACTCATGGGCAAAGCCACCGGTTGCAGCAACGGCAAGGGCGGCTCCATGCACCTGTTCAGCTCCGAGCTCAACTTCATGGGCGGCTACGCCATCGTGGGCGGCCAGCTCTGCATCGCCGCCGGCATCGGTCTTGCCATCCAGTACCGCGGCGATGACCAGGTTGTCCTCTGCTTTTTCGGCGACGGCGCCGTCAACGAAGGCGAGTTCCACGAAGCAATGAACCTGGCCGCCATCTGGCAGCTCCCCGTGATCTTCTTCTGCGAACACAACCTCTACGGCATGGGAGCCTCGTCCAAGGAAACCCTGGTAATGTGGGACTCCCTGCATGAGATGGCCGCCGCCTACGGAATGTCCCGCTACGAGGTGGACGGCAACGACATCCTGGAAGTCCGCGCCCTGATGCAGAAAATCAACGCCGAAGTCCGCGCCGGCAAGGGGCCCGCCTTCGTCGTTGCCCGAACCTACCGACTACGCGGCCACTCCGTCGCCGACCCGGCCAACTATCGCCCCGAGGACGAAGTCCAATACTGGGCCGGCCAGGACCCTATCCCCCGGTTCCGCGACTGGCTCACCGACGAAGGCATTGCCACCGTCGAGGACTTCGACGAGATCGACGCCGCTGTGGATGAGGAAATCGTCGTTGCCGCCGAGTTCGGCGAATCGTCCCCCTGGCCTCAGGCCGACGACCTTTACGACGGTGTGTACACCGATCGACCGACCGAAGGTATCCCCGTTTAGCGCACTCATCCCGCCGCGAGAGGTATCATCATCATGTCGGTCATGACGTATCGTGACGCCGTTTCATCCGCCCTGCGCGAGGCGCTGGACCAGGACGACCGCGTCTTCCTCATGGGCGAGGACATCGGCCCCTATGGTGGAGCCTTCGCCGTAACCAAGGGCTTCACCGAACAGTACGGCAAAAAACGCATCAAGGACTCCCCCTTGGCGGAGTCTGTGATCGTCGGAGCCGGCGTCGGCGCCGCCATGGCCGGCCTGCGCCCCGTCGTCGAACTGATGACCATTAATTTCAGCCTCCTCGCCATGGACCAGATCGTCAACCACGCCGCCAAGATCAGGTATATGTCCGGAGGCCAGTTCTCAATCCCCCTCATCATTCGCACCGTCACCGGCGGCGGCGCGTCCGTCGGCGCAACCCACTCCTCGTCTTTCGAGGGTTGGTACGCCTCCGTCCCCGGCTTGACCGTCGTAACACCGTCCACACCCAGCGACGTTATCGGCTTGTTCCGCTCCTGCCGCGAACTCAACGACCCCGTCCTGTTCGTCGAGCACATCCTCCTCTACGGCACCCGCGGCGAAGCCTCCGGAGCCGTCGATTTCCGCGTCCCTATCGGCCAGGCGGCAGTCCGTCGCACCGGCGCCGACATCACCATCTGCGGTTACTCCCGCATGGCACTCATCGCCGAGCAGGCCGCCGACATCCTGGCTCAAGAGGGCATCGAAGCTGACGTAATCGACCTCCGCACCCTCCGCCCCTTGGACATGGAAACCGTTTACGCCTCGGTAAAAAAGACCCACCGCGCCCTCATGGTCGAAGAAACCACCCGCCTCGGCGGGTTCGCCGGCGAACTCGTCTCCCAGGTCCAGGAAGAAACCTTCGACTATCTGGACGCCCCGGTGGGCCGGGTCGCCGGCGCAGAGGTCCCCATGCCCTATTCCTTCCCTCTTGAACAGCTGGCGATACCCAGCGCCCAGACCATCGCTGCTGCCGCCCGTAAGATCGTCAACGGCTCCTGACCCGAAACGCTTTGCGGGCTAAATTCCTCGTCATACCGCGAAAGCGGGCGCCCAGGAACCCACAACCAAAACACCGTAGGAGAATACCGTGGCTACCAACGTCGTCATGCCCCAGATGGGTTACGATATGCGCGAAGGCACCGTCGTCCGCTGGTACAAGCAGGAGGGCGAAACGGTGGACCGCGGCGAGGTCATCGCCGATATCGAAACGGACAAGGCCACCGTCGAGTTCGAAGCCTACACCGGCGGCGTCCTCGGACGCATCGTCGCCGCGGCCGGCATCGCCGTTCCCGTGGGCGAACTCATCGCCATCATCACCGAACCCGGCGAGGCCGTGCCGGAAGTAGCTGCCGCTCCCGCCGCGGCCCCGGCGCCGGCCGCTGCTCCGTCTCCCGAGCCCGCCCCGGCGACCGCTGCCCCGGCTCCGTCCGCCGATGGCGAGGTGCGCGCCTCACCCATCGCCCGCCGCCTCGCCCGCGAGCGCGGCATCGACCTCGCGTCGGTGACGGGAACCGGCCCCAACGGACGCATCACCGAGCGCGACGTCGAAAACTACCAGCCTCCGGCTGCTGCGCCGGCCCCCGCACCAACGCCGGCAGCCGAACCCGCTGCGGCCCCGGCCGACTCCCGGATTGAACTCAGCCGGATGCGCCAGACCATCGCCCGCGTAACCTCCGACAGTAAGACCACCGCGCCGCACTTCTACGTCACCGCCGAGATCGACATGGGCAAGGCCATGCAGTTGCGCCGCGATGTCAACGACGAAGCCGACCCGGAAAACCGCGTCAGCGTCAACGACCTGATGGTCAAAGCCTGTGCGTTGGCCCTCGCCAACCATCCCAAGTTCAACTCCTTCTTCCGGGGCGACCACCTGGAAGTCCACGGCGCTATGAACATCGGCATCGCCATCGCGCTGGAATCCGGCCTCATCCTCCCCGGTGTCAGCAACTGCGAAAGCAAGAGCCTGCTGCAAATCGCCGCCGCCACCAAAGACCTCATCTCCCGGGCCAACAGCGGCACCCTCCGCAACGAAGAATACAGCAGCACCACCTTCAGCATCAGCAACATGGGCATGTTCGACGTTGAAAGCTTCACCGCCATCATCTACCCGCCCCACGCGGCTATCCTGGCGGTCGGCAGCGTCAAAGAGCAGCCCGTCGTCCGCGACGGCCAACTAGCCGTCGGCACCATGATGAAGGCCACCCTGTCCACCGACCACCGCGTCGCCGATGGCGCCGAAGCCGCTCAATTCCTCATGGAAATCAAGCGCGTCCTCGAAAACCCCGTCAGCCTGCTGCTCTAACTCGGGCTTATCGTCGTCGCACTATGTAGGGGCAACCCTTGTGGTTGTCCCGTTGCCACCAACCATACGTATTTTCCCCGGAGGCTCACCATGCCCCAGATGACCGGCGGCCAGGCCGTGGTCGCGTCCCTCCATGCCCAGGGCGTCGATACGGTATTCGGCATCATATCCGTCCACACCCTCGATCTGTTCGACGCCCTCTTCGACCGCCAGGACGACGTCCGCTTCATCGGCGGTCGCTTGGAGTTGGGTTGTGGCTACATGGCCGACGGCTACTCCCGAGCCACCGGACGCCCCGGCGTCATCCTCACCAGCACCGGCCCCGGCGCCGCCGACTCCGTCGGGGCCATGGGCGAAGCGTACTTCTCAGCATCCTCGGTCCTCCAGGTGACCACCAACGTCGAGGCCGAATTCGTCGGTAGCGGCAAGATGGCAACCCACGAGACCAAGGACCAGCTCGGGATGTTCGCGGCCGTAACCGACTGGAACGCCCGCATTGATCAAATCGAGTCCATCCCCGACCACTTCGTTGAGGCTTTTGTCCGTTTTCGCGAACGCCGGCCCCGGCCCATTGAGCTGGAAGTCCCCACGGATCTCCTCGGACAGAATGCAGAGGTCGAAGTCCTGCGCCCCCGCGAACCCGACGTTCCCCAGGGCGACCCGGTGCAGGTCGAACGCGCCTGGAACCTGCTCCGCAACGCCAAACGCCCGGTGATCTTCCTCGGCGAGGAAATCCACACCACCGGCGGCGCGGATGACATAATCCAGTTGGCGGAACGCATCGGCGCGCCTGTCGTCACCGGCGACGGGGCCAAGGGGACTTTCCCCGAAAACCATCCTCTATCCCTCGGCATGGCCCTCGGCAATCGCATCTGGGGCCAGAACCCGGTCCTGGATTGGATGGGCGATTGCGACGTTGCCCTCGTCCTGGGCAGCAACCTTCCCTATCGCTCCACCGCCGGCGTCGGCGTCAAGTTGCCCGAGCGGATCGTCCATGTCATGCTGGACGGCGACTACATCGGCAGGAACTACGAAACCGAAGTCGGGATCACTGCAAACAGCGGCGCCGTAGTCCGCCAGTTTCTCCACGCCGCCGGCGACACCGACATCGGCGTAGGCGACGATTACCGCCGGGAGGTCGCCGATCTCAAGAGCAATATCTACGCCGGCCTTCAGGAACAATGGGGACCCGAACTCAAAGCTTGGGAGTCCATCCGAGCCGTCATCCCCGATGACACCATCTTCTCGCTTGACGCCACCGTGCCCGCCAACCGCGCCGTCCGCTGCCTCCAGATGAACCAGCCCCGTAGCTATATGTACCCCCATGGTTGGGCCGGCCTGGGCTTCGCCTTCCCCGCCTCGATGGGCGCCAAAGTCGGCCAGCCGCAGCGCCCCGTGATCTGCGTATCCGGCGACGGCGGATTCCAATATAACGCCCAGGAGCTCGGCACCGCAGTCCAATACGGCATCAACCCCATCGTCATGGTGTTCAACGACAACGCCTGGGGCGTCCTGAAGGGCTACCAGCGCGACCGGGGCAGCCGCCAAATGGCCACCGACCTGGTCAACCCCGATTTCGTAAAACTCTTCGACTCCTACGGCATCGGCGGCACCCGCGTCCACAACGTCGCCGAAATGACCCGCGCCGTCCAGGACGCCGTCGCCGCCGACCGCATCCACCTCATCGAAGTCGTCATGCCCGACGGCTTCCCCGCCTTCTGCCGCCAGTAGAATTACATCCGTCATTCCGGCGAAAGCCGGAATCCAGAACACCTAGCGCATCCTAGAGCCGGCGCCTAGAATCGGGTCCACATCGCGCCTACCAAACTGGAGCGATGCCTCTAAACACCCGATGCGCCAACCCCTGACGGCGCCGGCCAATCCCCGGCGCATCTACCCCCTGTCGCCCCGTGAGCTGTCCGAGGAGCAAATCGCGGTCGCCTTCGCGATGACCTCCCGCCGGCCCGAACCCTTTGACGAAATCGCCCAGCAGGTCAGCGCCGAACGCGCCGCCGGCTTTCACGAACGCTGGGTCGTCGGCTACGGCCACGCCTCCGTCGCCGAACACGCCATCCTCCACCTCGCCGTGGAAAACATCTCCCGCCTCGCCGGCGACGCGTTGGAAGACAACCGCCTCGCTTCCTACACCGAAAAATCCTCACGCTATCAGGTTATCGACCCCGAAAGTTTCCACGTTCCCCAAGAGTTGGACAACCAACCCGCCCTGCGCCAGGAGTACATATCCGTCTGCCGGTCCCTCTTCAACACCTACGCTGAACTCATCGATGGCGTCACAACCCATCTGACAAGCCAGCTACCACAGCGCGCTGACGAGCGAGACGGCGCTTACGCCCTTCGCCTGCGTCGCCTTGCCACCGACGCTTGCCGGGCGATCCTGCCCGCCGCCACCCTCACCAACATCGGCCTCACCGCCAACGCCCGCACTTTGGAGCACGCCATCAGCAAGCTCATGTCGTCTCCCCTGGCGGAAGAACGTGAAATCGGCGCCGAACTCCGCGAGCAGGGTCGCACCATTACCCCCACCCTCGTCAAATACGCCGACCAAAATTCATACCTGGCTCAACGTCGCAGCATCACCGAAGCCAACGACTTTGCCCCCGCGCCCGTCTCAAATGCGGCCGTTCGCCTGGTTGATCATGACCCCCATGCCTCCCGCAAGCTCGCCGCAGCGCTCCTGTACCGGCAGGGTGGCGCGTATGCCGACGCTCTCGACCAATCCAACTCTATGTCGGAAGATCAACGGCTGGACGTCGTCAACGCCGCCGTTTGTGGTATCGGCCCCCATGACCCCGCTCCCCGGGAGTTCGAACTGGTGGGCTATACCTTTGAATTCACCTTCGATTACGGCGCGTTGCGCGAGTTCCGGCGCCACCGCATGCAAACCTACTTGTCCCAATCCCTGACTGTAGCCAGCGGGTTCGCTGTTCCGCCGCTGATCCGCCAGTCCGGCATGGAGGACGTTTTCAGTCAGGCAACCTCCCTCGCCGACGCGCTCTACGGTAAATTGCGCGATCACTCCCCGGCCGTCGCTCAGTATGCCGTCACCCATTCCCACCTCCAGCGCGTCTTATCCCGGATGAGTCTCCGCGAGTGTTACCACCTGTTCAAATTGCGGACGTCTCGCCAAGCCCACGAATCGATCCGCCAACCCGTAATCGAGGCCATGCGCCTCGCCGTCAACGTCCACCCCGAACTGTTCCGCCACCTCCCGCTCCGCAACGCTCCCCAATGGTGGCCATTCGCTACAGCATAACCGGATAGCCACTCCGGACACCTGACATAACATTCACGCACCGTCATCGTCACTCCCAACCCCGGTTCGACATCCCTGCCCGGCCCTACTTTCCTACCAGTCTCAACATGCCGGCCCGGCCCGTTACTATCCCACGCGCCCATCATCAATCCCACGCGCCCATCGTCATTCCCACACGCCCATCGTCATTCCCGCACACCCTTCGTCATTCCCGCGAAAGCGGGAATCCAATCGCCGCCAACAGCGGGTTTTTTGAAAAACAAAGCGGACCTCGCTGGAGTTGCGGGTCCGCAAAGTTGTTTCCAACGGATTCGACCTCCAGCCTACGGGTCCGAGCAATCCCTCGTAAACCCGCAATTGCGGCAGGTGATCTTGCAGCTCCGCTCGTGCATCCGAAAGCCGCAAATCTCGCAGTCCAGGCCATCGTCCCTTCGTGGCTCCGACGGCTTCGGCGTCACAATCCGATGAGTCGACATTTCATCACCTCTCCCGGTTCAGAGGCGGCGGTATCGGTGGCCCCGTGATGATACGAGCGGTCAGGAAGTTCTCCCCGGTGGGATTGCTGGGCCCGTGCCGTTCGTCGGGCATCAAGGCCACCTCCTGGAACCCAAAGACCGATTCGTCCAGTTCAAACTGCTTCACCCCGCTCCCGTCATCCTCGTTTACCACGATGCGGTCAACCAACATCCGTTTATCGTCCCGCACCAGCCAGATCTGATAGGAATCGGCCGGCATACCGGAAACCATCAGCACTCCCTGGCGGCCGCTCGGATCGATCATCAACACCCCTTTGGCCTCCGGCTCCGTACCCATCGGCGATTTCATCGGAAGTTTCTCCGTCTCCGGTTGCGCCGACAGCACCGTGGCCTCCACCACGTCAGACATCTCCTGTTTCACGTGATCCACCGCATCCGCGTCCCGTGTTTCGGGCGAGTCCGCGACCGCTGCGACCGCCGCGCTCCTCGCGGCCCCACCTCCCTGGGTCAGATTGAGACTGCTGGCTGCCCGCGTCACCGGAATAGCCTGCGATTGCTGTACTGTTCCCGGAGTGGTCGTCTCCAGTACAACGGCCGGCGCGGGGGCTACAATTTCGCCGCTGGGCGCAACCGGTCCCGGATCGTTCCGCGCCGACGACGCCGCTATCGCCGCCGGCTGCGACTGAGGCGCGGCCTCGTTGGCGGCAGTCAACTGACTGATCTCACGCTGCTGCGACACCATGAACCCGATGGACGCCGCCAGCAACAGGCTCAATGCGCCAATGGCGACCGGAGCCAACCAACGGCGCAATCGTCGTACCGACCAACGGCGGTCCGGCGGCGGCAACGCGGCAGCGCGCGCCTGACTTGCCTCGGGAACCGCCCCGGTGGCTGCGGCCAGGACCCGGCTCTTTAACCCCGCCGGCAAATCCGCTTCCGGCGCAGCCTCCGTAAGACGAGCCGCTGCCTCACGAAAGCCGAGCAGTACTTCCTGGCAATGCGGGCAGCGCACAACGTGATGGAACACCGCCTGGAACTCGGCGTCGTCCAACGCGTTCAACGCAAACGCCGCCAGCTCCCCCTCGGGGTGCTCGCCACCGAATTGAGGTTCGCTCAAGTTTTCAGGCCACATACTCTTCCAATGCCGCCTTCAGTTTCTGCATTCCCAGACGCATCCGCGTTTTCACGGTGCCCAGCGGGATCTCCAGCATCGTCGCAATTTCAGATTGACTGTACCCATGCCACGCCGAAAGATACAGCGGTCGGCTCTGTTCTTCCGGAAGTTCCAGGAGCGCGGCCCTTACCAATCGGGCGTTGAATCCCCGCTCCACTTCCTGTTCCACGCTCAATTTCCGGTCGGGAATACGGTGCAGAGTCTCAACCTCCGGATGCACCGTATGGTCCGTAGTGCGCCGCCTTGAGCGATACATATCGATAACCTTGTGGTGGGCCACTGACATGATCCAGGTTCCCGGCGCAGACATCTCGGGCCGATAGCTGCCCGCTTTCTGCCAGATGTTGCTGAACACCTCCTGCACCGCGTCTTCGGCCAGGCTCTCATCCTTCAGCACCGACACCGCCAAAGAGTATATCCGCTGCGCATAGCGGTCATACATCGCCTCCAGCGCTCTCTCATCTCCAGCGCCGATATCAACAATGCGCTGTACGTCCTCGTTGTATTGATTATCAGGCACGGCCCCTCCAGGGTGTCCGAGTCTTCATTCCGGCCGTTCACTTATTAATACGATAACACTAACCCATTGGATTTCCCGCATCGTTAGGCCGTCCAAACCCATCAATTGTCACAGCGCGGCGACTCGTAGGGGCGAATGATTATTCGTCCCTACACCGCGTCGAAGTAAGCTATGGGAAGATCAACTACCCGATATCGCTCCCGCGTACCTACTTTTCGTGACCTGTCATTGCGAGCAAAGCGCCGCAATCTCGTTGCGATAAGGATCATTGTCGAGGCGACGGGATTGCCGGATTTGTCAAAGATCGGATCGCACTCCTCCCGATCACAAACCGGGTACGCGCTGGATCAAGCGCCCCCGGTTCAGCAGACCCGGGTTAGTTAGAGAGAATCCGCGACACCAAAGTTCGCCGCACCTTCACACCACCACGCTGTCAAAAATATCCCGCAGGTTCGGCAGGTTCTCCAACGACCAGATCAGCTCCAGGGCCTGCTCGCACTGTTGCTCCGTGATCGTCGGACACGCCAACCGGTGAAACTTGGCGTCAATGTCCGAATCGCTCAACGGATTCTTCCCGTGGCCCTTGGGATAACTCGTCGCCGCCACCTCGGTCTGCCCGTTGTTCTTGATCACCTCAATGTGGCAGTTGTATTCAGCAGGATACCGCTCCGTGAAATCCGCATTTTCCTCAATCCGCATCTTGTTGATGATCGCCCGTAATCCGGTATCGGCAATCCGGTCCGGCGCAAACGTCGCTGGCGTAACCGCTCCATCCCGCAGTCCCACCGCCGTCAGGAACGGTATGCTGTGGTCGGCCGTTTCCCGCGTCTTGGGGTCCCACTTTTCCGGTTCCGTTGACGCGCTGCTCACCGCCGAACGATAAGACTGGACCTTTATGGACGCCACTTCGTCCAGCTGCACCCGCTCGTGCAGTTGAATGGCCAGGTCAATGGGCGCCTGCGTGTGAATCTGCGACGGATAGAATTTGAAAATGGTATTCAAAATGCGAAACGGCTCGTCGTCGCCGCCCATCGCCTCAATCTCCACCGGATACCCGATTGCCTTTTCCCACAACCCCATCCTGCCCTCGAAAGGCTCGAACGGCCCGGTCATACCTTCAGCCGCCAGCTGCGCCGCGAAAACGCCCGAGCGCGTCGCTGCCGCCGCCGCGCAACCCTTCCACATCGACAGCTCTCCCATCCGCGTCACCCGCAGCGGCACGTTGGGCACCACCGCCAGCGAAATCGCATGACCCATCTGTTCCTCGTCCAACCCCAATACCTTGCCCGCCGCGCACGCCGCGCCGATGACGCTCAGCACACCCTGGTCCCACTGGTTGTCCGGCACCTGGTCGGCAATCCGGCAGAACACCTCGTAGGCCAACGCGATGGCCGTGATCACCGTGCGCCCGTCCGCACCCATACTGTCCGCCACCGCCAGCGCCGCCGGGATCATGTCGCTGGGATGCCCGCCGCCCGGCGAAAAGTAAGAATCATTGCAGTCCAGGTAGCGCACCATCACCCCGTTGGCGAACCCCGCCAGATCCAGCGACGAATGGTCATTCGTCCCCAGGATGCGCGACGGCGTTCCGCTGGACACGTCACCCGCCAGCTTCCGGGCCACCTTGGCCGGCTCGCTCAAATAGCCGCCGACCGCGCAACCCAGCGTATCGGCAACGGTCCGTTTCACCTGATGCACCACCTCCGGCGGCAGCTCCTCATAGGTGAGGTTGCAAGCATAAGAACTGAGCAATTCCGTGGTGCGGTCCATAAATCCCGTTACCTCTCATCCATATTGTAAGGATGGCGTAGGGGCGACCCAAGGGTCGCCCGTTCATCGTACTGCCAATTGGTAGGGGCGAATAATCATTCGCCCCTATTCTATGTCATTGCGAGGAGCGCAGTCCGCCTTTGGCGGATGGCAATCTCGTCACCGAATCACCGCTTCCGCCATCCGTTCCAGTTGCGCCCCCATCTCCGCTTCCGTCTCACAATGCTCCGGCCGTACCACCACCCGGTCCGCCCCGGCGTTGAGAAAGTCCTGCACCAACTGCCCGTCGGGAGCCTGCCCATAAACCGAGATTGTCAGCGACTTCGGATCCCTTCCCCGCGCCTCGGCCAGTTCATCCAACCGCTTCCGGCTCTCCTCAACCTCGGACGGCGTGATCCGGTTGGGCAGCCAACCATCGCCCCAGGTCGCCACCCGCTGCAAAACTCGCCGCGCCAGTCCGCCCAGGATCACCGGCGGATGCGGCTGTTGTATCGGCTTGGGATCAGACTTCACGGTCGGGAAATCGTAATACGTCCCGTGAAACTCCGCTTCGTCCTTCGTCCAAAGCTCCTTCATCACGGCCACCGCTTCCCGCGTCTGCGTCCAGCGGTGGTCAAAGTCCCCCCCGAAAATCTCCGTCTCCTCCCGGTTCCAGCCCGCCCCGATGCCAAACAGGAACCTCCCACCGCTGATCCGATCCAGCGTCGCGATCTCCTTGGCCAGCATCAGCGGGTTCCGTTCCGGCACCAGCGTAATCCCGGTGCCCAGCTTGATGGTCGTCGTAGCCCCGGAAGCCCGCGCCAGCGCAATATACGGGTCAGCAAAGTGGGCGTACGTCCACGGAATTTCGCCCCCGGACGGAAACTGGCTCGCGCTCTGCACCGGCAAAATCGGATGCTCGGCATACCAGATGGACTCAAAACCCAATGATTCCGCCTTGCTGGCCATAAACGCCGGGTCAACGGTGTAGGCCGGCAACGGAAGGGAAGTGCCAACGGACATAATGATTGCTCCTTTGGTTGCCGGTTTACCGGCGGGCGGGAAAGCGGTCAAGTTGATGCGGCCAGTTGAGAATATTGGTGTCGTTGGTGATGAGGCGATGGCCGCCTTCAAGGGCCGTAGCCACAATGATGCGGTCGGCCGGGTCGCCGTGCATATCCTCCAAGTCTCCGGCGCGGGCGGCAATGGCGCAGTCAACAGGGATCTCGGTAAGCCCACGCGCGATCAAATCTTGCCGCCATTGACTAGCGTTCACATTGAAGGTGACGTCGAGCCGTCCTTTCTGCAATAACATACTCACTTCCCAGATCGAGATTGCTGAAAACGCGAGATCCCTATCCAGGCTCGCTTGCCACATCATCCGGTTAGAGAGTCGACCCAGCCGACGGTCCGCAGTGATAAACCATAAAAAGGTGTGGGTGTCGGACAGAATCAAGATGCCCGCTCATCATCATTGGCGGGACTGGCGAACCACGACGCCGGCATCGGCCCGTCAATCTTCCAGTCCTCATCCGTTTGGACATTTGGGTCGGTGTACCACTCCACCGGCATCGGCCCTTCGATGTCGCCAAGGATTTTGATCTGCCCTTTCATACTTCCATAGGTCGGGTTTGGCTTATCCACGAAACGAACCAGTTCGGCCACCGGCTCGTCCCCATCGAAGATGATAACGCTGCCGCCGCGCTCGGCAACCTCGGCAATCAGTTCCAGGCACCGCTCCTTGAACTCACAGACACCGAGCGCGTGGTAAAAGGGCTGTTTTTTGTGCTGTTCATCCATGTCTTCATGCCACGGGTCTTGCGATCTTACCGGGGATTATCTTGTCCGCCACAGCTTGGGTTTGTTTAACCACCTGTGCGAAATCCGGCCAGACTTAGCGTTATCGGCGCTGCCTTCGCGAATGTCCACTTTTGCTACGTGCTTGTTCTTCAGCGACCGGCGGCTGGAATCCAGTTTGTATATGTGCCAAATTGCCCCGTTGGTTAGTACAGCAACCCCGAATCTCATGCCCTTGATGTAATGAGCTAACTGGTTTTCCAACCCGGCCGGCCGGTTTTTAACAGCGACATTCAGGCTCTTGGCTTCTATCACAGCAACGACTGCGCCTTCGGAGTTGCCTAGGGCATAATCAACACGCGTTCGCGATTGTCCTTTTGGCATAGGCCATTCCATAGAGCATTCGTCCATGTTGTGGAGGTCCCAGCCTAACCCCGTCAACATAGGATCTATGAGCAGGTATCGGGTTGGCGTCTCATGGTAAAGGTAATCGTCTCTGTCCCAGGCAGCAAGGTGTTTCTGAACTCGAACGATGCCTGCTCGACTTTGGCGATTGTCATGTTCGTTCACCTCGTTCTCTCCCTTTTTGCAGACCTCAGTCATCCGCCGCCACCGCCTCCCGTGCCCCCACAATCGCGTCGTACACCTCTCCGCCTTGCCCCACCACCACGTCAACATCCTCGGCCAGCATATACTCCTGAGCCACCAGCGCCTCCGCACTCTCCCGAACCCGCGCCAGGTATTCGTCCCGCGAACCATACCGTTCCTCAATCGATGCCCTCGGATCCCCAGACGCCAGCCGTTCCGCCCGCGTCACCGCAAAGGGTATCGCGCCACCCACCACGGTCCCGCCCGGCGCCAGCGTCTGCCCCGCGCCGCCGATGTCGGGATGCCGCACGTTCCACCCGGTATATGTCGCCAGCGGTACGGAGATCGCCGGCAGCCGCACGCCGCCTACCTCGTTGCCGTCCGCGTCCACCGCCGAAACCAGAGATGGATATTCGTCCCCCACCTCCGGCGGTATCACCGTGGGCACCGCTCGGTCCGGCCCGAAGTTCAACGCCCGCATCACCTTTTGATGCGTCGGAAACTCCACGCCCGGCAACGCCCCGAACCATTCCCGAAGGCTATCGGCAGGAATAATCGTCTCATCCGCACGATTGGGATACCCATTGGCCGGTGGTTCCTCATTATGGGTAACCCAGCGGTCCAGCCAGTACAGCGCGGCCCGCATCAGCGGGCGGTAGTCAACGTAATTCAGTGCCTGCGTGCCCCGCGCTCCCGTGTCCGGGTTGGTGTCCGAAATGGGCAGGTTCGCCGGCCCGTGCTGCGTCCCGCAGAACAGCCACGACCGCACGTTATCCGGTAGCGTCACGTCCGACTTGCCGTCGGGGGTGACGTGAGCCAACGCGCCGTGGCCGCCCCAATACTCCGATGACGTGTTGGTGTAAATGACCTTGGGAGCAACCCCCCGTCGGGTCACTTCGGCCAGCACGCCGTCGCCTCCGTCCGGTTCAATGTCCAGGAACGGCGGCACGTTGTTCACACTCCGGTTGGACAGACTGGAAGGTTGCCCGAACCGCACGTTGAACTCACCCATCTTCCCTCCCGCCACGTTGGGCAGCATCCCTTCAAATACAATGCGGCCCTCCTCGTCCCGGTTCAACCCCGCGTGCAGCATTTGCCGCAGGAAACGCCCGCTCTGGCTCCGCCCGTAGGCGTAGGCCCGCCCGAGCGCGCCCGCCAGCGGATTTGCCGTTCCCACATCGTCAGCGTCCCCGTACCGCAGCCACGCCACAATATCCCGCGTAGCCAGTAAACCCAGCCCTACCACTGGTGCGTGGGAGGTTTCATACACGACCCGATATACCTTCCCCGCCTCGAACCCGCCATCCATCGTGACGTGCGCCGCATCCGGCGCCCTGCGCCCATCCACCAGGCGCGCGAAAGCCCATTGCTCCCTCGGTATCACCACCTCCGGCCCATCCTCGTAGTCCTGTACCGTCAGAACGGAGTCCCAACTCTCCAGGTGGTTCGTCGGATACGGCCCATGGTCCCGGTCTGACAGAAACTGCGTCGTTGTTGCCGCTGTAGGCTGGAATGAAATCACGATGCGCCCCGACACCGGCGATCCGTCGGCGTTCCTCGCGTTGGGTACGTTGCACCGGAACAGCCCCGGTGCGTCGGGAACGTCATGCTGCCACCCGCACCACACCAGGCTGTAACCCTGCCGCATCAGGAACCCGTTCCCCGGATGCGGGTCCGCATCCGGCGGCGCGTCCGGCGAACTGTTGAGATTCTTCAGCGCCAGTTCCTTCCCCCGGTTCAGCACGTCCAGCAGCAGCCGCCCATTGCCATGGTCATTGTCCACCGGCTTGATGATCCGGAAATCCGAAGAAAACTCCACCAACCCGTTGCCATTCCGTGGCGCCAACCCAATGTCGGCAATTGCCGCATTATCCCCGTGCTCCGGATCAGCGGAAAAATGCGCCACACCGTCGATCCGCTCATACCGACCCACATCGCCAAAAGTCTGCCCGCCCGCGAAAGCTGTCCGCGTACCGATCTCCAACCTGGTAAGCGCCATTTCAGTTCACCTCAAAATCTCGCCTGCAAAAAATCGCTAGGTTCCGTTAACCTCTAACCTCACGCGTACCCACTTTCGTGCCAAATGTCATTGGGAGTCCGCCTCTGGCGGACGGCAATCTCGTCGCCGGAGCGATCGTCGTGCAGTCAGCGAGAATGTCGCGTCGCTCCTCGCAACGACGAAATGGGGACACATCAATCTTTTGACCTCTTGAATTTCACTCTTCATTCCGGCGCAAGCTGGAATCCAGAGACTGCGACGTGTCAGATTTCTGGACCATGCTTGCCCATTCCAATACTGGATTCCCGCTTTCACGGAAACAACGGCGAAACGTCAACACGGCCCGATCTGAAATCCTTTGCGTCTCCGCGTCTTTGCGATAAAACCCCTACTCATCACAGAATCTCGCTGGTATCCACGTCCAAGTCCGCCGGGGGTTCTGCCCCGGTGTTGTCCCGCCACCATTGCGCGAACGGCTCCTCGCCCATGTTGTCCCGCAGCCGCGCCAGGTGCGCCCTGACCTGCACCAGCATCGGCAACTGGTAGTCGTTCACCAATTGGAACGTGCGGGCCACCCACTCCAGCGCATCCGGCAGGTTGCCCCTTTCCTCCTCAACCATCCCCAATTGTCCGTAGGTCCGTGCCGCCCGCAGCACGTCCTGCGCGCCCTCGAAGGCAACCCGCGCCTGGTCGTACCATTGGTACGCCTGATCCAGGTCTCCCTGCTCGTGATGCACCACCCCAATTTGGCGCGCCTCCACACCCATTCCTCTGATGTCCCCCTGTCGCTCCCGGTATTCCATGGCGACCCGCAGCCATTCCTCCGCTTCATCGGGAATCCCCCGCGCCTGCGCCAGCACGCCCAGGTGATGAAACTCAACGATCATCTGCTCCGTCATCCCCATGCGGTCGCACAGCCCCAATGCCTGCTGATACCACGACTGCGCGTCCTCGAAAAGGTATTCGGAGTGATCAACCGTCCCTAGCGCGTGGAAAATGTGGACCGCAGTCTCTTCGTCCCGGTTGTCTTCCACCATTTCCCGGGCCCGGTGGTACCAACTCCGCGCTTCGTCGTACTCAAACCGCATGTGACACGCCGATCCCAGGGCGCGAAAATCGTTGACCATCTCCTCGTAGTCGGGCAATCGCTGGTGAATGTCCAGCGCACGCATGTACCACTCTTTCGCCGCTCCGTACTGCCGTTGGTGGTGCCGCACCTGTCCGATGGCGAAACAGGCATCGGCAATCGATTCCTGGTCATCGCCGCCGTCGATTATCTCCAGCCCCCTTTCCAGCCACTCCGAGGCATTTTCGTACTGTCCCCGTCTCGTCGCAATCAACCCGTTCTGGTGATAAACCGCCGCCGTTCGCGGGTCGGTCTCCCCGTCCGGCTGCTCCAGCAGGTAGTCCAGCAGTTGACGGTTGAACATATCGGCCCGGTCCAGGTCCATCAGTTCCACCGATTCCATCGAGTCCGTGCCCAAAAGATACTGCCAGAACTCCACTGCTCCGTTGCCCTCGGCCTCCGATGCCGTATGTCCTACGATATCCAACAACTGCCCACGAAGGCGTCGCAACTCAGGGAACCGCTTTTGCATCCGGTACACCTGCGCCAGCGGCTGTATCAACAACTGCGCGTTGTCCCACTGCCGGTATTCCAACGCCAGGCCCAACGCCTGGGTCAGGTTGCCTTCTTCCGCCAACACCGCCGTCACGCCCGTATCCTGGTTCTCGTACAGGCTCTCCATGAAATAGTCCGCCGTGTCCGCGTACACCCGCACGAATTCCTGCTCCAGCTGCCTGATGCCGTCCCCGGACACCTGCCGCCCCAGCTTTCGCCCCAGGAACCATGGCAGCGCCGGATTGATCTGATACACGCTGGGCGACACCGGTTCCAGCAATCCCGCCGCCTGCGCCGTCCGCAGCAGCGTCCGGCAGGACGCATAGGATCTCCCGGTGGACTGTATCCCCCCCTCCGGCGTCAGCAGCGACCGAGAGGCGCCCGAGGTCAAATCGTCTCCCACCACCTGCGCGTACACCCGTTCCTCGGTGATGTGCGAGAGAACGTCCAGCATCACCCTACGTTGGAACAACGACAGGAACGGCAGGTGTGTACGGTTCCGATGTGACAGTCGCGAAAACCCGTATTCCATCGCTGCCGTCAAAACCGCGCTCCGGCCCGGCTCACCGCCGTCCGGTTGCTGCGCCATCAGGCTCCGCAGTTCGCCGGCCACCACCGATGCCGGAACGTCCTTCACCGTCGGAATGGCGATCTGCATCGCCAACGGATGCCCTTCCAGCAGCTCCATCAGCTCCCCGAAATCTGCCCCGGCTCGCGTCGCCGGAACCCCCGCTTTGTCCATGACAAATCCCGCCAACGCCAGCCGGTCGGCTTCCGTAAGGCCCTCCAGTGTGAGCGAAGCATGCGGAACCGCAACCCAATCCTCTTCCGTTCGCCGACCCAGCAGCAGCGCCCCGGTTCCCACCGGACCCGTAGTAACCTCTCCCAGGAAAGCTGCCAGATCCGGCAGCTCAGCCTCTTCGAGCAACCCCGGAGCCCCGTCCGGGAAACCCGCAACGTTCTCGATATTGTCCCAGACCAACAGTGACGGGTTCTGCTGCAAATAGGCCGTCACCCACCGTCTTTGCTGTTCCGCTGGCATATCGGCGAAATCCAGACCGGCCACCGCGGTTCCGATCTCATGCACCACCCGCTCGATGCCGGCCGGATGCGACGCCTCAAATGCCGTGTAAAACACCCCGCCCGGGTATGCAACCCGCGCCGGCTTCAGGAACCACCGGGACAACCCCAGTGCCAACTCCGTTTTGCCCACTCCCGTATCACCGGACAACAGCACTACGGAATGCGTCTTCAACGCCCGTTCCAATTGCCGCAATTCCCCCTCACGCCCCACCAGCCCGTACTGGCCTGCCACCGGAATCTGCAATTCATCCGTCGGCGCTTCCTCCGGTTGGATCACCGGCGGCGCCAACGGATCCGGCTGGTGCTGTTCGATCTCAGCTGGCAGGTATCGTCGAGACTGGTACACCGCCGGCATCTGCCAGTCCCAAAACACCCGTTTCCCGTGTATCGTCACCCGCTCCGGGATGTCCATCAAACCGCGCCGCACCGACGAAATCGCTCCCCCGACGCTGTTTCCCTGGGCCAGCCGCGTATAAAATGCCCGCGCCGATCCCTCGGCCATGTCCGGATGCAACGGCGCCGGGAACAGCGCCACTTGGGCCACACCGGCGTCCGCCACCGCCATAGCCGCCGCCGACCATTTTGTCGCGGTCCCTTCGTCCGCCTGTACCCCCGCCGAAATTAGCGCCACCTGCACGCCGCCGTCGGCCAGAACCCTACCCAGATCCGCCGGCGAAACCGCCTCCGCCCCTCCATCGTCCCGCTCCAGCAGAATCGCTCCCTCGGCGTCCAACGTCGCCCCGTCTATATGCGCGATGTCATAGTGGTTCGGGTTCCGTTCCAGCAAGGCGCGCAGCGCGTCCAGGGTGGCCGGCCGGGGATTGTCCAACGACGCTTCCACATTCAGCCCCTCAAGGGCCGCTACTGTTGCCGTCGCCAGGTTTCCGCCCGCCACCACTGACCTTTCCAGCAGCTCTCCGGCCGACGGAGTTTCCCCGTCCAGCGGCGTCGCCGACAGCATCGCCACGTGCAGCGCGCCCTTGGTTCGTTCCTCCGCTGCATCGGCGGGTATCGTCGCGGCTGATTGCCTCAAGACGCCCACCAATCCGTTCACGAAATAACCCAAACTCGGGTCATTCATCAGCTCCCAGGGCAGCGACAAAAACTCCGGCCGCGACGAAACGATCGTCAACTCTGCCCGGTCATCCCTGCCCATCACGTCGTCCAAAAGCGCACGGCCGCCGCTGTTCGCCCCGAAGACGATCTCTAACAACAGCCTGCCCAGGTTCCGCATCGCCCCTTCCACCGCCTCAATCTGCGCCAACCCACCCAAGGTTGGTCGCCGATACTCCGCGTGATATCGGTTCAGGGTCGCCCTTTCGTCATCCGACAACTCCAGCGCGAACGCCGAACGCGCCGCCTGCTGGCTGGTTCCCCCCGATTCAACCAGGCGAACCTCTATGTGCCCGGCCTCGGGCAGATCGTGAATCTCTAAACTAGCGGTCATGCGGGCAGTTGCTCCTCTGGAAAAATAAATGCGTCATAGATCCTTCGCACTGGAATGTTCAACTTCTGTGACCCCGCCGTCTGCAAGAACAATCAACGCCAAATTGTCCCGATCACTTCCGAATCGCTGCAACGTGTCCACGTTGATGCGACGTTCAAGTAAACCACGCGGATGAAGCTTTGGTTAATTCATGCTTCTCGATATAAACTTTACATAACTAGTTCATTTTAACTCTGTGTAGCCACTATACGTTAGGGGATATCAACCACGTTTGTCAGATTCCGCAAGTTGGGTTACAATCGATGACACAAACACAGCAAGCCCAACCCACGTTTACCCGTTCCGGCGGCATTATACAACATAAGGCTGCCCGTAACCCGTTAACGCCTCGGAACACATGGCGATGCTTGCTCTCGACAACATCCGACGCTCCTGGCTGCTGGTGCCTGTATTACGCCCGGAGCGTCTGCTGTCTGCCACCTCCGCCGGTGCGGACGTGGTGATCCTCGACTTGGCCGAGTTTGTCGCAGAGGCCGACAAACCCGCCGCCCGCGAGGCGGTCAAAGATAATTTGGAACCTGCCAAGGCTGGTGGGGCCGAGGTCTTCATCCAGATTGACCCCGAACTCATGCTGGCGGACCTGCGCGCCTCGGTTTGGCCAGGCTTGAACGGTGTCGTCATTTCTCGCGCCAACACGCCCGACCAAGTCAAGCAGGTCGATGCCATAATCTCCAGCCTGGAAAGCGAGCGGGGTTTGTTGCCGGGAAGCGTCGAGCTGGTAGCGTCCTTGGAAACCGCCTCCGGAAATCATAACGGCTTCGACATCGCCACCGCCAGCCCACGCATCTGGGGTGTAACCCTCGGTCGCGCCGATCTGGTCATGGACCTCCGCCCCGAACCGTCCGGCGAAATTCACCTCATGCCCTACCTGACGCAGCGCCTCGTCACCTTGGCGGGCGCTGCCGGGAAGGTCCCTCTAGGCGCTTGGTGGCGGTTCCCCGACCGTGGCCTCCTCGCCACTCCCGAGAATACCCTGCAAGCCGCCCGCCGCGGCCGTGCCATCGGTTTCAAAGGCTCCTTCTGCGTCCTGGACGAACAGGTGGAACCCCTCAACGACGGTTTCACCCCGTCCGATCAGGAACTCCTGGATGCTCAGCGCTTGGGCGAAACCTATGCAGAAGCCACCGCTGCCGGAACCGTCGCCGTCGTCAACGGCGGTTACATCACCATCGACATCGCTCGACAGGCCGCCAACACCCTGGCTTGGGCCCAGGCCTGCGCCGAACGTGAGCGTTTCAAGGCCGCCGCCGTCGAGGGCCGGCCTGTCCCCCTACCTTAGGAGATTGTTCTAATGGCAAACCCAAGCCGGCGATTGAAACGATCGGGCTTGACTATGCCGATCGTCACTGAACGCTTCATTAACAACGCCTGGCATCGCGGGTGCGACTTCATCAACATGGATCTGGAGGACTCGGTCCCTCCCAAACTCAAAGATGTCGCCCGTAACCTCGTCCGCCAGAGCATCCCGGTTGTCAACAAAGGCGGCGCCGATGCTGTCTGCCGCATCAACCACGACTTGATGGAGGCCGACCTCAACGCCGCCATCTGGCCCGGCCTCGTCATGGTCAACTACCCCAAAACCGAATACCGCCACGAAATCCAGCGCATGGACGAAATCATCACGCGCCTTGAAGCCGAGCGCGGCATACGTCCCGGCGTCGTGGAAATCGGCGCCAACATCGAAACCGCCGTCGGCGTGGCCAACGCTTACGAAATCGTCACTGCCAGTCCTAGAATCAGGGACTTCGGCGGCGCGTCCGGTTACGACATGTCCCGCGATCTGGGTGTGGAAATGTTCGTCGGTTTTGACCAGTTCGTGTACGGAAAAGGTGAGGTTGAGTTGGCCGCCCGGGCCGCCGGCCGGGAACCCCGCGCCGCGCCGTTCACTTCTAACATCACCGGCAGCGTCAGCGACCCCGACCGTGCCTTCGCCGAGGCCGATGCCTCCCGCAAGTGTGGTTTCCGCATCGGCGGCGGCCTGCACCCCAACGTCGTCGAACCGCAAAACCGCGGTTTCGCTCCCACCGAAGCCGAAATTGCCGACGCCCAATGGGTGTTGGATGAATACCGCAAGCTCTCCCATTCCTCCGAAACCTGGGTCCAGATCGACGTGATGACCATCGCCAAAGATCAGACTCCCCGGCCGCTGGATGCTGATTCGCACCTGGGCCGTTTCCGCGTGATCGACCGCTACGAAGCCGCCCGCGCCGAAGAATTGTTGCAATGGCGCCAACGCTGCGACGAGCGCGACCGCGAAAAGGCCGATGCCGTCGCCCGCGTCCGCGCCGCCGAGGAACCCGTGTAGGGCCGAATAACTATTCGCCCCCGCGTAACCCGGAGCCATCCGAAATGTCCATCCTCGTCCGACGCTCAAACCTGATCATCCCCGCCAACCAACTGCGCATGATCCGTTGGGGTTGGAAGCACAACGCCGACGCCGTTACCATCGACCTCCAGGACGGCGTACCCGCTAACGAGGTCCATTTGGCCCGCAAAATGCTGCGTCAAGCGGTGGCTCAGGTGGGGAAGGGTGGAGCCCACGTTTTTGTTCGCGTTAACGCCAATTCGGTGTACGCCGACTGCGCGGCGGCCGTCTCTTCAAATCTCACCGGCATCATCCTCCCGGGAGTCGAATCGGCGGACCAGGTGGCGGATGCAGACGCCATCCTTTCCGAACTGGAGCGTCAGCGCGGCGTGACCGCCGGTGCTACCGAGTTGGCCCCAGCCGTCGAAACCGCTGCCGGCGTGTGGCATATCCGTGACATCATCACCGCGTCGCCGCGCGTCCGGCAGGCCGGCATCGACGAGGCTGGCTTGTCCGCGTCATTGGGCATCACCCAAACCGCCGAGCTGGACCCCTTCGTGTACGCCCGTGGCCGCCTGTGCATCGAAGCCACCGCCGCCGGCGTCCAACCCGTCGCGGTCACCGACCCAATGGGTTCGGGCGTTGACCACCTGAGCCACGAAACAATGGTCAAGATCGCCAGCGACACCCGCAATCTGGGCTTCAAAGGCATGGTGTGCGGACACCCCCGCTGGGTCGAAGCAATCAACGAGGCATTTACTCCTACCGAGTCCCTGGTCGAATACTATACTCAGGTTCGCGAGGTTTTTGCCCAGGCTCTTGCCGCCGGCACCGCCGCCGCTCCCTTCGCCGGCCGTATGATCGACGTCCCGGTGGACGAGTGGGCCAAGGACGTGTTGGCCATGAGCGCCGCCTGCGCCGCTCGCGACGCCGAAAAGCAGGCCGCCCGCAGTGCGGCCGACGTCTGGTCCAACCTCTTGATCCCGGCGGAATAGTCCGGCGCCGGCAACCCCGGTTCGTGGCAGCCGGCGAATTTCACAGGATCGCATTCCGGATACCGGAGGGTTGGAATAACTCCCGCTCCGGCCATCCCCATCACCCCACCCCAGTTGCGCAAGCGGGTATCCAGAACGCAAGATATAAATCCAGTGTCCCGACTCCCAGCCCCCGGAGACAACCACTATGATCCACATCGACGACGAACTCCGCAGCCGCATCGACAACGCCCTGGCCGACCGCTGCCCCATGTTCATCGCCACCGTTTCTCCCGATGGCGAACCCCAGATCAGCATGAGGGGCAGCGTCCTCGTCTTCGATCGGGAAACCCTCGCTTACTGGGAACGGGGATGGCGTAACTCAGCCGCCAACGTGCAGAACGGGTCCAAGGTTGTCTTCTTCTATCGACATCCCACCGACCGCGTCAACCTCCGTTTCTACGGCACGGCAACCATGTACCGAGAAGGCGCAATCCGCGACAACGTGATGGCCCGCACCGTCCAGGGCGAGCTCGACCGCGATCCCGACCGCACCGGCGCCGCCGTCCTCGTCCGCCTCTACCGCATCAACCAGCTCTCCGGTGAAGTCCTTCAGGAACGATAAGTGCGGTCGTTCCGTGAGCGTGGTTCGACGTCTGTCATGGCGAGCGTAGCGCGGTAATCTCGTTGGCGCAGCAACGCCGGATAAACCTCGGAGCGTCGTTCAGGAAGGGGACCACCAAAATGGCAATGCTCCGCGCTTACCGGTAGCATTGCCATTCAGGTGATTTCGATCCGTAGGGGCGAATAATCATTCGCCCCTGCCCCGTTAGCAGCGATGTTCGCGCAATTAGACCACCAATTCCAGACCGCCGCCTCGTCGCCACGCTTCCTTGCGGTTCTTCCCTATATTTTGGGCAACGCTAACTCGGTCCCACCTCCGTCCATCCCCGCCGAATCTACCAAACCCGCAGTAGTTCCCGCAGCAAAAGAGATATGCTGCCGATTACAGTCACCGACACCACAACATACCGGAATACGCTCAGGCTGATCCTCCGCGCCACCAATGCAGCCACCCCTGACCCCGCCAACACGGACACGGCTAGCGCTCCCGTGTTTTGGACCACTCCCTCGTTGATTAAGCCGGAAACTGCGAACAGGATCATCGCCAAAATCGCGGCAAGCAGGAAGTACAACGCCAGCGTGGCCCGGATGGTGTCCCGCGACCAGTCTTGTTCAATCGCGTAGAGCGCGGCTAGAGGTGCGCCCACGGCAAACGTCGTTACCATAAACGTGGTGCCACTCCCAACCAACGGCGCCATCCACGCTTTCCGTGCCGCCGGTATCCGGACGTTGAAAAGGCTCATCAACCCGACCGTCAGCACCACTAACGCGATGGTCACTCTCAGCGCGGTCGGGTTGAATTCATGCAGCGCGAACACGGCCACCGGCACCGGAGGCAGGCCGGCGACTATGAACGGCCACGTTTCCCCCGGTTTCAGGTGCCGCCACGTCTGCGCTACGGTCAACCCGGTGGTCAGGATGATCATGGCATTGACGATCACCACGGCGTCCTGAGGGAGCAGGACGATCAGCAGGAATGGCATCGCCACCGTCCCCAGCCCGAAGCTGATCGTTCCCAGCACCACCGACCCCAGGAACATCGCCGCCAGCCCCAGCGCCAATTCCCAGCCCGCGAGCATTCAACCCCGCCTTGCTATCCGCATCCCGTGCCAGGCCAAAATCCCTTCGCCTCGGCATCGTCGGCAACGGGCCTCCGGGCGCTACTCGCCCGGTCGGAGCCAATTCCCCAATCGAACCCGCCCCAAGCACGAAAGATACCCTTGGAAGGGTATCCCACGATCAACCTTGGCCTACCTCGCGCCCAGCGCCAGCGCATCCACCGCCTTCACCCCCCGTCCTTGCGGCAAGACCATCAGCGGGTTGATGTCCAGCTCACCCAGCAAACCCTCCAGCTGTACCGCCATCTCAGAAACCCGAACTAGCGTATCCGCCAGCGCATCAACGTCCGCCGCCGGCGCGCCTCGGAACCCGCGCAGCAAACGCGCCCCCTTCACCTCGTCAATCATCTCCAGCGCGTCGCCTCGGGTGATCGGGCAAAGCCGCAGCGCCACGTCCTCGTACACCTCAACCATCACGCCGCCCGTGCCGAACAGCAGGAACGGCCCCAACTGCGCGTCGTAAGACACTCCCACAATCGTCTCCACGCCGCCGGAAACCATCTCCTGCACCACCACGCCGTCAATCCGTGCGCTGGCGTCATAGGCCCTGGCGTTAGCCGTAACCTCGTCGAAAGCCGCCCTCACCGCGTCGGCGCTATCCAGTCCCAGCCTGATTGCCCCGGCCTCGGTCTTGTGCAATATGTCCGCCGAGTCCACCTTCATCGCCACCGGATATCCGACCCGTTCCGCCGCCGCAACGGCGCCCTCCGCGTCCCCCGCAAGCTCCTCCCGCGTGGTCGGCACCCCAAACGCTGCGATCAAACCTTTGCTTTCGTACTCCGAAAGCGCTCCGCCGTTGCCCAGAGCATTGGCCGCGTCACCCTGTGCCCCCGTTAAATCCCCGGCACTCGCAAACCCTCGCCGCAACCGTTCCTCCCGCCACTCGTGGTAATCGTTCAGGTACCGGACGCCGGCCGCCAGCTTGTCCGGAACGTAGAACACCGGTATGCCCTCCCGCCGCAGCATCGGCAACCCGGACTCCGCTCCTCGCGTGCCTGTCCACAGAAACGCCACCGGCTTGTCGCTTCCGTCCCGCTGCGCAATCACCTGCGTAGCCTGCGGATCCGCCCCCGCCGAAGCCACCACCAGCGTACCCACGCCTTCGTCGTCCGCCATGAATGACATAATCGCCGGAAAGTCGTCGCTGTTCGCATAACCCGTCACATCCGACGGATTGGCTGCCCACCCAAATCCCTTCAATATACCGTTAATCCCGTCCCGCGCCCGGTCCGAAAGGGGCGGCAGGTCCAAACCGGCCTGCCCGAACATATCCGCCGTCAAACTGCTGATCCCGCCCGAGTGCGAAACCACGGCAACCCCACGCTGCGGCGGCCTGGGACAACGCGCCAGCAGATTGGACACCTGCAGCAGGTCGTCATAGTCCTGCACCCGTATCACCCCGTACTGCGCAAACACCGCGTCATACCGGTCATCCGCGCCCGTCAAAGCCGCCGTGTGCGACCCGGCCGCCCGCGAACCCAGCTCCGACCGCCCGATCTTGATCAGCACAATCGGCTTCCCCCGTTCCGCCGCCAGCCGCGCCACTTCCACAAACTTACGCCCGTCCTTGAACCCCTCGATGAACCCGGCGATAACCCGGGTATCGTCATCATCAATCAGATACCGCGCAAAGTCGCAGAAATCCAGATCCGCCTCGTTCCCCGTCGAAACGATATAGGTGAACCCAATTCCTTCATCCACCGCCCGCGTCAAGAATGGCCCAAACGCCGACGCCCCGCTCTGGCACACCAACCCAATCGGCCCGCTCAACCCGGTAGCGCCTCGTGACGCCGCGCTGGCCCAGATGTCGTCCTTCAGGTTCGCCAACCCCAGGCAGTTCGGCCCGCTCACCCGCATCCCCGATTCCTGCGCGAACCTACCCAGCTCGACCTGCAACTCCCGCCGGTCGTCCACCCCGCGCTCGGCAAACCCCGCCGAAATCACAATCGCCGACTTCGCCCCCTTGGCATGGCTCTCCTTCAGCGTATCCAGCACCGCGTGATACGGCACGACGATGCCCACGACATCCGGCGCCTCCGGCAACTCCGAAACCGACGGATAGCACCGTACCCCCTGCACTTCCTCATCCACCCCCCGATCCCCCCATCGCCGCCGCCAAAAACCGCCCGCCATACTGCATCCTCGGCGTAGCCCCCTCCACCGCAATCGACCCCGGGTTCAGCATCCGGTCAATCGAAGCCAGCTGCTCGTCACTCCAGACCGCCATGACACGTCTCCATCATCGTGGGGGCGACCCGTGGGTCGCCCGTCCTTCCTAGCCGTAGGGGCGAATAATCATTCGCCCCTACTCAATATCCCCTATTTTGTCATTGCGAGCCAAACGTGGCAAACTCGTCGCCCCCACCCCGCTCATCCTGAGCTTGTCGAAGGATCGTGGCGAGCTTGTCGAAGGATCATGGCGAGCCTGTCGAAGGATCATGGCGAGCCCGTCGAACCACGCCCCTGTCAACCGCAGTCCGACCACCCGTTTCCAAGTATCGTTTAGCTAGAAAAGAACTGCAACCTTTGGGCAAGAAAGTCGTAATCCATACGCAGTCGGTTCAACACATCCCGGCCCAGCAGCGACGGCAGCCGGTTAACCACCGGGCGCGGGTCGGATGCTGACGGAGGCTGCGGCTTGGATACTAACAGTTCGATGTTCAGCGTATGCGCTCCATATCTGCCGTACAGCACGATTACTGCTGGCTCCTGGAAATACTGATTGCTGCCACCCACCCCGGCCATATTTCTTCGGTTCCGCAGTTCGTCAAATGGGCAACCGATGCGCCTTCCGTCATCTGGATGCAAGCTGGTGACGGTAGCACCGGTGTCAACCAAAAAATCAACGCGTCCGCTAACGCCGAGGCGACGAATAATCAGGCGGGCTCGAATTGTCGGACGCCCCCGCCCATCGAACCAGCCCGCAATCATAGAATCCAGATTTCCGGCTCCGAACTGAGGAACTCCACAACGCAAGGTTCCCGCTCCAGGCCGCGCCGGTCCAACTCCTCAAAAACCCCATCCAGCGTTTCGGCTGCCACGATAGTATCGTCCGCTGCAAGGGCGACATACTGATCCGGGTATTTTTCCGTCAGCTCTTCCCGTCGGCGGTCAAACAGTTCACACCGTTCTCCATACCAACGGAGACCCTCCCTGATGCTTTCCTCTCCGCCGAGACTTTCAATCAACTCATCCCGTTCCCGGCCGGTAATCTCCCTTGCCAAAGCCATGTTTTCCCCTTGCTCCACTCGATGACTTTTGCGCCATTCCACCCGCCTAAGTCTCCCCCGACGTCCGCATATCCGCCCGCCAGTCGTCCGGGCTCGGCCCCCGGTCGATCAGCACGTCCACCACCGCCGGCAGTCCCGACGCCCGCGCATCCTGCAATGCCCCGGCCAGGTCCCGCGAGTCCGACACCTGCACGCCGAAGCACCCGAACCCTCGCGCCACCGCCGCGTTGTCCGTCTCCGCGAATTCCGATGCGATGTACTGCCCCGGCGCCTGGTGGTGCCGCACCATCCCCAGCGCGCCGTCGTTGAACACCACGCACACGATGGGCAGGTTGTACTGCATCGCCGTGGACAGCGCGTTCACCGTCATCATGTATCCGCCGTCCCCCGTCACGCCCACCACCTGCCGGTCCGGATAGGCGATCTGCAATCCCACCGACGCCGGTAGTCCCCAGCCCATGCCGGCCGTCCCGCCCGGGCAGAAGAACGTATGCGCCTGCTGCGACTGGAACAGGTGCGCCATCCACGTCCGGTTGTTCCCCGCGTCCAGCGCGTACACCGTATCCTTGGGCATCGTCTCCTGCAGCAACCGCACCACCCGCTGCGGCAGCACCGGCGACGAGTCGGTATGCAGTCCGGCGTCCTCGTAGAACCCAGCCTCCGTCTTCCGTCCCGCCAATGCCCCGGCCCACTCGTTCCGATTGCCGGCAGTGCCGACCGATGCGTCCGCCGACGCCTCCACCAACTGCCCCAGGATGCTCCCCGCGTCTCCGATCAGCCCCAGCTCCACCGGGAACGTCCAACCGGCGTTCCGGTCGTCAATGTCGATCTGGATGATCCGCTGACCCCGCGGATTGAACACGTTGGGCCGTTCCCGCACCGTGTCCTGCGGGCTCAGCTTCGCCCCCACGACCACCACCGTATCGGCGTCACCCACCGCTCGGTTCGCCGCCTCCTGCCCGTAGATGCCCACCATGCCCAGCGCCAGCGGATGCGTCTCCGCGATGGCCGACTTCCCCTTGTAGCTGGTGGCAATCGGCGCGTTCCACTGCTCCGCCAGTTGCTCCAGCAGCCCGTGCGCCCCCGCCATGTGGACCCCGTTGCCCGCCACGATCACCGGACGCCGCGACTGCGACAGTATCTCCACCGCCTTCTCGATGTCCGCCGGCGCCGCCTGCGGCTTGGCCGTGTTGAGATACCCCGCCGTGTCGTGGATGAACGGCGGCGACTCCAGGTCAACCTCGCCGCCAATCGACGCCGACCGCATCAGCAGGCACGTCGGCCCCGGCCGCCCGCTCATCGCGTGCTTGATGGCCAGCTGCGCCCCCAGCGCCGCCTCCTTGGGCGACGTCGCCAGCGTCGTGTACTTCGTCATCGACCGGAAGATGTTGTGCAGGTCGATGCTACCGTATTCGCCGGCCCCCGACTGGTTCGCCGGATGCTGCCCCACACCGCCGTCCGACGTGTCCGTCAGCACCAGCATCGGGCTGCTGCTCAGCATCGCCTCCATGATCCCGAACGACGCGTTCGATCCCATGAACAGCCCCTGCCCCATGATCACCGCCGGCCTCCCCGTCGCCCGCCCGTAGGCGTCGGCCATGATCGCCGCCGTCTGCTCGTGCCGCGCCAGGTACGTGTTGATCGCCGGTTCCTTCCCCACCAACTTCTCAAAAATCTGCCCCGTCCCGCCCCCGGGAATCCCAAACACCGCATCGATCCCAGCCTCCTCCAAAAACTGCACAATCAACTCATTAGCCTGCGGCATAGTGACCTCCTAAAACATTAAGTCAGCGCGGGAATTGTTCTCACCGCTATATTGCGCCGATGATACCTACACCCTGCCGGCCGGTCAACAAACACAAGCTTTTTGCCGGTTGCAGATGGTGAAGTAGCGATGGAAGGCGACGCGATTTGATGCCAATGGAATCGGCAAATCTACCAATCCACCACAGTCTTCAATTCTTCACGATCACCGGCTGTGAAATCCGTATTGCGTCAGGGTCATGCGTACCTCAATGGCCTAAAGTCAATCGTTCGCCGTTTAGCCGCGGAAGCTTGGAGCAGGGCAATCGCGTCTAAATTGGGATCGCAGTGATACCGGACCAAACCCCGTGCCGCCGCGACTTTCGACAGTCAAAGCACACCTTGGTGAGGCTTGTGTTCGCCTACTTGGAACCAAATCGGGCTGAATCGCAGTATCTAGAAGGAGGCCACTAACGGGCAGTATCAACGTACAGAATGTTCGAGTGCGCTGATTATACCGATTACCGCAAGACGCGATTGCCCTGAGGCTTGGAGGTATCTGGCACAGCTCATGGCACTCCGGTGATACAATACCGTGCGACCGTCTTTGGTTGACGATAACGTTCCAAGGATACGTTGAATTCAACCGATGGCTGTTGTGGATTTTAAAATGGTTGTGGTCGGAACGTTAAAAATGACGTGGCAGGACTTACGCTGGCTTGGCGCATACGCTGAGGCAGTTGGAGATTGCCGATGGACCACCACATTGATCCGTCAACGTTTGTTTTCGATATTGCGACACCATTGCATGCCGAGGTAATAATGGTCTCGAACCAGCGCACCATCTTGAACCAATTATTGGAACAGTATCGTCTGGCGCTTGATCCGGACGACACGCCAGATCATTTTTTTGAGTACTTTGCTGCGGAGCAAGCCCTCAAAGATTTCGATATCTCATCCGATGAGATCGAATCCGGGTTAGTCGGGGATGGCGGCGACGGTGGAATCGATGGTCTATACCTGTTAGTCAACGGGCAACTCATCCAAGAAGAATGGAATTTTGCCGATCTCCGGAAGAACATATCCGTCGAACTGATCGTGGTTCAAGCCAAAACCCACAACGGTTTTCAAGAAACACCAGTGGAGCGGTTCATTACCGTCAGCGAAGATTTGCTAAATCTAGACAGCGACGCCGGTGAACTTAGCGAAATATTTAACGAGCAGGTTGTGGAGTTAATGACACGTTTCCACGCCGTTTACAAAGAACTGACAATCAAAAACCCCTCACTCAAGCTGACATTCGTATACGCTTGCAAAGGAGACAAGCCTGGTAGGACAGTTCAACGTAAAGTTGGGCTGTTAAAACAAGCGGTCGAGGGACAGTTGCCAGCGTGCATGTTTGATTTCAGGTTTTTGGGAGCAAACGAATTGGTGGAGTTGTTTCGTCGCCAGCCACCTCGGAACTATCTCTTACCTTTGGCCGAAAATCCCATCACAGTTTCCGCGAAAAGTGGCTTCGTTTGTTTGGCCAATTTGCGTGATTTCTTTGCGTTCATAACGGACGAACAAGGGGAGTTTCGCAGCCATGTGTTCGAATCCAATGTGCGCGATTATCAAGGTGCCACTGAAGTTAACGAAGAGATCCAAGAAACTCTGACGACGCCGCTAAGCGAAGATTTCTGGTGGTTGAACAACGGGGTGTCCATAATTGCTTCGGAAGTCACCATGAGCGGCGGAAAAACTTTAACCATCGAGGATCCTCAAATCGTCAATGGCCTTCAAACCTCGCGGGAAGTATACAAATACTTTAACGAAACTGAGGACCCTGAAACGGACAGGAACATCTTGATAAAGGTTATGGTCCCGGATGATGATGAGAGCCGTGACCGGATCATCAAGGCCACCAACAGCCAAACGTCCATCCAGCGCGCTTCACTACGGGCGACGGATAAAATTCAACGAGACATTGAGGACTACCTCAAATCTCACGGGTTGTACTATGATCGGCGGAAGAATTTCTACAAAAACGCTGGCATTCCCCGCGCTGTGATCATAGACATCCCGTATCTGGCGCAGGCTGTCATGGCGATACTGCTGCGTCGTCCAGATACCGCCAGGGGTCGACCGTCATCACTTTTGAAGACCGACGAGGACTATGCAAAAGTGTTCAACGCAGATTATCCGGTTCATGTGTACTACGTGTGCGTGCAGGCCATGCGGAAGATAGAGCAAGCCCTGAAATCCAATAGCCTCGACGTCGTGCGCAAAGATCGCAGTAACCTTCGTTTTTACGTAGGCATGCACGCGGTGGCTGGTGCAGCAAAACACCCGCTCCCACCGGCAGAAATAGCAAAATTCGACGTCGACCGTTTGGACGACGCGGCGATCAAAAAAAGCCTAGCTGTGGTGAAAAAATTGTACGAGGATCTGGGAGCTACAGACCAAGTAGCAAAAGGCCCTCAACTCCTCCAGGACATCCTAAGATATCCTGCACACGGTGAACCCTCGGATGACGGGACGATTCCCGCGGGAGAAACAAAAGTGGAGGTATAAATCTATCCTCCACCGGAGCTCATCGACCGCCGGGTGATGTTCACCAAGCTCGGTTTCTATGAGGACATCTCCCTCGCCCTCCTCCTCCTTGCCGCCACTAATTGCACGGAACTTTCCGTCCATGGCGACCGGGCTAGTCCCAACATCGAGCAATCCGCGGAGGAACCGACCACTCCGCCGTGGCCGTACTTGCACTCACGGTACTGGTTAGCGCCTGCGCTGCACACGCTATCGCGAGCCACGGTCAGCCCGGCGTTCCGTCCAACCGGAAATTCTGTCAAGCCCGGTGATCCCGAAAATCCCGCTTCTGACAAAAGCCCCTTGCGACCATCACACCAGAACATATATCCTAAATACAGCCAAGGCAAAACAGCTGTTACACCCCAATACCCCAAAAGGCAGGATTTCAGATCGACGGCCAACCCGTCAGCAAAAATCGCAACCGACCCAGTCGGCAAGCCGTGGCCTACCATTCGACCAATCGCCCGCATTGCCCCACTGCGTCACCGCAGGTACGCCTCTGGCGTGCTGAGTACACGAAAAAGTAGGGCAAATAGTTGCGTACCCCCGGCCGTCCGCTGACAACGATCTGAAATCCTGCCTCTCACAACAATCGCCAAACACCCCAGCAAATGGAGCAATCGCCATCGGAACCGTGAAACGCCACCGCTACACCAGCCGGTTATACCTCGATCGTTCACACCGGCACATTCTCAATGAACGCGCCGACCGTGCCGCCGACGCCCTACGTCGCTCCGCCAGCCACGCCGCCACCGCGGCGGCGGTCAATGCCGGCCTGCGCCACTCCTCCCGCCGCCAGCTGATGGCGGCCCTCTATTGGGTTATCCGCGACGGCCATCTCACCAACGGCCATATCCAGACCTTCCGTCAGGTGCACGCCCTTACCCCGCAGTGGCTCGACTCCGTGGACCCGCGCCGGCGCCGATTTGCCCTCCTGCGCATGTACCGCCGCGTGCGTCGCCTCGTCAACGACGTGGAGTTCGTCATCGACGGCCACCGCAACCCGCCCCGGGTCCGCGACATCGTCGAGCGCCTGGGCGACGGCTCCGGCCTTGTGCCGCCCCTGCCGCCCGTCAAGAATATCGGCGAATTGCGCGTCGCCGTCGGCCTACCGCCCGATCCGCCCCATGCCGGTCACCCCGTGAACTGCCTCAGGTGCCGCACCGCCGACCCCTTCCCCCCTCCCCACGACCCCCCAACCTAGCCCGCCACCCGTTTTTCCTGGTCCCTCCATCCGCAATACACCCGGCAACCAGCCGCTCAACTAGCGTGTACCCAGTTTCACCAGAACGGTCATTGCGAGCGCAGCGTGGCAATCTCGTCGCCGAAGGAGCGTTCCTCCGGCGGCGGAACCGTCGCGTCCCTCCTGTCCCGTTCATCCGTGCAAAACCCCAGGGCAATCGCATTCGGACCGGAAGGCATCCGTCGAATCCAGTGGCCAAAATAGTAGATTCGTTACAGGTTTGCTTGCTTTTCGGCTTCTGGACTCCTGCTTCCGCAGGAGTGGCGGGTGAGCCGGTTTGAAATGCGATTGCCCTGTGCAAAACCCGGCCCCGGTTGACCCCGCCCCCACCCTGCCCTATCATCCCGGCAAACACGACAGTCCCGCCCGTAGGGGCGACCCTTGTGGCCGCCCTTGCTCTAGGGTGAACACCCACCCACCAAGGAGAGGTGCAACCATGCGTGGAGCCGAAGCCGTTATCAAAGCCCTCGAACAGGAAGGAATACGTTACATAACCGGATTCTCCGGCGGCGGTCTGGCTCCCCTCTGGGGCCCCCTCCGCGGCTCCAGCATCCGGCCCTTCGCCGCCCGCCACGAACGCCTCGGCGTTGAGATCGCCGACGGCTACGCCCGCGCCACCGGAGAGGTCGGCGTCGCCATGACCGGCACCGGCCCCGGCGCCACCAACTGCCTCACCGCCATCGCCGGCTGCTACGCCGACAACATCCCCGTGCTGCTCCTTATGGGCCAGCACCCGGCCCGCAACCTCGGTCAGGAGTGGCAGCAGGAGGTCTCCGCCAGCATCTTCGACGGCCTCTGCAAGTGGCGCGGCTCCTTCACCCGCGTCCAGGACATCCCCCAGGTCATGCGCCGCGCCTTCACCGCCCTGCGCTCCGGTTCTCCGGGCCCGGTCGTGCTGGAAATGCACCAGGACGTCCTCACCGCCGAGGCCGATGACGCCGCGCTGGCCTACACCCCGGTGGGCACCCCCGGCAAGGCCGGCCCCTCCGACGCCGACGTGCAGCGCGCCGCCGATATGCTGGTCAACGCCAGCCTGCCCGTCCTCAACGCCGGTGGCGGCGCCATGGCCGCCGGCGCCGCCGAAGAGGTCATGGAACTCGCCGAAATGCTCTCCATGCCCGTCGCCACCACCATCATGGGCAAGGGCATCTTCCCCGAAAATCACCCCCTTTCCCTCGGTGGCGGCGTATATCCCCGCAGCCGCTACGCCTCCGGCGCGGCCCTCCAGATCAACCGCAAGGCCGACGTCGTCCTTGCCGTGGGCAACTCCTTCCGCCAGCCCAACGGCACCGATGGCCGGCCCATCCCCGAGGGCGTCCAGATCATCCACGTCAACGCCGACGCGGCCGACCTCAACAAGACCTACCAGGTTGACCTACCGGTACTGGCCGACGCCAAGCTGGCCCTCCGCGCCATCATCGACGCCGTGCGATCCCGTATCGGCCCCGACGGCGGCGGCATCAAGCAGGAGATCGTGGACGAAATCCGCGCCTGCCACGAGAAGCACGAGATGGAATGGATGCCACGGTTCCGCGACTCGGAGACGCCCACCAACGGCTATCGCGTCGTCCACGAGCTCCAGCAGCTCATCGACCCCGACCGCACCATCGCCCTCCACGACGCCGGCGGCAGCCGCGGCTACGTGGTCCCCTTCTGGCAGACCACCCGTCCCCGCAACTTCGTCGCCATGGGCGGGATGGCCGCTATGGGCTGGTCAGTCGGCGCCGCCATCGGCACCAAGCTGGGCCGCCCTGACCACCTCGTCTGCCACGTCCTCGGCGATGCCTCCTTCGGCATGACCGGCATGGAACTGGAGACCGCCGCCCGCATGGGCCTGCCCATTCTCACCGTCGTCATCAACAACGGCGGTATCGGCGGCGGCATGATGGGCATGGAGGATCCCAACGGCACGCCCCCGGAAATGGCTGTCCTCGGCGGCAACTTCAGCGTCGTCGCCGACGGCCTCGGTTGCCACTCCGAGCGCGTCGAACACCCCGAGGACATCCGCCCCGCCTTCCAGCGCGCCATCAACGCCACCGAACAGGGCCAGTCCGCCCTCGTCGAGGTAATGATCCGCCCCCTCCCCACCCCGGAACTCCCCGACGACTGGTCCCTCTGATCCATGAATAACGACATCCCCCTCTCCCCTTGCGGGAGAGGGCTAGGGTGAGAGGTATCAACTCATCGCCCACGCCCAAATCGACCAACGTAGGGGCGGGTTTTAAACCCGCCCTTACCCATAATCCGAAACCGCAATTGCCGGAGGGAACACCATGCAATCCATCACCATCGACCGCGCCAAACGCCTCAAAGAGGAGCCCCAATTCGGCCACAACCGCTGGCACCCTGATATTTCGCCCATCGTCGAAGTTGACCCTGGCGAAGAGGTCGTCCTGGAAACCCGCGACGCCTCCGACTCCCAGATTCAGCCCGGCATGACCGAAGCCGACCTCGCCGGCCTCGACGCCAAGGTCGCCCACCCACTCACCGGCCCGGTGTACGTCAAGGGCGCCGAACCCGGCGATCTCCTCGAAATCGAGTACCTTGACATAATCGCCCAACCCCGCGGCTGGACCCGCAACCGCCCCGGCGCCGGCTTCCTCCGCGACGTTTTCACCAATCCCTACTTGGTCCACTGGGACATCGCCGACGGTTGGGCCACCTCGGCCCAGATCCCCGGCGTCCGCATCCCCGACGGTTCCTTCATGGGCACCGCCGGCCTCGCCCCGTCCCACGCTCAGGTCGCCGCCTGGGCCGCTCGTGAAGCGGATTGGGTCAACCGCGGCGGCACCGCGGCGCCCCCGGATCCCGAGGACGCCGTACCCCCCGGCGGCCAGATTGCCAACGAGGGCCTGCGAACGCTCCCGCCCCGCGAGAACTGCGGCAACGTGGATGCCAAGCAGCTCACCACCGGCTCACGCCTCTTCATCCCCGTAGCCGTGCCCGGCGGCCTCTACTCCGCCGGCGACGGCCATTTCGCCCAGGGCGATGGCGAAGTCTGTATCACCGCCATCGAGATGGGCGCCACCTGCGCCGTCCGCTTTGCCATCCACAAAGGCGAAGCCGCCCGACACAACATAATCTTCCCGCGTTACTCTCACCCCGGCTACTTCCTCCCGCCGGAATGGGCCGCCCCGCGCAATTTCACCGCCACCATCGGCTATCCTATCCGTTCCGACGGGTCTCAGGAGGGTGAAGATAGCCTCTCCCTGGCCGCCCGCAACGCCCTCCTTAACATGATCGCCCTTCTCCAGGAACGGGGCTGGACGGCAGAGCAAGCCTACATAATTTGCAGCGTGGCCGTGGACCTCCGCGTCAGTAACATCGTGGACCTTCCCAACGTCACCGTCTCCGCCTTCCTTCCGGAGGATATCTTCCAGGCTTGACGGCCGCGCCCATGCGGTTCCCCTTCCATCTCGTGCGCAACACCCACTACTCGCGCGTGAGGGCATCAGAGCGCCGACCATTCCCACATTATTTCACCGCCGTGTACGCGTCATGCCTTCCTGCCCTTACACGTACCCAGTTTCACTAGAACTGTCAATCTCGTGATGGCAAGGGGGTCTCTTTCAGCAACGAGATCGCCACGTCGCTGCGCTCCTCGCGATGACGAACTGGGTGCGCATGAGCTTCCTGCCACCTTGTTGGTATCACAACGACGGGTTATCTGGTAGGAAATTGCTGAGCAGTCGGAAGGCTTCGGCAGGTGGGGTGGGCCGATGGACGCGGCAGCTTTGGAAAGGGTGTGCGAGGCCTTCCCGGAATTTCACGCCTACTTCGCGCCGGCGTTTGGCCGCAAGCAGTGGCGGGAGCGCAGCGGGCAATACCTGCCGGGCCTGCCGGTAAAGTCCGGGGAGCGACATATCGCGGAAAACCTGTCGGAGACGGTGGCAGCGTCACCGCGGGTGATGCAGCGATTTCTCTCCGAGGCTCGCTGGGATGACGATACGGTGGTGGATCGTCTTGCGGGAGTATCCGAAGCCAAGGCTGGAGCATGCCCAGGGGGTATGGGTGCCGGACGGCCCGGATTGTTGCCCAATCACTTTCCCAAGCAGAGAGTGAAGTCGATGGGGGTGGCCCGGCAGTAATGCGGGACGTTGGGGAAGATTGCTCCGCCTATGGCGGACCAGGCTGGGGTGTTTCTGGCGCATGTGGGAACCAGGGGCAGAGCGTCGGTGGACAAGCGGCTGTATCTACCCGGGGAACGGACTGGGGATGGGGAGCGATCCGCAGCGACTGGAATGCCGGTGGAGCGGCGGCCGTACCGGAGCAAGACGGAATTGGCGTCGGAGATGTGGAGCGTGTCCAAGCCGGAGGGGACACCCCCGGGTCCAATGGTCGGCTGGGGATAGCGGTTTAGGGATGTCGTCCCCGTTGCGGGAGGGCCTGGCGACGGCGGGAATGTTCTAGTTTTGGACGCCCAAGCCGATATGACCGTATGGCCGCTGGAGCCGACCCGGGACCAAACCGCCCTATCAGGGACGTGGACAGCCGCGAAACCCAAACCGCCGCGCGAGGAGCGTCAGCCCGCATCCCAACGCAGCGCTGCGTTGGGGGATACAGCGTGGCGAGAGATCACGGTGGCTGAAGGCAGCCAGGGGCCACGACCTGTCGTTATAGCGCCCAACGGGTGCGGGTGTCTCACCGGCGCCAGCCCGGCGAAATCCTTTGGGTAGTCTATCGCCGGAACCTGGACGGCAGTGAGCCCCGCTACTATCTATCCAACGCTCCTGACGACACGCCCTTGCGACTCGGGCTTACGTGGGTGGCTCCTGCCTACCTCCCTGAACCGTCGTTGTAATACTAAACCGAAGCCAAGGTGAAGCCCGCAGCGGTGTTGGGTAGAATTGGGAGGGAATGGGACAGTCGTTTGGAAGACCTGAGGGGGTAGTTGGGTATGCAGGAGATGGTCGGGTTGCTGGAACAGTGGCGGATGGACGAGGCTGAGGTGCGGCGGCGGATGTATCGAGCGCCGACGCCCGGGGAACGGGAGCGATGATCCGCCTCTGGCGGATGGCTGCTGGCCCAGGGGTGGACGGCGGCGACGGTGGGCAGCGCCTTGAAGCGTGATGCGCACACCGTTGGCCAATGGGTCAAGGCGTTTGCTGAGGGCGGCCCCAAGGCGCTGGTTTTCGAGCAGACAGGTGGTTCCCCCCGCGTTGGGTGTGGAGCAGCGGGCCGAGTTGAAGGCGGTGGTGCAGGGATTGCCGTCCCAAGCCGGCATCGATCCATCCAACTGGAACTGGAAGGCGGTGCGGCAATTTGTACGGGACCGTTTTGGCTTGACGCTGAGCCGTAGTCCGCCACAGGCGGATCTGAACTACTTGCACCGTTTGGGGTTTGTGCTGAAGCGGCCCAGGCAGCGGTTGGTCATGGCGGATCCGGCACGGCGGGAAGCCTTTGTGGCGAAGTACGCTGCCCTGACGGCGGCGGCCAGACGAACGGGGGGCAAGATATTCTTCGCCGACGAGACCCATTTTCGGGCCGATGCGGACCTACGTGGCAAGTGGGTAGTGAAGGGAGAACCGGCGCTGGTGGACTCCACCAGCCCACGCCGTGGGGTGAAGGCTGGCTATTCTTCGGCAGTGTGCCTGGAGACTGATGAGGTGGAGTTGATGGAACTGGAGGGCAACAGCAACTCCGCAGCCGCCACTGCCTTCCTGCGGTCCGCCAGTGGCGGACGGGCGCGACACACCCAACCGCTGACGGTGATCTGGAACAATTCGCCAGCCCATCGGGGCGACGCCCTCAGAGCCTACCTGACCACGCCTGGCCTGAACCTCCGCCTGGTGAACCTGCCCAGTTACAGCCCAGATTTCAACTCTCCGATTTTGACCAATCGCGCCATCTGGGGCTGGGCGCGTCAGGAAGTAACGGCCAATTGGGCCTGGGCACCAAGGCTGCGGTCCAAGAAAACGTGGGCGGCTTTTTCGCCGATCTGACCCGCCGACGCGAAGAAGTCAAACGCCGCTGCCGAACCGTGCTGCAAGCAAAATTGATTGGCGACACCCAAGCCAACCCTCTCCGCCCTGAAAATGTAGATTTCACCTTGGCTTCAGTTTAGAGGGGTGCCGGAGTAGACACCGTTGCCCCGCACAATATTGAGCCCACACATCGGCCCACAGACCAACAAAACGCCCCGGCCACTTGCCACCGGCCGGGGCGTTTTGTTGCCCACCGCACACGCGATGGACCGACGCATCAGCAGGCCAGCTCGCCAACGGCCTGCCGCGACGCCGTGCCGCGCCAAGGGTGGTGTAACGCCACCCTTGGCGCAGTTGCCACTAATTTGGGTATTCCGTCCGCTTGACCTCCAGCACCTCGCCCGGCGCTAGAGCTACCCGCCGCACGTTGATGCCCATCTTCAACATCCAATAGCCCAACGTCGCTTTGCTCACGCCAAGGGTGTCGGCGGTGGCGGTCATACCCTGGTCGTTGACCAACTCAGGCAACAACCTTTCCAAGGGCCGGTCAAACTCCTTTTCTACGCGCAGCATCAATTTGGTTTTGCGTGCCAAAATGCACCTCCTGTGATGCACCGTTTTTCAGTACACGGCATCTCGCACCGACACAGCACTTTGTACGAGCAGTACCACGCTGAGTATTCGCTACACTATCCATGTATCATTAATTTGTCAAGCGGTGGACAAAACTGATCCCAAAATATTTTTATAATATTTTAGAACATTGCTCGCCACGTGCCTATTTTCCCATATCAGTAGATCCTCCTCTAGGGGTGATGATGTCGATTTGACGGATTTTTCGACTATCCGCGCCGGACGGGACAAGGCGCTGGAGGAAATAGGCCCTGGGGGATAAAACGTGGCGAACTCGCGGCCTTGACCCGGCCTAGTGGGTAACCTCCGGGACGCTGTACCAGTCAGGGTAACGTGATAGTCCGCGCGTGTAATGCTGATACGGTGTTGAGTTCCGGGCAGTACTCGATAGTCATCGAACTTGGCCGTCTGGTTACACGTCGGTACACGCACGATCGCCGACGGCAAATGGCGGCCACAAGCTACTTAATGTACTCGGTGATCATTACCCCGATATTTTTGTTTGATACGGGGATCCGGGACAGCTGGATGATCCGGGTGCAACTAGTACAGTATAACATTCGGGTAAGCACGCGTCAGATAATGTACACCATTGAATACATTTCATCACATCCGGCGAAGGAGCGCTGCCGTCATTGGCCGTGTAATGCAACCCCCGGTCTTAATAATGACGGCATGCACCGGTGTAATACGCAGTTCCCACGATCCCCAGCCCCGACGATCTTTCGACGCAATCTCAATAAACCGGGCCGCACCGAAACAATTTCGATTTGGGATGATTCGTCGATCTTTGGAATTTCGGCTAGGTTGCCGACCTGCCGAGGGTCAATAGCCCCAGAATATAGTCGCGGGAGATGACTTGGTGATTGACGTGAGCTGCCCCACCCACGGCGCAGGCAGGCGTTAGTGGCTAAGTTGACAGGAGGAGCTCTCTTGCCTAATCTCTCATGCGCCTTGGGATTCACCTTTACCTTTGGTCAACCCCGGAGATTGGTCGTGAACATACCCACTTTGCGTGACGTGTACCGCGCTCGCGCCACCATCAACCCGTACTTCCCGCGTACGCCACTCACTTTTTCCGCAGGCCTGAGCGCCGTCTTAGACGCCCAGGTGTACCTCAAGCACGAAGAACATCTGGAGCTGGGCGCATTCAAACCCCGGGGCGGCATCAACCTGTTGGCAAATATGTCGTCCGAGGAGCGCAGCCGTGGTGTGATTACCGCCAGCAGCGGCAATCACGGGCAGTCAATAGCCAGCGCGTGCCGAACCTTCGGCGCTCGCGCGTTGATTGGATTGCCGGTCGACGCCAATCCCAACAAGGTCGCCGCAATGGAAGCGCTGGGAGCGGAGCTGATCTTCCACGGTGCGAACTTTGACGAAGCCCGCCGATATTGCGAGCAACTCGCCGCCGCGGAGGGTTACCGTTACGTCCATCCCGTCAACGAACCGGACCTCATCGCTGGCGTTGCCACGGCCAGTCTGGAAATTATCGAAGACCTACCCGACGTGGACGTGATGATGCTCCCGATCGGTGGGGGCAGCGGCGTTTCCGGGGCTTGCATCGTCGTCCAAGCCCTCAACCCCTCCATAAAAGTGGTTGCGGTACAATCCGAAGCCGCTCCCGCCGCTTACCTTTCGTGGCAGCAGGGCCAACTGGTACAGGCCCCGATGCAAACTTGGGTGGAGGGTACCGCCACAGCAGAAGGCTACGAATTGCCTCAGCAAATCATGCGCCATCGGTTGCACGATTTTATTCTCGTCAGTGACGATGACATACGACGTGCTGTGGCGATGCTGGTGGAAAAAGCCCACACCCTGGCTGAAGGGGCGGGCGCGACGGCACTGGCGGGCGCCGTTCGTAGTCCTGAACTGGTGCGCGGAAAAAAAGTGTCAATCACCATCTCCGGTGCCAACATCACGTTGGCTCAGCTGCGCGATTGCATCAACCTTTATCTCGATTCCTGATTCTGTCCTTCTAGGAAACGGGCCAATTCGTCCCGGCCAAATTCCGGGAGATCGCGTTCGCCACTGCGGTCAATCAGCCACAGCCCATCCTCTCGCTCCATCATCTGGCCGATTTCCCAACCACTGACTCCGATCCGGTCCAAGACGCGCAACGCTCCGGGCGCCTCCGAAGCCGGTAGGGTGGCTATCAGCGCCCCGGAACCCAAAAGGCCAAAAGGGTCAATGGACAACGCCTGACAAATCGCCGCACATTCCGGAAGTAGCGGCACGCTTTCCGCTTCCACAACCAAGCCCAACTTTGATGCCGTGGCAACCTCCCGCAACGCGGTTATCAACCCACCCTCGGTCACATCGTGCAGGCTGTGAACTGCGCCCGTTTCGCAGAGTGCCCGCGCCGCTGCAACTACGCTTATTCCCGGGTCATCCAGGAACCCGGTCGCACGAATGATGATCTCTGATTCCACACCCGCATAGCGCAACGTGTCACCAAATTCCCTGGCGAGGATAGCCGTTCCCTCGATGGCAATACCAGAGGTAACGATGATGCTATCGCCATCTCGGGCACCCCCTGTGAGCACCATCTGGTCACGGTTCTCCAATTCACCAAGCATCGTCCCGGCAACCACCGGTCGGGGCAAATCGTCCGTTATTTCGGTGTGACCTCCGATCACGGTGACGCCCAGCCCCCGGCAAGCGGCCCCGATGTCCTCGAATATGGTTCGGATGTCATCGGGCGTGGCGTTGGGCGGGATCAGGATAGTGGGCAAATACCAACGGGGATCAGCCCCAGCACACGCCACATCATTTGCGTTAACCTGCACCGAGTACCAGCCAATGCGGTCCGTGGCGAACGTAATGGGGTCCGATTTGGCGACCAGCAGCCGGCCCCCCATGTCGACAACGGCACAGTCTTCTCCGATCTCAGGCCCAACTAGCACTCGCGGGTCACCTGTCGGCAAACCCGACAGTAATTCGGAGAGCAACCGCGCCGGTAATTTTCCAGTTTCCAACTACGACCCATCCTTATCAAAGTGATGGCAGCCAGTTTAGCAAAGCCGGCATGCGATCATCGGAGGCCCGAAACGGGCAACGGCCACCCTTCCGCCCGCCGTAACTGTACTGGCGTATCCTCGCATCTACCAACTATCGGCCAAACTGTCGTCCAGTGACCAAGGTCGCGATCTCGTTACACCCGGGTCCACGCTGATTCAAGGCGAACGGCGTCGCTGCTCGCAGTGAATCCGCTCGAGCCCGAATTCGCAATCGTACCGGGCTGCTGGATGTCGTGTCACAGGCTACCCCCTTCGGTCATCCAGTTAGTTGGCTTCGGTTGAGTTATCCGGAGGTCGGGACGCCGGTAGGACGCCCGAAGAGCGTTTGTCGCGGATTGAAGTCCTAAAATTAAGCGCGTTGACACCTCTTGACGCATAATCCGCCTCCGCGCCGCAATGAGCCGTTTGGGGTTTGGCGTGCTTGCCCGAGCCCTGGAGAACCCGACATAAGGAAGAAGAACACGGGCCTGACATCCAGTACGGAGCTTGATTGGCAATTTGCGGTCAGTGGATGTGCGCTAGCCGGCAATCTGGGTTGCAAGGCACATCGCGTCTGCTATAATCTTCTGCGCGGGCGACAGGTTTCGCCCGAGAAATGGCGCATTCGTCTAGCGGCCAAGGACACCGCCCTCTCAAGGCGGAGATCAGGGGTTCGAATCCCCTATGCGCCACCAAAAATTCACGCCGACGGCATCAGAGTAACGTCGGCGTTTTCGTTTTCCGACGCCTTTCCGACATCGTCCATGTCAGAGCCCACCATAATCCTAGCCTTGGCACTAGTGTTGGCCTCCGCTTTCGCTCATGCCACTTGGAACCTGCTCCTGAAACGCGCTCAGCGTCAGGAGGTGTTTGTGTGGTGGCTGTCCGCTTTTGCCGTGGTGGGAGCGGCTCCCATCGCCGTCTTGCTGGCCCTGCTAACTGATTTCGAACCGGTTGGTTGGTGGTACGTCATTGCCACATCCTTGGTCCATATTTGCTACTTCCTATTTTTGGGTCGCAGTCTCGCCCGGGCCGATCTTTCACTCGCCTATCCTATTGCGCGCGGATTTGGTCCCGGATTGGTCCCAGTTTTGGCTGTATTCGCGTTAGGCGAGGCCGTAACGGTGCCGGCCTGGGTAGGCATCGGAGCCATCGTTGTGGGTATCTACACCATGTCCTGGTTACGGCAACTGCGGCGGCCCTTTGGAGCCGGTTTCGGAGTCAGTCGAAGCGGCATCATCTACGCTTTGCTCACGGGCTTGTGTATTGCGCTGTACACGCTGGTGGACAAACAGGGCGTTGCTTACGTTAGCCCGTTCCTTTACCTGTACCTCATGACCTGCGGAGTGGCAATCGGGATGTTGCCTTACATAATACGTACCTACAGTGTGACCGCCCTGGCGGAGGAGTGGCGAACCGGCTACATCCCGGTTATGGCCGCCTCGGCGTTACTGTTCTTGGCTTACGGTTTAGTGCTCACGGCGATGAGTTTCACCAACGTCAGCTATGTGGCGCCGGCACGGGAAGTTGGCCTCCTTTTCGCGCTAATGTTGGGAGCAGTGGTGCTCAAGGAACGCGTTACAAGTGGTCGCCTGATCGGCGCGGGGTTGATCGTGGCCGGCCTGGTCCTGATCACGGCGTTCCGATGATGAACACTGGCGTAATCGGTATAATGCTCGCACACGTTGGTCGGCACCGCTCCAGCGCGCTACCTATTCAATCACACCACACAGGTTCCTTCAAATTATGCCGGAAGGTCAACCAGCCTAACCAAGCGCCAGACCTTTGCAATCGTGCTTGGAGCCATCCTTGTCGGCAACACGTGGGCGCGAAAGGGAAGTCGAATCAATTGGAGGAAATTGGATCATGGCAGACCAGTTCGACCTGTTTGAAGCAATCTACAGCCAGCGACAAATTACCCGCTACAAACCCGATCCGGTTCCCCAAGCGGCCTTGCAGCAGATGATCGACGCCGCCGTGCGGGCCCCCAACGGAGGCAACACCCAACCGTGGGAGTTCGTGGTGGTCAACGATCCGGACACCGTGCGTTCCCTGGGTGAGCTTTACAAAAACACCTGGTTGGATGCTATGGGTTGGGAACCGTCCCCATCGGAGACCCGAGTGTATCGTCACGCCCGCTATTTGGCACACCATATGCCCGAAGTTCCTGCAATGATCGTGGTGTGCGCGGACCACTCGCGAGGCGGCGGTTATCAAGCCGGCGAGCCCATCGAAAGGGGCCGCCACGCCGCGTCGGTCTGGCCAGCGGTGCAAAACCTGTTCCTGGCCGGCCGCGCCTTGGGATTGGGCACGCGCATCACGACGGTTCTGAACCGTAAAGAGGACGAGGTGCGGGAGATCCTGGCCTTACCAGAATACGCTGAGATGATTTGCCTCACCCCCGTCGGATACCCCCGGGGCAACTTTGGCCCTACCAACCGACGTTCGCCCGGGGAGGTAACCTCATTCAACCGTTGGGGATTCCGCGATTGGGCCGATTAAGTTTTTTATTGGCGCAGGAGTGTCACATGTCCCAAGCTTCCATCAAGATTGACGGCGTCCGCTACATCGTCACCATGGACTCAGAGCGGCGCATTATTGCCGACGGCGCCGTAATTATTTCCGGTAACCGCATCGACCAAGTCGGAAAAGCGGCGGACCTGGCTGGGACGCACGCCGATACGGTCATCGATGGCAGCGGCATGGTCATGACGCCCGGTTTCGTCAACGGCCATATGCACATCAGCTACGCACACGCCGCGCGCGGGTTGTTCCCTGACGACTTAGGCGCCCAATATCTGCCCAACGTTTTCCGTCTGCAGGGCGCGATGACGGATACCGACGAGTACGCCACTTCCTTGCTGGCCATCACGGAATTGCTGAAATACGGCACCACCACCTTCCTGGATCCCGGCAGCACCACCCACCTGGACGCTTGCATGGAAGCTTATCGCCAATCGGGGTGCCGCATCATCGTCGGACGCAACGTACTTGACCAACCTAACCCGCTCAATATCCCGGTGCAGGAAACCGACGCCGCAATTCGATTGACGGATGAAACGATATCTGAATTTGATGGCGCGATGGATGGCATGGTATCAGCGTGGGCGATGCCCTTTTCGCCGGAGTTTTGCTCAACCGAATTACTATCGTCCAGCCATGCCATCGCCCAAACCGCGGGAACGCGTTCGACCCTGCATTTCACCAATGGGTCCCGTTGGATTGAAGAGTGTCGGCGCAGCTACGACTGCACACCGACCGAGTACCTGGATCGTTCCGGCGTTCTCACCCCCGAAATGACACTAGCTCACTGCCTTGGGATCTCCGAATTGGAAGCCGGTCTGATCGCGGAACGAAATACGGCAGTGGTAATGTGCCCGACCGCCGCGATAAAGGGTGGCGCTGGCATGACTCGACACGCCTTGCTGCCAGAGTTGTTGGACAGCGGCGTTACGGTGGGTCTGGGAACCGATGCCGGCAACAATTCCAACTTATTGGAGACCCTCCGGTCCGTCTATTTGGCGGCCGTACTGTACAAGGACGGGCGGCAGGATGTGTCGATGATACCTGCGGAGACGGCTCTGGAGCTGGGAACTATTGGCGGGGCGGCAGCGTTGGGCATGGGTGACATAATCGGCTCGATTGAGCCGGGAAAATTCGCCGACCTGGTGCTATTCGATACCCGCCGCGCGGAGTGGGCTGCCCTCCACAACCCGATCAACAGCCTGGTGTATAACGCCGACGGCCGCAGCGTGCATACCGTGATCGTGAACGGGAAAGTCGTGGTTGCAAGCCACAAGCCCCGGTTTGTTGACGAGCAGGCGTTGGTGGCTGAAGTGCAGGATTTGGGGGAAGCCCTAATAAAAAGGACCGGCGTGGATTACCCACCACGCTGGCCCGTGATTTGAGGGATGCGGCGTCCAGGATCAGGGTTCCTGGCCTGGTTCGGCGATGTCCCGCAGGATGTTTTCCAGCGCTCCCTCCAGGGCCGGATCGAGATCCACCGGCTCGACATAAGGGGTGTACTGGTAGTCGAGGCGGACCTGATCGATGATCTGCTTGGCCTCGCTGTTGGTCCGGCCCAATCGCTCAAGGTTGTCCAGCAACTCCTGAGACTCGCGGTTTCCCATCTGTTCCAGTTCAGAGAGATCCATCTCGAGTTTGAATAGAGACCGCAGGCGACGCAGAATGTCGTAGTAGGCGCGGTGATCTTGGGTGATCCCCAACTGGTTGTTGTTGCTGGTCATAAAGGGATACATGGGAGCCATGGCACCCATGCGGAACATCCGGACGTCGGGGTATTCATAGTGGGCGACGGAGACCAGGGCCATGCCTATGGTGGGGCCTTGCCGCCCACGGCTGCCGTAGCTGGAGAACTGCACGCCGTGGCGCTCCAACTGCTCTCGCATCTCGGGTTGGGAGTACACACAGGTTATGCGCCGCTCCAGATCCGGTGGAGCCGGTCCATTGACGCCTTCAACCGCCACCGTCTGCTGAATGCCCAGATCCCTGACCGCATTGAAAAACGCCTCGGTGTAGATGTCGAGGCGATACCATGGTTCCTCACCGAGGAAGACCAACAACCCGCTGCCGATCTCATAGAACGCGTTTTGGCGAGACATGGCAGTGTTGGGGAGACCCTCCTGGAAGGACGCCGCCGGGCGAAAAGCATCATGAGTTCCGGCCACCTGGAAGGGGTAGCACATCTGGTTGACGTACTCGGTCATTTGGCCGACTTGCCGGCCGCCGTTTTTCTCGATGAGATAACGTGGCAAGCCGCTGGAGATCCGGCCGCCATTGGACCATTGCCGCCGCCAGCCGGCGATCAAATAGTTGGCTTCGGGTTTGTCGGTGAAGGTGAAGAGTTCCTCTGGCATAATGGAGCGCCTCCCTTCCGGGCTGCCACGCTGAGGTTTTGCCTAATATAACACATTCGCCGCTGACCGCCCGGAGCCGGATTCCCGCTTTCGCGGGAATGATGTGGACGAACCGGGAATGACGGGACGGCGGCAGTGGCTAGTTGCGGGAGAAACCTGATCCCCCGCCAAAACCGCTGGTCTGTTCATTCACCAGAAAGGTCGCAGTGTCGCGCCCGTATGCGGTTTCCAATTCGACGTCGAAACGCTGCCCGCCGAACTCGCCCAACATTTCGAATCGTCGCTCGGTGTACACCCTTCCTTCGTATCCAACGCTTTCGACGTTTCGTTCCTCTTCGCCGGCCAAGTACATTTCGACTGCGGCGGTCATCAGACGCTCACGGTCCTCACCGCTGAGGAAATTGGGGGTGCGCAAGAAAACGTAACCCCATCGGATGCCTTGGTGCTCCATCATTTCAGCGACGGTCCATCGCCACGCGAGTAGGGTTGTGGGTTTGACTGATGATGGTGGGCGGTGAGGGACTCGAACCCCCGGCCTTCTGCGTGTAAAGCAGACGCTCTAACCATCTGAGCTAACCGCCCGCTAGGGGTGACTGACGCGGGCAAAGAAATGGCGCGCTTGGCGAGATTCGAACTCACGACCTCTGCCTCCGCAGGGCAGCGCTCTATCCACTGAGCT
>JAGWBI010000003.1:4718-115728 GCA_021295965.1 Dehalococcoidia bacterium | reverse complement strand
CGATGGAGGATTTGAACCTCCGACCTCCTCGGTGTGAACGAGGCGCTCTAACCGCTGAGCTAACCGCCCCAGCGCGACTAATTGACTACAATTATAGCCCGGCCCACTGGATACGGCAACACGAACAGCTTCTGGTGCATACCCACTTTGCCATTGCGGAGAGCGAAGCGGCCCGGCAATTCCGCCGGTTTGAGCGACGATTTATCCAGCAGGGAGATTGAGCGCCGGTCGCGCAACGGAAGTTAAGGAAGGTGGGCACGGGTGAGGAATGGCATTTGCCGGGTCTGCTGTCCTGAGACAGGGAGCGATGCAAAAGGGGCGGCCCTAAAGTCCGCCCCCCTGGTTCCCTGTTGTCACACGTTATGTCAAAGTCGAAGCAATATCGTGCTTGGGATGTACATAACCTGCGTTGTGTGAACCAAACACAGATCAGTGGGCGCCGACCCCGGTAATCTCCTTGCCAGGCTCTCCGACGGCTCCCGATTCGAGTAGCTCGGCAAACGCTTCCGAGTCGTAACCCAATTCCGCCAGCACTTCCTCGTTGTGTTCTCCCAGCGCCGGCGGAGCCCTTCGCAATTCAGCGGGCGTACCCAGCAGCTTGATCGGGGAGTTGGGTACCCTGAGGTCGGGCACCTTGGGGTGGTTGATCTTCAGGAACATCTCCCTGGCGTTGACCTGCTCGTCGGCCACCACGTCGGAGGTCTTGTTGATGGGGCCGACAGGAACTCCGGCCTCGTCGATAACCTTGACCCAATGGGCGATGGTGTTGTCGGCGAAAATGCTGTTGAGGTGATCCACTAGTTCGGCGCGGTGGGCGACGCGGTCAGGGTTGGTGGCGTATCTGGGGTCGTCCTTGAGGTCGGGGTGGCCGATGGCGTTGCAGAAGCGTTCCCACAGGTTGGGGTTAGCCACACCCAGGATGAAGAAGCCGTCGGAGGCCTGGAAGCTCTGATAGGGCACCAAACTGGGGTGACCGGAACCCAGGCGGTGTGGTTCGATGCCGGTGCCGATGTATCCGGTGGCGTGATAACTCATGGCCGCCACCTGGCCGTCCAACAGGGAGGTATCAATGAGTTGGCCTTCGCCGGTCTTGTCCCGGTGGTACAGGGCGGTGACGATGGATCCGAAAGCCATCATGCCGGTGAAGAGGTCAACCAAGGAGAAGCCGACGCGCTGGGGAGGGCCGTCCGGATCGCCGGTGAGGTGCATCAGTCCGCTGTAGGCCTGGATGATGAGATCGTAGCCGGGTTTGTTGGCCATGGGGCCGGTGCGTCCGTAGCCGGAGATGGTGCAATAGACGATGTCGGGATTGATGGCCTTGATGTCATCGTAGCCCAAACCCATCCGCGCCAGAGTGCCAGCGCGGAAACTCTCGATCATCACGTCGGCGTCTTTGGCCAGTTTCTTTACGATGCCCAAGCCTTCTTCCGATTTCAGGTTGACGGAGAGGCTGCGTTTGTTCCGGTTGAACGACATGAACTGAGTGCTTTCGCCGTTCCAGATGGGCGGCCACTTGCGGGTCTCGTCGCCGTCGTTGGGTTCCTCAATCTTGATGACGTCGGCCCCCATGTCGGCCAGATTTTGAGTGCAAAACGGCCCTGCCAATGTGCGAGTAAGGTCCACGACCTTGATATTTTCCAGAGGCTGCGACATCGTTCGGGTCCTCGCTTTTTCAAGTTTGCCGGATTATAGCATGGGGTTAGCAGGCAGGATTGGCGCCTGGTTCGACAGGCTCACCAGGAGCGGCGATCCTCGCGATGGTGGTTCGAGGGGCTCACCATGAGCGGGGTGGCTAGACGCGCAGTTGCAGCGGTTCGGGGAGTTTGATCCAGTAGGTTTTTTCGAGGGCGCGACGCCATATTGGAGACAGGATGATGAAGCTCTCGTCCTTGGGGAATTGCCAGAGTTCCCGGTGGCAGGAACAAGGACGCGGTATCATGCCGTGGCGATACCAACCATGGGGGTCGGGGCTGGCGGCGAGGGGGACGTGAGAAAGGTTGAAACGGCGCTTGATGTCGTCGAGGTTGGGCAATGAAAGGATGTCCTGGGTAGTTTCGAAAGCGTCGGGCTTGCGGTGGTTAGGGTCACGGAGCCACCGCTTATGAGGTTGGACCGGTTTGGGTTGTCCGGCGATGATGGCAGCGCAGTCGTTGATGAAAGATGCGACGCGGCGACGCATGCGTCGGAGAGTGACGGCAGGATCAGCGGACCGATCGGCAGAGGAAAGATGATCGGTAAGGGAATGGACCTGCCGGACGGTTTTGAGGTGGTCACGCTTGAGGCGTTCTCGAATTATGTTGGAATGCAACACATTCTCCAGTTGGCGACGGGAGTTGTGATTGAGACCGTCATGGACGGCCAAGGCAGTGATGGCGTGGGTGAGCGCCCGTCGCAGGGCCACGGCGGCCTGGGGCGGGTCACGGTCGCCGATGGCGTGGTCGGCGCGTTGGAGGAATTCGGCGGCTTTGGCTTGGTGGAACTCGACGGTTCCCATATGCTGAAGGCATCTCCTTGAAATCGGGTTGCGATCAGTTGGATTGGCGGGTGGTTTGCTTTCTCGGGAAACGGGTTTTGGGGTCAGTTTGTCGGCGCTACGGCCAAAGAGCGTTTTTGCGAATTGATGTCCTAAGTTTGCGCGTGCTGACCGCCCCATGCCCTCCGCCGCCCGGAATCCGGCACGCCAAAGGCGCGTCTGCGACTTTTGCCGGAATGACGGTTTGCGCAGCGGTGGTGACACCCGCCGTACTGGTCTATGCGGTACCGGGGAATGAACCGGCCTTTGCGATAGCCAGCGGTGCAGAAGATCCGACGTGCCGTCCGTACGCCGCAGGCGCATCGATGACCGCGAACGGACAGCGGGAGGCCGTGATAACTGACCCGTGAAAACCCGTATTCTGATGTTGGTGTCGGGCGATGGGCCGTGGCCTTGGGCTTGCTGCCGACTTGAAGTATAGTGTAGAGAACGTACGTGCTGTTTCGCCAGGGGCGAGTGTCAGGGATCTCACGCATACGCAATTTGTCATAGCGAGGAGCAAAATGACGTGGCGATCTCGTACCTTGAGCGATGTCTGTTACCCCGACGAGATTGCCACGCTTCGCTCGCAATGACAGGTTGAACCAAACTAGGCACGCGAGAGTGGGATCTCGGCGTTGACGGGGGTATCAGCCGGTGTTAGCGTGAGGCCGAATTTTCGTTATGTCCCGTGGCTGTCCTGATGCACACAAATGATGACCGGCCCATGATCGTGTCGCTGGGCGGCATAAATATGGACCTGGTTACCTTCGCAGACCGTTTGCCGGCTGACGGGGAGACCGTAGTGGGAAACCGTTTCGTCACCTACGCCGGAGGAAAAGGAGCGAATCAAGCGGTGGCGTCGGCACGTATGGGCGCTCGGTCCAAGATGGTGGGGCGGGTAGGCGACGATATGTTTGGCCCCCAATTGATTGAGCTTTTGGAGACTGCCAGCGTCGAGACGGACGCCGTGGGGGTAACGCTGGGAGTCAGCTCGGGCATCGCCGTGATCAATGTAGGCGAGGGCGGGCAAAACCGGATCGTGCAGGTTCTGGGCGCCAATGATACCTGCGGGGATAGCGAATACAACGCCATCGCCGAACTGGCGCCCCAGATGTCTGCGCTGCTCCTTCAACTGGAGGTTTCGGTTGAGTTGTCGCTGCGGGCAGCGGCAACGGCGGCGTCGCAAGGGGTGACCGTACTACTGGATCCTGGGCCGGTGCGTCCTATTCCGTCGGATTTTTACCGTCACATTTCGGTAATTACGCCAAACGAAACCGAGGCGGAAGCGCTGGTGGGCTACCGGATAACGGGGCTGGAAACCGCAAGAAGCGCGGCCCGCGAATTGGTGAACAGGGGTGTCGGCGCGGCAGTGGTCAAGTTGGGGGCGCAGGGAGCATATTGGGACGATGGGGAACGGACGGGGCGCGTTCCGGCATTTCCGGTTGAAGCAGTGGACACCGTCGCTGCAGGGGATGCGTTCAACGGCGCGTTGGCCGTGGCGCTATCGGAGGGGCGCCCATTGGAGGAGGCAGTACGTTGGGGCGCCGCCGCCGGAGCGCTGGCAGTGACGCGAGTTGGGGCACAGGATTCCATGCCGACCAGGGAGGCGGTTTTTGGAATGCTGCCGGGTGGCTAAGCCGGTGTTATGTCAATTATGCTATGGTATCGCCATGACGCGTAGCGACAAGTTTTGTTCCGGGTGCGGGTCCAGGCTGGCGATGCAGGAACTGGAAGGTCAGCAACGGCCGGTCTGCCCCCGATGCGGGCGGGTAGTGTATTACGATCCCAAGTTGGCGGCGGCCTGCGTCATAGAGCGAGCAGGGGAGGTGTTGATGGTTAGAAGGGCGGTCCAGACGGGCTACGGGTTGTGGAGTATGCCGGGAGGTTACGTTGACCGTGGGGAACCGGTGGAGACGGCTGCCGCTCGTGAAGTAAAGGAAGAGGCCGGCCTGGTGGTGGAAATCGGGCCGTTGATTGGCTTGTTTTCGGACGCCGGCAACCCGGTGGTTGTTGCGGCATACGCGGCCACGGAGACCGGCGGTGTCCTGGCCCCCGGCCCGGAATCGCTGGACGTCGGATACTTTCCAGTGGAGGGGTTGCCGCCGTTGGCGTTTCCTCGCGATGAACAAATCATCCGGCGGTGGCGGGCGATGCGGGGCAGCAGTGGCTAACGTGGCGTTATGTCATTCATTGGCCGACTGGGGCGTCTGAGTGGCCTGGCTGAGTTAGCCGGCCGCTCCCTTTTGGACGCTCTGTACCCGCTGGAATGCGCCGGGTGTGGTGGATCGGGCAAGATAATTTGCGACTCTTGCGTTGACGATTTGCCGGTTCTGTCTGCACCGTACTGTGTGGTATGCGCGACGCCGGGCGATTTTGCACGTTGCCAAGTTTGCGCTGAAACGGCGCGCCGGTTCGACGGAATCCGAGCGCCGTTCCGGTATTCCGGCGCTATCCGCAAGGCTATCCTCGAGTTCAAGTACTCGGGCATCAAGGCCGCCGCTCCGCAGATGGGCGACATGCTGGCCGAGTATCTGGACAGCAACCCCCTGCCAGGCGACGTGCTGGTTCCCGTTCCAATGCACCGGCGTCGTTTGCGGGAACGGGGGTACAACCAGGCTGAGTTGCTGGCGCGTCGCGTGGCAGACCGGTGCGGTTTGGATTGCGCGCCGGAACTGCTGTATCGTACCCGTCACGTAGGTCCCCAGGCAGGGACCGCCGACGCCGCACAGCGTGCGACGAACGTAGTGGGGAGCGTGGCCGTCACTTCGGTCGCGGGCGCAACAGGCACTCGCGTCATCCTGGTGGACGACGTTGTCACAACGGGAAACACGTTGGAAACCTGCGCTGACGCCCTGAAACGAGCGGGAGCGGTGTCCGTCTGGGGGTTGACGCTGGCAGTGGCCGGCGGGACGAGACTCGGGGAATGATTGCTGATGCGTACCCAGTTTGCCATCGCGAGGAACGTAGTGACGCGGCGATCCCGTTGAGTGAGCGACGGGCGCCCTCGGTACCGAGATTGCCGCGCTTCGCTCGCAATGACAGGCCGTGCAAATTGGGTACGCATGAGGGAATGATTGCGTTTGACATCTAACGCTTGGTCTGCTGAAATGTCGCAAACGGCCACCGTACCGACACGCATTGCGAGGAGGCAACAAAATGGCAGGAAACACTATCGTTTACGTTGGCGCGGAAGCCAGCGGACTCTATCGGAAATCGGCCGGCGATGCCCACTGGGACCTGCTCACGGATGGGCTGGCCCCGGCGACCCAGGCGCGGGCTATCGCTATCCACCCCAATGACCCGAAGACGATATTCTGCGGCACCCAGCGCGGCATCTATCGGAGCACCGACGGCGGCGACCACTGGCAGCGCATGAACATGACCGAGGGGCGCGTGGTCTGGTCCATCCGGTTCCACCCCAACGACCCCAACATCATGTTCCTGGGCACCGAGGGAGCCGAGGTGTACAAGAGCGAAGATGGCGGGCAGAACTGGGCCCAAATCGCCACCGTCTCGAACCCTGCGCAGGTACAGATGGCGTTCGCGATGCGCATCCTGGGCATCGACATCGAGGCGAGCAATCCCAACAATATGTACGCGGCCCTGGAAGTGGGCGGCGCGGCCAGCAGCACGGACGGCGGTCACACCTGGACGATCCGCAACAGCGAGTTCGCCGGGGACGTTGACCTTTTGGACCTGCACGGCGTGGCCGTGGGCGGCGCCGACTCCGGCTCCGTTCTCATCTCCAACCGGACCGGCGTTTGGCGGAGCACCGACAAGGGCGCTTCGTGGCAGGACTGCGACTTCAGCCGATTCTCGGACATCAAGTACTCGCGCGGCGTGGTGCGCGACCCCAGCGACCCCAACACGCTGTACGCCTGCGTGGGCATGAACTTCGGCAGCGAAGAGGGCGGCGTGATGCGAACCACCAACCTGGGCGAAAGCTGGGAGCGGTTCGACAAGGGTATCAATCCCGGCAGCACCACCTTTGGCATCGGAGTAAACCGGCAGGACCCGTCGCAGGTGTATTTCTGCACGCGGCGGGGGCAGGTATTCGGGACGCACGACGGCGGGGCGACGTGGACGGCGGATACGGTGCCAGAGACGGCGCAGAACGTGATCAGCGTGGCTTGCGCATCGGCGTAACGCTCGGCTGCCGCGGCGGGTTGCCCGCCTAAGGCTCGCCGGAAATGTCAGGGGCGAGGGAGCAATTCCTCGCCTCATTGCTGCGGTTTCACTGCGAATGTCGGATCACGGCTCGGATACATTGAACAGGTAAGTCCGCCGGATACTGTTGCTGCTCTCAATTTCGAGAGCCGCCGGGCCCGGAGCGCAGCCAACCACATAGAACGGGCTGACGATTTTCTCACCTTCTTTGGGCAGGATAATCAGTAGCCTGGTATCCCCTTCCGGCGTTCTGCCAACTTCCTTGCAGCCGTCCCGGCCAAGCAAGTCAGGATTATTATGAATTACCACTGCTTTGTCTGGGCTGGGTATTATCAAGGCCGAGCGGTTGGTGATCAATTGCAGAGCGTGGTGTTCACTTGGTAGGGCGCGAATGTCAATGTCAGCGGGATCGGGCGCAATGCCGTAATCCGAGTCGGCTGGGAGAAGGTCGGCGGTGGATTCGGGGCTAGTCATGACTCGGTACTCTCGGACTGGCGCGTCGTTGCCTTGAGTGTACAGTTGAATATAGCCCGGTCCGGGTTCGCAGGCCCGTATAATGACGAAATCGCCCGGCGCCAGCAGGACCTCGGAATTGGCGGGGGCCGGGCACTGGTCGTCCTGGTGAGCGAGGTTAGCGGTTCCGCCGGTTTCCGAGTTCACCACCAGCCGGACCGAGGCCGAGCCGTTCGTGTCGAACTGGAACGATAGTGGGACGTCAACGCGGAATTCGGCCTGCTCCGGGCTCGGCGTGAGTCGGTAGTACTTGGGGAGATCCACCCTCGACGGAGGGTCGTCAATCACGTAAGCGATGAACTGAAGATTGCCCCCGGATTCATCATCCATGATGTGGTATTCAGCACCGTCCGGATAAACGGATTTCAGATCACTAATCAGGGACACGTAGCGGTCGAACAGCATAAATGCGGTAGGCGCGGTTACCACGCCGCCGGAAAATATGGTGCCGTCACCGCCGAATTTGGCGCTTCCGTTTTCTCCGGCGCGGTCAGGAGCCAGCCATTGTATCGTTTCGTTGTCGAAGGCCCATCTTTCCGAGTAGAAGCGCACGCTGTACTCAGGGTCAAGAGCGTCAATAAACTCCGCAGCCTTGGCCAAGTCCGGGGGAAACTGAAAGCGTACCTCCGGCGTATTCGTCCACTGGCTGTACTGGTTCAGATTGATGGCGGAAAAACCGACGGCAAAAACGCCTATGGCGACGGCGGCGATACCGTATTGAACGCGGCGGGCAGTCAGGTCGTTTGGCGGAAATGAGTACCCAAGCCTCGGCAAAACCCATCGGGTCAGCAGGTGGACGGCAACCATGTAGCCAATGACCAGAATGAGGAGAGCAAAGAACACTCCGAAGAGATAACGGCGGGTCTCTCCGCCTGGCACCAGCAGGGCCGGCGCTATTCCAATCAGCCAGCCCAGCAACAACAGTTGGTAGGAGCGACGGTTGATGAACAGCAATGTAGTCAGCAGACCCAGCCAGAAAAAGACAGCGAAGACCGGGGGCACCAGGGAACTTGGGGCAATGCCGTCGAAGTGGTAACCACGCGCCTGGAAAGGGAAGTGAACGAAAAGGACTATTTCGACTAACCGACTCAAGTGCGAGCCTATGGAAAGCAGATCGGATTGACTAACCTTGTATTGGCTGCCCAAGTTGTCGGTGAGGTAGCCGGATGTGGCGTAGAACATCAACAGCGCCCCGCCGGCGACTAGCGAAACCAGGAGGGCCAGAACTATAGGTTGATGCCGGTGTAGTCGGTATGCAAAGGGCAAGACCAGCAGGGAAGCTCCCCAAACGGCAATGAAGTAGATTACGTACCCCTTATGGCTGTACAGCCCCAGTCCCAACGCCAGGCCGGCGGCGATGGCAACCCAATGCCGTTGGGAACGCACCGGGTACATCAGCAGGCAGACGCTGGCGGCGGCCATGAACACGGAGAAAGGTATGGCGACAGCGATGCGGCTTTGGACTAGGAACCAGTAGAAGAAAGTTACGGTTATGGCCGCTAACAAAGCCACCCGGAACGGGAAAATTATCCTGACAATCAGGTAGCATAAGGGTATCATCGCCGTGCCCAGCAGGACTGAAGAAAGGCGGATCATAGCCAAGGTGGTTCCGCCGATCCAGAAGAATGGGGCAATCAAATACATATGTCCGGAAGGATTACCCAGGGCTGCGCCGTTCCAAATGCCAATCCATCCCTCGTCCAAGATGCGCATTACTTCCAGCGCTATGGAACTTTCGTCACCGGCCGGCGCCGAGGGAACGCTCCCGACATTCCAAACCCGCAGGAGGAAGCCAACTAGAGCCAGGATGAATACCACACCGATTTCCGCGGCGAGCAAGGAGCGGCGCGACAACGGGATTTCAAAATCGGCAGTGGAAAAATCCAGCGCATTTCTGACATTGAGGAAAAGGGATTTAGCGCCAGCAAGCCGGGGCGACGGAACGCTGGGAACGTTCGCGCGCTGCGCAACCCGGGCGAACCGCAGCGGGCGGAAACGCAGAGCGCCAGGCCGCCCTTCCTGCCGGGATGGTGAGTGGCGATAGAAAGAGCGACCACATTCGGTACAGTAGCGGTTAGCGACGTAATTCAGTGCGCCGCAGTGCAAGCAATTAATCCGCAGCAGGGCTCCGCAACTTCCGCAATACCGGTCGCCAGTTTGGTGGTCTGCGGAACAGGGGAGAGCGGGCCAGCGGTCGGTCCGGTCAATGGGCGGAGAGAGGGCCCGGTTGGCATCAGCCGACGGCGGAGTTGACGGGGCGGCGTTGCTTCTTGCAGATGCAGAAGGAGCGAAGAAACGTCTAATCAGGGCAGCGATGCCACCGGAGGATTCAACGGAGGTGAACCGGTGGTAGCCGCAGTAGGAACATACGCCAGGGTTGGGAACCCGTTCCGTTCCGCAACGGTCACAAACTTCTCTGGCGCTGGATTGCATCGGTCGCTCAACATACCCGGCGTCGGGAAAGACCGCGGCAATAACAATGCCGGCGCGGTTCTCATTTACGAAGAGCCACGCGCCGGCATCATTGTGGATCGGCAATCAGCCGCTACTAGTCAGCTTTGGGCAGCCAGTCCTGGTTCCAGGGGAATTCGTTGGGAGCTTCGCCGAAGGCAGGCAGGCCCTGGTCGATGCGGTCGCGGTAGGGGCTGGTGACCGGCTCGCGGTAGGGGTAAAGACCGCCCTCGTACATCTGCTCGCCCTTCTTGAAGTGGGTGGCCTGTTCCAGGGTTTCCACGAAGGGCATGTTGATGTCGTAGAGGTTGCCGGCGCCGGCGCGAGGGCGTGGTCCGGCCTTGGAAACGTGGCCGTAGAGTTCTCGGCCGATGATGCGCTCGGCGGCCCACACGCAGTCGATGAGCTTGTCGATATCGACGCCGGTGGGGATACCCATGTCCTCCATCATATGGAGCAGGTCTTCCGTGGGAGCCATGCCGGTGGCGCGGCCGTTGCCGCAGTAAGGACAACCGCCAAACCCGCCGATGGTGCCGTCCAGTTCAAGGGTATCCTCTGCGCCGAGAACGCGCATGGCGGCGTAGGCGGATGCGATGGCCATGTTGCGACCGTTGTGGAGGTGCAGGCGGAAGTGGTTGATTTCCGGCCAGCGTTCCTTGACGCGGACGATGCTCTCCTCCACCTTGGCGGGTGTGCAGTGGCTCATGGGGTCACCCATGGAACAACTGCGTACGTTGATGCCGGCCTCTTCCCACAGTCCATGCTGGTACTCCAGCAGAGTCATCAGGCTTTCGACCGGGAACTCACCGAGGAAGTTGGAACCCCAGGACGCATTGCAGCCGATGCCGGCCTCAGTGATCCCCATTTCCTGAGCCTGGGCGATTATGGCGGGCCAGCGTTCCATTTCGTCCATCTGGCTTCGGTTGGTGTTCCGGCGGGCGAACACGTCGCAAAGATGGCAGGAAAGGCGGGGGTAGGCGTCGCGCTCGATGGTGAGCGGGGGAGAATAGGCGCGAGCGCGTTCAACGCCGCGGGCGTTGAGGGCGAGGGCGCTGTAGGTGACGCCGACCTTGGGGGTGAACTTCTGCACGATCTCGTCGATGCGCTCCATCTGGGGCGTCCACCGAGGACTGACGAAGGAGCCGACAACGATGCTGTTGAGGCCGGTTTCGGACAGCATATCGAGGAGTTCAACCTTGTCGTCAACGGCGATGTTGGCGTCCTCGATCTGCATGCCCTCCCGCATCCCTTCTTCCTTATAGTGAACGGTGGGCCATTGCTGTGGCATGGGGTACTCCTTGCGCCGGCGGCGCGAAAATGGTGGTTCCGATCAGGGAGCGCTGGTGCCCTGGATGCCGGGATTTTAGGGTTGGGCAGTTCGGGTTGTCAAGAAATGAGCCGCCACAGGGCGGCTCAACGCTTGTATCAATAGGTAGGGGAGCAAGCGTAAGCGATAATCTTGTACACCAATTTCGCCGCCGTATAGGCATGGGCCGGCAACCCTTCATTGGGCGCCAATTCGCACACATCGAACCCCACGATGTGCCGTTCCTGGGCTACGTGGCGCAACAACAACAGCAACTCCGGCCACCGCATACCGCCCGGCTCCGGTGTACCCACGGCGGGCATTTCCGACGGATCAAGCACGTCCAGGTCCACACTTACGTAAACGGCGCTACCCAGCGACGACGCAATGTCACGGGCGTAGTCTGAATTTGGGGTCGGCCAGTAGCAAACGGAGATACCCGTCGCATCTATAAACTCGCGTTCTTCCTGGGCCAGGGCGCGGACGCCGACGAGAGTGATTGGACAATGCTCCGAGATACGCCGCGCTGAGGAGCCATGTCCCCAGCCGGTGCCCTGGTACGCGTCCCTAAAATCGGCGTGGGCATCGATGTACAGCACGGATAGTTCGGGGTGGTGTTCCAGATGAGCCAGCGCGGAGCCGATGGCGGCAGAATGGTCGCCCCCGATTACGCCGGTCAGCTTGCCGGCGCCAATGCCGGCATAATAGGACACTGCGTCCCGGACACGTTCTGTCATTTGAAGCGGGTCGCCCACATGGGGTTCCAAAGGCGGCGTGGTGTGTATCCCCAATTCCGCGACGTCGAAACCCATTTCCAGGTCGTAGTCCTCGAGGGCGGTGGACGCAGCGATTATGGCAGCCGGACCATAGCGCGCCCCGCTACGGTAGGACGTAGTGCTGTCGATGGGGACCGGGATCAACACCGCCGCTGCGTTGTCCAGCGCCGCCTGCTCCGGCGGCAGGGCCAGGAAGTTGGTCGGCGTCCAAGGGACGGGCGGGACCGAGGATTCAGGCAACGGGCGAACCGGTAGAGACGGCCTGCAGGACAGTACGTTGACGCTGGGTTTCCCGAGCTCCCTGGTCGGCGTTGGCCCACTCCAGGCCACGATCCAACAACCAGGTTTTGACCCGGCTCAAGTTGAACAGGGACCGGGCATCGGCTAACGCCTGCTCATGGTCAAAGGACTTGCATGAGAACACGTCTATGTTCACATAGTCGCGATGGGGGAAGGTGTGGACGCTGATGTGGCTCTCGGCGATGATGACGAAACCTGAGATGCCGTTATCGGAAGGGTTAGGGCCGTGGTATTCCAGCACCTCGGGTTCGGTGATTTTAGTCATCCCGAGGGAGGCTGGGTACTCGTCGAGGAACTCGCGCAACCGGGCGGTGTCCCACATCATACTGGCGTCGCCGCCAAATCCGTCAATGATCAGATGCATCCTGCCGTCTGGCCCCCACCGATAAAATAAGCCCCGTTGGGACGGGGCCGCGCCGTCTTGTGAAAATGTGACGCATAGAATATCATAGCCGCCACGCCAATTCAAAGGTTGAAAATCCAGTCGTTAAACACCGCCGGCACCGGGGTCGCCAATCCATTGACCCCGCGCTGGCGTATGCCAGTCAAGATACCTTGGCGGCCGTCGAAAACCAGCCTTAACTTGGATCTACCATGGCAATAGAAGCAGAAAATCGCTCGGAAATCGAACCCGAACACGTGGCTGCGACCGACGCGAATGAACCCGAGGCGATGATAGAGGTTCGCGACCTTACGCACTACTACGGGCCGATGCCGGCGGTAGAGAACGTGAACTTCACCGTCCAACGGGGAGAGATCCTGGGTTTCCTGGGGCCGAATGGCGCCGGCAAGACCACGACCATGCGCATTCTCACCGGGTTCATGCCGCCCACTCGGGGGACCGTCACTTTGGGCGGCTACGATGTGGTGGAGAAATCCCTGGAAGTGCGCAAGCGGGTCGGATACCTGCCCGAATCGGTTCCGCTGCACACGGAAATGACGGTGACCAGCTACTTGAAATACATGGGCACGCTGCGGGGGATGCGGGGACGCAGGGTCAAGTCGCGCATTGACGACGTGATAGACGTCTGCCGCCTGGAGGATTACAGCAAGACTCTGATCGGCAAACTGTCCAAGGGATTCCGCCAGCGGGTGGGAATCGCGCAGGCAATCCTGCACGAGCCGGAAGTACTGGTGCTGGACGAACCCACCATCGGCATCGACCCGATACAGGTGGTGGAAACCCGAAGCCTGATACAGGAATTGGGACAAGAGCAGACGGTGGTGCTAAGCAGCCACATCCTGCCTGAAGTCAGCATGATCTGTGAGCGGGTGCTGATCATCCACGAAGGTCATATTGTGGCCGCCGACACACCGAACAACCTGGCGCAACACCTGCGCGGAGTGGCCCAGTTGGAAGTGGAGGTAGGCGGACCGCCAGCGGAGGTGCTGCCGATGTTGCGCGGGATTGAAGGGGCCACCGAGGTAACACACCATCCGCGCCCTGGCGTCAACGCATATCGCGTCAAGTTCAGGGAGGGTCTGGACCTGCGCGATGAGATATCGCGGTCCGTCGTCAGCAACGGATGGAGCCTGCTCAGTATGCAGATGAGCGGCATGAGCCTGGAGGAGATATTCCTGCGGGTCACCACATCGGAAGACGACACGGAGTAATCGGACCAAAAAGCCATGCGAACCATCCGCGCGGTGGCGTTCAAGGAAATCCAGATCTATTTCAGCAGCCCGGTGGCCTACATCGTGGCGCTTATCTTTATGGCGCTGAGTGGGTTTTTCTTTGTTCGCGATCTGGGGAACCCGTTTCCTGAAGCGTCCCTGAGCAATTTCTTTCAGGGCGCGACGTTCCTGCTGATACCCCTGGCCCCAGCCCTGACGATGCGGTTGCTTGCGGAGGAGCAGAAGCTGGGGACTATCGAATTGTTGTTGACTTCCCCGGTCCGGGACTGGGAGGTTATCCTCGGGAAATACTTGGCGAGCTTCGTGTTCCTGCTATTCCTGCTGGCGCTGACTTCATATTATGTCGTGTTGCTCCTGGTGTTTGCGACGCCGGATCCGGGGCCGATTTATTCGGGCTACCTGGGGTTGGTACTGTACGGAATGGCAGCGTTGGCGGTGGGTATTCTCACATCCACACTAACCAGCAACCAGATCATCGCCGCCGTGGTGGGTACCGGCATCCTGGTGGTGCTGTACGCGACGGCGTTCATCGGCGACGTGGTTACCGGGGTTTGGGCGACGGTGTTCAACCAGTTGGGCTTCACCAGCCACTTCAACGATTTCGACCGTGGGATCGTGGATTCGGCCCACATCGTGTATTTCCTCACGGTGACCGCATTGTTCCTGTTCCTGTCGATAAGGGCGCTGGAGTCGCGCCGCTGGAGGTAGGATGAGCCAGCAGCGCACTGACGAGGCACCTCGAGACTGGCGCCGGCAGCGTGGAAGAGGCCGGCAGGGCGGTCCACCGGATCAAACGCCCGGCGCCGAAGACGCTCCTCCGCTGGAAGAGCAGTCGAGGACACTGTTTTCATTCGTTGAGCCGGTGTTCGACTTCATAACGATTTTCTACGCGCCAATCCTCATTGCGGGCGTGATCGGCTTGATCATCGGCGCGGTGCTGCTGGTGTTCATCGATTCGCTGAAGTTGTACGGCGGCATCGTGCTGGGCATTGGAGCGGTGCTGGTGTTGCTGGTGGGGATTTCGTATTTCAGCCAGGTGCTGGCGGCATTTTTCAGCCGAACCGGGCGGTACGGCGTGAACACGGTCATTATGACGGCCGCTTTCATCGGGTTGGTCGTGTTGGCGAACTACGTGGGATTCGAGAATCACATCCGCGCCGATACGACGGCCACCAACCAATTCTCACTGGCGCAGCGCTCACGCGACCTGTTGAACAACCTTGACCGCCCCATCAGCATAATCGCTTATTATCCGGACGAGATTCGCGATATTGACATGCTGACGCGGCTAGGCAAGGTCGAAACCACGTTGAGCGAATTCAGCCGCCGGAGTTCCAACCTTACCTACCAGTTCGTTGACCCCCAGAGAGAGGCCGACCTGGCGCGCAGCCAGGGCGTGACCGCGTATGAAACGTTGGCGGTGTCGGCGGTGGGAACAGACCTCATTGACCTGGTACAACCCACTGATCCTGCGTACAGCCGGCTCGAACAGGACCTCTACACCGCGCTTCTGGTGGCGACGGAGACCGAGCAGAAGAAAGTATATTTTCTTAACGGACACGGCGAACGCAGCGTTGACCGGCAGGCGGAGGACGGCTACCTGAAGATTCGACAGGGTTTGGAAGTGGACAACTACGCGGTGGAAACGCTTTTCTGGTCGCCGACGGAGGAAGACGTCGCAGTGCCCGACGACGCGGCGCTGCTGGTCATCGCCGGGCCGACCGGGGAGCTGCCGGCGGCCCACGCCGACGCGCTGAATTACTACATGGCAGGTCGAGACCCAGACGGGACGCCGAGGCGGGAGGGAGCGCGGCTCATCTTCCTGGCCGAACCGGATACGCACAACACTTTCCGCGCGTTCCTGGCCCTGTGGGGCGTGATAGTGAGGGAGGGTTACATCCGGGACATCGAAGGCTCACAGCCGAACGCTCCACGCACCCTGCGCGTGGGTCGCTACTACCCACAAGCTCCGCCGGAGATCATCACTCCTCGGGGCCAGCCGCTGAGCGTGGCGTTCATGCCGGGGGCGGCGGCGCTGGATCCGATTATCGAGGACACCAACACGCGGTTCCCGGTGCCGATCGCGTTCTCAACACCGTCGGCGCGGCTGATTGACGATATCGAGCGTATCGACCCGGTTGACCCGGCCGAAGGGGTTGACCCCGAGGATGTGGATCCTCAGGGGACTTTCTTCCCGGCGGTGTATCTGGATATTGTGGGCCCGGTGGGATCGGCCGCGCCCGATAGCCGTCCACCGGATAACCAGTTTGCGAAGATGACTGTGTTCGGGGATTCCGATTTCGTTTCCAATCAGAACGTTGATCGGGGTTCCAGCGCGGCGTTGTTCCTCAACACGGCGAACTATCTGATGGGAGACTATTCCCTGGTGTCCATACGCGACCGCGAGTTTGTGTACCGGGAGTGGAACTTGGACGAGAACGAGTTCAACTTCGTGCGGTTCTCCACTTGGCTGTTGCTGCCGGGTTTGATGGGGATAATGGCGGTCGTGGTGTGGTGGGTTCGCCGATAAAGGGAAGGGTCTGGATTCCGGCGAAAGGCGCATCTGCGACTTTGGCGTGCCGGAATGACGAGAGAGCTGGCGGAGTGACGAAAGCGAAGCCGGAATGACGGAGTAACAATCAGGATATGAACGTCCGGTTGACGATTTTGCTGGTATTTGTGCTGGCGCTTTTCGGTGCGCTGGCGCTTTGGTTTAAACCGTGGGAGCAGGACACTGCCCCGGAAGAGGAACCCTGGGCCTGGCGCATCGACGACGACGCCATTGTCCAGGTGGAGGTCACCCACCGGGGACGGGCCGGCGAATCTATCGAGTGCTCGGACGAGCAGATCGCGTTCACCGGCGAGGAGCGATCAATCGAATACGCCAAAGACCTGGGGCGTGGAAAGTGGTTTATCGTACAGGGCGAAGACCGGGAGGAGGTGCACCATCCGAAGTGGGCGGGAACTCCACTGCTCCTGAGTGGCCCTAAAGTTAACCGCGTTATAGGCACGACGATAGAAAACCCGGCGCAATACGGGCTGGAACCGGCAGAAAGCGTGATCACGATAACCGAGGAGACCGGGTTGTCTTACGAATTCTGGCTGGGCAACAAAACGCCGGACGAGGGTTACAACTACATGACGGTGGCCGGCTCCACCCAACTGTTCACGGTGCCGGAGGTCTGGGCCAGGGTGGTCAACTGTCTGGTGGTGAGTCCGCCATTTGTCCCGCCGCCGATTGAGTTGGGCTATTTTTACGAAGAGGACTTTCGGGACATCACGGGTTTTGAGGTTACCCATAATGGCGTAACAGTATCCTATTCTCCCGAACCTGGCGTGCGCACCTGGTACGCTACCGTTGGAGATGATCGTTCGGCGGTGACGCCGCCCGAGTGGTGGGCATCACAACTGCAATGGCTTGCCCAGCCGGGGAAACCGGGCGGACCGGATACCCCGGGCGGTTGGCACGTGGACGAAACGGGCGCCGGTGACCCGAAATGGGGTTTGAACCCCGCCGACACCACGGTCCGTATCTCCACCCAGGAAAAAACCCACGAGTTTTACATCGGAGGCGGGCATATCGAGGTGGACCAAGACGATCAACCCATCCTGGACGATGAGGGCAACGAGCAGATCCTGGTGCATTACGCCGGATTGCCGGACGACCCGATGGTGTACGTGGTCAACAGGGTTCGGGCAGCACGCACCATCTGCCTGGCCACCAATCCGCCCACCGAAACGCCGTACGACTGCCCGTAATCGGGCTGCTGAGGAGGCCGTCGTGAGAGCCGAAATTATCTCCATTGGCACCGAATTGTTGATGGGCGAGTTGACTGATACCAACGCCAGTTGGATCGCCGGCCGGTTGCCGGCCCTGGGGATTCAGTTGCAGTGGGTGAGCATCATAGGAGATGACCTGCCCAAGCTCACCGAAGCATTCCAGCAGGGTTGGGAACGCTCGGACATCATCTTCACGACGGGCGGCCTGGGGCCCACACAGGACGATCTGACCCGGGAAGCCGTGGCGGCCGCTTTGGGCGAGACGCCCACGGTCCAGGACGAGGAAATCGAAAACCTGCGCCAGTGGTTCCGCAATCGGGGTCAGGATATGCCCGCTCATAACGTGAAGCAGGCCCACCTGATTCCCTCGGCGCAGTTCATCACCAACCACAACGGCACAGCGCCGGGCTGGTGGGCCCAGCGGAATGGCAAGCACATCATCTGTATGCCCGGCCCTCCCGGAGAAAACCGCGCCATGTGGGCGGACGAGATTGACGCGAAGCTAAAAGACCTCATCGATACCGAAGTGACGATCACCCGCAATATCAAGACGCTGGGGTTGGGAGAGGCGTCGGTGGACGAGATCATGTCGGAATACTTTGGTCATGAAAACCCGTATTTGGGGATTTATTCCAAGGCCGACGGCATTCACCTGCGCATAATCGCCCGCGCCGCCGACGAAGCCGCGGCCCGAGAAATGATCGCTCCGGTGGAGACCGCCATCCACGACCGGCTGGCTCCCTACGTTTGGGGATACGACGACGAAACTCCGGAGTTGTCGGTGGGCGCGGCGTTGGTTGAGCAGGGCATGACGCTGGCCACCATGGAATCGGTCAGCGGCGGGTTCCTGGCGAATACCATCACCGAGGCGCCGAACAGTGACCGGTGGTATCGGGGCGGCAACGTCGCCTTTACCCCCAACGCCATGGTGGCCGCCGGCGTGTCTTCCGACGTGCTGGAAACTCACGGCGTGGTGAGCCAGCAGACCGCCAATGAGATGGCGTTGGTCGCGCAAGGATCGACGGCTGCGGATTTCGGCATCGGTCTCGCGGGAGTGCTCGGTCCTCAAGAAGTGGAAGGACACCGCCCAGGCACAATCCATATCGCCATCGCCCACGGCGATGATGTCCGGGAGTTTCCGTTGCGCACGCCGCCGCGTCGCCTGGTGATCAAGCGGAGGTCCTGCAACACGGCGCTGACGGAGCTGCGCAAGTTGATTACGGAAGTGACTTCGTAACGACAAGGACCCGGTCCCGATGCTACGGTGCAATTGGACGACGTGAGGTGGTTGCGTCGCCATGCCATGGTCACGCCTTTCGGAGCGGCCGTGATCACCTGGCTTCGGTCGGCCCTGATTGGCGGAGAACATTGGCTATTTTGGCACGGCCTTGAGTCAGTAAAGTCAATGGCCGGCGTAGGCTCACGAGTACCCACTTTACGCAGCTTGTCATTGCGAGTCCGCCGCCGGCGGATGGCAATCTCGCTGCCGGCGGATGGCAATCTCGCTGCCGAAGGACCCCCCCTCAGCCCGCGCGACTGCCGCGTCGCTCCGCTCCTCGCAATGACATACCGGGTACGCGTGAGCCGGCGTAGGCACCATCGCTTATGGTATGGCTGCCATACTGGGCGAGGGAGGAACTAAATTGGTGTTCTGGGCAATTGATGAACGCAGAAAGAAACTCACGGCGCGGGAAATTAGCACGCTGACTGCCGTCCGCGAACGACTGGAAAGGGAGGAGGATCCGGTCGGAGTTGCGGTTGTGGAAGACATGATTGGGGACCGACGGCGGAACCCGTTACGGATTGGAATCCGGCGGAGGCGCAATGGGTGAGATTTGTCACAGAAGCCAAGCATAGGGGCGGGTTTGAAACCCGCCCCTACGTCTTGTACGGTCGCTGAGGTTACATCGTCAGCGTGCGGTAGAGCATCGGCAAACGTTCCGGCAGCGCCCAGATGTCGTCCAAGACTTCGTAGTTCAAGTCGCCGCACATGGTCTTGAGGTAGTCATGCCCGGCCTTGTCCACGGTGAGGCAGAAGGGGTTGATTTCCTTCCGCTTGGCCTCCAGCAAGGCCTGGTGGGTGTCGTGGACGGCGTATTCCTTCTCCACCCCCTCGCGGCTGTAACCCCGGTCCTGGGGCCGACCGTCGCTGATGAGGAAGAGGATCTTGGTCGCCGCGTCCTGGGTTTCCAGCTTGGTGATGGCGTGTCGGATGGCGGAGCCCATGCGAGTAGCGTGCAGTGGCGTCACCTTGTCGATACGCCGCTTGATCTTATCGTTGAACGGCTCGTCGATATCCTTGATGACGTAGAACTCGACGTTCTCGCGCCCGTAGCCGGAAAAGCCGTAGATACCGTAGGTATCGCCGATGGATTCCAAGGCGCTGATGAGGAGGGCGCAACCTTCGCGTTCCAGGTCGATGATACGCTTGTAGTGACGGCGCACCAGCCCCTCGCGGCGACGGCGCAGCCAGACCATGTATTCCACCGGGTCGTCGGGGGCGTCCCGGTCGTCAACCGAGTGACGCCCCTCGTCGATGGCCTCGGCCGTGGAAGCGGACATGTCCAGCAGGAACACCACGGCAACGTCGCGCTCGATGCGGTTCCGGCGCCAGTAGATTTTCTCGTCCGGCGGCACGTTCATGCGGAGGTCGGCCCAGGCTTCCAAGGCGGAGTTGAGGTCGATGTCCTCACCGTCGATCAGCCGGTAGGTCTTGCGCCAGGTTTCGGGCATGATGAGCTCGAATTGGCGCTTGATGTGGGCCAGCAGAGAAGCGTAGTTGCGCAAGGAATCGTTGTAGAAATTGGGATCACCCTCGTCGAGGATCTTCTCCTTGACGATGCACCAGCGGGGTTTGTAGTCGTTGGCGCGGAAGTCCCATTCGTCGTAAACGAAGGTCTTGGGTTCCAGCGCTTCCAGTTCGCCGCCCGAGTCATCATCGTGGAGGATCGGGCCGTATCCCTTGCCTGGGTCGTTTGACGGCGGCGGGACGCCCGCTTCCTTCATGATGTTCTGGGCGAACATGGCCATGCTTTGGTCAACGTCGCCTTCCTGGGCATCGAGTTCCAGCTCGGCGCTGTCCTGAAGCAGTTGTTCCAGTTCCTCCTGGGTCATTGGCTCAGCGTCGCCCATTTGGCTCTGGTCCATCTGCAGCTTGGTGAGGAGCTGAACCATTTCGGGCTTGAAGTCGCCCCGGTATTCGACCGGCTCCGGCGATTCATAAGGGTCACCCTCGCCCTGTTCGCCCTGTTGCTCGTTCATCTCGGCCTGCAACTTGTCGAGCAACGCCTGGTACTCCTCTTCGGAGAACTCGCCGGGATCGTCCAGGTCTTCGGGTTGGAATTCATCCTCGGGCTGCTGCTGGTTTTGCAGGCGGGAAATGATTTCGTACGCCCGCAGCGACGCCTCGGCGGTGTCCTCGATAGACGCCCTGATGGTGCGCAGGCGGTGCATTATGCGCGCCAGCATGTAGGCTTCTTCGCGGTAATCCTGCGGAACCAGCAATCCTTCAAACCGATCCAGGCTCATGTGGATGAGCATCTCGATGAGGGCTTCCTGCAAAGGCAGTTCTTCGACACGGGGACGCTGGGCCAACGCATCGCCCTGGACGTCCAGCGCTGGCCGTCGGATGCCTGGATATTCGGTCTTGATGCGATAGTCAAGCCGGCAGTCTTCCAATACGCTGAACAGGTCGAAGGCCATGCGCCGGTCTTCAAACAGCGCCAGGAAACGGCCGATGTCGGTATAAACCCGCATCGTCCCGCCCGGACCTTCGCCCATGTCCATAACAGGCGCGACATCCGCGTCCTGGAGCTGGAATTGCTCAATGGCCGCGGTTCGTATGGCTTCCATGCGAGCCTGGATCGCCTCTTCCATCGGGTAGCGACGGTCCTCGAACACGTTGGCCGACCTGGTGAAGTCAAACTGGAAACTGCCGAACTCGAGATGGGACACCTGGTGGGTCGCAACGACTTTGAACCAGGCAAAGTTCTGCGTCTTGTCGTTGTAGTTGTCGATCATCGGCGGCAGGTACACCTTGGTGCCGTCGGTGGACGCCGTATCCTGGTCCACCCATCCGATCTGGCGGCGGACCAATTCCTCGGTGCTGAGCACCTCGATGTTCTCGCCGGACAGCGCGCGGGTGTAGAGGCGCATGATGCCTTTGACCCGCTCCAGATCCAGGCTGGAAGAGAGGGTTTCCAGCATGGATTCCGAAGTGTTGGACTCTATTTTGAAGAAGGCGATACCGCTTTCGGGATTTTCGCTCAGCAACTGGACGCCGTGCTGATACCATTGGTCCAGTTGGGCGAGGGTGATGCGGTTCAGCACCGGGTCCAGGCTCTTCAGGAAAGGCGGGACCGCGTCGGGCGTGCTGGCGAGCAAGCCTTCACAAAGGTCGAGGATGTGGCCCTGGGAGCCGGCGGAAACGTGGGACAGCGCCTGGGCGCCGTCGTAGAGGAACCGCGACGTGTCCCGGAGGCCCATCTTGGCCAGTTTTTCGCCCAGCCTGAGGAACCTTCCGGTCTGTCCTTCCTCAACGTGCTGCAAGGCGCGGGGGGCCATTTCCAGGCACGCCTTTACCTCGCGCCAGCTGCTGTCGGTGAGGGCGCGGGACATGGACAAGAAAGCTTCCCGCTCCCGACCCATCGCCGGGAGGACGTCCCTGCCAAGGACCAGGCATTCGGCGGCTACGTCGTAGGACTTGTAGGACAACGCCTCAATTAGAGAGGCGAACACCTCGACGTCCCAGAACGGCAGGTTTCGCACCAGATCCGGGCTGACCTCGAAGAACCGAGCGGCGAGGGTGCTGGATTTCCACGTGCCCTTGTAGAGCGAGCGGCCCAAGCCGGCCCAGCGAGGTATGTATTGTGGCCGGAGGTTGGTGACGATGGAGGGGCTGGCCTTGAAGAACGCGACCGCCAACGTGGGTGAGTCCTGGGAAAGGTACGTGCCGCATCGCGCCCATTGCATGAACGACGCGAATGCCAGCGAGCGAGCCACTTCCGGGCTGACTCGATAGTATTCAACGGCTGATTCCCAGGATCGGACGGTCTGGGTGCCAATGGCTACGCCCTCTCTCGCCCAAAGCGCCGTTTCTTCATCACTGAAGGACTCGGCCATTGCGTCGGCGACGGCCTCATAGGCCTCCGTTACGGCCGGGGGCAGTTTGCCCAGTTCGGTCAACAGGTCGCCAGTTGCGGAATTAGTCAAGGCTCGTGTCCTCCTTTGTCAGCCCTTCCTCGATGATGTCGAGGAACTGGTCAAGGATTTTAGCGGTGGCGCCGTACACCAAGTGGTGTTGGTAGCCATATGAGCGCACGGCCACTCGTTCGCCATCTTCAATTCTGGAGTCCCATCGGATTGTAGCACTGTCGCGTAGTACGTTCAGCGGTATCTCTACCACTTCGGCGATTTCATGGGAACTCGGATTGAACTCATAAGGGTACGGAATGGTCCCCACGAAGACTTTCACGAGGAAGTTGGAACGCGTTACGTTGTCGTCCAAGCGGCCCAAGATGGTTATGTCATCCCGGGTGATCCCCATTTCCTCTTCAGTCTCGCGCAGGGCGGTGTCTTCAAAATCGGCGTCTTCGGGATCCCTGGCACCTCCCGGGAAAGACATTTCTCCCTTGTGGTGCTCGACGGTCATGGACCGCTTGTTCAGCAGAACGCAGAACTCGCCGTCTTTGGGATACAGTAATAACATTACTGCCGCCGGCATCAATCCCTCAGCGGCGGCAGTAACCCTTTCGCGATGCGCCAGGGTGTCCTTGATCAGGTCAAGGGTAAGCTCAACCATGCAGTCTCCAAAGGCTACTCAAAGATCGAGTACACCACCTCTTCGATGCTCCGCTGCAGTTCCGTTTCGTCGCTGAGCGTCCACACGATCGCTACCTGGCAGGCTCGCCGAGCCGGAATGCCCTGCCGCATCAAGCGTCCGGCGTAGATGAGCAGCCTGGTGCTGGCGCCTTCGGCCAGTCCATGCTCGCGGAGATTGCGAATCTTGTCGCCCAGGCGGGCCAAAGCATGGGCCTCCTCATCGGAGCAACCGCTTTCCTTGGCTACGATTTCTGCTTCGACATCCACGGGCGGGTAGTCGAACTCGATGGAAATGAACCGCTGCCGGGTGCTGTGTTTCAGATCCTTGAGAGCGCTCTGGTAGTGGGGGTTGTAGGAGATGCACAGCAGGAAACGGTCATCGGCCTCGATGATGTTGCCGGTTTTTTCGACCGGGAGGATCCGGCGGTGGTCGGTGAGCGGGTGGATCAGGACGGTGGTGTCCTTGCGGGCTTCCACGACTTCGTCGAGATACAGGATAGCCCCGGCTTTGACGGCGCGGGTCATGGGACCGTCGATCCAGCGGGTGCCCTGGGCATCCAACAGGTAACGACCCACCAGGTCACTGGCGGTCAGGTCTTCGTGGCAGGCAATGGTCACCAACGGGACGCGGACTTCGCCTTCCCGCATATCCTGCCCCCCCTCGTTGCGCACGGCGGTAAGGGGACGCCCGAGTTTCCAAGCCATGTACTCGACGAACCGGGTCTTGCCGCAACCGGTCGGACCCTTCAGGAGGACCGGGATGTGCTGTTCGTACGCAGCCTCGAACAACTCAAGTTCGTCCCCGACCGCGCGATAATAGGGTTCGCTGCGGACCAGAAATTCTTCGATGGCGAACTCTTTGAAACTGGGTTCGTCGTCCATCATTTCGATGTTTGCTTCAACCATTGCCTTGATTTACCTTTCCTTTACTCGAGTCTCCCACAAAGCCTTTACCTGGTGTTGCAGAGCGACCAGGTCTGACGCGTTTTCGATCACCACGTCGGAACGTCGAATGCGGTCCTCGGACGACATCTGTGAGTTGATGCGTTTGCTAGCCTCTTGGGCGCTCAGTCCATTCCGTTGCCGGAGGCGTTCAATTACGACATCATCCGGGGCGACGGTGGTCCAGACCTCGTCGACTAAAGTTTCCCAACCGGCTTCGAAAAGTACGGCGGCCTCGACTACTGCGACAGCTACGCTTGCTTCGGACAACTGGACTTTTCGCTGTTGTACCATACCGGCCATCAACGGGTGCATGATGCCGTTCAGTCGCTCGAGTTGGGCAGGGTCGGAGAAGACTATCGCTCCCAATTTTCGCCGGTCTATCTCTCCCTCCGCGGTCAGTATGCCTTCTCCGAAAGCCGCGACAACTTGGATCCAAGCTTCGGAATTCGGAGTGTACGCTTCGTGGCCCAGCCGGTCTGCGTCGATTATCGTTGCCCCCTGTTCGCGCAACAGGTCGGCGACGACGCTTTTGCCGCTGCCAATACCACCCGTGAGTCCGATTGTAAGCATAGCCGCCCAAAAGATAAGACTGCCGGGCATTCTAACAAGGCGTATTGGTTTGGTCAACCAACGCATCGCCGGGCAGCAGCCGGCTACAGTTCAATTTGCACCTCGCCGTAGCGTTCCAGGAAACGTTCCTGGAGGACCTGGAATTTCTCCCGGTAGGCCCCGGTGTGTATCGGGTCGGTCGTCATTATGACGGCGTCTTCTCTGTTATCAGCGTAATAGTTTTTGCGGATGCCGGCTTCGTTGAAACCATATTTGTCGTACAGCCGTTGGGCTACAAAGTTGGAAACCCGAGCTTCCAAAGTAACCTCTTCCAGTCCCTGCTCGTAGGCGACGCGCAGCGTCCCAATGATCAACAGTTCACCGATGCCTCGACCGCGCAGAGCCTCTCTCACGGCTATTTCGGTAATATGCGCCTGATCTCCCTGCAGCCAGATGCCAACGTATCCGGCCAGGTTGTCGGTGGCGGCGCTTTCTCCCATGCCCAATGCCGATTTGACGCCCGTCAACATCCTCGCCCACAGGGGAGCGTCCGCAGGACCCGAAGGCAGTTCCTCTGTCGAGGTCGCGGCGTTATCGGTCACGTCAGTACGATAGGCGACTAGGAAGCGAGTGTGGCGACTGTTCAACTCACGGCGAAAGGGCGTGCCCACCCAGCCCGTGGAGAAGGCCTCTTTCTCGATTTCGATGACCTGCGGGATGTCGTCGGCCCGCATCCGGCGCAACGCAACTTCCATATCTGCCCGACCTGTGGACTTTCGCGCCATTTTAGCAAAGAGCATAATCAGGTGCATGGGTTCGCTCGCGAATCAATCACGGGACAGAGACACCGAACCGTATTGGCCATCGTATCCGGGCGATATGGACACCTGACCGCGTCGAGATTTCAGGATGGCCTGGGCGATTGGTTCGCCGGCGGCCGCCAACAGGTCGTCGTCGCCGGTCCACAACAGAGCGTTCAGTTCGCTGCCGAGGGAGTCGGTGATCGAAGTGTATTGCCGCGACACGGCGCGTGTGTTGACGCCGACCCCCAGGACACCGGCGATGATCTCCTGCAAGGGTATGAGACGGGCGAACGGCGGATAATCGCCATCAATACTGATAAAGCCGGCTTCGTCCGGTTCCGGATTGTGCCGCAATTGGTTGCCGGAAAGCCTGGTCACGCGATGCAGGACGCCCAAGGTCAGCGATTTACCGCAAACCGGACACTGCGTGCCCTGCTGTTCCAACTCATGCGAGCCAAGGGCAATGCCGCATTTTCGATGTCCGCTGTAGTGATATTTTCCTTCTTCCGGATAGAACTCAATCGTGTATGCGACTGAACCGTTGCGCAGGGCGTCGGAAACGCCTTGCCACGACAACGGGGCGTAAAGGGCGGTGGCTTCGCGGCCCAGGCGTCCCAATGAGTGGGCATCCGAGAATGAGAGGACGGCACGGTGGTCGAGCTCGCGGACGGCACGGTTCATTGCCGGGTCGGAGGACAGGCCGCTCTCTACGGCGGTGATATGCGGCGACAGGTCGCCGAAACATTCATCCAAACTGTCGAATCCCCCTTTAGACCCATACAGACCATACCAGGGCGTCCACACGTGGGCCGGTATCACGCACGCCTCCTGCGCGATGTCCAGCGCGAGCGCCGTGAGGTCACGGGCCGACAAGCGCACTGTGGGGCGGCCGTCACTTTCCAATTTGCCGTGTCGATCCAGTTGTTGGGTGAAGATCGCCGCCGCTTCCAACGTCGGCAGCAACACCAGCATGTGAATCCGGCGGACCCGACCGCCTTGCCGATACACGCAGCTGATCTCGGTGCCCGGTACGAATCTCGCATCGCCGTAGCGGTACAGCCCGTCCTGATCCGGGGTGAGGCTGGACTGGAGGTTGGCAAACCAGGCCGGATGGGTGAAATCTCCGGTGGCGAGGAGGCTGATGCCTTTACGCCGGGCCCAAACCGCCAAATTGTCCAGGGTCAGTTGCTTACTGCACGCGAAGGCGTACGGGGAGTGGATGTGCAGATCAGCGACGAGAGATTCGCCCGTCATGGGTAGTATTTCACGCTGCGAGGAGCGTTTCGGCCAGTTCGCGCGGGCGCTGCACGGCGACCTGGTGCGCGGCGTCCAGTTCAACTGCGGTCGCGTTGGGGATGCGGGCGGCCATTGCACGTTGGCGCGACGGAGTGATGAGGCGGTCGTTACCCAGGACCACGTAGGTGACCGGGCACGGCAGGTTACCCAGGTCCAGCGATACCGGATGAGTTAACATTCGCAACGGCAAGGGTCCGAAGTGACCGATGGTTTGCGCCTGCTGCATATTGTCCAATCCCCGGCACCAGTACCGGTTGATCGCGCCGATGGGCACCGGAATGTCTCTACCTGAAAAGGCGCTGAGGGTACGGCACAAACGGATCAATGCCCCGACGGGCGCCGGATATACCGAGGCCGGCGGTCGGCCGTTGCCCGGGACTATGCCGCCAACAAGGATTATGCGCTTTGGTTTGATCGACAGTTCAGGGGCCGCCAGCAATGCCACGGTACCTCCCAGTTCGTGTCCGACCAAGGTGAAATCCCGAAAGTCTTCCTGTTCCGCAACGCGAGCAACGGTCTGGACGCTTTCCGACATGTCCACCATCGCAACGTCGTTGGCCGCGTCCGCACCGTGTCCCGGCAGATCGACGGCGCGGACGCGAACGGACTGCCGGGCCAGGAACAAACGCGGGGGATGCTCGGCGGGAGCAGTCATGTGCCCCCAAACTTTGCCCCAACTCCAAGCGCCCTGACCCGCACCGTGTATCAACAGGAAGTCCGACACGCTAAACCTCGATATTTATTTCGCTGTGGTTCGGTTCTTTTGGTCACGAAAGGGAAGCCTGATCCATTACAGAAATCAAGGCCCGCAATACGGTCTCGTCCTGGTCGGGCAGGACGGTTCTGGGGTCCAGCCGGACGGTGTCGTCCTCAATCCGCGCGATAACCGGGGTCGGCTGGCTGCGCAAGGCGGCTAGCACCGATTCCGGAGACGCGCCGTTTTGGGGGGCGACGGATAGAGTCCACGACGGCAAAGTCTCACCGGGGAGGCTCCCACCGCCAATGGCGGCCCGAGACGGCAACACCGAAGTTTTCCCGCTTTTCGCACTGTTGACGGCGTCACTCCATGAGAGAGCCCTGGCATGAACCGTATCCGGATCGGCAGAGATCATGCGCCAAACCGGTATTTCGGTTTCGGCGTCGCCGTACACATAGTGCACCAGGGTAGCGGTGAGGCTGGCCAGGCTCATCTTGTCGATACGCACCGCCCGGGCCAACGGGTGCCGTTCCAAGCGTTGTACCAAGTCGCTTTTGCCCACCACGATTCCGGCTTGTGGTCCGCCCAGCAACTTATCGCCGGAAAAGAACACCAAACCGACTCCGGCGGCGATGCTTTCCTGGGGGGTGGGCTCGTGGGCCAGGCCGTAGCGCTCGGTGGGTAGCAGCGCGCCGCTGCCGATGTCGTGGAGCACCGGTATTCCGGCGCCATCGCCAAGGTCGGCCAAATCCCGTTCGTTCACCTCGGCGGTGAACCCCTCAATCCGGAAATTGCTGGCGTGGGCTTTGAGGAAGGCCGCCGTGTCATCGGAGATGGCATCGGCGTAGTCCCGTACGTAGGTGCGGTTGGTGGTACCAACATCGACCAGCGTGCAGCCGCTTTGACGCAACACGTCGGGTATGCGGAACCCGCCGCCGATTTCCACCGCCTCGCCCCGAGCGACCACCACCTCGCGGCCCGCCGCCAGCGCCGAGAGACCCAACAACAATGCGGAAGCGTTGTTGTTGACCACCAGAGCAGCCTCAGCGCCGGTTATCCGGCGCAGAAGGGACTGAAGATGGGCTTGCCGCGAGCCGCGGCGACCAGTCCCCAGGTCGATTTCCAGGTCGGAATAACCAAAAGCGGCCGCCTGAGCGGCCCACATGGCCGCTTCGCTCAAGGGAGCGCGGCCCAAGTTGGTATGTATGATGACGCCAGTGGCATTGATCACCGGCCGAGGCGAAGGAGCGGCGAGCTCGCCGATGAGTTTCAACACCTGGTGGGCGACGTCTTCGGCGGTCGGCGCCGGTTCTCCCGACATCACCTTGCCGCGGGCGGCGGTCAGCGCCTCGCGGGTCAGATCGACTACACCATTTCTGCCGAAGGAATGAACCGCGGATTCCAGGGCGGTGCTGTTCAACACCCGCTCCACGCTGGGAAGGTTTCGTAACTCAAGCATGCTCATAACAAGTGGTCAATCAATCGCCCCGGATTTGCGTGAATTCCCGAGCGCTTTGCCGGACGCGGCACGGCGGACATTCTAACACCTGGTGGTGTTCGTTGGCGCGATGGAGTACCGTCGTTCCGTAGCGTGCCTACGTCGGGTGTTATAGAATGATAGCCCCTGGGATGGGAAAAACGATTCCACCCTTAATACGGTGGGGGTGGCAGCGACATGAAACGGAAAACAATCGGCATCGGCATCCTCGTCGTGTTGGCAGCAGCCATCGTGTTCGGGACGGTCGGCTCGGTGATGGAAGTCATTGAAGCGGCATCGGCGCCCCAGCCGGCCGCAGGGGGAGAATACGTGGCTAGGCTGGCGCCCACCGCCGACGACAATCCGGCCCTGGAGGCATTGAAATACGTTTGCCCCTTCCATTAGCCGCGGAGCACCGAATTGAGCCACTTTTGCCAGGTCCGGCGCGGTAAGACGTTTAGCCCGTTCAGGCACGCGGATCCGTTTCACCCACCCACAATTACACGCTCGTGGAGAAAGCATGACCCAGGAAATAGGATTGCCTCCGGAACTGGATGCCCTCAAGAACACGGTGCGCCAAATCGTGCGCGACGAGTGCGTTCCGCTGGAACCTGAATACCTGGCGCATCCTCCGCAGGAGGACGAGCCGGATAACGGCGCCCCGCGGGGGGTTTTGGAGACGGTCCCCGGAGTCCTGGGCACGCTGTCCTCTGAGCAATGGGGACGGCTGAACAATATCTCCCAACAGACCGGCATCTATACTTCTTTCGTGCCTGAAGAATACGGCGGCGGCGGGATGGGAGCGCTGGGTCATCTGGTGTTGGAAGAGGAGGTGCATCGCAGCATTGTGCACCTGCCTACATCGCCGGTGCCGATGTTCATGATCGGCGCCTGCACGCCGGAACAGGAAGAGAAATACCTGTACCCTGCCATCAACGGCGACCTGTATTACTCCTTCGGCCAAACCGAACCGCAGGCCGGCTCCGATCCCGGCGGGATGATGCAGACCCGCGCGGTTCGGGACGGCGACGACTGGGTGTTGAACGGCACCAAGATGTTCATATCGGGCGCTGCGTCCGCGGATTTCCTGCTGGTCCAGGCGGTCACGGACCCGGAGAAGATGCAACGCGGCGGCATTACGATGTTCATCATCGACAACCCCACGCCAGGAGTAACCTTCGAGCCGATACGGGTGTGGATCGTCCCCACGAAGGCGCAACAGCACTATATTCACCTGGACAACGTTCGAGTGCCGCAAACCCAGGTATTGGGAGAAGTCGGTGGCGGGTTCACGTTGGGCCAGCAGTGGCTGGTGCATCACGACCGGCTGTTGCGCGGCGCGATGGCGTTGGGCATATTGACCCGCGCCCTGGAGATGGCGATCGAGTGGTCGCAGCAACGCGTGACCTACGGACGACCCATCGCGGACCGGCAGGCGATCCAGTGGATGCTGACCGACGTGTACATGGACATCGTCGCGTTGCGGTCGGTGGCGCGAGAGACGGCGGCCCGGGCCGACGCCGGTGAAGATGTGCGGGTCGAAGCGTCGATGGTCAAATACGCGGCCGGCGAGTGGGGTTGGCGCAGCATCGACAAGATCATGCAGGTGTTCGGCGGCCTTGGCGAGACCTTAGACCTGCCCATAGCGCATTGGTACCATATGCTCCGCCATGCCCGCATCGGCGGCGGCACTTCGGAGATACATAAATTCGTGATGGCCCGGGCGTTGTTGTCGGGCCGGGTCGGTTTTCAAGGGTAAGGAATGTTGGCAAAAAGACATCGAAAATTCCTGCGCAACGGGTTGGTTTGCGCGTCAGCGGCGATCCTGCTCGCGCTCACCGCGTGTGGCGTGGCGCAAACCCCGGCCGCTTCCCTGGTGAGTGGCCACATGGGCAACTCAGCCGTACTGATCCCCGGGCAACAATCGGGATTAGCCTACGACGTGGTTCAAGTCGTTGGGTTCGGCTCAGCAGCCGGCAAACCGGATGTCGCTACTTTGTCGTTGGCAGTTTCCGTTACGGAAGAAACCGTGAGCGCTGCGCGGACGGACGCGGCGGCGGCCATGAGCCAGGTGATAGCGTCGCTGAAGAGCCAGGGAATTGCAGACAAAGACATCGCGACCAGGGATTTCCGAATATACGAGGAATTCGAGTACGGAGGAGAGGGACGGAAACACATCGGCTATACCGTAAGCAATGGACTGATGGTAACCGTGAGAGACACCGACGAGGTGGGGGCCGTCATCGATGCCGCCATCGCGGCCGGCGGCGATGACATCAGGTTCAATAACGTCGGATTTTCTTTCTCCGATACCGCGACGTTAGCAGAGAAAGCGCGGGAAGCGGCCGTTGACGATATGCAGGAACGCGCTTCCCAACTGGCGGAATTCGCCAATCGCTCGTTGGGTGACATTAAGATACTCTCGGAGACGCCGGTGGCCGATATTTTCCCGCAGTCGGGCGGGTTGCGGGCTCTTGCCGCCAGCGCAGAATCGTCCACTCCAGTTTCGGTTGGGGAAAGCGAGATTTCCGTTACCGTGTACGGGATTTACGAATTGTTACCGCTTCCATCGGACGATGATGAGTAGTCCCATGGTGCTTAGTGACCGTTCCATCCGGTGGCAGATTGCCGAAGGACGCATCGTTGTCGAGCCGGTCAGCGACGCGGACATCCAACCGGCAAGCATCGACCTCCACCTGGACCGCCGGTTCCTGGTGTTTTCCAATTCGCGCCAACCTTACATCGATGTGCGGGAGCCGCTGGACAATCTGACCGAGGAGGTTGGCATCGAGGATGACAGCCCGTTCATGCTGCATCCGGGGGAATTCGTGCTGGGCAGCACCCTGGAACATATCGAGTTGCCCGACGACCTGGTGGCGCGGCTGGAGGGGAAAAGCAGCCTGGGGCGGCTGGGGCTGCTGATCCACAGTACCGCGGGTTTCGTCGATCCCGGATGGAAAGGGCGCCTCACCCTGGAATTGAGCAATGTGGCGAGGTTGCCCATTGCACTGTACTACGGCATGAAGATTGGCCAGATCTCTTTTTTGCAGCTGACCTCACCGGCAGAACGTCTTTATGGGTCTCCTGAACTGGGCAGCAGATATCAGGGACAAACCGGCCCCACCGCCAGCCGTTTCCATCAGGATTTTGCGAGTAAGGGGTTGGCTTGACATGAGCGCCGGCGTCGAACCAATGCAGCGCGCGTTAGTCCTGGCGAGGACCGCGCTGGGTTCCACCAGTCCCAATCCTGCAGTGGGGGCCGTGGTCGAGCGCGACGGGAACGTCGTCGGAGAAGGGTACACTTTGCCCCCCGGACAACGCCATGCGGAGATCGGAGCTCTGGCGCAAGCCGGCGACCGGGCTAAAGGCGCCACCCTGTACAGCACTCTGGAACCCTGCTGCCACCACGGTCGGACGCCACCCTGCACCGACGCCATCATAGCCGCCGGGATTGGCCGCGTGGTTTACGCGGAAACCGACCCCAACCCGCGTGTCTCCGGCGGTGGCGCTGCCGCGCTGCGGTCGGCCGGCCTGGAAATAGAGCATCGGCCGGACTCGGCGGCGACTGAACTGTATGAGGCTTTTGGCAAACACGTTATCACCGGGTTGCCCTACGTTGTGGCGAAGTTCGCCATGAGCCTGGACGGCAAGATCGCCACTCGGACCGGCGACTCCCAGTGGATAACCGGCCCGGACGCCCGGAGCCGAGTGCAGCGGATGCGGAAAGAACTGGATGGCATCATGGTGGGAATTGGCACCGCGCTGGCCGATGACCCTCAGCTCACCGCTCGCGATGAAAAGGGAGAGACGCTTCCCGTCAACCTCCAACCCACGCGGGTGGTGGTGGACAGCAACGCGCGAATGCGGGCCGACGCGCGTATGTTTTCCCAACCGGGGCGAACGCTGGTTGCCGTAAGCGAAAATGCAAGCCCGGGCCGGGTTGCGGCCTTGGAGGATGTGGGCGCAACGGTACAGGTTTTTCCGGGGACCGACGGGAGGGTAAATCTGTCGGCGATGCTGGAATATCTTGGGGCGGAAGGCGTGGTCAGTTTGCTGGTTGAAGGGGGTGGAGGAGTGCTGGGCGCTATGCTGGACGCGCGGCTGATTGACAAGCTGCACGTATTCCTCGGGCCGGTACTGATCGGCGGGGCCGCCGCCCGATCGCCCATCGAGGGCAACGGAGCAACTCTCATGGCCGATACCTGGCGCCTGGAGCGGACCAGGATGGAATCCATCGGCGAAGATTGGCTCATCACCGGCTATCCAAATCAGGGAGATGCGTAAATGTTCACCGGAATCGTGGAAGAAGTTGGACGGGTGTCCTCCCTTGACGGCTACCGGCTGAAAATCAAAGCCAGCCGGGTGCTGGAGGACGTGAGCCTGGGCGACAGCATTGCCGTCAACGGGGCTTGCCTGACGGTGGTGGATTTTGGAGCCGACGGTTTTTCCGTTGACCTGGCGCCGGAGACGCTGCGGCGGACTTCCCTGGAACGGGCGGGCGCCGGCAGCGCGGTCAACCTGGAGCGAGCTTTGGCCGCCCACGACCGGATGGGTGGCCACATCGTGCAGGGCCACGTGGATGCGACCGGAACGATTACGGGTTTCACTCCCGAGGCAGACTGCTACATCGTGGAGGTGGAAGTTCCCGAGTCCCTCGCGCCTTACATAGTGGAGAAAGGGTTTATCGCGGTTGACGGGATTAGCTTGACGGTGGTACAACGTTCGGAATACCGATTCACGATCTCGGTCATCCCCTTCACGATGCAGAACACCAACTTGCACGAGCGGGAAATCGGTGACCAGGTGAACCTGGAAGCGGATATTCTGGCCAAATACGTGGAGAGCTTGTTGGCCGCCAGATTCAGCTGACTTGGAGCGCGCCCGAGCCGCCGGATGCAGAGTTCAGATGCAATTAATTAGCATCGAAAAAGGTCTTGAAGACCTGAAAGCCGGAAAGTTCCTTATCGTGGTGGACGACGAGGACCGGGAAAACGAGGGCGACCTGGTGATGCCGGCACAACACGTCACGCCGGACGCCGTCAATTTCATGGTGACGCACGCCCGCGGGCAGCTATGTATGCCCATGCTGCCGGAACGATTGGCAGAATTGGACATCCCCATGTTGCCCAGCCGTCATTCCGATTCAGCGATGCCAACGGCGTTCACCATGCCGGTGGACTACGCCATAGACACCACGACGGGCATATCCGCCCACGACCGCGCCGCTACCATCCGGGCGCTGATCGACCCGGAGGCTCAGCCGACCGATTTCATCCAACCCGGTCACCTCTTCCCCCTGCGGTATCATGCTGGCGGCGTACTGGTTCGACCTGGCCACACTGAGGCGATTATAGACCTCTGTCGCCTGGCGGGTCTCTATCCGGCCGGCGTTGTCTGCGAGATCATGAAGGATGACGGCACCATGGCGCGCATGCCCGACCTGGTACCCATGGCAAAGACGTACGCCCTGAACATCCTGTCTATCGCTGATCTGATTGAATACCGGCGCCAACACGACCCGATCGATCAGAGCAACGATTGACCTGAGTCCAGCGTTGATAAATCGGATGCCGTTTTGGCCAATCATATGGGGTTCTTGCCGACCCCTAAGCAAATCCGCAAATCCCCGGAGGAATGATGCCCCTATGCAGCCTTGAAGAGGCGCTTGAAGACTTGTCTTCCGGTAAATTCGTGATCGTAGTTGACGACGAGGGGCGCGAGAACGAAGGGGATCTCTTCCTGTTTGCGGAGCACACGACGCCCCAAGCCGTTACCTTTATGGTAAGCCACGCTCGAGGGTTGGTGTGTGTCCCCATGCTGGGGGAACGGCTTGATGAATTGCAAATCCCCATGCTGCGGAGCCGACACTCCCGCTCCGAACAGCCCACCGCGTTCACTACGTCGGTGGACTACAAGCAGGGCACTACCACCGGCATATCGGCTTACGACCGCAGCGCCACGATACGGGCGCTGGTTGACCCAGCCTCGAGGCCGTCGGATTTCATACACCCCGGGCACATGTTCCCGTTGCGGGCAGACCCGGGGGGCGTGTTGAATCGGCCCGGGCATACCGAGGCCATCGTGGACCTGTGCAGAGCGGGAGGGGCCTACCCCGCCGGCGTAGTTTGCGAAATCATGAACGAAGACGGCACCATGGCGCGCCTTCCGGAGTTGGAGCGGTTTGCCGTCAAACACCAGTTGAAAATCTTCAGTATCGCCCAGTTGATTGCCCATCGCCGCATGACGGAAGACCTGATCACCAGGGTTGCGGAAGCGGAGTTGCCCACGCAATATGGCGTCGCCCGCCTCGTCGGATACCGAAGCGCTGTGGATACCGGGGAGCACGCCGCGCTAGTGGTGGGCGAATGGAACGAGGACGATGAGGTGCTGGTGCGGGTCCACAGCGAATGCCTGACCGGGGACGCTTTCGGAAGCCTCAAGTGTGATTGCGGGCAACAGCTGGACATGGCGATTCGAATGTTGTTTGAGCACGGTTCCGGCGCGTTGGTGTATTTGCGCCAGGAAGGTCGCGGGATCGGGCTGCACAACAAGATCAAGGCCTACGCCTTGCAGGATCAGGGGATGGACACGATAGAGGCCAACGTTGCATTGGGTTTCCAGCCCGACGAGCGAAAATACGATTTGGCTGTTCAAATCATGCGTGACCTCAACATCACCCGGGCCCGGCTAGTCACCAACAATCCCCACAAAATGGCAGGTATCAGCGGCCTCGGCGTCCAGGTGACCGATCGGGTGGGCCTGACCGTTGCGCCCAATGAGTCCAACGAGCAGTATATGCGGACCAAGCGGGACAGCATGGGACACCTGGTGTCTCCGATGCAGCCCAGCCCGCCAAACGTTGCCGGGTAGATCGCGACCGCAGCCACGACGACGGGGCGACCCTCGTGGTCGCCCCTACGCATTTATCACCCGAAACGGAAATGCGGTTAATCCTCGTTACCCAGCTTGCTGACCAGCCAGGCTTCGATGAAATCGTCGATGTCGCCGGCCAGGACGGCGTCAGTGTTTCCGGTTTGATGATCGGTACGGTGATCTTTAACCGATCGGTAAGGGTGGAGGACATAGCTGCGGATCTGATTGCCCCACTCGGCTGAGACTCGTTCGCCCCGCAGTGAAGACAACTCTTTCTCTCGCTCTTCCTCATGCCGGGCCAGCAACTTGGCCTTGAGGATGCGCATGGCGTAGTCGCGGTTTTGATGCTGGGAACGTTCCGTTTGGCATGAAACCACGATGCCGGAAGGAAGGTGGGTAAGTCGCACCGCCGACGCGACTTTCTGTACGTTCTGACCGCCGGGGCCACTGGACCGGAAGAAGTCCATCTTCAGATCATCGGGCCTTATTTCCACTTCCGTATCACCATCGAGAACGGCCGGCAGAACTTCAACCCGGGCAAAGGAAGTCTGACGCCGTCGCGCCGGGTCAAATGGAGACATTCGCACGAGCCGGTGTACTCCGACTTCGGCGTTGAGGTATCCGAAAGCGTGCTCGCCCCCAATTTCCATGGTACTGGTGCGGAGGCCAGCCTCGTCCCCATAGGCAGTGTTCAGCACCTGCACGGGCCTCTTGCCGGCGGTGGCCCAGCCGGCGTACATGCCGGTCAGCATCTCGACCCAATCGTGGGAGTCGGTGCCGCCGGCGCCGGAGTGGATGGTCAGGATTGCGGGACGGTCGTCGTATGGCCCCGACAGGGTAAGCGCCATCTCCGCGCGGGCGAGCGCGGCGGTGACCGCAGCGGTCTCCGAGGTCAGGTCATCGGCGAAACTATCGTCATCGGTCTCGATGGCGAGTTCAGCCAATTCCAGCAGGTCGGCCACCTGGGAGTGCAAGCCGTGCCATAATTCCACCGACTGTTGCAGTTGCCCCAATTCCTGCATCTTGCGTTGGGCGCGAGCCGGGTCGTCCCAGAAACCGGGGGCAGCCGCCTCGCTTTCCAGTTCGGCGATGGTTTTTTCGCGGTCGGCGAGGTCAAAGACGCTCCACGACGGCATCCAGCTTGATGGACAGTTCGGTAAGTTGCTGGCGTAATTCTTCCATTCGGGGGGCTTCCTCTTGTTAGTAGGCAATACAATATTCATAACCGACGTTGTCATTATATCCTATGATCCAGGGGCATCGTGATTGAGGACAGCACGTGGTTTGGATCTGTTGGAATCGGAATCTCGGTTTTCGCTCTGTTCGTAGTGCAAAGTTAACCGAGAGAGGGAAGACTGGTTACACCGCAAAAACCGAGGCCGAAAGCGGAGGGCTGCTAATCAACGAGCCGTTGTTGGGTACGCGTGAGACAAGGGTATAATGTCCAGCAATTTCTTACCTCCTAGGGAGGTACTCTCCCATATCCGACTACAGAACCCTCGAACATACCGTTGAATCGTTGCTCCACCGTAGGAGCCGGGCGCATAAGTTGTCTGTTTGACGATCATCCGCCGATTTGCCTCGCATGGGTTTCATCGGAATATGCAGCCACACGTCGGACAGCATCAGGAGGATCAGATGGCTACTACGTTAAAGCCGGAAATGGAGGCGCGCTTGGCCGCATTGGCCCGACGGCTGGGCATTGTCGGCGCCGACGCGCCTGAGCGAGCTCTGAACATGGCAGTGGACGTATTGGAAGCGCAATCGCCGCCGCGTCGCAAGCCGTCGCCCACGGAAATAGCCGCGGAAATGGAGCCAATCGTTTCCGCAGCCCGTCACTGGCGCGAAGCGCATCCCTTCGACGACGACAACCCACCTTCCAAAGTTTGGCAAGAGGAACTATACGATGAACGGGGGTTGCCAAAATAATAGTTGCCGACACCTCTGCCATCGTCGCGGTGCTCACCAACGAGTCAGACGCGCCGCACTTCCTGGCCGCCATGGAGCGGGATGGAGAAGTACTCATATCTATCGGAACGGCAGTCGAGCTGATGACCGTGACGATTGGTAGAGGAGATGAGCTTTACCGACTAGCCGTCGAATTTCTACACCGTTCTTTCGTTCACCTTGTGCCCCTAGACCAGACGCAGCTGTGGATTGCCGCCGACGCTTACCGTCACTATGGCAAGGGACAAAGCCACCCGGCGCAACTCAATTTTGGCGATACGTTCGCATATGCCCTGGCGTCAGCGCGCCGGCTGCCGTTGCTGTTCAAAGGCAATGACTTCGCCCAAACCGATATTCGGTCTGCGATATAGCCGCACCGGCGTTGGTCCGTCATGGCCGGTCATACCGGCGCCGTAGGTTATAATCAACTTGCAATCATCGCCAGGCAGGTAGCCCAAATGCTGGACCACGGAACCCCGGAACACGCCGTTGACGACCCAGTTGCGGATATGCGGCACCGAATGCGCCACTCAGCGGCCCATGTGATGGCCGACGCTGTTCTGCAACTGTTTCCCGAGGCCAAGGTGGGTATCGGGCCGCCGACCGCCGACGGTTTCTACTACGACTTTGAGGTGGAACGGCCTTTCACCCCAGAGGACCTGGAACGGATCGAAGCATTGATGCTGGACACCATCAAGTCCAACGCCCCATTTTTGCGCGAGGAGTTGAGCCGGGAATCCGCCACATCCATGTTCACCAACCAGCCCTACAAGCAGGAGATCATCGACGACCTGCCTGACGAGACCACGCTCAGCATCTACCGCCACGGTGAGTTTACCGACCTGTGCCAGGGGCCGCACGTCGCCAGCACCGGCGACATCACCGCCGTCAAGTTGTTGCACACCGCGGGCGCATACTGGCGGGGAGACGAAAACCGTCCCATGCTCCAGCGCATTTATGGAACGGCTTTTGAATCGAAAGAAGAACTGGAAGCCCACCTGGAGCGTTTGGCGGAAGCGGAAAGGCGAGATCACCGGACCATCGGCAGGCAGCTAAATCTGTTCACCGTCCATGAAGAGATTGGACCGGGTCTCATCGTGTGGCACCCCAAGGGTGGGGTGATGCGTTCGCTGATCGAGGACTATTGGCGCGACATCCACTACCGCAGGGGTTACAACATCGTCTATTCGCCGCACATCGGGCGAGCGCGTCTCTGGCAGACCAGCGGACACCTGGATTTCTACCGGGACAGCATGTATGCACCGATGGAGATCGATGACCAGGAATATTTCCTGAAGCCGATGAACTGTCCGTTCCACATCCAGATTTACCGTTCGGCGCTGCGGAGTTATCGAGAATTGCCGCTGCGCATCGCGGAATTGGGCACGGTGTACCGGTACGAACGGAGCGGCGTGCTGCACGGCCTCATGCGGGTGCGGGGGTTCACCCAGGACGACGCGCACATTTTCTGCCTGCCCGATCAGGTGGCCGACGAAGTGGGCGATGTACTGGACCTCACCTTTGAGATCATGGCCGCCTTCGGGTTCGAGGAGTACGACATCATGCTGTCCACGCGGCCTGACAAGTACGTGGGCGAGCCGGAGATGTGGGAGCACGCTACCGAAGCGTTGCGGCAGGCCCTGGTAGCTCGGGCATTGCCTTACGATATTGACGAAGGCGGGGGAGCGTTCTACGGACCCAAGATAGACATCAAGATCAAGGACGCGCTCGGTCGGGAATGGCAGTGCACGACTGTGCAATTCGACTTCAACCTACCGGAACGATTTGACCTGGTCTTTCAGGACGACCAGGGGAATCGCTCACAGCCATATATGGTGCACCGGGCAATTCTGGGCTCGCTGGAACGATTTTTCGGCGTGCTGGTGGAGCATTACGCCGGGGCGTTCCCGTTGTGGTTGGCGCCGGTACAGGCAGTGGTCATCCCCATCGCGGACCGACACAACGAATACGCGGAACAAGTGGCCGGCAAGTTGCGCGATGCCGGGTTCCGCGTGGAAGTTGACGACCGGAGCGAGCGGATGAATCAAAAGATTCGTCAAGCGCAGTTGCAGAAGACCCCTTACATGCTGGTGGTTGGTGACCGGGAGGCTGAGGCCGGCGCGGCGGCGGTGCGGACGCGGGATGGGGAGAACCGGGGGGCGTTGCCGCTGAACGAGGTGATAGCGATGTTGGGCGGGGGCCTAGCGGGAACGCCGGCGGCGCGGTGAGCGTTGGTGAAATGGCCCAGGGGCGAATGATTATTCGCCCCCCTACTGAACCACAGCGAACGCCTGCACTTGGCACAAACTCTAGAGGAGATTAGCAATGAAATAATTTCTCATCATCTTCTTCCCTAACCGAGCTGGCGACTCGAATGTCACAGTAAAGTATCAAGGCTATTTTCAGAAATGAAAGACGCGATCGTAGTCGCAATCATCGGCGTCATGGGACTGATCATCGCTGGCTTGATCGCAGCGGTCATCGGGATGAGATAGACCGGAAGTTCAGCGAGTTGCGTATAGAAATTCGCGAAAGCAACACCGAGTTGCTCCGGGCGCTGGCTGACCATGAGCACGCCGAGGACAGCAGAGCAGTCTTTACCCAGCCGCCGGGGGCCAAAACGCCATCAACCGGCAACTGAATCTGCGGCGCTTTTACTGCGCTAGCCGCTGGAACTCTCCGTTTAGCGTATCCGCGTCGCCGCCTCTGCCGTAGCCCTTGCGGAAGGTGATGACGCCATTGGCGTCCATGGCGATCATCGAGGACTGACTGACGATCTTCAAGTCCTGGAGCATGGAACCCACCGGCTGTGCAGCGGTCATGTTCGAGAAATCGTTTTCCTCGATGTAATTTTCCAATGTGGCGGCGCTTTCGTTGAACGCCACGAGGTAGAAATCAACCTGTCCGGCGTATTCGGCGACGATGGGGTTGAGCGTCCGCAACTCGGCGCGGCAGACTGGTCACCAGGTGGCGAAGTAGTGCATAAAGACGGGTCTGCCGGATGCCGTCAAATCAGCCAAAGCGACACTGGTACCGTCGGACCGCTCCATCGCGAAGCCGGGTGGCATCTCACCAACCTGGGTTCCTACTGGGGCGGGCGGTACGTCGGTGACCAAGGGCGCCGGCGTAGGTGTATCGTCCGGGGTAGGCGCGCTGAACGGAAACGGTGGGCCGCCCGTGCTCGCTGGGGAAGCTACCGTGTTAGCGGGTTCCGGCGCCTGAGCAGGGGCGTCGGTAGGGATCGCGGGAGCGGGCGCTTCGGTGGCCTGAGCCGGCGGATCCGTGGGCAAGACCGGCTTCGCGGCTTCCGCAGCCGGAGCGGCAACTTGCGGGGCGGGAGCGTCCGTGGGCATTTCAGCCGGGGCCGCCTGGGCTGCTTGCGCGACGGTCGGCGCGGCAGCCGGCGCAGACGCGGCGGTAGGCGGAACGTCCGGAGCGCTGCTGGTTCCGCATGCCATTACCAACGAGCCGATCAAGGCGGCGCCGAAGAGGGGTGCAAATATGCGCATTGGATTGATCATTTCCATCGTTGCGGCGTCAACGACGCCGAAGAGATTATTGTCATCAAGCCGGCAGCTGCATATCCATCATGCGCTGGTCTTTTCCCTGTTGGACCTGCTTATGAGTGGGCACAGCATCCGGGTCGGCGGTTAGTTGAGTGAAATGGGGCGACCATTGGTCGGCGGTACCCATGAGTTGCCGGTGGTAGATAATTCCATCGCCATTGACAGCCATCATGGCCATCTGCCGGGTAATTTCCAGGTCCGCCAACATTTCGCCGACCGGTTGGGCGGCGACGAGGTCGGTGTAACCCTGCTCTTCGATATATTCCTCAACCTCCAGCGCGGATTCGTTGTAGGCAACGACGTAGAAATCGATGTCGCCGAATTCACTGGCAATTGGGTTCAGCGTCTGTAACTCAGCGCGGCACTCCGGTCACCAGGTTGCAAACCAGAAGAGATGAACCGGTTGGTCGGCTTCCGCCAAGGCGGCGGACGTGATTTGGGAACCGTCGGAAAGCGTCATCGCGAACGGCGGGGTGGTTTTCCCTATGTCCAAGCCGACAGTACCTGCGGCGGGAGCGCAAGCAGTTACGGCAGCCGTCGTGACTAAAAGCAGGACGGCGAAGAGAGTTGCGGTTATTAACCGGGTCCTCATGGATCACCATTGCCGTATGAATTCATCTGGTATGCTGGCAGACGTTGCGAACCGATTGTAGCCGAATAGGTCGCAATTTGATATACGCCGCGCCCCGCTTTTCGGATCTACGACGAGGAGTGAACTGATGCCCAATCGCCTTATTGACGAAACCAGCCCCTACCTGTTGCAGCACTCGGAAAACCCGGTGGACTGGTATCCCTGGGGCGAAGATGCGCTGAACCGGGCCAGGGAAGAGGATCGGCCCATCCTGCTCAGCATCGGTTATTCGGCCTGCCACTGGTGCCACGTGATGGAGCGGGAATCCTTTGAAAACGAGGATATTGCCGCCCTGATGAACCAGAACTTCGTGAACATCAAGGTGGACCGCGAAGAACGTCCCGACCTGGATGCGGTGTACATGGAAGCGGTGCAGATGATGACAGGGAGCGGCGGTTGGCCGATGACGGTGTTCCTGACTCCGGAAGGCCGGCCATATTACGGCGGCACCTATTTTCCCCCTGAGGACCGAATGGGGATGCCGGGTTTCCCCCGGTTGTTGGCGGCGGCCAGCCAAGCGTATCACACCAACAAGGGCGAAATCGAGCGGGTCACGCGGCAACTGGCGGAACAGATGGGTCGCAGCGGTCAGATGCCCCGCGGCTTCACGCCGTTGACCACCGAGGTAATGCACAACGCCTACTCGCAACTTGCGACGCAGTTTGACCACCTGAACGGCGGGTTCGGCAACGCGCCCAAGTTTCCCCAGCCCATGACCCCGGAGTTTCTGCTTCGTTACCACCGGCACGGGTTCAACGAACGCGCCCTGGAGATGGTGGAACTTACGCTGCAAAAGATGGCTTACGGGGGGATGTACGATCAGGTGGGAGGCGGGTTTCATCGGTATTCGACGGATGCGTATTGGCTGGTGCCGCACTTTGAGAAGATGCTGTATGACAACGCGCTGCTGGCGCGGTTATACCTGCACGCCTGGCAAATCACCGGCAATCCCCTGTACCGACGTATAACGGAGGAAACGCTGGACTACGTGCTGCGAGAAATGACGGACCCTTCCGGCGGATTCTATTCGGCCCAGGATGCGGACAGCGAAGGCGTGGAGGGGAAGTTCTTCGTTTGGACCCCAGAGGAACTGCGGTCTCTGTTGGGCGACGACGCCGACTTGGTTATGGGTTACTACGGCGCCACGGAGGGCGGAAATTTCGAGGGGGCGAATATCCTGAACCTGTCCCGTCCACCGGCCGACTACGCGACGCAGCGAGGCGTGTCGGACCATGAGCTTATGAATGCGGTGCAGCGGGCGCGTTCCATACTGCTGGAAGTACGGGAGCAGCGAGTCCATCCCCTCCTTGACGACAAGGTTTTGACGTCCTGGAACGGCCTGATGTTGCGCTCCTTCGCCGAAGCCGGAGCCGCGTTGAGCCGACCGGATTACCTGGATGCCGCCAGACGCAACGCGGGTTTCCTGCTGGACAATATGCGCGATGCCGACGGCAGGCTGCTGCGGACCTGGCGCAACGGGCAGGCGAAACTGCTGGGATACCTGGAGGATTATGCGTGTCTGGCCGATGGGCTGGTGTCGCTCCACGAAGCGACGCTGGAACCACGATGGCTGCAAGAAGCCGTGGTCGTCGCCGATGGGATGATCGCTCTGTTCTGGGATGACCAGGTAGGCGGTTTTTACGACACCGGAAGCGACCACGAAACGCTAGTCGTCAGGCCGAGGGACGTATTCGACAACGCGCAGCCGTGCGGCGGCTCAGTTGCGACGGACGTGCTGCTGCGGCTGGCGGTGGTCACGGGCAATGACGATTACTCGGCCAAGGGGGCGACGCCGTTGCGGGCGTTGCAGCAGTTACTGGGCCGAGCGCCGGCTGCCACCGGCCACTGGCTGGGCGCCCTGGACTTCTATGTCTCTTTGCCCAAGGAGATCGTAATCGTGGGCGAGAGAGAACACCCGGGTACAGTGGAAATGTTGGCCGAGGTCGGATCCCGATACCTGCCCAACCGGGTGATCGTTGGGATGAGCGATCCAGCGGCGGCGCCTTTGCAGGATTCGCCGCTGCTGGAGCAGCGGGGGATGCAAGACGGCGCACCCACCGCATACGTGTGCGAGCACTACGTATGCCAGTTACCGGTTACCCAGGCCGCCGCGCTAGCCGCGCAATTGGATGCCTAGCCGGTTTGCTCAAGACCGCGCCGGCAACAGACCGGCCGCCTCGATGGTTTGGCTGTTCACGGTGTCCGGCAACCTGTAGCGCGGCCAGAGTACAACGCCCATGAGGACCAGGCCTCCGGCCATGACCGGGGCCAGGCGGATGCCAAGGGGGTTCTCAACAGAGTCGCCCAACTGGAGAATCAGGCTTAGCAGCAGCGGCGGAAGGGCATAGGTCAGTTTCTCGAAAAAATTCTGGGTTGAATAGAATAGGGCTTCCCGGCGCTCGCCTCTGAGCAGGGCGTCGTAGTCGGCGATGTCCGCCGTCAATCCCTTGGGAAGCAGGAATACCGCAGCCATGGGCATTCCAGCGATAAACACCAGAATCAACCCCTGGGTTACCAAGCTCCCCGGCAGGAACGGGCCAACCAGGGCCAATAACGGGAACCACAGCCCGCAGGCCACCAGGCAAACGCCGTAGATGCGCCGTTTGCTGACCCGGCCGGTGGCGAAAAGCACCCAGATGACGAGACCGAACAGCACCGCGCCCCCGATGACGCTGGTTGACAACCAGCTGGAGGCCGCGCCATCCCTTTCCTGAAGCAGCACTCCAACGGCGAAGAAGGGTATCCAGCCTTGCAGGATGCCCACGCCCGTGGTGAACATCACGAAGGTGGGCAGGAAGGCTACGAATTGAGAATTGCGCAGGGTGTCCCGGAAACTCGTCCAGAAAGGTACCTGGGCTGGCGTAATGTCTCGGGGAGCGTGCCTCCATATGGCGGACAAGGAAATCAAACGAAAAACCAACGCCGCCAGTGCAAATATAGTGCCCGTAACCTGGAAACCGAACGCATCCTTGATGTAGCCTCCCATAACCAGGCCCAATCCGGCTCCGCCAACGGCGAAAAGGAAGATGAAGCTGACGACCTGCATCCGATCTCGGGCGGTCCTGGTCAGTTCCGGTACCAGCGCTTCCAACGCGCCGCTGGACATGGTGGCCGCGGTGAAGAACAGCTCGAGCATCAGCACGAAATAGACAACATTCCACCAACTGCTGCCCTCGCTGGGCAGGTACCAAATCAGCGCGCCAAATAGCGCGTACAAAGGGGTGCTAAAGAGGATGAAGGGGATGCGCCGCCCCCATCGGCTGCGAGTCCGGTCGCTCCACCATCCGATGAGGGGGTCGGTGAAGGCGTCGATGAACCGCCCGGAAAAAATCAAAACCCCGGCAAGGACTCTGGCATCAATCTCGAAGCCCAGTATTGAGGCGTCAGGGACGCGATTTACTCCTTCGAAGGCCGGTGGCGCCAGAAAGAAGAGCACCCATTGTTGCCGGAAATAGCCGATAGCCTGCAATCCGATATGGTCAGCCGCGAACAATAGCTTGTTCAGCAAAGGCAGACGCGGAGCGGGCTGTCCTGAGTCGATCATTCGGTCTCGTAAGGGGCGAAAACTCCGGGGCAATTTAGCACACTCTGCTGATGTGATACCCACGTAGGGCCGTGCGATACGGGGCTATCCCGTGGGGATGTATGGGGGCATGAACGGCCTTTGCACCGCCTGAGACAGCTACGAGGGCAGCCCCGGTTCGCGGTTGTTCCGGCACAGCCATGGCGACCACAAGGGTTGCCCCTACGTTGAACCACCTAAATTGCAACGCTGCGGTTACGAATGTGCTCCTTGTCGGATTTGTGCCGCTCTGATAATCTGGCGGGCGTCACTCACGGGAGATTTGGATTGACCCTGCCACAGCCCATCAGGGCTTCTTTGTTTGTTACCTGCATAATCGACCAACTGTACCCCGAGGTCGGGGTTAGCGTGGTGCGCGTCTTGAGGCGGAGCGGTGTGGAGGTGGACTTTCCGGTCAACCAGACCTGCTGCGGCCAACCGCTGTACAACTCCGGCTTTACGCAGGAAGCCAAGAAACTGGCCGAGCGCACGTTGGATGCAATGGAAAATTGCGAGTACGTGGTCGTGCCTTCCGGTTCATGCGGCGCAATGCTTAGGGTGTTTTATCTGGACCTTTTCGCCGGCGATGCGGCGCAATCGGCGCGGGCGGAGGTCCTAAGCAAACGGGTGTATGAGTTCACCGAGTTTCTGAGCGACGTGGTCGGAGTGCCAGCACCCGAGACAACCGAGTCGGAACGGGCGGGAACGGTCACCTACCATCCATCCTGTCATCTGCTGCGGGAGATGGAAGTGCGCGACGCGCCGACGAAGCTGTTGGACGCCGCCGGGGTGTCACGGGTTCCTCTGCCCAATGCCGAGCAGTGCTGCGGGTTTGGCGGCACATTTGCGGTGAAATATCCGCACATTTCGCAGGAAATGCTGGCCGACAAAATCGACGCCATCATTGCCAGCGGAGCGGATATGGTGACGGCCTGCGACATGGGTTGCCTGATGCACATCGGCGGCGGGTTGAGTCGGCGCCAATCCCCGGTCAAGGCGCGCCACATCGCACAGGTGCTGGACGGGTCGGCAGGCTGACATGGCTGAAGTCACAACGCGGGATTTTGTTGCCGCTTCACGGGCGGCGGTGCAGGATCAACAACTGCGCCAGGCGCTGCGCCGGGCCGGCAGCGGGTTCGATGGGGCACGGCGAGAAGCCATCGACGAGATCACTCCGGAGGTGTGGGAGGGTTGGAGACAACAGGCCAGGCGGGTGAAAGAACACACCATCGCGCACCTGGACTACTACCTGGACATGCTGGAACGGAATGTCGCGGCGGCCGGGGGACAGGTGCATTTCGCCGCCGACGCGACGCAGGCCAACGCCATCGTGTCGGAGATTGCGCGGACCCGCGGTGTGACCACAGTCACGAAAAGCAAGTCCATGGTGTCGGAAGAATTGGGATTGAATCACGTCCTGGAAGCGGATGGGATTGAGGTCTTTGAGACCGACCTGGGCGAATACATCATCCAGTTGGCTGAGGAGACGCCGTCCCACCTGGTGGCTCCGGCCCTGCACAAGACGCGGGGCCAGGTAGCCCGTTTGTTCGCGGATAAGCTGGGCGTGCCCTACTCCGACGACATAGAGGAGATGGCGCGGGTGGCGCGGGTGGTGCTGCGGCAGAAGTTCCTGGACGCCGACATGGGAGTGAGCGGGGCCAACTTCCTGGTGGCCGAAACCGGTAGCCTGGTCATCATCACCAACGAGGGCAACGGACGGCTGTGCACCTCGGCGCCACGGATCCACGTCGGGTTGGCCGGAATGGAAAAGGTGATACCGTCGCTGGACGACCTGGCGGTGTTCCTGCGGCTGTTGCCGCGTTCTGCCACTGGGCAACGTATTTCGTCATACGTCAGCATGGTGACCGGGCCGCGCCGGGCTGAGGACGAGGACGGGCCGGAAGAGTTTCACCTGGTCATCGTGGATAACGGCCGAAGCCGGTTGTTGCGGGATCCGGCTCTCCGGGAGTCGCTGTACTGCATACGTTGTGGCGCATGTCTGAACGTATGCCCCATTTACCAGCGTGTGGGCGGGCACGCCTACGGTTGGGTGTATCCCGGCCCAATTGGCTCAATCGTCACGCCGGGATTGGTGGGCGTGGCGCAGGCCAAAGACCTCCCCAACGCATCAACGCTCTGCGGAGCGTGCCGTGACGCCTGCCCGGTGCAGATAAACATACCGAGAATGCTGCTGCATTTAAGGCGCAATTTGGCAGAGGGCACGGATTCCTATGAGCGCACTGCGTCCGATACCGACGCGCTGGCCGCGCGTGGATTCGCGTCGGTTATGTCAAGCCCGCTTCTATTGAACCTGGGACGCAAGGTGGGTCGAGCGTTGCTGAAACCCATTGCGAGAGGCGGCGTGGTGGGGCGCACCAAGTTGCCGTTTCTGTCGCGCTGGACTGAAGCGCGGGACCTGCCGGTTCCGCCGTCCCGCTCGTTCCGAGACATCTGGCGCGATGAGCTGGCCGACGAGCCCGGGGGCGATACTCGCGCGTAGTTTATGAGTATCCCAGACACGCACAAACCTGGCTCAAGCGGTGGATCCATGGGTATCCCATCGGCGCAATTTCTTGCGTCGGTCCGGGAGGCGTTGGGGCGAGGGGAAGGCCCGCCGGCGGAACCTTACGCTGCGTTGCATGATGGGGTCTCGGAGCTGGAATCAACAGCGGCTGCGGTTCGAGAGCGGGTTGCCGGGGAAATGCCGGTCTTGCTGGACAAGATGGCGGACACCGCCGCGCTGCGAGGCTGGAACGTGGCGAGGTGTGACGGAGGGGAGGATGCCTTGGATTATGTCGTGTCGCTGGTCCGGCGCATGGGCGTAACGTCGGTGGCGCGGTCGGAGCAGCCGGTGTTCGACGCGGTTCCGGTGGACGCCGCGCTGGCGGGAGCCGGGGCGTTAGTCTGGCCGGCGGTGTACGCAGACGACGCCAGCCGTCCGGAGCTGCGGCGCCGGCTGGCGGAGTGTGGCATGGGGATCACCGGAGCGGATTACGCCATTGCCGAAACCGGATCCGTGATTGTGATCCCGAAACGGGGGCTGAGCCGGCTGGTGTCGGTGGTGCCGCCGGTTCACGTGGCTATCGTGAGGCCGTCGGAGGTGATAGGCACGCTGGACGATCTCTTCGCGTTGCGGCGGTTGGACTACCACCGCGACGGCGGTGATATGGGAAGCTATCTGAATTTCATCAGCGGGCCAAGCCGGACGGCGGACATCGAGCAGACCATCGTGGTGGGCGTACACGGACCACGAGAAGTCCACCTGGTACTGCTGGACAGGGAGTAGGATCATGCCGATGCGAATAGGGTTCATTCAGTTCAGGAAGCAGATGATGGAGCAGCAGTTGGCAGAAATGGTGGACGTGTTCCCGACTCTTGGCATCGAAAAGGCCATCCTCATCGGAGACATGGTGAGTGAGGACTACTCACCGGCCAGCACCATTGATTTCGTGTTCGTACACGACACCGACCGGCCCTTTGGACGCCGGGCGGATTTCTTCTCCTATCACATCGGCTCGCAAGTGGGAATGAGGGCGCAGGTTTATACTCCGGCGGAGTTCGAGGAACTGCAGGATACACTGCCCGCGCTGTACCAGGCCTGCAAACGAGGAAGGGTGGTTTTTGATGCCTGATTTCGCCGCGGAAGGCGCTCGCTGGTTTCGCCAGGCGGAGCAAGACCTTGAGGATGCCGGATACAACCGCCAGGGCGGGCGCTACAACGTGGCGTGCTTTCTGTGCCAGCAGGCCGCCGAGAAAGCGGTGAAAGCGTACCTGTACAAGCGGGGGGCGGAGGACGTGTGGGGCAACTCGCTGATCGACCTGTGCGAGGACGCCAAGATTTTCGAGATGTTCTTCGACACGATCAAGGCGGACGCCCGGCAATTGGACAAGTACTACGACATCACGCGCTATCCGGGTTACCTGCCCAGCGGGATACCGTCCGAAGCGTTCGACGACGTTGATGCGGAGCGGGCGATTGAGCTGGCCGGGATCGTAGTGCAGTTCGTGGGACAGCGGATACCCTGACGGGATTGCCGCGCTGCGCTCGCAATGACAACGGTCAACCGCTGAATATTTCGGCGAGGCGTTCCTGGCGGTAGGCAAAGATGCGCCGTAGGTCCCGGCGCACGATGAGGCGGTCGGCCCACCAGCCGCCGAGCATGTCGTAGTCCACCTGATCCCGGACCAGCGTGCCGCCTTCGCTGGGTACGAATGTGTGTTCGTGAACCCAGCGGCGGTAGGGGCCTTTCAGCTGCTCATCGACGAAACGGTGGGGCGGTTCCCATACCGTGATGCGGCTGCGCCAGGACAGGGGGATTCCTTTCAACCGCAAGCGGTACTCTATCTCGACGCCGGCCTGCATGGTGACGGGCGGATCAGTGACCACATGAAAACGCAGCCAGGGAGGCGTCAACCGTTCCAGGTTAAATGCGTCGGCGTAGAAGTGGAAGATTTCCTCCGGTTGGCGGGGGAGCCAGTGGGAAGTGTCGAGAGTGAAGGGCATCAGGCAGGGCGGCCCAGGCTATAGAGGCGGATGGCGCGCTCGGCGGCGCGTTCCAGCAACTCCGCGCCCCGTTCCAGGCTCGCGGAGAGGTCCGTAGGCTCTTCCGCGATGGACACTATGGCGTCGATGCCGTGGTCGTAGAGCAGGTCGTAGCCGGGTCCCAGGCTGCCGGCCAACAGGATGGTGGGCACGCCAAAGGACCGAGCACGACGGGCAACGCCCACCGGGGTTTTGTCGAAGGCGGTGGAACGGTCGGCGCGGCCTTCTCCGGTGATCACCAGGTCAGCGGCGGCGACATAGCGGTCGAAGTCCAGAACGTCGCAGACCATATCGATGCCGGACCGGAGTTCAGCGCCGGCGAAGGCGATGAGGCCGGCCCCGAGGCCGCCGGCTGCGCCTGAGCCGGGGGTGTCGAGCACGTCTAACCCCAAATCAGACTTGACGACGGCGGCGAGGTTGGACAAGCAACTGTCCAGTTCGGCCACCATGTCGGGGGTGGCGCCCTTCTGCGGGCCGAAGATGGCAGACGCGCCGGTGTCGCCGCAGAGGGGGTTGGTCACGTCGGTAGCGCCGATGATGGTGGCGTCGGCGAGAGCGGGATGCAGCGCCGATGCGTCGATGCGGGACAGGTCGGCGAGGGCGGCTCCGCCGGGCGGCAGATCCTTGCCGGAGGCGTCCAGGAAGCGGACGCCCAGGGCCGCGGCCATGCCTGTGCCACCGTCGTTAGTGGCGCTGCCGCCCAGGCCGACGATGATGCGGCTGTAGCCGGCATCCAGAGCGGCGTGCATCAGCTGGCCGGTGCCGTAGGTGGTGGCGCGGCGGGGGTCGCGGCGGTCGTCGGGTATCAGGGCGAGGCCGGAGGCCAGCGCCATCTCTATAACGGCGGTTTGACCGTCGCCCATTACGCCCCATTGGGCAGCGACCGGGTCCACGAGTGGGCCGGTGACGGTGGCCTGATGAAACTGTCCGCCGGTGGTATCGATAAGGGCAGCGAGGGTGCCATCACCGCCGTCTGCCACCGGTATCAGGGTGGTTTCAGCGTCGGGGATGGCGATCCGGATCCCGCGCTCGATGGCAGTGGCGGCAGCGCGGGCGCCGATGCTGTGTTTGAACGCCTGGGGAGCGATGACTATACGCAAGGGCATAGAGGGATTATAACGTCGGGTAGGTTATGTTACCATGCGCGGGCGGCACGTCGGATTTGCCGCGTAGTTCGCGCCGGAGGATGTTGCGGAATGCCAACCAGAGAGGAATTGAAGGACCGGGCTTTTGCCGAGATCGAAGATCGGGCTGAGGAGCTTATCGGGATAGCCAAGCATATTTTGGCGAACCCGGAGCCGGGTTTCCGCGAATTCAAGACCGCAGCGGTAGTGGGCGAAAAGTTCGCAGAGATGGGTGTGCCTTTTCGGTCTGGGTTGGGCATGACCGGCATGAGGGGAGAAATCATCGGCGGCAGCGAAGGGCCGACAATGGCGATTATGGGCGAATTGGACAGCCTGATCGTCAACGAGCATCCTCACGCCGACGGTAGCACGGGAGCCGCGCACGCCTGCGGGCATCACTGCCAGATCGCCATGATGCTGGGGGCGACCATGGCGCTGCAACGGGGCGACGTGCTGCCGCACCTGAGCGGCCGGGTGGTATCAATGGCGGTTCCGGCCGAGGAATACATCGAGATTGAGTACCGGGACCAACTGCGCAGGGACGGGAAGATCGAGTTCCTGGGCGGGAAGCCCGAGTTCATCAGGCTGGGGGAATTTGACGACGTGCATCTGGCGATGATGATGCACACCACCAGCACTCCCCACGAGAAGCAGCTCTGCTTGACCGGAACGAACAACGGCACGCTGGCCAAGAGGATACAGTTCGTGGGCAAGGGAGCCCACGCCGGCGGGTCGCCGCACCTGGGCATCAACGCGCTCAACGCGGCTACGCTGGCGATGTCGGCGATCCATTTCAACCGGGAAACCTTCCTCGACACCGACACGGTGCGAGTGCATCCGATCATCACCAAAGGCGGCGAGGCGGTGAGCGCCGTGCCGGCGGACGTACGGATGGAGACCTTCGTGCGGGGGAAAACGCTGGACGCCATCATGGACGCGAACCGGAAGGTGGATCGTGCTTTGCGGGCCGGGGGGATGGCCGTGGGCGCGACGGTGAACATTCAGACGATCCCGGGCTACCTGCCCATGCTCCAGAACGACCGGATGCAGGCGATTTTCCGCGCCAATGCGGAAAAACTGGTGGGCGCCGACAACATTGGAAGGACAGAACACCGGACGGGCAGCACGGACATGGGCGACGTCAGCGCGATCATGCCGGTGGTGCATCCCTACGTGGGCGGCGCTACGGGCATCGGTCACGGCGCGGATTACGTGGTTCAGGATTACCAAATGGCGGTGATCACCGGAGCGAAAGCCATGGTGGCTACGGTGATCGACCTGATGGGTGACGGGGCGGCAGAAGCCAACCGGGTGGTGGCGAACCACCGTCCCGATATGACGTCGCGGGAGTACGTGAATTTCATGCGGACGTTGGCTGCTGAAGACTCGTACACCGATGCATGATCGCCGCGGGTGGCGAAGTATTGCGTCGTTTCTGGATTGTTGAGTAGGGATGATGGCGACTCGTGAAGAACTGAAGCAGGCGGCTTGCGCTGCCATTGACCGGCGTAGCGACGATTTGATCGCGGTGTCCCGGGACATACTGGAGCATCCGGAACCGGGGTACAGCGAGTACCGGACGGCGCGGGTGGTGGCGGAGCAATTTGCCAGGTTGGGCATCAAGTTTCGGGCAGGATTGGCCCTGACCGGGTTGAAGGGAGAGGTGAAGGGCGGAGCCGGCGCCGGGCCCCGGGTGGCGATAATCGGCGAACTGGACAGCCTGATCGTGAACGGGCATCCACACGCCGCCAGCGATACCAGCGCGGCCCATGCCTGCGGCCATCACTGCCAGATCGGAATGATGCTGGGCGCGGTATTGGGGCTTTCCCAACCGGAGGTTCTGTCTGAACTGAGCGGCGAGATCGTGCCGTTCGCGGTGCCAGCCGAGGAATTCATCGAGGTGGCGCGACGCCTGGACCTCCGCGAGTCGGGGAAGATTGAGTTCATGGGCGGCAAGCAGGAACTGATACAACTGGGCGAGTTTGACGATGTGGACATTGCGATGATGTGCCACACGGCCAGCGACATGGGGGCGCACTCCTTCGCCATGGGAGGGACCAGCAACGGTCACGTGGTGAAGTACGTCCGTTTCATTGGCCGCGGCGCCCACGCCGGCTCCGCGCCACATCTGGGGATCAACGCGCTGAACGCCGCCAATTTCGCGCTACAAGCGATCAATGCCAATCGGGAGTTGTACCGAGAACAGGATACGGTACGCATCCACGGTATCATGACCAAGGGGGGTGAAGCGGTCAACGCGGTACCGGCGGACGTGCGCCTGGAGTGGCGGGTGCGTTCAGGAAACCCGGACGCGGTGGTGCGTAACTCCAACATAGTTGACCGTTGTTTCCGGGCAGGAGCGATGGCGGTGGGAGCGGCGGTGTCCATTACCAACATTCCCGGTTACCTGCCAATGCGCCACGATCAGAACCTGCTGGAGGTCTTCCGGGAAAACGCCACCGGCTTGCTTGACGAGCAGAAAGTGTTGATGATGCCGTCGTCCCGAAACCGAGGCGGTTCCACGGACATGGGCGATTTGAGCCATATCCTGCCGGCGATCCATCCCTATACCGGAGGGGCCGAGGGAGCCGGACACAGCTCGGAATACGTGATCACCGACTACCAGCAGGCGGTGGTCAATCCGGCCAAGATCATGGCGATGTCGGTGATTGACCTCCTGGCGGACAACGCAGCCAAAGCCAAGCAGGTGACGTCGTCGTTCCGACCGGCGATGTCGCGCGCGGCCTACTTGAGTTTCCAGCGACAACGCGCTGAAGTCCTGGAATACGACGGGGCGGCGGTTTAGGGCACAGGCGACCGGGCAACCGCGACGTCGGGCCGACCATCCGCCAAAGGCGGACGGCTACGACAGGGCGTTGGCCAGGGTCATCACCGCGCCGGCGATCAAGGGGACGGTCAGGTTGTCGTCCGCGGGCAGAGGCGCCAACTCCACGGTTGCGGCAACTACCGCTGCGATCACCACCGGCCAGGTCCAGGAGCCGAACCCCAGGGCGGACAGGATTGCCCATGCCGCAAGGGAAACGGCTACGAAGGCCACGGCGCCGGCCGGCGATTTGTTCCAAAGGCGCGGACCGGGGAAACGGGCTCCAACCAGGGCGGCCGCCGGGTCGCCGACGGCGACGAACATCAGGACGGGTATGGCGACCTGCGGGCCGAAGAAATAGAACGTGAAGAACGCGGCGACCAAAAACCAGGTCGCCCCGGTGATCTCAGTGGTTTCGGACTGCTTCAGGATGGGCTGGAAGATCCCCAGGAACAGGCGATTGAGGCCACCGATCCTTGGGCGGGCGCAATCCAACACCAGACCAAGCAACGCGCCGCTGCCGACGAGCAGCATATAGGCGTGTTCGGGCATGACCAGAGCAAGCAACGTGGTGGCCGACGCGGCTATGAGGTGAAAGATGCGCCGGCCTACCGGTATGGGCGCCGGGCCAGGGGATGCGTTCTTTAGCGAGGCCGGCATAACGCCAGGAACAACTGGATTCCGGCTTTCGCCGGAATGACGAGTAGGGGGTTCCAGATTACGAGCAGGGGTACTCGATGACGGGTAGGGGTTCCGGATCCGGAATCGGCTAGAAGTCGATGGTCACGGTGTCGCCGGCGCCCCAGCGGAAAGACCGGAATTGAGTATCTTTGGGAACTTCAAAGACCAACCACCCGTCGAGGCCCGTGCCTTTGGGCAGTTCCTGAGCGCGCCGGATCAGCTTGATTTCGCCGTCCGATTGGACCTCTTCATAGGTGGCATTCCAAAGGAATCTTACGCAATCCGTCGGGTATTCCGGGTTGACCGGCACGGTGCATCGGTCGGATGGATTTTCCGGAACCTCCGCTTCCTGGGCGCGGGCGCTCACGTCGATGGGAAAGTATCGGCCTTGCAGAAAATCACGGAGCTGGGCGGACTCGTGATCAACGTTGACGATTGCGCTGGTGGCAGTGTGGTTCTCGACCTTGACCCGCAGCAGGATCAGCTCGTTCTCACTGGATTCGGGTTCCAGCCGGTACAGCGGTTCGTCAATTACGCCCTGGGCCGGGTAGCGCGTGGAGGTGGTCCAGCGCAGTTCATCGGTGCGTTCCATGGCGGCAACGCTGATGTGCAGGATCCGCCCTTTGTAGTATTTCCCGATGTTGGGCGACTGAGACGAGCAGGCCGGAGCGATGGCGAACAGGATTATTGCCAGAATCGCAAGCGCCGCCCGGTAACGGACAATAGAACCGTCTGGATCCCGGCTTTCGCCGGGATGACGGTTGAGCGAGCGCGAATGACGGCGCGGGGGCAGGCCGCTAATCATCGCCCGTACCCGTAAGCGTCGGGAGTTGCCGGAGGTCTCCAATCAGGGCGGTCAACACGTCGATGAGGCGGTCAACCTCCGCGGCGGTGTTGTGTTTGCCCAGAGTGATACGGAGGGATCCGCGGGCCGTATCCGCCGTCTGGCCCAGCGCCAGCAAAACATGGGAGGGTTCCAGGGAGCCGCTGCTGCAAGCGCTGCCGCTGCTGGCGGCGATGCCCTGTAGATCCAAACCCAGCAGGATGGATTCGCCTTCAACGCCGTCAAAAGAGAAGTTGACGTTGTTGGGCAGGCGGTCATCAGGGTGGCCGTTCAGGATGCTGTCGGGTATCAGCCGGGTGATCTCCTCGATGATGCGGTCGCGAAGGGCGCGGCAGTGATCGCTCACCGCGTGGCGCTCCGCGTCGGCCAGTTCCAGGGCTACGGACAACCCCATGATGCCGGCGACGTTCTCCGTGCCGGAACGCCGCTCCCGCTCCTGGCCGCCGCCGGTGATGAGAGGCAGGAAGGGGACACCACGCCGGATGAACAACACGCCGACGCCTTTGGGTCCGTAGAATTTATGCCCGGACAGGCTCATCATATCGACGCCCAAGCGACGAACGTCGAGGTCAAGAAAACCGGCGGCCTGTACCGCGTCGGTGTGCATCACGATGGTTCGGTCGAGATCCTGTGCCTTTTGCCGGACGGCGGCAGAGATTTCAGGGATGGGATTGATGGTGCCGATCTCGTTGTTGGCGTACATCACCGATACCACGGTGGTGCGGTCGGTGATGGCGTTGTACACCCGGTCGGGCTGGACCATACCGTAGTCATCGACCGGGAGATAGGTGACCTCCCAACCACGGTTCTCGAGCATCTGGCAGGCATGAAGAACGGCGTGGTGCTCAGCGGCGGCGGTGATGACGTGCCGCCCCGTTTCTTCCAGGGCATATGCCGCGCCGCGAATGGCCGAGTTGTCGGACTCGGTCCCGCCGCTGGTGAAAACCACCTCGCGGTTACGGCAGTTGAGGACGCGGGCGACGCGCTCACGGGCCGCGTCCAGGGCGTAACGGGCTTCCTGACCGACGGTGTGGACGCTGGAAGCGTTGCCGTACAACTGGGTGAAGTAGGGCAGCATCGCCTGCAGGACGCGCTCGTCCATGGGCGTGGTGCCGGCGTGGTCAAAGTAGATGTGGTTCTGGGTAGTCATGGGTAGGTCCGCCCTTTGTGATAATTTTAGCACACGGGGTATGAGCGCCAGAGCCGTTGGCCAAGGGTTTCTTGCCAGTGCACGGGCGTCGGGATATATTGTCGTTGATTTTAGATTGGACAGGATTTTCGGTTATGCCATTCGCACAGATTAACGGGTACCGGATGCATTACGCTGTGTTTGGGGCGGAAGGCGCTCCGGTTCTGGCGCTGATTCACGGCGGACTCGGGGGTGGAGACGGCAGCGCGGATACCATCAACCGGCAGGCGGCCGCGTTGTCCGATATGTATCGGTGCGTATTCTACGACCGTCGGGCCTGCGGCGGATCGGACGCTCCAGCCAGTGGATACGACATTCCCAACTGCGCGAAAGATTTGCATGATCTGTTGGCGCATCTGGGGATTGGCAAGGCACACGTCTTGGGGTCATCGGCCGGCGGGCCTATCGCGACACAGTTCGCGCTGGATTATCCTGAGGCTACGGAATCGCTGTTGCTCGTCAACACCATGTCGTATTCGGAGGAGGCGCAGCGGGAGGTGCGGAGGCAGGAACTGCGGCGGCTGAAGGAGCGGGTCGCGGCGGTGGGGCGACAGGCGGCAGTGGAGCAGGCTATCGCAGAGCGCTTCCCCCAGATGGCATCGGATGACCCGGAGCGTTTCTCCAGGATCGCAGCGGAGAACCTGGGGCGGATCGATGGCATCGAGGCGACGCACCAGGCTTACGTTGACATCGGCGATTCGCTGGAGTCGCGGCTGGCCGAGCTGAAAATGCCGACGCTGGTGGTGCATGGCGACGCCGACAGCCGTATTCCGGTGGAATGCGGGCGCAGCCTGGCGGCCGCAATCAATAACGCGGAACTGCATATCATCGCGGGGGCGGAGCATGGGCTCATGACCAACGAGGCCGCCGGGGAGACGCAACTGATTGTCCTGGATTTCCTGGCCCGGCAATCAGCAGTGCAATCGCAAGCAGCCGACTAAATCCCCCATGAATAACTACGAATGGGATGAGGGGAAGCTGCGAGAGAATGCAGATAAGCACGATATCGACTTCACAGCGATATATGATTTTGATTGGGACACCGCCGCCCAACGATCGAATACCACGCACGGCGAATTGCGCTGGGTAGCCACTGGTTACATCGGAACCCGGCTGCACACCGTCATCTATACTGAACGTGGCAACCGTAGGCGCATCATCAGCTTGCGAATAGCTAGCAACAGAGAAAGGAGGGAGTATGCCGAAGCTTAAACCGGGGGATGTTCCTCTGACGGATGAAGAAGAGGCCGCCGTCCAGGCCGGCATCGCCGCCGATCCGGATAACCCGGAACTGGATGAAGAGTTCTGGGCTGACGCCAAGCCAACCCATGAAATCTACCCGGACGGCATTGACAAGCCGCCGTATATCCCGAAAGAATGGCGGGAACGGCTGGCCAGGGAATACAGAGAATACTGGAGGAGCAAGGGTATGCACACCGCTGGAATTGACCACATCGCCATGCCTACTTCCGACGCCGAGCGGTTGATGGCGTTTTACAAGAAGCTGGGCTTCGCCATCAACGACGAAGAGGAATGGCGAGCCGGGACAGCTAACATTTTCTCCATCCAAGTCGGCGAATCGAAAATCAACGTGCACCCGGAGGGATACTTAGCCGATTACCGGGGACCTACGGCGGTACCCGGTTGCACCGACATCTGCTTTGTCTGGGACGGCACCGTGGAAGAGTGTCAGCAGATGCTGGCGGACGCCGGAGTGGAGGTCATTCGGGGACCAGGGCCGCGCAAGGGCGCCCGGCTGCGGGGGGCCCTGCCGGCGGTGAGCCTGTACGCCCGGGACCCGGACAACAACCTGCTGGAGTGGATGATTTACCAGTAGGAATGCCGTTCACCATCGTGCGGGCGCCCACCAGGGGCGCCCCTACGAACGAATACCCGCGAATGACAGGAGATTGATGATGACGCGGATGCTTGGCAAACACGCTCTGGCCGAAATGCTGGTGGCCGAGGGGGTCGAATACATCTTCGGTAACCCCGGTACCAGCGAAACGCCTTTCCTAGATGGTCTGCAGGATTATCCGCAGCTGCAATACATCCAAGCCTTGCAGGAAGGGACGGCGGTGGGCATGGCCGACGGATACGCGCGGGCCACGGGCAAGCCGGCGTTCGCCAACATCCACATCGCCGGCGGGCTGGCCAACGGCATCAGCGGGCTCTACAACGCCTTCCGGGGCGGGACGCCTCTAGTGCTGACGGCGGGGAATTCGGACACGCGGATGCTGATCAACGAACCGGTGCTGTCGGGCGACCTGGTGGAGATGACGGAGCAGTACACCAAGTGGAGCGTCGAAGTGCGCCACGCTTCGGACATTCCGGTGGCGATACGGCGGGCGTTCAAGGAAGCCAAGACGCCGCCGACGGGGCCGGTGTTCGTGTCGTTCCCCTGGGATACGCTGGACGAAGAGGTTGATTTCGAGGCCGTGGGGTCGTCGGAAGGATTCTTCCGCATCCGGCCCGACGCGGCGGCGGTGGAACGGGCCACGGAATTATTAGCCGGGGCCGAGAATCCGGTCATCGTGGTTGGCGACCGGGTGGCGCAGGCGGGCGCGGTGGAGCAGGTCGTGCGGGTGGCGGAACAGACCGGCGCCCGAGTGGTGGCAACGTCGTATTCGGAAGTGAACTTCCCGACTGCCCATCCACTTTGGGGTGGGATGCTGAACCTGAACAGCCCGGCCACGGCGCGACAGTTCGCCAATGCCGACGTGGTGATGGCGGTGGGAACGGATGTGTTCGCGTCGTTCCTCTACGTAGATGTGCCGTTCCTGCAACCGGGTACGAAGCTGATCCACATGGACAGCAACTACTGGGAGATTGAGAAGTCCTACCCGACGGAAGTGGGCATCATGGCTGACCCGGGCGCCGGAATGGCCGACCTAGCCGAGTCGCTGGAGTCCAACATGACGGGAGGCCAGCGGGAAGCGGCGGCGACGCGGGCAGCCACGCTGGCGGCGGCCCGACAGCGGGACGCGGAGCGCTACCAGGAGCGGATCAAACCGACCTGGGACAACCTGCCGATGCCGGTGGAGCGAATGATGCACGAGCTGGCCGCCGCCGTTCCGCCGAACACGATCATCGCGGACGAAGCCGTCACCTCGCGGCCGGCGCTGAACCGCGCCTTCGACTTCGAGAGGCCGGGAGACATCTACGGCATACGGGGCGGGGCGCTGGGTTGGGCGATGCCCGGGGCTCTGGGGGTGAAGCTGGCCCATCCCGACCGGCCGGTGCTGGCGGTGGTGGGCGACGGAGCCTCCATGTACACGGTACAGGCGCTGTGGACGGCCAGCCGCTACAACATCCCTGTCGTGTACGCCATCTGCAACAACCAGGCCTACCGCATCCTGAAGGTCAACATGGAGGTGTACCTGCGGGATATGCTGGACGACCGGGAACGGGACAGCGACTACGTGGGCATGGACTTCGCCAACCGGCTGGACCTGGCGATGATGGCGCAGGCCATGGGAGTGCATGGGGAGCGGGTGGACGATCCGGCGGATATCGGGCCGGCCATCCAGCGAGCGTTTGACAGCGGGAAGCCGGCGCTGCTGGACATCACGATCAGCGGGGCGTTATGACGCGTAACTACGCCACGAGTTGCTATCGAAATCAGGCGGGGCGGGTTTGAAACCCGCCCCTACGCGTTGCCGATGGGCCGAATTTAGGATTAATCTGCTGGCCGTTCCGCCATCGCCAGGACTTCATCCCACTGATCGGGGGTTACCGGTTGGATCGAAAGCCGCTGGCCGCGCTTGATGACCTGCATGTCGGCCAGGGCCGGGTTAGCCTTGAGCTCATTGAGGCTGATGAAGCGGGGGAGGCGATGCTCGGCTTTGATCTCCACCATGAGCCAGGTGGGGTTGGCGGGGTCTGATTTAGGATCATAGTAGCGGGAGTCAGGCTTCCAGGCGGTGTCGTCGGGATAGGCTTCGCGCACGATGCGGGCGGTTCCGATCACGCCAGGGGGCTTGGCGTTGCTGTGGTAGAAGAGGACATAGTCGCCGACGCGCATATCGTCGCGCATGAAGTTGCGGGCCTGGTAGTTCCGGACGCCATCCCATTCGGCGGTCCGGTCGTCCTCCGACTCCAAATCGTCGTAAGAGTAGGAGGAGGGTTCGGATTTGAACAGCCAGTAGCGTGGTTCGGGCATGGGGTCAACTCCGTTTGCGGTGTTTGGCGCCCCAAATTATAGACGGGAGGATTGGCTATCCGGCAAGTTGCTGGGTTCCCGCTTTCGCGGGAATGCGGGTTGGGCGGGGGGAGTTGTGGCTGGGAGGCGTGAATGACCGTGGATGGAAGCGGCCCGGTCTAAACGGCGTCCGGGCCGTGTTCGCCGGTGCGGATGCGGATGGCGTCGGCTACGGGGGAGATGAAGATTTTGCCGTCGCCGGGGGCGCCGGTGATGGCGTTGGTGCGGATGACATCCACGGCTTTGTCGGCGTCGGGGTCGTTGACGACAACCTCCAGTTTGACCTTGGGGAGCATATCCATGCGGTAGGTGCCGAGGCCGCGGGCGGCGGTTACTTCGACGCCGCCCTGCGCGCCCCGTCCGCTTACTTGCGTGACGGTCAGGCCGACGATGCCAACGTCGCTGAGGGCGGTTTTGATGTTTTCAAGCCGTTCGGGACGGAAGATGGCTTCAATTTTGATCATGGGGAATACTCCTGATGGGCAACGCTCATTATCTCCTGATCTGGATACCGGCGGCCTCGCGGTCGAAACAGCCGGAGATCAGGTCCTCCCGCTCCTGGCGCAAGACGTCTTTGCGGACGCGGAGGCTGGGGGTACGGGGCAGTTCGTCTCGGATTTCGATATAGCGGGGTACTTTGAAGTAGGCCAAACGATCGGCGCACCAGTAGATCACATCCTCCGGTTGTGGCGACGCTCCGGGCCTGGGGGTGATGTAGGCTTTGACTTCATCCTCCCCAAGTTCAGACGGGACGGCGATAATGGCGCAATCCAAAACGCTTTCGTGGGCTTTGATCACGTCCTCCACTTCCTGGGAGGAGATGTTCTCTCCCCGACGCCGGATGACGTCCTTCTTGCGGTCCACGAAGTAGAGGTAATCGTCGTCATCCAGCCAGCCAAGGTCGCCGGTGAAGAGCCAACCGTCGCGCAGGGAGGCGTTGGTTTCGGCCTCATTGCGCCAATAGCCGGCCATGGTGGCAGGATTTTTGATGGTGATTTCCCCGGGTTGACCGTTGGGTACGGGGCTGCCTTCGTCATCCACGATGCGGACGGTGTTCTCAAAGGCGGGGTCAGGATGCCGGCGCGGTTGGCCGGACGAGTTGGGACGGCGTTCGCCGCGGATGGTTTCAATGGTGCCGTAACAGGTTTCGGTCATGCCAAAGCCGACGATGATGTCCGTTCCGAAACGCTGTTCAAAATCGGCCAGGAAGTCCGGTGAGAACGCTGGAGAGCCGTAAAACAAGCGCACGGTGTTGTCGGCGTCGTCGGGTTGTGGGTCGTTTTTGGCCAACACGGGCATCATCATGCCAATAAAGTTGACGACGGTGGCGCGGGCGTCGCGAACCTGCTGCCAGAACCGGGATGCGCTGAAGCGATCCTGCACCACCAGGGTAGCGCCGGCCGCCAAAGTGCCCATGGTGCTGTAGTACTGGGCGTTGGCGTGGAAATAAGGCAGGCAGGTGAAGAAACGGTCCTCGGGAGTGGCCTGAGTCCACAGCGCGAAGCCCTGCCCGGCGGACACGTACATCTGGTGGGTGACCTGAACACCTTTGGGATTGCCGGTTGTGCCGGAGGTGTACTGGAGCATCGAAATGTCGGTGGGAGCTACTTCGGGGAGCGCGTCCAGCTCTGGAGAACCGGCCAGCATCGAGCCATAGTCCCGCCAACCATCGGCGGCAGGATTGTCGCCGACGACCAGACGATGACGGACGCAGGGAGCGATGTCAGCGGCCTGGGTTGCCACGTCGATCAAACTCTCGTGTGCGACCAGGGCGCTGGCCTCGGCATTGTTCAGGATGAAGGCCATCTCATCGCGGCGGTAGGCGGTGTTGATGGTCACTGTGATGCCGCCGATAAGAGCAAGGCCGAACCAGGTATAGAGCACCTCGGGCACGTTGGGCAGGAACATGCACACGCGGTCGCCGCGTCCGATACCCAAACTCTGAAACATGGATGCCGCAGAGCGGCAACGCCGGTAGAACTCGGCGTACGTGATCTGCCGGCCGGCAATCTCGACGAATACCTTGTCCGGATTAGCCTTGACGACCATGCTGAGGAATTCGCCAAGGGATTTTTCCCAGGACTGGCGGTGGGGCAGGGGATCCAGGGCGAGAATACTGCTCATTGGTAACCCCAAATGTACGGCTTCAGGAGATTTCCCCTGAAAATGGAGTGTTTAAGTTCACGCTATCACGCAACTCCGAGTGGGGTCAATAGCGGGGCGCCGGCGGGTCTCCAAGCGCCGACGGCGACCTGGGCGCCAACAGGAAAACAACGGCACATCGGAAGTTCTCCGTGCTGGATCGCCTAAACGGTCCGGTTATGCGATGGCGACACCTCAGATGCCCATGGGCCAGACCCAAGTTATAGCGGGAATGGAAACCGCGACTATCACGATCCCCAGGTGGAAGCCCATTTTGACGTAGTCGGCGAAATGGTAACCACCTGGGCCCATGACGATAGTATTGGATTGGTGTCCGATGGGCGTCACAAACGCGAACGAGGCGCCGGCGTAGTCCGATGCGGAGATCCCGTTCGGCCAGCGGTTATCCCTGACAGAGCAGCGATGCGGGCGGTGAGGTATTCGGGTATTCGGGCGTACCAGGCGGCTATGACGTCCACCACACCGGAGTCGTAAAGCGCGCGGCACAAAATCAACACGGCGGCGACAGTGATAACCGCCGGGTGGCCGACACCCTGGTACGCCTCTCCGGTTGGGACTATACCTACGATGGTCAAGACCAGCAGCGCCAGCACGGCCACGATGTCGTAGCGCCACTTGCCCCATACGAACAGCGCCAGGGCGGCGATGAGAACCCCGAATACGATAGCCTCATTCATTGGCCCATACCCCCAGGGATGGACGCCAGTCAGCGAACAAAGAACCGCCCACGGATGCGGGGGCGGCCATGAGCTTATCGAAACGGCGATTGACCTATCACCAGTGCGGGGCTGTTGCCAATGCGCGATGATGTGCAGTTGGCATCAATTGGGGTTGAAGGTAAAATGAGGATACGCCGATGTAGCTCAGCCGGAAGAGCAGCGGTTTCGTAAACCGCAGGTCAAGGGTTCGAGTCCCTTCATCGGCTCCATCTCCTTGTGCTGTCGCCGCAGCTGATGACTGCGAGAGACGGTTTTTCTGGGACGTTTAGGTGGGTTCCGGTTTCGCTGGATCAAGGGAGCATTGCCGGCAATCCGGTGTCCATTGACTCATGAGCCTTCAGCACCAGGGCCAGGTCGGCGATCCCTTCGCGTCCGGTCATCGTGGGTTCCCGGTTTTCGGCGATGCTGCGGTGGAACTCACGGACCATGGGCGCCAATCCGTTGGAGTCCGCCTCCAAGTCCAGGATAGTTTCATTATCTCCGACAAGGAGTCTCAGCCAAGGCTGACCGGGCTCTGAGTAGAGATAACCCGCTGTACCCGATACGGCGAACCACGAATGGGGTGTTGGCGGCGCCACCGACCAAGAGTGGTTGATGAGGCCCACGATCCCGTCATCAGTCCTCGTCACCACCACCACGCCGTCCTCAGCATCCAATCGCGGCTGCCCCGGAAGCACCTTTTGGGCGAAAACCTGACTGGGGCGCCCCGAGAGATAAGCCAGCGCGCTGAATTTGTGTATCCCACCATCGATCAGTACGCCGCCGCCGTTGAGTTCCCGCTGGTTGCGCCAACCCAGAGGTCGGAACGGGTATTGCTCCTGGAATTGAACCAACCTGATTTGCCCCAATCGACCCTGATCCGCCAAATTTTTGGCTACCTGCACCGGCGGCAGAAAGCGATAGTTTTCCGCAACCATGAGATTGACGCCGGCTGACGAGGCCTGTTCGACCATAGCTTGGGCGTCGGCCATGGTTCCGGCGATGGGTTTTTCCACCAAGACGTGTTTGCCGTTGCCAGCCGCAAGAGCGACATGCTCACGGTGTAGGTGGTGAGGCGTGCAAACGTATATCGCATCGACCCTGGGGTCGGAAGCGGCTGAATCGTAGTCGCCGAAAGCGTCCACCCCGTTAAACCGGCCGGCGTATTCCCGGGCCCGGGCCAGATCGCGGCTGGCGAAGAACAGATCGATTTCGTCAACAGACCTACTGACGGCCCGCGCGAATACTCCGGCGAAGGAACCGCAACCGAGAACACATAGACCGAGGCGCAATTTGACACCCCCGAACGAGGACTCAGGCCCGATTTGGCTTTGGGGACGGGATGATATCGGTAGGGTAATTCAGGAACAAGAGGGAATCCAGTGGGGGCTCATGCGTGGCACAACGGCATGGTAGTGAATTCAGCCGGTGTCTGCTAAAATGTTGACATCAATTTGGAGTTGTTGCGGTAATGCGAATTGCTGGTTTCGGCCTGACCGAAATTCTGATTATCTTGCTGGTGGTGTTGCTTATTTTCGGGGCGACACGATTGCCAGGGATCGGGTCGGCGCTGGGTAAGGGCATCCGGTCGTTCAGGACGTCGGTGACCGGGGAGGACGAAAAGCCCGCGAGAGAAGCCGGATCTGAGGAGCAAAGATCGTAAACGTTGTGGGCTAACCGCTTGGTCAGGGCGCGCTGGATGGGCGCGCCTTTTGCGTTGTGCGATCTACTCACTGGCTGGCTCTGCGTTCAACTGCGCCTGGGCCCTACTCCGCCGGCCGGCTAGACGAGCCAGGAGAATGCCCACCTCGTAAAGCACGATCAACGGGCCAGCCACAATGGCCTGGTTCAACGGATCAATGGTGGGGGTAATGGCTGCGGCAATGATAAAGGCGGCAACCAACCAGAAACGCCGGAATCGCGCAAACCGTTGGGCGGATACGATTCCCAATGCCGCCAGCACATACATAACCAATGGTGTCTCGAAGGACAACCCGAGCCAAAACAGCAACCGGACCATTATGTTAACTATGTTGCTGATGCGGATGAATGGGTCGGCGACCTCGCTGCCGAACCCGATCAGGAAGCCAAGGGCCGGCGGTATCATCACGAAATAGCCGAAGGCCATCCCGCCCACGAAGGCCGCCAACGCGGCGGGCAGGAAGGAAAAGAGGATTTTTCGCTCCCGGGGTGTCAATCCCGGCGCGACGAAGCGGATGGCGTTGTAAAGGATTACCGGGAGCGCGAGTACAAAACCGCCGAGCAGCGACATTTTTACGGTGATGCTCAAAAACTCGGTGATTTCGGTCCGTACCGGTTTGAAATTGCCCCCGGCGGCGTCCTGGGCCGGGCGCAGGAGAATGGCGTAGATCTCCTCGTAGAAATAGAATGCGACCGCCGTGCCGATGAGCAGGGCAATTAGGCAAATGAACACGCGGGAGCGAAGCTCCCGGAAGTGTTCGCGAAGTGGCATCGGCTGGTTCATCTGGCGTCGGGGGGATCGCGCGTTGGGAATGTCGAAGCGTCGGAGGCATCCGAAGGCGGCCGAGTTTGCTCCGCCAGGTGGGGCGGGCTCGAGATAGGAACATCCGGCGGGACCGTGTTGCGGGGAGCTGATTCCGTGTCAGCGCGGCCTGGTGTCGGGTCGATGGGATTGGCTGCATCCATGATGTCCGTGAAAGTCCGCCGGGCTTCGCGGGCCATACGGCCGATGGTGCGGGCAACCTCGACGGTCTTGCCTGGACCCAGCGCGACGAAGGCGACCAGAAAGATCACCAGTAGCTCCAGAGTGCCGATGCCGAAGAAATTCACGGGGCAACTCTACGAACATTCACTGGGAGAACTCTGGTTCAAGGAACAGGCGATGGTACAGCCGGCGGGTACCGTCATAGCGTTGCGGTCCGGCAACGGACAACCCAGGTCGGTCAGGATTTCCGCCACTCTGCACGCGGGGAGACCCATGACGTTGGAATAGCAACCGTGTTGCAGAGACGCCGGACGAAACTCATTGTCCTGGATGGCGTAGGCGCCGGCTTTGTCCATGGGAGTGCCGCTGGCGATGGACTGCTCCATCTCGGCGTCGGAGAAATCGCGCATCAGGACGTCTGCCGCCGTGGCGTCGGTGATGCAGCGGCCGGTGGCGGCATCGTAGATGGTGAGCCCGGTGATCACCTGGTGCGCGGTGCCACGAAGGCGGATGAGCATGGCCCTAGCGTCAGCAGCGTCGGCGGGCTTGGCGATGGACTGGCCATCGAGGACCACGGTGCTGTCGGCGGCGATGAAGTAACCGGAAAGGGCGTTTTCCGAACGAGCGACGGCAAGCGCTTTCTCCCTGGACAGGCGACGCACCATTTGATCCGGCGTCTCTTCCGGTTCAGGGTCTTCGGGGATGTTGGACGGGGCGATGCGGAAATCGATACCCATCCCATTCAGGAGTTCCCGGCGGCGGGGCGATGCCGACGCCAGCACAATCTCAGCGTCCGCAGGTTTCAGGGCGAGTGTCGCCACACATTCGACGTGGTGGGTTTGTGGAAACATATCCACGGGTTGAAGGGACTCCACACGATACCGGCGGCACAGTGTTCGCAAGTCGCGGGCCAAGGTTTCGGGATTGCAGGACACGTAGGCGATGCGGTCCGGCGCCAACGCCAAGAGAGCCTCCAGTACTGCGGGTTGGCAACCGGAACGGGACGGGTCCAATATGACGGAATCGGGTTTGGCGTCCAGGGCCGGCAAGATTTCCTCCACCTTGCCAACGACCAACTCCACGTTGGGGAAATCAGCAGCGTTGCACTGGGCGTCGGCGACGGCGGCGACGGATTCCTCGACGGCAATCACGCGCCCGGCAGAGGAAGCGAGCAACACCGAAAACGACCCCACACCAGCGTAAGCGTCGAGTACAGTCTCGGCACCGTTGAGGCACAACCCCTCCTTCACCAGTTCGGCAAGTTTGGCTGCCTGACGGACGTTCACCTGGAAAAACGACGGCGACGCCACGCGAAATTCCGTTCCAGCCAACATTTCCCGGTAGTGTTTTTGTCCAGTGAGGATGGCCACATCCGGGTTTTTCAAAGCGGGTTGCACCAGGTAGTCTCCGGTCTCCGGCGACGAGCGAATGGCGAGTTGGGAGGTTTCGCCACAGCGGTCCTGGAGTTCAGCCAGCAGGTTGTTGATCCCCTCGTGCATCAGCAGACAACGATCGATGCGCACGAACCGGCGTCGCTCGCGGTGGGTGAATCCCAGGGTTCCGCTTTCGCGCCAGATGTTGAAACGGGCGTGGTTGCGATAATGGAAAGGAAGGGGAGATGCCAACGTGGGTTGGACGGGAGGGTCTATGAAGCCGCCAACGCGCTCCATAGCGTCGATTACGATATCGCGTTTGGCCTCCAACTGGGCATCGTAGCGCAGATGCTGCCACTGGCATCCGGTGCATTGGCCGAAGTATTCGCAGGGAGGTTCGACGCGTTGAGGAGACGGCGTGATGACCCGGGTGACCTGTGCTGCGACGTATTTTCGTCGGATCGCGATTATTTCAGCCTGTACCCGTTCGCCCGGTATCCCGCCGAACACGAACACGTCGTCACCATCGTAAGCGGCCATGGCTTCGCCCAGGCGGCCCCACGAATGAAGGTCCAGCTCCACGATGTCGCCGCGCTGCAATTTCGGCGCCGCCGGGGTGGTTTGGGTCTGCGTCATGGTGAATATAGTACCACCGAATGGTGATGCCCGAATCGGTTGGGCGACGGGAACGTAGCACGGCACGGCTGGACGCCCAGCGTCGGTTGACCCGGCATGGGGCCGGGTATAATATTGATGACATCCCACCAAAATGCAGCGCGTACAGCGCTGTGCAGCGTCGCCGCACGAGCGGTCTCACCTGGAGGAATTGAAATGCCCGAACCTATGGACGTGAACGGAGAGAATTGGCAAAGCAGCGTAGTGGACTCAGATCTGCCGGTGATGGTGGACTTCTGGGCGGAATGGTGCGGGCCCTGCAAGATGATCGCGCCGGCGGTGCATGACCTGGCGCTGGAGTACGAGGGAAAGCTCAACGTAGCCAAGCTGGATGTGGACAGCGACCCGGACATCGCGGCGCGCTACGGCATCCGGAGCATCCCGGCGCTGATCTTCTTCAAGAACGGTCAGCCGGTAGATCAGGTGGTCGGAGCGCAGCCCAAGCCGGCGCTGAAGCGGAAGATTGACGCGGTACTGGAGAGTTAACGACGCCACACGCGGGGGTGGATGGGGCCCGGTGGCCCCTGCGGACTTCAAATCCGTTATGCCTTGTGACGAGCGGGGTAGGTGGGTTCGACTCCCTCGCACTCCCGCCAGGCTCTGATTCAGTTCAGATCATCCGGTAAGCGCATTGCGCTACGAAACTGCCCCGGCGCTAAGTCTCCGGGGTTTTTCGTGGGCGAGATCAGAGCGGGCTGTCGGGTTCTTCAGCGTCCGAAGTGGCACTAACCGGCTCGGCCATTTGGCGTTGCAATTGCTCGGACCAGTTCTGCACCCAACGGCGAAACTCGTCCAAAGCCGGCGGCGCGACGTATATCACCTCGATTTGGCTGGAGAATTGGGCCTGATGCCGCTCGTTGATCAGGAGCAGTCCCGCTTCGTCTTCGCCCAGGGAAGCATCGATAGCGTTTGAGATGAAGTCGTAGCGGCGGCGGTTGGCATCGGCCAACCACTCCTGGAGTCGGGTCGCCACTTGCACGCTCATCAATGGCTGCATCAGACATCTTTGGAGGTCGAGGGCTTCGGCCATGATCTCCATGGACTCGGTGGCTTCCAAAGTCGCGCCAGCGTCCACCAGTCGGGTGACCAACTGGTGGGTATCGTGATTGGTCACCGCGAGATAGCCCAAGCCGTCGTCGCCACCCTCCGGCAGGTTTTCGTGGTAAACGTGGGTGATGGTTCCCAGCGCATTCTGGACGGCGCGCACCTGGACATCCACCTGCTCCCAATAGCGGGCGACTATTGCCGCGCCCTCGGATGGGATGGCATCGGGCGGCGCGGCCAAATGGACCAGGGGAGCGAGCAATAGTTTGCGTTTGCCCTGATAATTTGCGGTGGCGGGCCTGGTGATCCTGCTCAGTTCCTCTGCCATGTCCGTTGGTCTCCGTGATTGGCCGTTTTCCACTTGCGATGGCGTGCGCCGCGCGATGTACCGCCAATGGTATCACCTGGGGAACCTTGGGGAAATCAAGAGGGATTCCCTTGACCGGCATTCGGGTGTATCATTGCTAGGGTTTTACCCTTACGTGGACGCTCTGCATCCAACTTTCTTGTCCGGGCCTGTAGCCGAACAATCCTTGGCAAACCGTAGCGGCCCGTGGAAACTGCTTGCTAAGGAGAAGATCATGCCTGAAGCTGCCAAGATCATCTACACCGAAACTGATGAGGCTCCGTACCTCGCCACGCACTCCCTGCTTCCGATTCTCCAGGGTTTCACCAAGAGCTCGGGAATTGATCTGGAGACGTGGGATATTTCGCTGTCAGGGCGTACTATCGCCAATTTTCCGGATAATTTGACGGAAGAGCAGAGGATTCCCGATTACCTGCGCATGTGCGGGGAGTTATGCCTGGAACCGTCGGCGAACCTGATCAAGCTGCCCAACATCAGCGCGTCGATTCCCCAGCTGAAAGCGACGATTGCGGAATTACAGAGCAAGGGGTACGACATTCCCGACTATCCCGACCAACCGGCGAACGACGCGGAACGTGAAATCCAGGCCCGCTATTCCAGGGTGCTGGGCAGCGCGGTCAACCCGGTCATTCGCGAAGGAAACTCCGACCGTCGTTCCTCCAATGCGGTCAAGGAGCATGGCCAGCGTAATCCCCATCGAATGATGCAGGATTGGCCGGAAGTCTCCAAGACCCGCGTCGGTCACATGAACGATGGGGACTTCTTCAGCAGCGAGGTGGCGGTCACCACCGCCGAGGCCGGCTCAGCCGCAATCCAATTCGTCGCCGGCGACGGGAGCGTCACGGAGCTGAAATCCGGCATTCCGCTGCAGGCCGGCGAGATACTCGACTGCGCGGTGATGAACGTCAACACGCTGCGCCAGTTCTATGCCCAGGAAATGGCAAAGGCAAAAGACGACGATGTTCTCCTGGGCCTGCACGTGAAGACCACCATGATGCGGGTTTCCGACCCCATCATCTTCGGTCACCTGGTGTCGGTATTCTTCCAGGACGTATTCGACAAGCACGCCGACGCACTGGCCCAGGTGGCGGTGGACCCCGACAACGGCGTCGCCGAGATGCTGACGAAGATCCAGGACTTGCCGGAAGACAAGCGCGCCGAGATCGAAGCCGATATTCAGGCGTGCTACGACAACCGCCCAGATCTGATGATGGTGAACTCCTACCGGGGCATCACCAACCTGCACGTGTCCAGCGACACCATCATTGATGCGTCAATGCCCGTGGTCATCCGCGACGGGGGACGCACCTGGGGTCCTGACAACGAGCTGCACGACACCGTAGCCCTGATCCCGGACCGCTCCTACGCCACGATTTACCAGGCGGTTGTGGAAGATTGCCAACAGCATGGAGCCCTTGATCCGGCAACCCTCGGCAGCGTCGCCAACGTCGGCCTCATGGCTCAGGCCGCAGAGGAGTACGGGTCCCACGACAAGACCTTCCAAGCCCCCGGCAACGGGACTATCCGCGTTGTGGATGCCTCGGGCGCGACCCTGATGGAGCAGAGCGTGGAGACGGGCGACATCTTCCGGATGTGCCAGACCAAGGACATCCCGATCCAGGACTGGGTCAAGCTCGGCGTGACTCGCGCCAGGCTCACCGGACAGGCCGCCATCTTCTGGCTCGATGCCAACCGCGCCCACGACGCCGAGCTAATCAAGAAGGTGGAAAAATACCTGCCCGAATATGACACCAGCGGGCTCGAGATCAGCACCATGGCCCCGGTCGAAGCCATGACAGCCACCTTGGCTCGCAGCCGGGCCGGCCTGGACACCATCGCGGTGACCGGAAACGTACTGCGCGACTATCTCACCGACCTTTTCCCGATCCTGGAGTTGGGCACCAGCGCCAAGATGCTCTCGGTGGTTCCGCTCCTCAACGGCGGCGGCATGTTCGAGACCGGCGCCGGCGGATCGGCCCCCAGGCACGTACAGCAGTTCGTTGAGGAGGGACACCTGCGCTGGGACTCGCTGGGCGAGTTCTGCGCCCTGGTGGCATCCTTCGAGCACGCCGGAGAGGTGTACGACAACGACGGCGCCAGGTTGCTCGCCGAGACGCTGGACCAAGCCATCGGGGAGCACCTGGAAAACCAGCGGAACCCTTCCCGCCGGGTGAACGAACTGGACACCCGGGGCAGCCATTTTTACCTGGCACTCTACTGGGCGCAGGCGCTGGCCAAGCAGGACAAGAACCCGGAGTTGAAGGCTCGCTTCGCCGACGTGGCCAAACAGATGACGGAGAACGAGGAAAAGATCGTCCAGGAACTGATTGACTGCCAGGGGCAACCCGTGGATATTGGCGGCTACTACCGGCCCGATAACGACATGGCTGCCAAGGCGATGCGACCCAGCGCCACGCTGAACGCCATCATCGACTCGATCTAGCAGCGCAAGAGGCGCACCTTCCGGCTGAACGCAACCGCCGGAAACGTAGGGGCGATGTCCGCCTCCGGCGGGTCGCCCCTACCAATGCTTATAATCCAATCGGAGGCTTTCCCCCATGCGAAGCAAAGTAACCGTAGTCGGCGCCGGCAACGTGGGCGCCACCACCGCCCAACGCATCCACCAGCTTGGCTATGCCGACGTGGTGCTGGTTGACGTGGTTGAGGACCTGCCCCAGGGCAAGGGGCTGGATATGCTGGAATCCGGCCCGGTAATAGGTTCCGACGCGCTGATAACCGGCTCCAACGGATACGAGGAGACCGCCGGTTCGGACGTGGTGGTGATTACCGCCGGCATCGCCCGGCGTCCGGGAATGAGCCGGGACGACCTTTTGCTGACCAACATGAGGATCACCTCCTCAGTAACCGAGGAGATCGTCAGGTATTCACCGGATTGCATCATCCTGGCGGTCACCAACCCGCTGGACGCGATGGTGCAGAACGTTTACCACACGGCCGGGTTCCCCCGGAATCGGGTTTTCGGCATGGCCGGCGTGTTGGACACCGCACGTTACCGGACGTTCATCGCCCAGGAGCTTGACGTGTCGGTGGATGATGTTCAGGCCTTGGTGCTGGGCGGCCATGGCGACGACATGGTGCCGCTGGTTCGGTACACCACGGTTGGTTGCATTCCCGTCACGGAACTGCTTTCGCAAGACCGCATCGACTCCATCGTGCAGCGCACGCGGGACGGCGGCGGTGAGATCGTCGCACTCTTGAAACAAGGTTCAGCGTTCTACGCGCCGTCGGCTGCGATCACGCAGATGGTGGAATCGATCCTGCTGGACCGCAAGCGCATCCTGCCCGGGTGCGCTTACCTGGAAGGCGAATATGGTATCAACGGTCTGTGCGTAGGCGTACCCGTGAAAATCGGCGCCGGAGGTATGGAGAGGGTTGTCGAAATCAGCCTGACTGACGAGGAACAGGCCGCGTTGCAATCCTCCGCCGCGTCGGTTCAGGAACTGGTGGATGTGATGGCCAACGCCAAGGCTGAGGCGCAATAACCGCTTCGGAATCCGGAGCGACAATCAGGACTGGCTCGGGGCGGGTTTGAAACCCGCCCCTACTTTTTTGGGGCCACTCTGTATAATGAATACACACCCAATCATCGACGGGAGGCAGCATGACCCAGCGCACGCCACTGGAACGGGAGCTACTGCAAAAAGCGGCCCAATTCCTGCCCGGGAGCAGTAACGGCAACACCAAATACCCTGACCAGCTGGATTTTCTGGTGAAAGAAGGCAGGGGAGGGCGCATCTGGGACGTATCAGGTAACGAGTACGTTGACTGGCTGATGGGTTCGGGGCCAATGATTTTGGGCCACGCTCATCCAGCGGTTACCGATGCAGTTCTGTCTGCGGTCAGTCGCGGCTCCACGTTTTTCGCAAACAATGACCAGGCCGTGCTGCTGGCCGAGGACTTGGTCAACGCGGTGCCGTGCGCCGAAAAGGTGCGGTTCACAACCAGCGGGACGGACGCGACTTTTCAGGCGATGCGGGCCGCCCGCGCGTACACTGGCAAAGAAAAAATCCTCAAGTTTGAAGGTGGCTACCACGGGACGCACGACTACGCCATGATGTCGGTCTTCGCCTCCGCCGCTGTTGAGTTCCCACAGGCGGAGGCCAACACCGCCGGCATTCCAGACTCTTTGAGCGACCTCATGCTGATATCCCAGTTCAACGACCTGGACACCACCGCCGCAATCGTGGCCGCGCACAAGGATGAAATCGCGGCGATCATAACGGAACCATTGCAGCGAACCATTGCCCCCGAACCCGGTTTCCTGGAGGGCCTGCGCAAGATCACCGCAGACGCCGGCATCCTCCTGATATTCGACGAGATCGTCACCGGATTCCGGCTGGCTTACGGCGGGGCGCAGGAATACTACGGCGTGACTCCTGACCTGTGCACGGTCGGCAAGATTATGGGCGGCGGTTATCCATTGGCCGCGTTGATGGGCAGCGCCGAGGTTATGTCAGTGTACGACCGGGGCGCGGTAGCATCAGACAGTTATGTTGATCAGATCGGCACCTTGAACGGGAATCCCGTGGCTTGCGCTGCCGGGTTGGCGACCCTGGAAGTGCTACGGCAAGAGGGTACGTACGACCGATTGCGCCACGTTGGAGGCAGCATCCGCCGCGCTCTGGCCGGCGCGTGCGAAGAGCAGGGTTTCACCGTGCAGAGTGTGGGCGAAGACGGGATATTTGACATCTTCTTCGCCGAAGATCCGGTGCGGAATTATCGGGACGGGCTGGCGGCAGATACCGAACCCCTGGGCAAGCTGAACGCCGGGCTGCTGGAACGCGGGGTGCTCAAATCCTGGCCGCAGAAGTTTTATCCGTCCGTCGTCCATACGGATGAGGACATCGACCGCACGATCGAAGCGATACGGGAAGTTGCGCCGACATTGCGGGGTTAAGGAAGTACGCACATGGCAACGAAAGACCGTACCCAAATTGTCCAGGTTTTGCTTGAAGCTTCCGACCGGGCGTTTGACGCCGGAGATCACACACTCGGCTCTCTGAAGTTGTGGGAGGCTACGGAATGCGCGCTGTCAATCGTATCGGAGAGTTGGGGATGGCCCTGCCGAACCGAGGATGATCACTTCGACCTGCTTCACCGCCTGCAAGCCGATACCGGTAAATTTGAGGACCCAGACATAGTATCCGGGTATTTGGTCGCCGCATACTATCGGCAAAATGCGGGTTACAATTTCATGGAGGACTACGTACTGAAGGGCGGAATTGAGGTTGTGCATCGCCTTGTCAACGAATTACTGTCGTTTGCCGGGTGACCGGCTCGATGAATCAGTATGATCATACCCGGGCTGCTTTCCGGTTTCTGCAACTTGCGGACACTCTAACAATTGAACAGGATAAGCTAGCCAGGTCGGAGATGTTGTGGTGCGCGGCGGCGCATATCGTGAAAGCTATTGCGGTACAGCGAGAATGGGACAATGACCGGCATGAAGAGATATTTGATGCCGCCCGCAAAATTCATGGAGCCATCGGGTACCCTGACACAATCAGCGATTTCTATAACGCTGACAACCTGCATCGCAATATGTACCGCGGTTCCATGAGCGAAGCGGGAATCAGAGAGGCCGAGGGCAAAGTGCGGCGGTTCGTCAACCGCGTTGCCGACGCGGTGAATAACTATCAATCGCCTAACAACACTCCCTAGCCTTCGCTCAGAACGCGGTAGGGCGGGAATGAACCCGCCCAATTGCATTGTGGTGTCGCCGTCGTGCTACCTACCGTCGTGCTCCGGCTTTCACTTCCAGCGGCCCGGTGCTGACGATGTGCTTACGCATACCCAACTCGGCCGGTGTCATACCCATGGCCAGCCCAATCAGCTGGGGCATATGCAGGATGGGCAGGTCAATGGAGCGGCGGGCCTGCGACGCCGCCTTAGGCTGGAACCCGTCGAGGTTCAGGTGGCACAGGGGGCAAGGAGTCACCATCGCATCGGCGCCCAGATCCTTCACCTCGGACGTGTGCTTGCCGACCATGGCCATGGAGTTGCGTTCATTGATGGTGAGGATAGGGAAACCGCAGCAGCGGGTTTTGCCTTCAAAATCAACGAGCGTCGCGCCCAGAGTTTCAATCAGCATCTCCAGGGATTGCTGGCGCTCCGGGTGGTCGGCAATGTCCAAAGCCTCCGTGGGGCGCACGATGTAGCAACCGTAGAACGGAGCGATCTTTACGTCGGTGAGTTGGCGAGTGACGTAGCCGCCAAGCCGGTCCAGGCCGTAGTCTTCGATCAGGATCCAAAGCAGGTGCTTGGGTTCCGCGTTCCCGCTGTACTCCAAGCCTTCCTCGGCCAGGTAGGAGTTGATTTCTGCGAGATATTCGGGGTCCCGCATACGGTGGTTGGCCTGGGACATCACACCCTGGCAGGTGCTGCAAATAGTCAGAATGGGCAGGCCCATCCGTTCCGCCTTGGCGAAGTTGCGGGCGTTGAGCGTGTCTCCGAAAAGCTGGTTTTTTTCCTGGATTACGCCGGCGCCGGTGCAGGTCCAGCCAGGTATTTCCTCCAGTTCGATGCCCAACCGCTGACAGACCATACTAGCGGCGGGGTAGAGTTCGGGCGCGCCACCCTGGGACACGCAGCCCGGAAAGAAAGCGTACTTCACTGGTTCCTCCTGTTGGTTCCTGCTGGCAAGGCTAGGGGCGAATAATCATTCGCCCCTACATTTGACGCCATGGTGTCACGCGGCGGGCACGTTGCACCCGATTAGCCGAAGGCAGAGTTATTGCTGACCTGGGGGGCCGGGGGTGCAGGTTCCATTTGCTGGAACAGACGCCGCACGGCTTCCACGTTCTCTACGTTCTTGTGGGCAATGGGCGGCATTTTGCCGCGCCGCATGGCGCGGAAGGCTACGGGCATATAGCTCATCAAGGCCGGCATATTGGTAAAACCGCCGACGGACTTGATTGGCAGGCGCAGCTCGTCGAGGCGGCCGCTGTGGCCCACCGACTCGGTGAAAGCGTCGGTGTGGCGCGCGCCATTGTTGTTATCGTAGCCCTGCTGAATGGCCTGTTCGCGCATTGCCATGATGCGATCCATGGGCGCCACGCCTTTGGGGCAGACCTGGACGCATTCGTTGCAGCGGGTGCAGTCCCAGATACCGGTGGGTTCGCTGAGTCCCCACAGCCGTTCCATGGAGACGCCCTCGGCGTCGCCGTCGCGGGGGTCGGCGGTGAAACGGTACGCCTTGGCCAACGCGGCGGGGCCGAGAAACGTGGGATCCACTTCTAGGACGGTGCAGTCTGAGACACATGCGCCACACATGATGCAGGCGGTGACGCCGGAGAGATGGAGCATGGCGTCGTTGGAAACGATGTATTCGCCCTCCGGTTCCCGACCCATGTGCTTGAGGAAGGGATCAACCGCTTCGATTTTTTCCCAGAACATATCGAAGTTGACGACCAGGTCTTTGACGACGGGCATCACGCCGGCGGGCTCCACCGTTATGACGCCGTCCTGCACCACCGTGCTGGCGATGGTTTTGCACGCCAAACCGGCGTGCCCGTTGATGCGCATGGCACAGGAGCCGCAAATGGAACTACGGCATGAGCAACGCAGGGATAGCGTTCCGTCGTCGTCCTCTCGTATCTGGATCAGCGCGTCGAGGACGGTAGCATTGTCCGCAATGGTGACCGGATACTCCTGCCAGTAGGGCATCCTGCCCTCGCCGGTGGCAGCTTCCGGGTCCTGTCGCTTTACCCTGATGGTGACGTCCATAGCTTAGTACTTCCTCTCCTCTGGCGTCCATTGGGTGATAGTCACGGGCAACTCCGAAATTGCCGGTCCGCCATCGCCCTTGGTCAAGACGATGTGATGGAGCCATTCTTCGTCGTTGCGGTCGGGGTAATCGGTGCGGAACTGGGCGCCGCGGCTTTCCCTGCGCTCGAGAGCGCCCATGGCGATGGTGTCGGCGCAGTCGAGCATATAGCCCAGCTCCAGGGCGAATACCAGGTCGGTGTTGAAGGTCTTGCCCTTGTTGTGGACGGGAACGTTTTCGTAGCGGCGGCGCAGCTCGTGGAGGTCGCTGATGGTCTCCTCGATGCCCTCCTCGTTGCGGAAAACGGCCACGTTGCGGTTCATTGATTCGCCCATCTCGCGGCGGATGGCAGACCAGCGGTCGCCGTTTTCAGGCCGGTCCATCATCTCCTGGATCCGGCGACGCTCCCGGGCGAGGGTAGCGGCAACATCGAACTCTAGGTAGTCCATGCTACGGGTCGCCTCGGATGCGTGGTTGCCGGCGCGTTCGCCGAAGACAATGGTGTCCAGCAGGGAGTTGGCGCCCAGTCGGTTGCCGCCGTGGACGCTGACGTTGGCGCACTCGCCGGCGGCATAAACGCCGCCAACGTTGGTCAGGCCGTCGATGTTGGTCTTGATACCACCCATTATGTAATGCATACCGGGGCGGATGGGGATTGGCGCCCTGATCATGTCGGTGCCGGCCAGGTCGATGCCGATTTCCCTGATCTGGCTAAGTTTCTCCATGATCAGGGCTTCGCCCAGATGGGTGCAGTCCAGCAGGACGCAGCCGTCAATGCCGTTGCCGGCGTTGATCTCGGTCTGCCCAGCACGGGAGACCACGTCGCGGGAGGCCAACTCCATCATGTTGGGAGCGTATTTCTCCATGAAGCGGTTGCCATCTTTGTCGCGCAGGTACGCGCCTTCGCCGCGGGCTGCTTCGGAGATCAGCACGCCGCTTCCAGCCAGGGTCGTGGGATGGTACTGGACCATCTCCATGTCCATCAGCTGGCCGCCGGCGTTGTACACCAGGCCCATGCCGTCGCCGGTGACGATGAGGGCGTTGGTGCTGGGCTCGAAGAGCCGTCCGCAGCCGCCGGTGCAGAAAATGACCGTCTTGGCTCGGATGACATGGAGCTCGCCCGTGCGGATTTCCAGGGCCATGACGCCGGCGGCCTGTCCGTCCTCCATGATCAGGGAGGTAACGAACCACTCCTCATAACGGTGCACACCAGACTTGATGAGCTGCTCGAACATCACATGAAGCAGAGCCTGTCCGGTGAAGTCGCCGACGAAGAAGGTGCGCGCCCGCCGCTGACCGCCGAAAGCACGGGTTCCCAACCGTCCGTCGTCGTCCCGGTTGAAGGTGACCCCCATGTGTTCCATATCGATGAGGGAGGCGCCAGCCTGGCGACACATCACCTCGATGGCGTCCTGGTCGCCCAGGAAGTCGCTGCCCTTGATGGTATCGTAGGCGTGGTCCTCCCAGTCGTCGCCCCGGTCCAGCAGCGCGGCGTTGATGCCGCCCTGGGCCGCGTTGGAATGGCTGCGCACGGGGTGGACCTTGCTGATGATGGCGGTGTTGGCCCCGCCGGCTCGGGCCGCGATGGCGGCGCGCATTCCGGCTAATCCAGCGCCCACCACCAGCACGTCGTGTTGCAAATCCTCTGGCATTTGTGTCTTCCTCCGGCCGGACTGAACAACGCCCGGCTGATTGCGGCGCATAAGCGGCGCGCCCAATAGCGGCGGCTAATTATCGCCCAAAACGCGCATCGCAAGCAACAGCGCAGCGATACTCTTGGCATCCTGTATCGCGCCGGCGGCGATCAACGTCGGGATGTCGGTCCACGGTACCCTTCGCAGTTCGATAAATTCGTCGTCGTCAGCGTCCAGCTCGGACGGTTTGAGATCGGTGGTCAAATAGGCATGCATGCACTGGGGAGACAAGCCGGGATTCATGAAGAACACGCCCAGAGATTGCAGCCGCCCGGGAAAGTGGCCGATTTCTTCTTGCAACTCCCTTATCGCGGCCGCTTCCGGGACTTCGCCGGGCTGCATTTTTCCGGCTGGCGCTTCCAGCAAAAATTGGCCAGCCGGTTTCCGGAACTGTCGAACCAGAATTACGTTCCGGTCCGCGTCAACCGGCACCACACATACCGATGACGGATGGTTGACGATTTCGCGATCGGTTTCTCTCCCGTTGGGCAACCGGACGGTATCCACCCGAATATCGATAAATTCGCCGTTATACACGGTCCTGGTCGCAACCGTGGGTTCATTCGTGGGGAAGCCGGGCATATCCGCTGCCGCTAACCCTTTCCCAAAACCCGCATAGCGAGCAGCAGGGAAGCAACGCTCTTGGCGTCCTGTATTGCGCCGCGGGCGATTTCTTCGGGGGCGCTTTCCAGGGGTATGCGTATTACGTCGATAAACTCGTCGTCGTCAGATTCCAGTGTCGCCGGCGTCAGCTCGGTGGCGAGGAAGGCGTACATATACTCCGTGCACCAACCGGGAGCCAACCAGAATGCGGTCAGTGGCGCCAGGTTTGCCGATGCGTGTCCGATTTCTTCCTGCAACTCGCGATGGGCCGCCGCCTCCGGCGTTTCGCCGGACTCGATACCGCCGGCCGGCACTTCCAGGAGGAAGTCATCCGCCGGTTTACGATACTGGCGCACCATGAGCACGTTGCCGTCGGCGTCCACCGGCACGACGCAGATGGACGGAGCGTGTTCCACGATCTCGCGGGTGCTCTCCCGTCCGTTTTGCAGGCGAACGGTGTCCACACGCACATCTATGATGCGGCCCTGGAATATTGACCGGGTGGAGATGGTGGGTTCGTTGTCGGGGAAGGAAGTCATGTCTGCGACAAGTCCAGTGAAGTAGAGCTCCCGGATTCCGTTTTACTCCGGAATGACGATGTGGTGTCGGAATGACGGAGGTGATACGGGCGTGACGGTATAAAAGTTAGCGGCCCTGTAGGCTCAAGCCGAGGCGACGGGTGAGGGTGGCCCAGAAGTAGTTGTGTTCGTTGGCGCGTAGGAAACGGGCGCGGTAGGGGCTGCGGGTTATTCGGACCCAATCACCCGGTTCGATGGGGTGGTTCTCAAAACCGTCCACGCTGATGATGGCTTCCTGAGAGCCTTCCAGATGAAAGTCCACGCTGCTGGTGGGGCGCAGCACCAGGGTGGTGGTCAGGCCGACGTGGGACGCCAGCGGAGTCAGGACCACATCGTCGGATAGCGGGTCGAGGATCGGGCCGCCGGCCGCGAAGCTGTAACCCGTGCTGCCGGTGGCGGTGGCGAGGATCACGCCGTCGGCGCGGAAAGTGGATACGTCGGCGCCGTCGATGGAAGCGCGAACGGTAATCACGCGGGAAACACGGCTGCGCGAGAGGACGACATCGTTCAGGGCATGGTACGGTCCTTCCGGCGCGGTATCGGCATCGCTGTCGCGGCGGTGCACTGTGGCCATGAGCATGCTGTGTTCGGAGACCCGCATCCCATCGTTCAGATAGCGGGGTAACTGCTCCATTACACCGGGCACGGTCAACTCGGTCATGAAACCCAGGCGGCCCATGTTGATGCCTACCAGCGGAATCCCCTGGGGCGCGATCGCCCGGTTCACCCGGAGGATCGTACCGTCGCCGCCGATGGTGATTACGAGGTCGGTATTCCGCGCTCGTTGGCTCAGATCGTCAGCATCTTCGGCGCGCAGGATCCAGGTGTCCGGGCCCAGGTTTAGCTCGCCGACGATGGCGTGGGCCAGGTCCAGCGCCTCGGGGATAAGGTCGTTGTAGGCGATGCCGACGGTCTTCATGGCAGGTTCGCTGTGGCAGTCCTCAGCCGCCGGCCGTGAGGACGACCACCGCACGCTCGGCTGCGTCCAGAATGGCCCCCGGAGCGACGCCCAACCACAACATACACAACGCCGCGACGCCCAGGGCAACGTTGACCGGCCACGACGCGCCGAGCCGCTCCGTGTTGATGGCGGGCTGGAGGAACATGACCTTGATGACCCGCAGATAGTAGTACGCGGAAACCACGCTGTTGACCACGCCGATGATCACCAGCCAGGTCATCAGTGACTCGCCGGTGTTGATAGCGGCAGCGAAGATGTAGATCTTGGCGATGAATATGCTGGTGGGCGGGACGCCAATGAGGGCGATGAGCGCCAGCGCCAGCGCGATGGCGAGGAAAGGCGCACGGCGCAACATACCGGCGTAATCTTCGATCTCGTCGCTGTTGATTCGGTTTCCTATGGAGACGATGGCGAAAAAGGCGGTCAGGTTGGCGGCGGTATAAGCGGCGAGGTAGAACAACACGCTGCTGGGACCGAATGTTTCCTCGTTCCCTACGGTTACGATAGCCGCCACGCCGACGAGGATATAACCGGCGTGGGCGATGGTGCTGTAGCCGAAAAGACGCTTGATGTTGCGTTGGGCGATGGCCACCAGGTTGCCGATGGTCATGGAGAGCGCCGCCAGTCCGGCAAGCAACACCCACCAGTCGCCACCCAGGGCATCGAAGCCGATGTAGAACACACGAAGAACCAGCGCAAAAGCCGCCGCTTTGCTGGCCACGGACAGGAAGGCGACCATGGGCGTCGGGGCGCCTTCGTACACGTCTGGCACCCACATCTGAAACGGCGCGGCGGACATCTTGAAGCCGAACCCGGCCAACAGCAGTACCACCGCCAACAGCACGGCCATGCTGCCAAAGGGGATAATGCCCGACGAGGAACTGCCGGCCAGCGCCACCGCGATCTCTTCCAAGCGAGTGCTGCCGGTGAATCCGTAGATGAGGGCCATGCCGTAGAGCATCAGCGCGCTGCTGATGGCGCCGATGATGAGAAACTTCATGCCCGCTTCGCTGGACCGGCCGTTGGGCAGGAAGGCCGCCAGCGCCGCCAACGGGAGCGTGGTCAATTCCAGGGCGATGTACATGGTGATCAGTTCGTCCGCTGCCACCAGCAGCATCATTCCCGTTGCCGACAGGAGCATCAACCCAAAGTATTCGCCCTGCAGCCGTTCCATGCGGCGCACATAGTCGTTGGAAACCAACACCACCAGGCCGACGGCGGCCAGGATCAGGAAGTTGAAGAACAGCGCAAAACGGTCGATGGAGAGGGTGTAGAGAACCACCGACCCCTCGGCCATCAACTCGCTCTGACCGCTGCTGGAAAGGGACACCATCTGCCAGACGCTCAACGCGGCCGGAGCCGCCAGTCCCACGAATGACACCCCGACCAGCAACCCGGTGCGCCGGGTCAGCAAATCCACCACGATGACCAGCATGGCCAACGCAGCCAGGGCCAGGAGAGGCGAAACCAGGAACAGGTCGTAAGCGGTCATGGTGAAGCGTTCTCTGCTCTAGCGTCCCACACCGGCGATGCCGGCATTATAGCTGCTCACGATGGGCGCAAGGCCGTCGCGGAAGACATCGGTCAACCAGGCGGGGTACACGCCCACCACAACAATGCTCACCACCAACAGGGCCACCGGCACCAGTTCAACAGGCGAGGCATCGGAGAGATCATCCCACCGCGACGGGCGCGGACCGAACAGGGTGCGTTGCAGCATCCACAGGATGTATCCGGCGGCCAGTATGATGCCCAGGACGGCCAGAATGGTCAGCGCCGGGAAGGCACGGAAGCCGCCAAAGAATACCAACAACTCGGATACGAAGCCGCTGAGAGTCGGCAAGCCAAGAGAGGCCGCGCCGGCCACCAGGAAAGCCGTTGCCACCAGCGGCATCCGGTTGGCGAGACCTCCCAGATCGGGTATGTGACGGGTGTGGGTCTTTTCGTAGAGAATGCCCACAGCGACGAATAACAGCCCGGTGATGGTGCCGTGGGTGAACAACTGCATGGCCGCGCCGGTCAAACCCGCGTCGCTGAGCGCGCCGCCCACGGCGGCCACGGAACCCAGGCCCAGCAACACCAACCCCATGTGGCTGACGCTGGAGTAGGCGATGAGGCGTTTGAGGTCGGTTTGGCGCAGGGTGACCACGGCGCCGTAGAGCACGCTGATGACTCCCAGGACAACCACCGGCAGTGCATAGGTCTGCAACTGCTCCGGGAACATTGCAGCGTTGACGCGAAGCAGGCCGTAGCCTCCCATCTTTAGCATGACGCCGGCCAGCATGACGCTGCCGGCCGTCGGCGCGTCGGTGTGAGCGTCGGGAAGCCAGGTATGCACCGGCCACGTGGGGAGCTTGACGGCGAAGGCGATGAAGAACAGCCAGAACAGCACGCCCATGGGCAGGGCGGCCCGCGTAGCATCCAATGCCCCGCCGACTTCAAGAAGGCGGGTCATGTTGAAACTGTCCACGCCGGAGCTGACGAACACACCCAAGATTGCGACCAGCATGAACGCCGAGCCGAGGATGGTGAAGATCAGGAACTTCATCGCCGAGTATTCCCGCCGGCCGGTGCCCCAGGTGGAGATGAGCAGGTACATGGGCACCAACTCGATTTCCCAGAAGAGGAAGAACAGCAGGAAGTCCAGGGCGGTGAACACGCCCAGCACCGCGGTTTGCAGCACGAACAGCCAGATGAAATACTCGCGGACGCGGTGGGAGATGTGGAAGGACACGAACACGGCGCACAGGCCCAGCAGGCCCGTCAGCATGACCAACGGCGCGCTGATGCCGTCCACGCCCAGGAGATAACTGGCGTGCACTGTGTCGGTGCTAATCCAGTCGAAGCGGTCAACCAACTGGAATTGGTCGCCGCCGGGCCGGAACAAGACGAACACGATCACGGAGAGGACAAGGTCGGCAGCGGCCACCACCGCCGCGAACCAGCGTATGTTGCGGTCACCACGAACCGTCCCCACCGCCAACAGTAAAGCGGCGACGGCCGGCAGGAAGACGGTGACGGTGAGCAGTCCTGTGAATCCGTCAGCCATTGTTTGCTATCCCAGCGCCAGGTACAGGATGATGATGACCAACCCGCCGACGGCGGCGACGAGAGGATAGGTCTGCACCTGACCGTTTTGGGCCAGCGCGATCAGGCTACCGACGTTGCGGGAGACCCATCCGGTCAATCCGACGATCCCATCGACGATGTTGCGGTCCACCCAGTCGGTGATGCCGGCGACGATACGGTAGAACAGCCGCCCCACGACGACGCCCTCGTAGAGGTGGTCCATAAAGTAACGCTGGGCGAGCAAAGTATGGAGCGGGCCCGCACCGGTTAAAGGATCCCTGAACACGAAGGGGCGCGGCCACGCATACGCCAGGACTGCCAGGCCAATGCCGGCAAAGGCGACGACGTTGGATATGACGGCGATCCCGATGTTGAACGGCGGTGCATGGTGCCCGTCGTGCAGCCCGGACGCGAAGTATTCGGTGAGCCAATGGGACGGTATCAAGCCGAATATGCTGGAAAGGCCGATGGGGTTGGCGATCCAGCCGGCTACGACGGCACTGAAACCGAGGATGCCCATGGGAACCACCATGACGAGGGGGGATTCGCCAAGATGCACGTGGTGGGTAACGCCGGTTGGGGCCGGCTCACCGGCGGCTTCAGTGTCGTGGAGTTCCTGTTCACCGCCGCCGCGGAACTCTCCGTGGAACGTGAGATGCACCATGCGGAAAGTGTAGAAGGCGGTGAGCAGGACACCCACCAGCAGCAGGATGAACACCAACAGGCTGATAGATGCCGGAACCGGGCCTCCGGCGAGCCAGGATTCCAGCAGGATTTCGTCCTTGCTCCAGAAACCGGCCAGCGGGAAGATGCCGACCAGGCTCAAGGATCCGATGACCATGAGCCAGTAGGTCCAGGGCATCGCCTTCCGGAGGCCTCCCATGTACATCATGTTGAAGGTGCCGGCGGCGTGGTTGACGCTGCCCGCCCCGAGGAATAAAAGCGCCTTGAAGAAAGCATGGGTGAACAGGTGGAACAGGGCCGCGTTGTATGCGCCCACGCCCAGGGCTGCCATCATGTAGCCCAGCTGGCTCACCGTGGAGTAGGCCATGACGCGCTTGATGTCGTTGGCGGCGAGGCCCATGGTGGCAGCGAAAACGGCGGTGAACGCGCCGATGAGGGCGACCACCATCATCGCCGCCTGGGACTCGGCGAAGACGGGGAAGAACCGTCCCACCAGGAAAACGCCGGCGGCGACCATGGTAGCGGCGTGGATGAGCGCGCTGACCGGGGTCGGACCCTCCATGGCGTCCGGGAGCCAGGTGTGCAGGGGGAACTGGCCGCTCTTGCCCACGGCTCCGGCGAACAGACCAAGGCACAGCCACAGCAATGCTCCACCGGCCACTATGCCGGCGCCGCCAGCCGCAATCGGAGCCGCCGCCTCCCAGATGTGCGGGATATGCAGGGCATTGAGTCCGTGGGCGGCGAATTCGTCGGCCTGGAAGAACAGGTAGATGATTGCCAGCAGGAACCCCACGTCGCCGATACGCGTGATTACGAACGCTTTTTTCGCCGCCGCCGCCGCCGATGGCCGGTTGTGCCAGAACCCGATCAGGAGATATGACGACAATCCGACCAGCTCCCAGAACACGTACATCTGAACGATGTTGACCGCCAGCACCAAGCCGATCATGGACGCGCTGAACAGCGACATATAGGCGTAATAGCGCGCGAAACTCTCGTCGCCATCCATGTAACCCATGGAATAGATCTGCACCATGAGGCTGACGCCGGTGACCACCACGAGCATGACGTTGGTCAGCGGATCCAGCAGCAGGCCCATTTCGATGGTGGCGCCGCCGAGTTCGAGCCACAGGTGCGGAGCAAATTCGTACACCATGTGGTGGTGGGCCGACGAGCGCAAAAGCCAAACGGACAGGATGAACCCGACACCCAGGGCAGCGATGGTGAGGTATCCGGCAACTTTGGCAAAACTCGCGCCCATCGGTCTTATGACAAGTCCGATGAGCAGGAACGAAGCCACCGGCAGCAGGAAGATGGCCCACACCAACTGTTCAGTGATCATGCCGTGGCCATCCTCATAGCTTCCGTACTATCTCTTCCGCCACGTGTTCCCGGCCCTTGGGGACGTAGATCCGGAACGGAACGCGCTCGCTCCAATCGCGTATGTCGCCCTCCGGGAGGATGCGACTGGGCAGGCCCTCGGCCTCCAGGATCTCCTTCCAGATTTCGGCGGCCATCAGGTTGGGAGCGCGTTTGAATTCTACCCACATGGCGTTCGTTCGGATGAATGGTGCTATGAATTCTAAAGGACTGTGATGGATCAGTGTCGCAGCGTGGCAGCGTCGGTAAGATCAACGCTTTCGTTGGAGCGGAATATGGCAAAAACGATGCCGAGGCCCAGTGCGATCTCAGCGGCGGCTACCGTGATGATGAAGACGGCGAACACCTGCCCGGTAAGCACGGCCGAAAGCTGTTCCTGCACGGCGTAGGGCGCCAGCCACCGTCCCATGGCCACCATGGTCAGGTTGACGCCGTTGAACATCAACTCGATGGACATCAGGACGGCGATGAAATTGCGCCGCGCCAACGCACCGTAGAGCCCGATGCAGAAGATGACAGACGCCACGATGAGCATCGATTCGAGCGACAACGTCTAGCTCCCTCGCCCGCGCGCCAGGGCCAGCCCGCCGATGGCGGCAGCCAGCAAAAGCAGGGACACTGCCTCAAAAGGCAGGACAAAATCGCCAATCAGGAGGTCGGCCAACCCGCCGCTGCTGACGTTCTCCACCTCAGCGGCGGTCAAACCGGCGCCGGCCAACTCCGTTGCATCAGGAATTCCAACCGCCTGGGTCTGCGCGATCTGGCCTTTGCTTTCCAGTCCTGCTCCGGCCAACGTGGTCCAGTCGGTGGTGACTGCGGTGGCGATCATGGCCGCCAGCAGCAGCGCGGATACCAGAGCCGCCGGGATCTGCAGGCGGTTCGGCGCGTTGCCCTGCTGCACGTCCCGGGTCAACATCACCGCGAAAATGAACAGCACGGCGATTGCGCCGACGTAGATCAAGATTTGCACTACGGCCAGGAATTCGGCGTTCATCAACACGAACAGACCGCCGACGGCAACGAACACCATCGCCAGCAGGAGGGCCGAGCGGAACAGGTCGCGAACCAGCACGACTCCCAGGGCGCCGGCAATGGCGGTCACCGAAAGGATCCAGAAGACCAGCTGCTCGAACCACATCTAGGCTTCGCCCTCGCCATTCTGACCGTTGCCTTCCAGGCGCATTCCGGCCTTTTCGTGCTGGTGCCACCGCCAATTTTCGCGGCCTACTTCACGCCATCCCAAAGGACGACTGGCGCCGGGACGGTAATCCATGCCCTCAAGCTGCGGGCGGAACCAGGTGCTGGGGTTTTTCTCGGCCTGCCGGAGGCGGTCGATGGTAATTACCAGGTCGGTCCGCCGGTATTGGCCTTCCTCGAAGCCACTGCCCATGAACAGGGCGTCGTAAGGGCAGGCTTCCACGCACAGGCCGCAGAACATGCAACGCTGGAGTTCGATGTCAAAGACTTCCAGCCGGTACTTGTCTCCCTGGAGCGGCGCCGTTTCGCTGGGACTGGTGACGATTTTGATGATCCCCAATGGGCAGTACTTGGCGCAGGAAGCGCAGCCGGTGCAACGTTCCTCATACCACGTGAATTCTTCACCGCGGAACCTGGGATGCTGGCGGATGCGTTCTTCCGGGTATGAGGTGGTGAAGGGCTTACGCACCAGGTTGGACAGCGTAACCAGCAAGCCTTTTGCCATTTCCAGTCCGTACACGTCGATCCTCCCCTGGGCGTCAGTTCACTTCTATGGTAGGCACGCCGCGCACCAACGGCTGGGATGCTGGGGTGACCGGCAGGCCGGTGCGGACTTTCTCTCGTATCAATCGTCCGAAAAACGCGATGGAGACGGCGGCCAGCACGATGTTGATGCCGGCCATTATCCATAGATCGGCGGTGGTCAGGACCCCGTTGGCGTCTCTCAGGAAAAATACCTCCAACACCACCGCCGCCAGGTTGATCATGCTCAGCGGCATGAGGAACTTCCAACAGACCGCCATGATCTGATCCAGTCGCAGGCGCGGGTAGGTGGACCGGATCCACACAAAGAGGAAGATGCCGATAAAGGTCTTGATGAGGAACCACAACCATCCCAACCAGTCCGCCACCGGTCCGGCCCAACCGGCGAGGAAGAGCGTGGCGATCAGGCCGGATACCACCAACACGCCACCGAACTCGGCCGCCTGAATCAGCGCGAACTTGATGCCGCTGTATTCGGTGTGGTAGCCGGCAATGATTTCCGACTCGGCTTCCGCCACGTCGAAGGGGGTACGGTTCAATTCGGCGGACATTCCCGCGACGAAGACGAAGAAGGCCAGCGGCTGAACCAGGAAGAAGGGTACCGCCTGCGCTGTCACGATGTCGCCCAGAGACATGGAGCCGGCCACCAACACCACACCCAGCAACGACAAAACCACAGGGATCTCGTAGCTGAGCAAAACGGCCACCGCGCGCCCGGCCCCGAACAAAGCGTAGCGGTTGTTGGATGCCCACCCTGCGGTGAAGACGGCGATTGAGGTCAGCGAACTGACGGCGAGGACGAAGAGAACGCCGACGTTCAGATCTACCAGGGCCACGTCCTTGGCGAACGGCAGCACCGCGGTTGCCAATAGGGCCGCGGCCACCATGATGACCGGGACGGCAGTGAAGGCCAGCCGGTCGGCGCCGTAGGGGATGATGTCTTCCTTGGTAATCAGCTTGGCCAAGTCGGCGATGGGCTGCAATGCTCCGAAGGGTCCCCAGCGGTTGGGGCCGATGCGGTTCTGGAACCGTCCCAGCAGTCGCCGTTCGCCCCAGCTGACTATCGCTGCGCCCAGCAGCACCGCGTTGATCAGTATGAGCATGATGACGAGGCCAGCGACGAGGAAGCTCACCCAGCACGGCAGGATGTGGGCCAGCGCGCTGTAAAGGAGGTTGAACAGCGGGTTGCCGCCCAGCGCGCCATCCGGGTTCAGCATCCAGTCAGGGTTGGTGACGCAACGCATTACCGGTCAACCTCACCCATGTTGATGTCAACGCTGCCCAGCGAAACGATCATGTCGGCCAATTTCCAACCGAGCAGGAGATGTTCCGTAATGGTTAAATTGATCAGGGAAGGCGAGCGGATTTTACACCGGTATGGCGATACTCCTCCATCGCTTACGAGGAAGAAACCGAGTTCGCCCTTAGAGGCTTCGACCCGGCCGTAAGCCTCGGCGCCGGGTTCGGCGCGGAGGACCATGGGCAACTCGAGACGCACCGGCCCGGGTTCGATCTGGGCTACGCATTGGCGGACGATCCGCAGACTCTGGTGGACTTCCTGCATCCGCACCCAGAAGCGGTCGTAGTTGTCGCCGTTGCGCCCGATGGGGACGTCGAACTCAACCTCGTCGTAGGCGTCGTATGGCGCCATCTTGCGCCAATCCCAGTTGATCCCGCTGGCCCGCAGCACCGGGCCGCTGACGGAGCAGTTGATAGCAACGTCTGCCGGGAGGGGACTCACCCCCCGAGTGCGGGCCATGAGGATTTCGTTGTTGAGCAGCAGATTTTCCAGCTCCTCCAGCTCCGGCTCGAAATCCTCAAGGAACTGCTGCAGGGCGGGCCAGAAGTCCGGGGGGACATCGGCGAAAACTCCGCCGGGGCGCATGTAGCTCACCGTGACGCGGGCGCCGCACAGCATTTCGAACAGGTCGAGGATACGCTCACGGCTGCGGAAGGTGTACATCAGCGGAGTGCCGAAAGCTCCCAATTCCTGAACGAAGAATCCCACCGCGATCAGGTGGCTGGCGATGCGCTGGAGCTCGGCGGTCAGGGTACGCAAGTATTTCCCCCGCCGCGGGGGTTCAATGCCCAGGAGTTGCTCGACGGCGAGGCAGTAGGCCTGGTTGTTAATCATGGAGGAGGTGTAATCCAGGCGGTCGGTGAGGGTCACCACCTGGACGTAGTTGCGCTCCTCGGCCAGTTTTTCGGTGCCCCGGTGCAGGTAACCCAGCACCGGCTCCACTTCCACGATGTTCTCTCCGTCGAAGGTGATACGCACCCGAAACACGCCGTGGGTGCTGGGGTGCTGGGGCCCCACGTTAACCGTCATCGGTTCGGTGCGGATGGTCATGGCTTGAATGCTCGGAGAATCCCGCCTGAGCGCCGGGCTTACAGGAAGTCCTTGCGTAAGGGATGGCCGTCGAAACCCTCCCACAGCATGATGCGTTTCATATTGGGGTGGCCGCTGAAGCGCACTCCCATCAAATCCCAGATCTCCCGCTCCTGGAAGTCAGCGCCTTTCCAGACGCCCACCACGGAAGCGGCGACGGGTTCCTCCCGGCCATAGATCCGACTGCGGACAACGCCGGTGTGCAGTTTCGCAAAAGAGGTCAGATGATAGACGAGTTCGAAATGCTCAACGAAGTCGATGGCGCTGACGGCGTTGAGAAACCGGAAGTCCAGATCGGGGTCGTCTCGTAACGCAGCGCCTACTGACGCCAACGCGGAAGGTTCCACCCAGACCGCCACGTCATCCCAACGTACCACTGCACCGGGCGCAGATTGTTGTATGCACTGCGCCAACGTTTCGCCGGACAAGGCTGCGAGCGTCACGGCTTGAAGCTCTCCGTGCCCAGGTTGCGGTACCGCTTGATTTTCTCGTGGAGCTCCATGATGCCATAGAGCAGGGCGTCGGGCCGGGGCGGGCAACCCGGCACGTAAACATCGACTGGGATAATGTGGTCCACTCCAGGAACCACGCTGTAGGAACCGAAGTACGGGCCGCCGCTGGTGGCGCAAACGCCCATGGAAATCACCCAGCGCGGTTCGGCCATCTGCTCGTAGATGCGCTTGATGGGCGGCGCCATTTTCCAGGTTACGGTGCCGGCGACGATCATCAGGTCAGCCTGGCGGGGCGAGGCTCGGAACACCTCCATCCCGAAGCGGGATATATCAAACCGGCCCATGGCAGTAGCCATCATTTCAAATGCGCAGCAGGCCAGACCGAATGACACCGGCCACAGCGCCGACTTGCGGCTCCAGTTAACCAGCGCGTCCACGGACGTGACCATCAGGTTCCGCTTCAGGTCGTCGGGCACTTCGATGGCCGGAACCTCAATGGGGGACTGGGACGCCGCGATGAGGTCGTTGACCGTTTGACCTTCGGACCGGTCAATGTCCCAGGTGCGATTGTGCAGGGGCCCGCCAACGGTTGGCAGGGTGAAGTGGGTCGATTCAACCATTGCGCCTATCCTTGCCATTCCAGGTCCCGCTTCCGCCAGGCGTATCCCCAGGCCAGAAGCAGAATTCCGACGAACACCGCCATTTCAATCAGTGCGAACAGTTCCAGGGTAAGGAACTTGGTTGCCCACGGGTACAGAAACACCACCTCCACGTCGAATATGACGAACAGGATGGCGAACATGTAGTAGCGGAACTGGAAGCGGTTCCAGGTGCCGCCGATAGTCTGCACGCCGCACTCGTAGGTGTCGTGCTTCACCGGGTCGGGCCGCGCCGGACGGATACCGAACTTCGACAATCCGAAGGATGCCAGCAACATGCTGCATGGCACCACGATGGACAGCGCCAGGAAGATAGCGATTAGGCCGTACTGGCCGAAATAGTCGTCAAGCATGATAGCAGCAGACCCACCGGAAATGGGAAGAACGTCTGGCTAAATTGGCGGCGGCATTATAGCATATTGTCCATTCCGCAAACACAAACGAAGGCCCCATTATGCCCTCCACCAACGACTGTCCGGACGATTGGTCCAGCCGATTTTTTCACGCCAACGGCATCCGCCACCACTGCCTGGAGTGGGGCGATCCGCGCAACCCGCCGCTGCTGATGCTTCACGCCACCGGCCTGTGTGCCTGGCCCTGGAAACCCGTGGCGCGGCGCCTGGCCCAGCGTTACCGAGTGTTGGCTTTCGACCAACGTGGTCACGGAGACACCGAAAAATCGGACAAGGGATACCGCTTTGAGTATGCCGGTGAGGATCTGGCGGCCATCATCGAGACTATGGAGTTGGACCGGCCGCGAGTGGTGGGCCATTCCTCGGGCGGGTTGGCGACCATCATCGCCGCCAATATTTTGCCGGATGTATTTGGCCCAGTGGTTTTGGTGGAAACCCGGGTCAGCAACGACGCGCCCACCACGGATTCCCAGGACCTCAATCGGCGCGCCGAGCGCACCCGCATGAAGCGCCCGGTCTGGGAATCCCGCGAAGCGATGTTCGAAGCCTATCGAACCCGAGCCGCCTTCAAAGATTGGGCGGACGAGCCATTCCAAGAATTCATCACCGGCGGCACCAACATGCTGCCTGATGGTCGCGCGGAATTGAAATGCCACCCGGAAACGGAAGCGACGTTTTACGGAATGCGCGACGATCTTCCGGTTGAAAACTATCTGCGCGGATTGACGGGCCAATGGTTGCTGCTGCTGGCCGATTATCCCGGATGCCAAAGGCCGGACGATGCCGGCGTCAGGCAATTTCAGGAGTTGGTGGCCGGTTCGCGGGTGAAAGCGATGGGGAAAGGCAGCCACTTCCTGCCCATGGAATACCCGGAGGCGGTGCTTGAGGCCGCGCTGTCCTGGTTTGACGCCGGTGGAGCGGAGACGTAATATCGCGCCTGTGCCGTTGCAAAAAACACCGATGGGTGGACTGATATTGTGAACTCTACTAACAACTCCTCCGGCCCGCTGACCGGCTTGCGCGTACTGGATCTTTCTATCATCGTGGCCGGCGGCACTGCGTCGTCATTGATGGCCGATTTCGGAGCCGAAGTTGTCAAGGTGGAGCGGCCCGGCGCCGGTGATCCGCTGCGCAACTGGGGGCCGTTCTACAACGGCGTTTCACTGTGGTGGAAGGTCCATTCCCGCAACAAGCAGTCCATCACGCTGAACATGGCCGACGCCGGAGGACAGCGATTGCTCAAGGATCTGGCGAGGCAGGCGGATGTGCTGATTGAGGGTTTCCGGCCCGGCACGCTGGAACGCTGGGGATTGGGGCCTACAGACCTGCATAGCGCGGAGGTTAACCCTGGCTTGGTGATTCTGCGTTTTTCAGGGTTCGGGCAGACCGGGCCTTACAAAGACCGGCCCGGCTTCGGCACCATCGCTGAGTGCATGAGCGGGTACATCGGCATGACGGGGTTCCCCGACACGCCGCCCAATCTGCCCCCGGTGCCGCTGGCCGACGAGATCGCCGGGGTGTTCGGGGCAATGGCCGGGATGATGGCGATTTACCGGCGAGACGCTGACCGGCGAGACGGTCATCCCGGAGCAGGGCAGGTGGTTGACCTCAGCCTCTTCGAGCCGCTGTTTCGGCTCTGCATTCCCCACCTCACGATCTACGACCGCTTGGGAGAAATCAGGGAACGGGTGGGCAACGATTTCCCCGACGCCGCGCCGCGCAGCCTGTTTCGCACCGGGGATGAGCGTTGGTTGGGACTCTCCGCCACGTCGCAGAACACCTGGGAAGGACTGGCGCAGGCCATGGGCCTCGGAGACTTGCTGGATGATCCGCGTTTCACCAACAACGCCGCCCGTCTGCAGCACAAAGACGCTCTGAACGAAATCTTGCAAGAGTGGCTCGGCGGCCGCAACGCCGACGCGGTGCTGGACGAGCTCATACCCGCCGGCGGCGTGGTAGGGCCGGTTTATAACAGCGCCGATATTGTCTCCGACGCGCACTACCAATCTCGCGAAGACATCGTCGAGATGGACGACCCCGAGTTGGGACACACCAGGATGCTGGGGCTGGTGCCAAAATTCAGCGACACGCCGGGCGAGCTGCGGCACATGGGCCCCACGGTGGGCCAGCACAACGCCGCAATCTACGGCGGTTGGCTCGGCCTGAACGACAGCGACCTGGAAACCCTCGCAGCGCAGGGCGTGATTTAGTTATGTCCACTCCGGTACTCCTGGTGGCGACGCGAAACCCCGGCAAGATGCGTGAATACCGGGAACTGCTGGCCGGCTGGCCCGGGTCCCTGATTTCGCTGGACGACGCCGGTGTGGCGGCAGAGGTGGAGGAGACCGGCGACACGTTCCTGGCCAACGCGCATCTCAAGGCCAGCGAGTATGCCCGCCTGTCCGGTTGCCTGACAGTGTCCGACGATTCGGGGCTTGAGGTTCACGCGCTGGGCGGCGCTCCGGGGGTGTACTCAGCCCGCTACGGCGGAGACGCATACGCGTCGGATGGAGACCGGGTGGAACTGCTTTTGAATAACCTTGAAGGAGTCCCCTGGGAGCGACGCCTTGCCCGGTTCCGTTGTTTCACCGCCATCGCGGGGCCCGGCGGCCAGGTGCTGTCCACTTTCGTTGGCTCGATCGCAGGGATGGTACAATACGAACCAAATGGCGAGCACGGGTTCGGTTATGATCCGGTTTTCTATCTGCCCTCCTACGGCAAGACGATTGCACAACTGCCGCTGGAAGACAAGAACCGCATCAGCCACCGCGCCGACGCGGCCCGTAAAGCATTGCTTGCCCTGAAGAAACTCACCGCCTGACCAACCGTCCGTAAATCGCCTTTATGATCACCGACCTGTTTGGCCGCCCGTTGCGGGATCTCCGGATCTCGGTCACCGACCGTTGCAATTTCCGGTGTCCATACTGCATGCCGGCCGAAATATTCGGAGAGGCGTATGAGTTCTTGCCCAAGGACGAGATACTGACGTTCGAGGAAATCGCGCGTCTGGCCGGATTATTCGTCACCGCCGGAGTGAACAAACTCCGTATCACCGGCGGGGAGCCGTTGCTGCGGGTGGACCTTCCCAAACTGATCAGCCAACTCTCGGAGATTCCCGGCGCTGACGACATTACCCTGACCACCAACGGCTATCTGCTGGCGCAGCAGGCGAGCCAACTGGCGGAAGCTGGCCTGCACCGCATCACCGTCAGCCTGGATTCGCTGGACGATGCGGTGTTCAAGCAGATGAACGGGCGGGGTTTCGGCACACGTCGGGTGCTGGACGGCATCAACCGGGCTGCTGCTGCCGGTTTGTCGCCCGTCAAAATCAACGCCGTAGTTCAGAAAGGCGTCAACGACCACACCATCGTGGACTTGGCCCGTCATTTCAAAGGCAGCGGGCATATCGTCCGATTCATCGAATACATGGACGTGGGTAATCGCAACGGTTGGAAACTGGATCAGGTGGTGTCCGCCGCCGAAATCGTCGGCATGATCGACGCGGAGTTGCCGATGGAACCCGCAGAACCCAATTACGTCGGCGAGGTGGCAAATCGCTGGCGGTACCGGGACGGCGAAGGGGAGATCGGTGTTATCGCATCAGTCACGCAGCCGTTCTGCGCCAACTGCACCCGGGCGAGGCTCTCCACGGACGGAAAAATCTACACCTGCTTGTTCGCCACGGATGGCGTTGACCTGCGCGGGCCAATGAGGGACGGGGCTGATGACGAGGAATTGGCCGGCATCATCGCAGGTATGTGGAAGGTGCGGCGGGACCGTTATTCCGAGGAACGGACCGCGAACACGGCAACGCGAGACAACGCACGCCCGAAAGTCGAGATGTACCACATTGGCGGTTAGCGGGAGGCCCATATGACCACCGAAAACGCGAACAAGCCCGCCGACCGTCTGACCCACCTGGCCGAGGACGGCAGCGCCCGCATGGTTGACGTGGGCTGGAAACCGATTACCGACCGGTTCGCGCAGGCCGGCGGTTACGTGGTGATGCAACCCGAAACCCTGGCCCTCATCCGCGACGGATTGATGAAGAAAGGGGACGTTCTAACCATCGCCCAACTGGCCGGGATTATGGGCGCGAAACGGACGGCGGAACTGATCCCATTGTGCCATCCGCTCCCTTTGAACAAGGTGGACGTGGAGCTCACGCTGGATGAACCGGAGAGCCGGGTCTCGGTCACGGCCACGGCGACTACGTCGGGCAAGACCGGTGTGGAGATGGAAGCGTTAACCGCCGTGTCGGTGGCCGCGTTGACGGTTTACGATATGTGCAAGGCGGTGGATCGCGGAGTGCGCATTGACGGGATTCGGCTGCTGCGCAAGACCGGCGGGCAGTCCGGCGACGTTGATCTTACAGACGGCTAACCGCCGCGACCAGCCAGTTCGGACGCCAGGACTCGGATAGCTTCGGTGAGGTAAACTAGGTATTCGCTGGTGTTCAGGTCAAGGGGCGTGAACTGCTCCACCTGGTCAACTTCCAGGACACCCACGATCCCCGGTATTGCGGTAACGTCCAATTCGGCGATGCCGCCGTCCGGCGTCAGGACGACGCATCCCAGGTTGGGGTTGGGCGTCGGGGTGGGGTCAAGCTCTATCGCCTGGATGGTGGCCATGCCAAGGAACCTCGGGAACGGGTCCAATTGGCGGCACAAGCGGACGACCAAAGACTCCATTTGAACGGCGGCATCCGCCAGCACGGTCTGGGAATCTTGAGCGTCGGAAGTAGCCATTATCCAATTGACAACCCGATGGTACGCCCCTTACCATATTCTTGAGCGCGGTAGCGTCGGCGTCTGGCCGTGGCTGCGCGGTGGGCGACGTAGCTCAGTGGCAGAGCGGGCGCTTCATAAGCGCTAGGTCGTTGGTTCGAATCCATCCGTCGCCACCATAATCGCGTTTGAGCGCTAAAGAAAGGCCGGGTCGTATGACCCGGCCTTTTCCGCTTTCGCAGGGGGCGGGTTCTATTCCTCGCGTTGGCCGAATTCCTCGCCCAACTCGCTGAGGAACTGTTCAATCTCGGGTGACAAGGCGACGGCATCCGCGGATTCCTCGCTGCTCTCTCCGGAAACCGGCGCCTCGGCTTCGTTGGTGTCGTAGTAATCTTCCATCTGGCGGATCAAGCCTTGCAGGTCGGAATTGCGTTCGACCGCTGCGTTCAACTCCCGGTATTGCCGTTGGCCGCGGCGCGTCGGCGCCAGGTCCGCGGGAATCTCCGAGTACACCGATGAGAGCACTTCGATCATCCTGGCCGTGCCGTTGTAGTCCTCGTCCAACTGGACGTACTGGGGCAGGTGAACCATGAAGTTGATGGCTTCAATCTCCATCCGCTCGATGCCGTCGGACACCAGGTTCATTATCGTGGTCGGCCCCTGGTAGGTGCTGCCCCGGAGCTTCAGGTTGGGGACGGGCCGGAGCTGAGGCACGGCCCCCAAAGAACCGGTGACCAGCAGAGGGCGAGTGTGCGGTACGGCGTCGTACATTGCCCCCAGGCGGCAGTACCGCTTGACGTTAAAGGATTCGACCACCTGCAGGATGGATTCCGTGTAGGTTTCGCTGTTGGAGTGGGGTTCGCGCAGGTGGAAGAAGAGGTAGTCCGGACCGTTTTCGGTGGTGGCGTACCGGATGATGCTGTTGGGGATACGAACCCGACGTTCATTCTCCACCAGGCGCATGCTGGGCCGGTAGCGGGTGAAATCGAAGAACTCGCCGGGCCGGTGGAGCCGGCCCAATTCTCTTGAGCCAAGATATCGTTCCAACCGATTGAGGGTCAGGGTACCCACGCTGCCCACGTCCACCCAGGGGCGGATCATGGCAAACACATGGGGGTCCCTCAACTCGGGCAAGGGTTCCTGCAGTTCAAATGCGCCAATCATCATAGTAGGCTAATCTTGCCAGAGGCGGGCCGGATTTTCAAGGGACGGAGCGCAGCGCTCGGGGCAATTCAGTTCGCTCCTCCTCGCAAAATTTGCTATCCGCCTCCGATGGCGGGGAGGAAGTGCATTTCGGTATCCTCGCTCACCCGTTCCATCAGACCCAACTGGCTCACGTCGCCATCCACGATCACCGCCAGACCCGGCGTGATGTCGTCCATCTCTTCGTCGTAAAGCAGTTCTTTCATGCCCGGATGAATCCGTTCCAGGTTGTTGATCACCTGGCGCACGGTGGCGCCGTCAACCTGCACCCGATCCGGAGCCCCGGTGATGCGCTGCATTTGCGGGGGTATCCAAACGTCTGCCATTTCAGCCCCCAGTCAATTGTGGCAGGGGCGAATAATTATTCGCCCCTGAGTGGCAACTAATTCCCGTTCTTCTCCCACAGCGCTTCCAGGACGTTACCCGGGTTCATGGGCAGAACGGTCAAACGCACGCCTATGGCGTCGTAGATGGCGTTGGCGATGGCGGCCATGGGAGGGACGATGGGCACTTCGCCGACGCCACGCACACCGTAAGGATGGTTGGGGTTGTCCACCTCGACGATGCAGGTGTCGATCATGGGCAGGTCCAGACTCGTGGGCATGCGGTAATCGAGGAAGCTGGAATTTAGCATATGGCCCTGATCGCTGATGTAGTATTCCTCGTTAAGGGCCCAGCCGATGCCTTGGACCGCGCCGCCCTGGATCTGTCCCTCCACGTAGGAGGGGTGGATGGCCTTGCCGGCGTCCTGGATGGCCGTGTAGCGCACGACATCCACCTTGCCGGTATCCTCGTCAACTTCCACGTCAACGATGTGGACTCCAATGCACGGGCCGGCGCCGCCGGGGTTCACGCCGCCGCGCCCGACTATGGGGCCGCCGGTGGGAACCTGCCGAGCCGCCAGTTGCTGGAAGGTCATCTGGAGTTGGTCGTCGGAACGGTGCTTGAGCGCGCCGTCTTCGTAGAGCACATCCTCCGGCTCCACTTCCCAGATGCGGGCGGCTCGGGCGATCATCTGCTGCTTCACGTCCTGTGCGGCGGTGTATGCCGCGAAACCGGTCTTGAACGTGACGCTGCTGCCGCCGGTGTTGGAGGTGAAACCGATGCTGTCGGTGTCGCCAATCTGCGGGTGGACGTCCTCAGCGGCGATGCCCAGGACCTCGGCGAACTGCTGGGACACCGAGGCGCGGGTTCCGCCAATGTCGGGGGAGCCTTCCGTCAAAGTCACCGTACCGTCCGGGTTGACCAGGGCGACGGCTGCGGCCGGGCCGGTGTTGTTGCCCCAGAAGCCGGAGGCAACGCCGCGTCCGACGCGCTTCCCGTTTTTGGGAGCCGCGTAATGGGGATGAGACTTGGTTGCTTCCAGGGTCTCGACATAGCCCACCTTGGGGGTTAGCGGACCGGTGGGCCGGCGCGTGCCTTCCTTTGCGCTGTTGATCACGCGAAGGTCGATGGGGTCGATACCAAGCTTTTCGGCCAGTTCGTCCAGCGCGACCTCCACGCAGTAGGCGGCGGCGGGCGAACCGGGGGCGCGATAGGCCGCCGTCTTGGGCCGGTTGACCACGATGTCGTAGCCTTCGATGTAGGTGTTGGCGATGTCGTAGGCCGCCAGCACGCAGTTGGCGGCGCCGGCCACCGGCGAGCCGGGGAAGGCTCCGGCCTCGAAGATGAGGTGGACTTCAGCGGCGGTAATCTTTCCGTCGTTGGTAGCGCCGATTTTACAGGCTATTTCCGTTCCCGACGTGGGCCCGGTGGCCTCAAATACCTCGGTGCGGTTCATTGCAACCTTGACGGGAGCGTGGGCCTTTTTGGCCAGCAGGGCGGCCAAAGGTTCCATATAAACGGCGAGTTTCGCGCCAAAACCACCGCCGATTTCCATGGGAATGGCCTTGACCTTGGAGACGGGTACGCCGACCAGTCGCGCCGTATGTTCGCGCACTGTGAAGTGGCCCTGGCTGCTGGACCAAATGGTCAGGCTGCCGTCCTGGTGCCACATGGCCGTGCCGCTGTGGGGTTCAATGTAGCCCTGGTGGACGGCGGAAGTGGAGACACTGCGCTCCACAACGATATCGGCTTCCCTGAACCCGGCGTCCAGATCACCCATGCGGAATTCAAAACGGTTGGCAATATTCGTGCCGGTGGAGCCGTCGTCGTCGTCCAGGATGCCGCCGGCCCGAGTAGCGGCGCTATTCAATGCCGCCAGGCGATCATGCACCAGTGTCGCACCCTCGGACATCGCGTCTTGGGCGCGCATCACCGGTGGGAGAACCTCGTAGTCCACGTCGATGAGGGCCAGGGCTTCCTCCGCCACATGGGGGTTGATGGCGGCCACGGCGGCCAGGGCATGGCCCTTGTAGAGGGCCTTGTCTTGGGCCATGATGTTGTTGCTCAGGAACTTGAAGTTGATCATCGCGCCTTCGGCGAGGTCGGAGGCCCGGCCGGTTGGCTCCACGATGTCGGCGCCGGTGATGACGGCGCGCACGCCGGGCATGGCCTCGGCCTTGCTCGTGTCGATGGACCTGATGCGCGCGTGGGCGTGAGGGCTGCGGAGCACCTTCCCATACAGCATCCCCGGCAGGTTCAGATCGGCGCTATAGCGGGCGATGCCGGTCACTTTGTCCGCGCCGTCGTGACGCACCGGGCGAGTGCCGACAACTTTGTATTCCTTGTCGCTGGTAAGGACCATATTGGGGGTGTAGTCCGGCATTGGTTCTTCCTCCGGAAGTTATATGAGTGCTGGTTGAACGCGGGCCGATAACGCGGCGGCCCGGAGTCAGCGGTATGATAGCATAGCGGGCGAACCGTTGGGATGCGCGGCCTAGCGCCAAGCGTTAATCCTCGGTGAGCGATGGCGGCGGGTTATGCTCGATGAGCACGTTGCGGTCAGCAGCGTCGATGGTAAGGCGGTCGGCATAGCCGGCTGAGGGGTCGTCCAGCATCGCCATGCCGAGCAGGGGTGGGGTGTCCGACTCCAGAACTTCTACATCGCGCAACCGGTCGTTCCAATAGACGTTGGCGCGGTAGGTCGGCCAGTCCTGGCGTTCACCGCCAGCAACAGTGACGTCGTGCGTCTCCCCGGTGGGTGTAAGGGCCAAGTCGCGGACGGTGTTGGGCGGTATAACCAGATGACCATCGTACCCAGTATCGACCAGGAACGTTACCGTACGCTGAATGTCGTTTCCATCAATAATGTCGTTTCCATCAATCAGGACGAGATCGATCTGAGGCTGCCTGTCGTCAGTAATCCAACCGCTAGTCATAGCAATTAGCCGCCTTGTCATTTCCCTCATGCCCAATGGTTCGGCCCCACAGAACGGCGTCGGGGTGTCGCTCGAACATACGGCGTTCTGCGGTTTTGCGGTCGGGCGCTACTTCGTGGTCGCCGCTGTAAACGTCGATGTACACGTACTGCCCTGCGTGGTTGGCTTCCAGTTCGCTGCGGATTTTCTCGTACAGAGCTTTGCCTTTAGTCAAGGCTTGGCCCCAGGTCACGCGGTGACCCTTGACATACATTTTCAGCTTTCCGCCAGAGAGTCGCCGGGGCGGGTTGTTTTGTGTCAGTGCCATTGTACCCTCCGATACGGCAGCATCACAGGTTCGCTGAATCGTGCGGCGCACTGCCGGCTACAGCATACCCGGCGACCCGCCAATGGCACAAACCGCACTGCCCGACATATAATCCCCGGAACAGACGCAGCGCCAAGGCAGAGGAATGACTATGGACACTATCATCATCAAGGGATGCTTGAACGGGAGCCGGGGGCGCGAGGACAACCCCAACGTCCCGTGGACGCCGGAGGAAGTGGCGCAGGAGGCGGTGCGGTGTTACGAAGCGGGCGCGTCCATTGTGCATATCCACGCCCGGACGCCGGATGGCGGCATCAGCTACGACCCGGCGTGGTATGCCCAGACCGACGCCATGATCCGGGCGCAGTGCGATTTGGCGCTGAACCACACCACGGCGCGGCAGGCCCACGTTCCGGTGGACGCGGTGACGCGATACCTGTTGGAAACCCCGCAGCCGGTGGAGATGGTGTCGCTGAACCTGGGCTCCGGAACCCGGTGGGTGCTGGACGCGGATACCGGGCAACGGCGCACGGTGACCAGTCCCAACTCGTTTGAGGACATCGTGGCCACGCTGGACGCCTGCTACCAGCGCGGGACATTCCCCGAGCCTGCGGTGCATGACGTGGGAAACGTCAACGCCGCCATCACGCTGATGCGGGAAGGCTATATCAGGGATTCTCGATACTTCCTGGTAGAGCCCGGCGCCCATTGGGGCGATGGTCGGCTGAACATGGTCGGTTCGCCGCGCAACTATATGCTCATCGCCGACACCATCCGCGAGCATTATCCCGAAGCCACCTGGCTGGCTCACAGCAGCATGGGACAGACTTTCCCGCTGTGCGCCATCGCCATTGCCACGGGGGCGCACATTCGCGTCGGGATGGAAGACAGTCCCTTCCTGCCCAACAACCCGCAGCCCACGTCCAACGCCCAGTACATCGAGTGGGCGGTCACCATGGCCCGGCTGCACGGAAGGGAGCCGGCTACGCCGCAGCAGGCTCGGGAGATACTGGGATTGATACCCTTCCCGGAGGCGTAACGGGCAAACCACCCGCACGGACCCAGAAAGAGGCGCCGTCACGCCGTTCAGGCTGGCGGCGTCAATCGATTCTGCGACCCCGCCAGTACTGCGGTTGCCGGTGATAACCGTCGCCGCGCCTTCCGCCGCCGTAGCCGGAGGGATCCCCGATAATCATCCTCACCACCGTGCCCACGACTACCCCTATAACAAAGCCGCCGATGTGAGCGAAAAACGCGGTGCTGACCTGATCGCTGACGCCGATGGACAGGAGGCCCTGGACGGTTTGCAAAGCGATCCAAATCAGGAGGAGCCACACCGCCCGCAGCTCGATTACGGTTATTAAGAAATAGATGATGAGCGTTCGGATGCGGTTGCCCGGGTAGAGCAGAAGGTAGGCGCCCATGACGCCTGATATTGCGCCGCTGGCTCCAACGAGGGGAGTCTGAGAAGAAGGGTCGATGGCATAGTGGGCCAATGTAGCGAGAACGCCGGAGACCAGGTAGAACGCCAGGTACTTGAGGTGTCCGAAGGTGTCTTCAATGTTGTCGCCGAACACCCACAGGAACAGCATATTGCCGATGAAGTGCATCAATCCGCCGTGGATGAACATGCACGTCAGCATCGTCGCCCAAGTTGGGATGGGCGACGCGACGTTCACACCCTGGCCCAAGGGTAGAATCTCAAACCCCTGACCCGAGGTGAGTTCAGCCGGAATGAAGCCGAACTTTAAGAAGAAGACGAAAATGCCGAGGTTGCTGCCGCCGAACAGAAAACCGAAGCCCCCGACGCCAATCTCGTAGAGAAAGACGAGGGTGTTCAGGCCGATGAGAACGGCATTGACGTAAGGGAAGGTTCCCCGAGGCCGGCCGCCGTCGGAAATGGGGAGCAAGGCTACTTGGTGGGCGCTGTGGTGATGTCTTCGGCGGCGTGGGCGATAATCTCAGCAGCGGTGCTCTGGGAGATCCGCCCGATGTTCAGCATCAGGTGGTACTTGGTGGGGTCGTTGGCGTTGACCCGGAAAAACTTGCGATAGAAGGTCACACGGGCGTTTTCCAATTCCTCGGCGTAGGATCTGGCTTCGTCGGGGGTGAACAACTCCCGCTTCGCCATGGTGTCCACGCGAACGTCCAGGGGAGCGAGGAGCCCCACGTGGACGACGCCGGGCGTATCGGCGAGGATCATGTTGCTGCCGCGCCCGATAATCACTACGTCGCCACCGCCGGCCAGTTCTTTGATTACCGAAGTGGTGGCTTCAATGAAAGCGCGGTCGTGTACGGTGGAGGCCGAGGCTGCGTCGGAGACCAATTCAGTATAGGCCTCGGCAGGGAGCATTTCGATGCCGCGGCCGAAGTACGGTTCGGCGCCGGCGCCGGCCACTGCGGAACGTTCCAGCACGGTTTGCATGAAGCGGGCGACCCTCTCGCGGAAGGGCACCACGCGCTGCTCTTTTTCGATGAGTTGGCTCACCGGCGAACCGACCAGCCGAGCCGCTTCGGAAAAGATGTAGCGGTCAACGTAGTTGAGGCCCATGTTCTGGGCGACGAGGTGGCCGATTTCCAGCGTCCCGCTGCCGATGACGCCGTTGATGGTGATGACTGGCATTAGCGCCCCTCCATCCCGTGAGCCGTTTTTCAGGCGTATTGTGCCAGCACCCGACTGCGGCGGCGGTGGTATTCATCGACCAGCAGGCCCATGGCAAAGGAGTCGTACCAGTTGCCGTCCTTGCGGTGGGTCCGGCGCAGATGACCCTCCAACACAAACCCCAGGTGGCGGAACATCTGCAGGGCGTGTTCGTTGTACTCCGGGACGTCCACCCAAATCCGGTGCAGTTCCAGATTGTCGAAAGCCTCATCCAGCAGGGAAACCAGGGCCGCCGTACCGTAGTGATGGTGCCAGAGGTCCTTGCGGCCGATGAGAATGAAGAGTTGAGCTTCTTCCAGGGGCCACTCGACGAGCAATTGGCCCTCGCCGATATGGGCTTCGTCGGTGGAGTAAATCGAGTATATTCGCCGCTCGTCCTGGCTGAACACCTGTTGCCACTCGGTATCGTCGGCGTTCTGGATGGCCTCGGGAGAGTATCCGATGTGGAGGGCGTGACCGTCGGCATCGTCGGTGCCGTACCACAGGGAACTGACCTCGGGATCGCGAAGCCAATCGCGCACTCGCGAAACGTCGTCTCGGGAAACCTCGTTAGTCAGGCTAACTTGGGGGAACATATTCCGGCCTCCTCAAACTGCAACGGCGGTTGATGTGGGGACGCCCGGTTGCGCTAGTTTATGTCACACGTCTTCGTCGATTATAGCACGGCAAAAATAGGTCGGGACGGGTTTCTAACCCGCCCCGACCGTTGGTGGGAACGCTTGCGAACTTGCGGCGGTCAGTAAGCGTAGCGGCCGCCCTTAGCCCAACCGGTCGTAGGCCCAATCCAGAAGCTCCACCGTTTCCTCCCAACTGATGCAGGAGTCGGTGATGGAGACTCCATACTCCAGTTCAGCGGGATTCGGCCCGAGCTTCTGCGCGCCGGCGTTGATATTGCTCTCCAGCATCACACCGATCAGGTCCGGGTTCCCCTCCAGGCGCTGCCCCAGGACGTCGCGGAAGGCGATGTGTTGGCGAGTGTGGTCTTTGTTGGAGTTGCCGTGGCTGCAATCGACCACGATTGGAGCCGGAGCGTCAGCCTTGCGCAGGGCTTCGGCGGCGGCAGAGATGGAGCGGGAGTCGAAGTTGGTGCCGCTCCGCCCGCCGCGCATCACCAAGTGGCAGTTGCGGTTGCCGCGAGTTTCGACGATGGAAGCCTGGCCGTCATGGTCAATGCCGAGGAAGGCCTGCGGGGTGCCGGCCGCGACGAGGGCATCCACCGCGGTCTGGGGATCCCCGTCGGTGCCGTTCTTAAAGCCAACGGGCATGGACAGGCCGGACGCCATCTGGCGGTGGATCTGGCTCTCCGTAGTGCGGGCTCCGATGGCAGCCCAGGTAACCAGATCCGCCACGTACTGCGGTACGATGGGGTCCAGGAACTCGGTGGCGGAATACAGGCCGGCTTCGGAGAGATCCATCAGGAGTTTGCGGGCGCGATGCAGGCCGTCTTCAATCTGGTAGGTGTCGTTCAGATTGGGGTCGTAAATGAGGCCCTTCCAGCCGACAGTAGTGCGGGGCTTCTCGAAATAAACCCGCATGACGACCATGATCCGGTCGCTGAGCCGGTCGGCAAGGGGCTTGAGCCGCTCGGCGTAGTCCAGAGCGGCGGACTGATCGTGTATGGAGCAGGGGCCCACGATGACCGCAAAGCGCTCATCCTCACCGTTGAGGACGGCTTCCAGCTGTCGCCGCCCTTCGAGGACGGTGGCTTCAGCCGTGGAGCTGAGGGGGATACTCTCCTCCAGTTCCGACGGTCGGATCAGGGCGTTGTTGCTCGTTACGTTCACATCTTTTGCCGGTGAGATTGCCATCTTTTTCATCCTCCGTTGTTGAAGGGTTCGCCGCTGGCGCCGGTGAGTTGAGGCTGTATTCCAACGAAAAGGACTTCAGCCTGCGTCCGGCTGAAGTCCTGCCAAAGTGGTTGTAACCAAGTTTAACGGGTTTCCCACGCCGGATGCTCGCCTACCGGGCGGCGGTAAGCGTAAAACCAGAAGGGGCGGTAATAACCGTATGCGATTTGGCGGCAGGCTGTACTCATTGCACAGAAATCGTAAACCCACCGGCGGGCATTGTCAACGGATTCCACGCTGATATTCTCCGTTGCGTTGGACCCGTCAGCGCCCGCGCCTTCAGCGCGACTTTCACCGACCCGCCAGTTCGGCCACCACCTGGGCGCCGCGTTCTGCCGCGCCGTCATCGGAGCCGTCGCCCAGGGCGCGGACGAGGGCGCTTCCGACCACGGCGGCATCGGCGCGCTTGCCCACCTCGAGAACGTGCTCCCGGCGGGAAATGCCGAAGCCGATTGCCAAGGGCAGATCGGTATGCTGGCGCACTCGGTCCACTAGATCCAGGCCGCGTTCGGATACCTCGGAGCGCGCCCCGGTGATGCCGGTCACGCTGGTGCAATAAACGAACCCTCCGCCGATGTTCACAGAGTTCGCGATGCTCTCATCCGTGCTGGTCGGGGCCAACAAAGGTACCAGGTGGACGCCATAGGGGGCGAGTTGGGCGACCAGGGCATGGGCCTCCGAGCTGGGAAGATCAACGATGATGAGGCCGTCAACGGTAGCGGCGGCGCAATCGGCGGCGAAACGCTCCAAACCATAGGTCAGGAAGGTGTTGTAGTATCCCATCAAAATCAACGGAGTGTCGCCGATTTCTGGGCGGAGGTTGGCCGCTGTATCGAGGCAATCGCGCAGGGTTACCCCGTTCTGCAACGCCAAATAACTAGATTGCTGGATAACCGGCCCCTCCCCGATGGGATCGCTGAAGGGGACGCCCAGCTCGATGGCGTCGGCGCCGGCGGCCACCAGCCGGGGCACGACCTCCAGGGCGGCTTCCCGGTATGGGTGACCCACGGTTACGAAAACTACCAGGCCGGGCCGGCCCTCAGACTTGATGGACGCGAACTTGGCGGCGATGCGGTCGGTGGTGGTAGCAGGTTGGGTCGCCATGTAAAACCCCGATGTTGGTTGCGTTGTCGGATGAATTATCTTACCACTAGGTCGGCTCGGCAATTTTCTACAGTTCCAGCATAATGGTGAGGACTGCCACGAAATTCTGGGCAGCGTGGACTGCGATACACGGCCACAGCGACCCGGTGCGCCAATAGAGCGCCCCCAAAAGCAGACCGGTGACAAAAACTGGCAGAAGCACTGCCGGCGAGAAGTGCAGTCCTGAAAACACGGCGGCGGATACAATCATTCCGGGAAGCGGTCCCCATCGGTTGACCAACCCGCGCTGAACGAACCCGCGGAAGAAAATCTCCTCGGCAAGAGGGGTCAAAACCGCCAGGGCCAGAACGCTCAGGATCGCGGCACCTCCGGGCAGCAGCAACTCCGACGGCAATTCCGGCGGAGACAGGATTTCCCATCCCAGGGCAGTAACGGCCATGGTGTACAGTTGCGCGAACCCCAGGCTGCATATAATCGCGGCCAACGCCAGGAGGGCTGCTTTGACGAGAGAACCGTCGGGGCGTTTCAGGCCCAGCACGGGCAATGACGGCGGCCAGGCCCGCATCGCGAGCAGCCACACCAACAAAATCTGAACGCAACCCAACCAAGCCGCCGAGACGACCGTTGCCAACGGCAGGGGAATCAACACGGCGAGAGCGGCTACCAAAAGCGCGGTCGGAATCAAGGCGATTACGCCCAGGGCAACCGGTCTCACCCCCCAACCGGCCGGATTTGACAGGCCATGCCCTGCAGTCAGCGAACCAGGTTCAGGGCTGCAAAAAGCGCACGCCGTTGATTGGGGTGGCAGCGATGATCCGCATTCGGTGCAGTAGGAGATCATGATGAAAAGACAGGAGGTGACGTGTTGGCGTCTTGCGCCCGGTTAAGTATAGCCGCGTCAGCCAGGGCAATCGCATTTCAAACCGGCCCACCCGTCACTCCTGCGGAAGCAGGAGTCCATCTACTATTTTGGCCACTGGATTCCCGCTTTCGCGGGAATGACGGATGCCTTCCTGTCCAAATGCGATTGCCCTGCCGCGTCAGCGGCGTCATTTGCCAATGGTGGCAGGTTACGCCATAATGCAGCCGTCGCGCTGGGAGGGTGATTAATCCGTTCCCACCGAGCGAGCGAGGAACTATGCCCACAGATAGTGAAACCCCGCTTTCTGAAACGGGGTTTTTGAGAGTGGCCGGAGCGGCCGGCCTGGATACTTCCGACACGGAAGCCATGGAGGACCTGCGCCGTCGCGTAACTCTCATGCGGGAAGGGTTGTCCCGCCTCTATGAGATCGATGTTTCCGGCGCGGAATCGCCATCGGCATTTGTGCCGGTTCGCCGGTAGCAACCACCATTCCCAAGAGGTAACAATGGCGGGATCCGAACTCCACTACATGTCAGCCTGGGAGCTGTCGGGGTTGATACGCGACCGGCAAGTTTCTCCGGTTGAAGTGATCGACTCTTGTCTGGCGCGGATTGAATCCACCGAACCGGTGCTCAACTCGTTCATCACCGTTTTGGCGGATTCGGCGCGGGCCGCGGCCCGGCGCGCCGAAGAGGAGATCGGCCGGGGCAACTATCGCGGCCCGCTGCACGGCGTACCGGTGGGCCTGAAGGACCTGTTCAACACCGCCGGCGTGCGCACAACCTCGGGTACGCGGCTCTATGACACCTATACCCCGACCGAAGATTGTACGGTGGCGACCCGTTTCAACCAGGCCGGAGCCATACTGCTGGGCAAGCTCAATATGCACCCGCTGGCCTTCGGCCCGACGGGCGAGAACGCCGACTACGGACACATGCACAACCCCTGGAACCCCGAGCGGATCACCGGCGGGTCCAGTGGGGGCAGCGGTTCAGCGGCTGCGGCCGGTCAGTGCACCATCACCATGGGAAGCGACACCGGCGGCAGCGTGAGAATACCGGCCGCCCTGTGCGGGATTGTTGGCCTGAAACCGACCTACGGGCGGGTGAGCCGGGCGGGGTTGACGCCGCTTTCGTGGTGCCTGGACCATCCGGGGCCGATGGCACGGACGGTGGAGGACGCGGCGTTGGCGATGAACGCCATCGCCGGCGCCGATGCCAGAGACCACGCGACGGTTGACGTTCCGGCGCCCGACTACACCACCGCCCTTACCGGTGACGTGCGCGGGCTGCGCATCGGGGTAGTGCGGGAATACTTCGAGACGGAGATCGACCCGGAAGTGGCCGAACTGACCCAGCGCGCCATCGGCGTACTTAGTGAACTGGGCGCAGAGATCGTGGACGTTTCTCTGCCCCTGTACGAGTATGCACAGCCCATCAGCAACGCGATTCTCAGCGCTGAAGCTACTGCTGCCCACCGAGATCTGCTGCTGAGCGACGGCGACAAGCTATACCCACAGGTGCGAGAGCGCCTTGAGGAAGGGCTGTTCATTTCGGCTGCCGAGTACCTCCGGGCGCAACAGGCCCGACAGGTCTTCTGCGGACAGGTGGCCGGGCTTCTGGAGGGCGTTGACCTGTTGGCCGGCCCGGTGGAGCCGGTTACGGCGCCGGTGTTGCTGGAACGCCGCATCGACATCGCGGGCCAGTCGCTGCCGGCGGTGCCGTCGCTGACCAAGTACACCCGGGTGTACAACATCACCGGGTCGCCGGCCATATCGGTGCCGTGCGGGTTTGCCTCCGATGGTTTGCCCGTGGGTCTGCACCTGGCCGGTCGCAACTTTGACGAACATACGGTGCTGAGGGCGGCTTACGCGTATCAGCAGGCTAACGATTGGCACACCAGACGACCACCGCTCTAGGCTTCGGCAGACGCACCCCAACCGAAACGGATATTTTCGTGGCTGACATCACCGCCGTCACTTTCGATCTCTGGCAAACGCTCATCCTGGACAACCGGGAACTTGGGCTGAAACGCGCGCAGGTGCGACTGGACGGCGCTCGCGATTTGCTGGGCGGGCAGGGCGCGGATTTCGACCCCGACCACATTCGAGAGGCGTACCGAGGCTGCTATCGAGCCTGTCGCGAGGTGCGCAACACCAACAAGGACGTGAGTTTTCGTACCCAGGTGGAGATTTTCATCAACCTCATTGAGGATGGACTGGTGGCGCGTCTGCCGGAGCCCACCATCGCTGAAATCGAGCGGATCTACGCCGAATCCTTTTTCGACTACCCGCCCCGTTTCCACGAAGCCACCCGCGACACCCTGGAGTCGGTTCACAACTTGGGACTTCGGATCGGGTTGATTTCAAACACCGGCATGACCCCGGGTTACACCTTTCGAGAATTCCTGCGGAGGCACGACCTGCTGGGCTTCTTTGACGCGCTGACTTTTTCCGATGAGGTTTTGCTGGCGAAACCGTCTGACGAAATTTTTATGATGACTATGAATTCGCTGGGTTCGACACCGCACGGGACGATCCACGTCGGCGACCATGTGTCCAACGACGTGGTTGGGGCGAACCGGGTTGGGATGAAGTCAATCTGGATTCG
>JAGWBI010000003.1:3253-4514 GCA_021295965.1 Dehalococcoidia bacterium | reverse complement strand
TACACTGGCGATCTTTCCCCACCTACGGGAGTTTTTGGTGGTGGACACCCGTGGCCCGACCGCATCGGTAAGGATGCTCTCCACGGACGATGTGTTCACCGATGACTACTACCGGACCGTGGAGAGTGAATTCGCAAGCGTGCTGCGGGAAGGGGGCGAGAGGCCCTTTTTGCATCTGATGCACCTGCCCAATCAGGTTGACGACCTGGTGCGTGGCGTGGCGATGCACTACATCCTGGAGCGTCTGGGGGTGGACTTCCACGACGAGGAAAACCTGCCCGAAGTGGTGGTTTTCGTAATCTCCGGCCCGACGCTGGCTATTCCCGCCGAGCAGGTGGTGTCCGGTTTTTCGGATATGCTCGCTGGCAAGCTGGACGCCGATGACGTTGAGCATTGGACCAGGGAGTTAGGTCGGTTGATTGAACTGGAAAGCCAGGCTTTTCCGGCCACCGGAGAGGCGTTGGGTGAAACGATGACCGACGAATCCCTGGATCCCTACTATATCTGGCAGAACCGCAACTGAGGCAATTGAATAAACCATGGAACGGATCGCATTGACCTTCAGCAGCCGGGATAATAACGACGACTCGGACCTCATTGCGGTGGCCCAGGCTGCGGACCGCTTGGGTTACGAATCGTTCTGGACCGGCGAATCCTGGGGAAGAGACGCTTTTACGGTGCTGACCATGCTGGCTTGCAACACCGAGCGAATCGGACTGGGCACTGGCATCGTCACCGTGTACAGCCGGACGCCCGGCATGATCGCCCAGAGCATCGCCTCCCTGGACCAGATCAGCGGGGGTCGAGCGATCCTGGGCTTGGGCAGCAGCGGGCGTATCGTCATCGAAGACTGGCATGGTGTGAAATTCGATCATCCGGTGGCCCGCACGGCGGAGTACATTGACATCATCAGGATGGCGCTGGCCGGCGAGAGGGTGAATTATGAGGGACGGTTCTACAACCTGAAACGCTTTCGGATGGGCGCACGTCCGGTGCAGGAACGCATTCCCATCTACGTCGCGTCGCTGGGGCAAAGGAATTTGGAACTGACCGGGCGCGCGGCCGACGGATGGCTTCCAATATGGACGCACCGCGAGAAATTGCCGCTGGTGAGAGAGCCGCTGACGAAGGCGGCGGATGCGGCCGGACGTTCCGCGTCGGACATCACCACCGCGCCGCAAATATTGTGCTGCGCCAGCGACGACGAGGAAACCGTTGCTGACGCGGTAAAGCAGGCGCGAGCGCACATGGCCTTTTACGT
>JAGWBI010000003.1:654-3184 GCA_021295965.1 Dehalococcoidia bacterium | reverse complement strand
GACCGGGGCAAAGCGGCGGAAGCCATCACCGACGAAATGGTGGACAACATCACCGTTATCGGCACGCCCGACCAATGCCGCAAGAAGATGGCCCGTTTCCGCGACAACGGGGTGGATATGCCTCTGGTGGCGTTCCCCCACGGCTCCGACCGCGAAACCATGCTGGGGACGCTGGAGTCGCTGGCTCCGAAGGACTGATCGATTGCCGTGAAGATCGGCGTGATTTCGGACACGCACTCTGCGGGCAGCGGATGGGACCTGCCTGCGGAGGTTCTGGACGCGCTCGCAGACTGCGACCTGCTGCTGCACTGCGGCGATCTGGAGTGCATCGGGGTTTTGGACTGCCTGGAGCAGGTGGCGCCGGTGCTGGCAGTGCGCGGCTACGAAGACCCACGAGAGCCGGGCGAGCGTCTGGCCGACGTCTCGCGTATCGTAGAGGTCGGAGGCCTCCGCATCGGGATGGTCCATGACATCCAGTGGCCCCCACCGTCCATAGCAACCACGCCCGACGGAACTGGGTTGGTTTATCCCGACACCGGGTTGCGCGAGCTGTTGCTCCGAAAATTTAGCGGCGAAGTGGACATTGTCGCCTTCGGCGACACCCACGAAGAGTTGGCGGAATGGCGCGACGGCGTGCTTTTCATCAACCCGGGAAGCCCGACCTACCCCGGTCGTCGCCACGCCCCGGGTTCATTGGGCACTGTCGGCATTTTGGAGATACAGGACAACGCAATCAGTCCTCAAATCCTGGATTTGGCGTCGAAATGATGGCAGGCTTGTTCATTGACACCCCAAAGGGCGTGTGCTAGTTTCGCAATGTTTGTCGGGATTTTTAACCGGAAAACGGAGAGGAGAGAATGATATCAGTAATAGTCGCCCTCGCGGCGGGCGTAATCGCCCTGGCGTTTGCGGCGTTGATGGCCTTCCGAGTTATCGGTGAGGACCAGGGCAACGAACGCATGAGGGAGATCGGCGACGCCATACGCACCGGAGCGTCGGCCTTTCTGCGCCGGGAGTATATGTCCCTGCTGCCCTTCGTCATCGTGGTGGCGGTGGTCCTGGGCGTGCTCGACTACACGGTGTTCAACCACGGCCTGAGCGTGCCGGCCACGGCAATCTCGTACCTGGTGGGCACCATCTGCTCCGGCCTGGCCGGGTTCGTGGGTATGAACGTGGCGGTGCGAGCCAACGTGCGAACGGCCGCCGCCGCCATGCGTGGCCTGAACCCCGCGCTGCGCGTGGCATTCTCCAGCGGCACGGTCATGGGCGTGACCGTGGTGGGTATCGGCCTGCTGGGGGTGACGATACTCTACGTGATCTTCCAGGACATCAGCGCGGTGGCCGGTTTCGGCTTCGGCGCCAGCTCCATCGCCTTGTTCGCCCGCGTGGGCGGCGGCATCTTCACCAAGGCCGCTGACGTCGGTTCCGACCTGGTGGGCAAGGTTGAGGCGGGCATTCCCGAAGACGATCCGCGCAACCCCGGCGTCATCGCCGACAACGTGGGCGACAATGTGGGCGACGTCGCCGGCATGGGCGCCGACCTGTTCGAGTCCTACGTGGGCAGCATCATTTCCGCCGTGGCGTTGGCGGCAGCCAGCGCGACAGCCTTCGCCGTGTTCGGCAACGACGCGGTGTTCCCGATGCTGCTGGCCGGCGCCGGCATCATCGCCGCCATCCTGGGAACCTTCGTGGTGCGCAGTGGCGAACAGGCCGATTTTGAAAAACTGCTGTGGGCGTTGCGGTACGGCATCTTTGCGGCCGGCGGTCTGCTTATTGTCTTCGCCGCCATTCTGACTATCACTCTTACCGGCAACTGGTGGTGGTTCGGCTGCGTGGTCGCCGGCCTGGTCGCAGGGACCATAATCGGCCTCGCAACGGAATACTACACTTCGTACAGCTACAAGCCGACCCAGCGAGTTTCGGAGTCATCGCAGACCGGCGCGGCCACGGTCATAATCAGCGGCATCGCTACGGGTATGCTCAGTACCCTGATCCCGGTCATCTGCGTGTCGGTGGCGATCCTGCTGGCCTACTGGTTCGCCGGGTTCTACGGCGTCGCATTGGCTGGCGTGGGGTTGCTGTCCACGCTGGGCATCACGCTGGCGACCGACGCCTACGGACCGGTGGCCGACAACGCCGGCGGCATCGCCGAGCAGGCGGAACTGGAGCCACAGGTCCGGGAGCGCACCGATGCCCTGGACGCCCTGGGGAACACGACTGCCGCCACCGGCAAGGGGTTCGCCATCGGCTCCGCCGCGCTGACGGCGCTGGCGCTGCTGGCGGCATATTCGGTGAGCGCCGGTCTTATCACGCTGGGTTCCGATGGCAGGTTAGTGGCCGGCGGCCCGGGCATCAACATCCTGCAGCCGCAGATTCTCGTTGGGTTGGTCATCGGCGCCATGTTGCCGTTCATCTTCTCCGCCCTGACGATGCAGGCGGTGGGTCGCGCTGCGCAGGGCATCGTTGACGAAGTGCGCCGACAGTTCCGCGAGATACCGGGGCTGATGGAAGGGAACGCCCGGCCCGACTC
>JAGWBI010000003.1:0-558 GCA_021295965.1 Dehalococcoidia bacterium | reverse complement strand
GCGCTGGGCGGACTGCTCATCGGGTCGGTATCGGCCGGGTTCATGCTGGCCATCATGATGGCCTCGGCCGGCGGCACCTGGGACAACGCCAAGAAGTACGTCGAGCTGGGCAACTACGGCGGCAAGGGCTCGGATGCTCACAAGGCGGCGGTCGAAGGCGACGTGGTCGGCGACCCCTTCAAAGACACCTCCGGCCCCAGCCTGAACATCCTGCTCAAGTTGATGGCAATTGTTTCGCTGGTGTTTGCCCCGGCATTCGTGGCGGCGCCCAATTTGATCAACCTGTAAGCGCTGTCAGCATTCGCTGTCAGCATCCGGGGGCGGCCATTTGGTCGCCCCTTTGCCATGCGCTACAATGGCGGCGCAACGACTGAAACTGCCGACAGGAGGCGCGAAATGCCGCGAATAGCATCCAGCGGCAAGTGCGAACTTTGCGGAAAATTGTACCGCAAATCCGGCATGACCCGGCATCTGCAGAGCTGCCTCGCCAAAACTTGGCAACCACCGGAGCCGCGCCGCCGCCGGGTCAAGAGCATCCATCTTTTTGTGGAGGACGAC
>JAGWBI010000061.1:6806-8018 GCA_021295965.1 Dehalococcoidia bacterium | reverse complement strand
TACGTTGACGCCCGTGGAGCGATCGAACTGGCTGAATCGGTTGCGGAGGATGCCTTCCTGGCCGCTCCGATCTTCGGCGCCGGCGCTCTGGACAACCGGGTCCCCGATTGGGTTGCCGTCGCTGGCGTTTGGGTCGAGCGTGGTATCGCGCTGGAAACGGTGGTTCCCAGCGTCATCGAAACGAAGCTGGAAATAGAGGAAATTGAAGACCCCAGCCGTCTCCTGCCCGACGACACGCTGGCCTATTTGGCCTTCGCATTCGATCCCAACCTGGACCGGTGGCGCGACGAACTGGATGAGTATGACCTGGAGAGTATGTTGCCCTTCCCAGGCGCGGTGGAAGAAATCAACTACATGTTGGAAGACATGGCGTTTTCCCAGGGGATTTCGCCGGCCCCGCAGTTGCCCAACAACGCTGACCTGGAGGATGTGCTGGACCTGGCGCTGGAGTTAGCGCATGAACTGTCGGGCATAGACTTCGAGTCGGAGTTCTTCGCGTATTTGAAAGGGGAGTTCATACTGGCGGTCAGCGACTCCGATTTTGAAGAAATTGAACACGACGCTGCCAATTACCCCGTCAACGCCGTGGCAATGCTATCGTACGATGAATCGGGCGAGGAAGGTTTGCGCGACACTATGGAGAAGGTGACGGCCCTGATCGAGGATTACCTGCCGTTCATTGAGGCCGAAGACGAGGATGTGGGAGCCGACGAGGACGCCGTGGTGTTTCCGATTGCTTCTACCGAGTACGAGCCCGGCTTCGTACTGCACGAGGGCTACCTGACCCTGGGCAGCACGGAGGACGCGCTGGAAGTGGTCGTCGGACTTCAGAATGGTGACGGCGACGCTCTGGAGTCCCATTCGGAACACCGCCGCGCCATGGAACACCTGCCCGGCGAAAAGCATTTCGCCGCCTACGTCAGTCTGCAACGCATCATAAAGCAGCTCGAACCTGGGGATATTGGCCTGGAATCCGGCGAATACCGGATCCTGGAAGAGGGTTTGGGCTCGGTGGCCGCCAGCGGTTCCGAGGAGGACGACTACGCGCGCGCCCGGTTGGTCCTCACGCTGTTCCCGGAGTAGGTACAGCATTGGGCGCGATGGGGCCGGCGTTGGCGGTCAGCTGTGCGCTCGCAATGACCAGGGCTTGTGCAAAGTAATCGGCCGCTTTGGTTTCCGCTCATCCTGAGCCTGTCGAAGGATGCCACCGTT
>JAGWBI010000061.1:0-6732 GCA_021295965.1 Dehalococcoidia bacterium | reverse complement strand
CGAGCGGGTGTCCTTCGTTGCCCGGCCGGAATCCCGGTGATAGAATGCCCCCGTTTTCCGCATACCCAATTCAACTTGACAATAACCACAGGATAATCTGATGCCTTCCTTTGACGATTACGTCATTGTCAGCCAGTTTCCGGAGCAGCCGGCGGAGCTCATGGTGGTCGCCTTTCGCGGCTGGCCCGATGCGGGCGACGCCGCCACCGCCACGCTGAATTACATGATGAACGCGCTGGGAGCGGTGAAATTCGCCGAGATCGACCCGGAAGAGTTTTTCAACTTCGCTCAGGAACGGCCCCGTTCCACCCGCAGCAAAGACGGCGCCCGGCATCTGCAGTGGCCGGCCAACGAGTTCTACCTGTGGCCTGGCACCGAGACGGCATCGCCGGCGGTATTCTACCTGGGGACCGAGCCGCACCTGCGCTGGCGCACCTTCTCGTCGCTGGTGGGCGATCTGGCCAAGCGCTGCGGCGTGAAGTCGGCGGTGCATCTCGGCGCGCTGCTGGATGCGGTGCCGCACACCCGGGCCGTGAAGTACAGCGGCTCCTCCACCAACCGGCAGATACAGGCGGCCTTCGAGGGCAGCAACGTGCGCACATCCAACTACCAGGGGCCGTCCGGCATCACCGTGCCCGTCTCCGAATCCCTGGCGGCCCGGGGCATCAGCTACACCTCCCTGTGGGGCCACGTTTCCCACTACCTGCGGGCGACGCCCAACTTCCGGGTCGGCCTGGGACTGGCCAGCAATCTGAAGGATATGCTGCAGCTACCGGTTGACCTGGCCCAACTTACGGTGATGGCGGACGCCTTCGACAAGGAAGTGCAAAAAGTGATCGCCGAGGACGAGCAACTGGGCAAATACATCGCCACGCTGGAAGAACGCTACGACGCGGCCATCGACGCCGCGGAGATGCCCGACCCCGACGACCTGGTACGGGAGCTGGAGCGTTTCCTGCGGACGGAACGGATGGGTGGTTCCGGCGATTAGCGCGCCGAGGCGTCCTGATCCATGCGCGGCTTTGCCGGGCTTTCTCGAAGCCGTATGGTACTATTGGCGCGACCGAGCTCGGTCTCTGGATCACGGCTCCCAGCGCACGGCGAGGCAACGCCCGGATTTCTTGACCTCGGATTTCTTGACCTCGGATTTCTTGACCTCGGATTTCTTGACCTATGACCACCAAGCCACACCCCAAGCGGACTGCCGCCGAGCTGATCGCCCTCTACCCGCCTAATGAGGAGCCGCTGCCCGACGCGATGATCCAGGAACCCTATATCACCGACAGCCTGTATCTGGCCCGGGATCATCTCCGGGAACGCTCCGACGTATTGATGAGTTCCAACACCTTCATCTACTATGAGGAAGGAAACCGCCGGGCTTGCGTCGCGCCTGACTGGTACGTGGCCTTCGGGGTTGACCCGGCGACGATACGTGAAGTGGAGTCGTATCTCCTATGGGAAGTGGGTAAGCCGCCCGACTTTGTACTGGAAGTAGCCTCGCCATCGACCTGGGCCAACGATTTGGGCTGGAAGCGGGACCTGTACGCTCGCATTGGAGTGCGGGAATACTGGCGATACGATCCGAGAGGCGGGGAGTTGTACGGCGAAGCGCTGGTGGGCGAGGAGTTGGTGGACGGAGCTTATCGCCGGCTGGAGATGGGGCGCACGGAGGAGGGCGTGACGTGGGGGCGGAGCGCCGTACTGGGTCTGGACATCCATTGGGGCGAGGAGCAGGTGGAGTTTGTTGACACGGCGACGGGGGAACCGCTGCGGCGCATCCACGAGGAACGGTTGGCCCGGGAAGCCGCCGAAGCCCGGGCCGACGCCGAGCAAGCCCGCGCCGACGCCGCCGAAGCTGAACTGTCCCGTCTCAGAGCGGAGCTCCGCCGGCAGGAACTATAGCCGGCTGCGCTTATGGCGAGCTTGTCGTACCGGCAAACCGCAGCGGTGTGGTACGCCGAGCGATACCGTGAAGGAAATAGCCAGCAAGGGGAGCCGGTGGGTCGGATAGGACGATTGCAAAGTCACCGCGTAACCCTTTTCCGCTCATCCTGAGCTTGTCGAAGGATGCTCGTTGGAGAAAGGCGCAGAGAAGTCACGGCTTCGGACGAGGCTGCTGGCCGCACTCCCGAGAGCAGGCCCAGTTCGGACTGCGCTACCTGGGCCGGGGAGCAGAGTGGGCGTGTACCTCATTCGCCAAAGCGGGGAAGTACACAACGCCGTCGTGAACCGCGTAGGTCTTGACGCCCAGTATGTATCCTTTATCAAACTCCCTGATGAGGGCGCCGTCCCGGGCGCTGATGGCAAGCAGCAAGCCCAGGTCGGACTCGGCGTAGAGGACGCCATCCGCCACCGTTAGCGCTTGAAGTCCCATTCCTTCGGTTGGAAGCGTCCAGATTTCCACGCCGGATGGCGCGTCCAGAGCGAAGATCTGGCCGTTTTCAGTGGCAGCAAATATCACGCCATCGGTCACCACTGGCGCCGAGCTGATGAGGCCGGCGGCCTGGTGGCTCCAAAGCGGTTCTCCGGTATCGGCATCAAGAGCGTGGAGAATATCGTCGGGGGAGAGATAGTAAACCCCGTCAACCACCAGGGCAGGAAAGTCCCGAGCCGGGAACCGTTCGGTTCCGTACTTCCAGATCACAGCCCTGGTCATTTCGTCCAGGGCGTAGGCTTCGTTCACCACCGTGAGGTAAACCACTCCGTCCCGCAGCGTGGGCGCGGATTTCACGTAGCTGCCCACCGACGCGGTCCACGCTATTTCCCCGGTGCCGGCCTTGAAGGCGTGGAACTGGCCGTACGCCGCGCCGGCAGTGTAAACCTGACCTCCCAGCGAAGCGACAGAAAATTCTGGATCGGCAGGGTGGGGCTGCTGGGCGGTCCAGAGCCGGTCGCCGGAAGAGGCGTCCAAAGCCACCAACCAGGGATCTCCGTTGGAGAGTGTGCTGGAAAAGACCACACCGTTGGTGACGGTGGGTGAGGACTGCGCCGAATAGCCCGCGTCGTGACGCCACAGCAGCGCTCCGTCGGCGGCGTCCAGGGCGTACAGATGATTGTCGTCGGACGCCACGTACACCACGCCGTTGCTCACCGTGGGCACGGCAACGACCGGGCCTTCAGTGGCAAAACTCCATAGTTCGCTACCCGTGGCGGCATCCAGTGCGTACAGGCTATTGTCGCTGGACCCTACGTACACCACACCGTCGGTCACCGCGGGCGCCGAGGTCGCCCAACCGGAGACAGCGAAGGTCCACAGCCTGGTTTCATCCTGGGACGACGGTGGCCCCGATGGGCTGCCGGCTCCTATCATTCCCGGAACGCAGGTGGTCAGGCCGAAGAAAAACCCCATGGCCGCCTCGGCCTGCTGCGGCGTCGCATCGGGCCCGGAGCTGGCCACCAGGGTTGGGATATCGATATCGGCAAGCAACTCCTCGATGCAGGCGGAACTCTCCCCGGTCAACTCGATCTCAAGGCCCATCTGGGTAAAGAGGAGCGTTGAAAACAGAGCAGTGGCGGATTCCTGGCCCAGGCATCCGAACACCGCGACCTCGCTTTGCTGCGCGTCGCCTTCGTGGAAGACGGGGCTGTCCAGCATCTCGGCGAGCCTTTCGTCCCCCACTTCAGCCCTGATGCAGGTCCGTTCCGTTTCCGTGAAGGCATCGAACACCTCGCCCCAGCGGGTGTCGGGACCGATGTTGGACAGAACCGCATCCAAATCCGACGGATTCGCCGCCGCCGGGACTACGGTGAGAGCGGGCATCGGGGTGGGCTCGGGAGTAGGTTCAACAGCGGGCGCAGAATCAGGCGTAGCGGCGGCGGCCGACTCCGTAGCCTGTTGGGTGTCCAATGCGCGCTGCAGCGCGGCGCTGATGGTTGCCTGAATGTCCGGTTCCGGTGTTGGCTCGGTTTCCCTCTGATCTCCGCCAAATAACCCGCAGCCCAGGGCCAGCCAGCACAGGGCGGCCAGTAAGATGATGATGGCGGAACCGGACGCGCGGCGTCGAACGATGGGGCTCATGTGGTGACTCGTCTGGGTGATTCGGCCTCGGGTTGCCGAGGCCGATCAGTTGGTTAAAGGTCGCTCAACGGTCACGTGTAAAAGGCACCTCATTGTATGTGATCTCCCATCAGCAATACCGGCATTTCCAGTTACGGTTGGTCCCAACTTCCGGTTTCCTATTGCGTTCAGTGGCAGTCAGTGTCGGAGGTGTCGACGTGCTGCTGGCCGGCTTGCCGCATAACGGGATGGGCGGTATAGTCAAGCCCGCCACCCACTCTGAATTTGCGAGGGCATCCCTGATGATATTCGACTGGCCGGCCCGTATGCAGCAGATGGCCGACTTCGTAGGTTTTACGGAGGATGACCTTGCATTGGTGCGCTCCAGCGGCCCGATCCTGCTGGCCCGCGCCGAAGAGCTCACCACCGCCGTGTACGACCACTTCCTCCAGTTTCCGCAGACGGCGCGGTTCTTTCTGACGCCCGAGGGAGAGATTGACCAGACCCGGCTGGACCGGCGTAAGCACAGCCTGGCCCGCTGGCTGCGGAACAGCATCGACTTCCAGCTGGACGAGCAGTTCCCCGTCTTTTTGCTGGCCATGGGCGTCGTCCACAGCAACCCGTCGCTGGAGCGGGGCTACCTGGGCTCGGTGCCGGCCCGCTTCATGATCGGCACCATGTCCTTCGCGCAGACGGCCATCGCCAATGTGTTGTCCGAGGACATGGACGACCCGTCGCAGGTCCTCCACACGTCCGTGGCGTGGAACAAGCTGCTGATGCTGCAGCTGGACGTGCTGCTGGCCGGCTATGTGACCGAAACCCCAACGCCGGCGACGGCGCCCCCGCCTCCGGCAGACGATGAGGACGAGGAAGGCGAACCGGAGGGAATGCGCCGCGTCCTCACCAATATCCTGGACGGCAACCGGACCAACGGCGCGCCGAACCAATCGCAAGGAGAATGACCATGACCAAGGTGCTGGTAATCCAGGGCGCCGGAATGAATATGCGCGGCAAGGTCCAGGTCGAGATCTTCGGCCCCAACACCCTGGACCAGATCAACGAGCAGATCCGCGGCTACGGCGAAAGCCTGGGTGTTGACGTGAAGATCGTCCACTCCAACGTGGAGGGCGAGGTAACCAACGCCCTGTACGACGCCTGGGAGGAGGGCTACGACGCCTGCCTGATCAACCCGGCCGGTTTCACCACCGTCAACGGCCCGTTGCGGGGCGCCATCGCGCAGGTGCCCATGCCGGTGATCGAAGTACACGCCAGCAACCCAACGGCCCGGGGCACCGTCTCGGCAGTGCTGCCGGTGAGCAAGGGCTGCGTCTATGGCTTCGGCGTGTACGGATACTACCTGGCGCTGGAAGCGGTGAAGCACACGGCGGGTTAGGTAGAGTTTGAGCTGGGGCCCTTAGTGCAGGGGGCGAGGCATGCCTCGCCCCTACGGCGCGGTACAGTGTTGCGTTACTCGCAGCGCAGACAGCGCACGTCCTTGAACACGGTGTCGTGGAGGCCCGGGTTGACGATGAGGTAGTCCATGATGATACGGACGACCTTGCCCTCGTCGGAGATGTTGTACTTTTCCTTGGACGAGTTGATGAGGCCGATGTGCTCGGCGTTGACGTCAACGGACAGTGCGGTTTTGGTGCCGGCCATTTTGCTTTGCTCCTGAAAGGTGGATGGTAGGTTTTGCTGGCCGGCAAAGCGCCGGCGGCGGGCCATAGGATAGCCGCCCGGAACGGGATTGTTCAACCGTATCGGAAAGTTGGACAGAGGCATACCTAAAGTTGCCGGCGCTGCGGCGTATCATCAGGCTCAATTCGTTATACTGCAATGGCAGAGATTGTCGGGAAGGAGGGAGAGCCATGGTGAACTTGGGAAAACTGGAACATCCTCTGATCGACCAGATGATGGCTTATGAAGAAATGCGTCAGGAACTTGAGGCCAACTACTTTGGGCGATGGGTGGTCATCTACGACGGGCGGCTTGTCGGCGATTATGGGACTTTCCAAGACGCCAGAGCAGCGGCCAAAGAAAGAGGACTGATCCCGCTCAACTACCTCGTTAAGCGGGTTGGGGTGGAACCTCCCATCATCGTGTCCTATGGTGGGTAGGAAGATTGACCAGGATAGATGAATACATCGTCTCGCCCGCCGAGATTTTGAGCATCGGTCCGTATATTCTCGTGGAAATCGCCGGTGAACTAGGTCCCGCGCTTCTGGATACCGGAGCGTCTTTCTCGGTTATCGACATTACGACCGCCCAAGATTTGCAGTTGGAGGAAGACAAAGAACCTCACCATGTGGTGGGCGCTACAGGTGGTGGCATGTACCCACGATTCTTGACGGATTTGTATATTCCGGTGCTGGGATTCACCATCGACTCCCCCATGCCGAGCTTACCCCTTATGGAGAATGATCATCCGTGGGTAGCCATCATCGGCAGGGACGTGATTTGCCAATATGAATTTACCGTCAACGGACAAACCGGGCTGATCAGGTTCGCGAGTGCGTAGAATGAGTATATGCCTGCTGGATAAGCGGGCTTAACCTGACGATAAGGAGAGAAGACATGGCCACCACCGGAATTACCTACGTGTGCGCCAAGTGCCAGCACACGGAATTTGAGACGGACGAGTTTCGCGCTACCGGCGGCAACTTCGCCAAACTCTTCGACGTTCAGAACAAGAAATTCACCACCGTGTCGTGCAAGCAGTGCGGCTACACCGAGAT
>JAGWBI010000021.1:24497-52715 GCA_021295965.1 Dehalococcoidia bacterium | reverse complement strand
CACCAACCCGCGCCACCCCTATACCGTTGGCCTGCTGGACTCGGTGCCTCGCCTTGACCAGCGCCTCACCGACCAGGAGGGGAACGCGGCCAAGCTGGTGCCCATCGAAGGTCAGCCGCCCGACCTGGTCAACCTGCCCGCGGGATGCTCATTCCGCGCCCGCTGCCGTTTCGCCATTGACCAGTGCGCCACCGAAGCGCCGCCGCTGATGCCCATCGAAAGCAACGGGTCGGGAGAACCCCACGTGTCCGCTTGCTGGCGAGCCGAGGTACTGGGCGCCCAGGCTTTGAGCTACGCCGGGGGAACCGCCGGCTAGGGTCCCGCCTCTATTCCACGATTTCACGGTTTTGTTATCGTCAGCGAGAAGGGAGTTTAACCATGACGACTGCTGAAATGCCCCAAACCGCCGCTACAACCCCCGGCGCGGACAATACGCTGCTGGATGTGCGCGGCCTTAAAATGCACTTCCCGGTGACTTCCGGTATCGTGTTTCAGCGAGCGGTGGCCTTCATCAAGGCCGTGGACGACGTGAACTTCACCGTGCGTCGCGGCGAGACCCTGGGGTTGGTGGGAGAATCCGGCTGCGGCAAGACCACCACCGGACGCTGCATCCTGCGCCTGTATCGCCCCACCGACGGTGAAATCTGGTTCGACGGCGTTGACATCGCTCAGGCTCGCACTAATCAGATGCGAGCCATGCGCCGGCAGATGCAGATCATCTTCCAGGACCCCTACAGCTCGCTGAACCCCCGCATGACCGCCGGCAACATCATCGGCGAACCGCTGGCCGTTCACGGACTGGTGAACAACCGCCGCGAGTACCGCGAGCGGGTGGCCGAGTTGCTCAACAACGTGGGCCTGAACCCCTACATGGCCGACCGTTTCCCCCACGAGTTCAGCGGCGGACAGCGCCAACGCATCGGCGTGGCTCGCGCCCTGTCCGTGGACCCGGCTTTCATCGTCTGCGACGAGCCCGTTTCCGCTCTTGATGTGTCCATCCAGGCACAGATCATCAACCTGCTGGAAGACCTGCAGGAACGCTACGACCTGACCTACCTGTTCATAGCCCACGACCTCTCCGTGGTGCGCCATATCAGCGACCGCGTGGCCGTGATGTACCTGGGCAAGATTGTAGAGATTGCCGACCGCAACGCCATCTACGAGAACCCCCAGCATCCCTACACCCGCGCCCTGCTGTCGGCGGTACCCATCCCCGACCCGGTGCTGGACGCCCAGCGCGAGCGCATCATCCTTACCGGCGAGGTACCCAGCCCGCTGAATCCGCCCAGCGGTTGCGTGTTCCACCCCCGCTGTCCCATCGTCACCGAGGACTGCAGCCGTGTGAACCCCGAAGCGCGCGAAGTCCTGCCCGACCACATCGCCGCCTGTATCAACGTGCCCGGCTACGGGCCATACTGACGTTGCAACAACAGGGCAGTCCGAGAGGGGGCGACGATGATCGCCCCTTCTTTGGTTTTTTGACACGTTCAGGTAGGTGGCCGTATCATGCCATCAAGGAAAGTTCGTAAGGAACAGCGTCATGTGGGATAAAGCATTCACCGCATCGATAGTTGCCTACGGCATCAGTACCGCGCTATTTCTGGTGGGGCATTTCCTGATGCCCGTTCTGTTTCCCGACAGCTCGTCCGTACCACTCGTAACCACGTTGGTGGGAGCGGCATTGTTGAGCATAAGCGGGCTATCCATCGGAGTATCTGGGATGGGGTTGCTACTCTCGCTTTGGCCCAAAGTTCGAGCGCGCGGATAGTCCCTCAGTGGGGTTGCGAAATCAAGTCGCATTTGCGATCGCTGCGACCCTAGCTATGGTAATCGTCGGGTTGGTTGTTGCTGCCATCGTTTCACTCATCATCGGCTTGGGTAAAGATTTTGGTTTGGACAGAATGCTCGCCTTCCTCGGCGCAACCTTTGGTGCGGTCCCGATCTTATACTGGGTGATTAAGCGCATCAAAGCACGAATTGATACTTACGACAGAGAAGAATAATTTTCAGGAGAAACATCCAATGCGTCTTGAAAACAAAACCGCTCTCATCACCGGCGCCAGCCGCAACATCGGCGCCGAGGTTGCGCGCACCTTCGCTCGCGAGGGCGCGAACCTTATCCTGAACACTCGCCAGTCCGCCGAGGAACTGGAGACCGTGGCCGCAGAATGCCGCGAGCTGGGCGCCAAAACCCATACCGTCATCGGCGACGTGGCCGACCCCGACCGGGTGCAGGGTATGGTCGCCGAAGGCATCGACGCGCTGGGCACGGTGGACGTGCTGGTCAGCAACGTGGCCGTCCGTCCCCACAAGCCCATACTGGAAGTGTCGGTGGACGAATGGCTGGATGTGATGGGCACCAACCTTCATTCCGCCTTCTACCTGATCCGCGCCGTCTTGCCCGGCATGATCGAGCAGCGCTCCGGCAGCATCATCGCCATGGGCGGCCAGTCCGCCATCACCGGCCGGCCCGATACGGCAATCGTCACCACCGCAAAAACGGGCCTCCTCGGTCTCATCCGGGCCGTCGCCGCCGAGTGCGCTCAGTACGGCGTGCGGGCTAACCTGGTCAACCCCGGCTCCACCGACACGTCCCGAGCGCATCCCGAATGGTACCCCGAGTTCCAGGACGTCCCTCGCGGCTCCAACGATCACCTGAGTTCCATTCCTCTCGGTCGTCAGGGAACGGTGCAGGACATCGCCAACGCCTGTCTCTTCTACGCCAGCGACGAGTCCTCATACATCACCGGCGATCGCATGAACGTGGTCGGCGGCCGCTACATCGTGTAGCCGGCATGGCTGAGTCGTTCAGCTCCCCGTTTCCACCCACACCAAGCTGGCCGCCCCAATCAGACCCTGGCTGTCTCCGAAGGTGGCCGGGGCCAATCGAAACGCGCGATGGCCGGAGCTCATTGCCCGCCGTCGCGTCGCGTCCTCGATATGCCCCAGCAGTCCCAGATCCAGCAACCCCTGTGTCACGCCGCCGCCCATGACGACAACATCGGGGTTGAAGATATTCAACACGTTTCCCAGCCCGACAACTATCGCTCCCACTGCCGCGTCAATCACCTCGCGGGCTACCGGGTCGCCCTGCGCCGCCGCCGCGAACACTGCTGCCCCGTCCAGCGTGGCGTTGGCTTCGTGAGCCTGATGCAGCGGCGAGCCGGGCGTCGCGTCGGCCAACCGGGCCTGCGCCGCCCGCCCGATGGCCGTGCCAGAGGCCAGTGATTCCAGGCATCCGCTGTTGCCGCAGGCGCAGGGCGGCGCGTCCGCACGGCTGTCGATGGTCATGTGGCCCACTTCACCGGCGACGCCGGCCGCGCCAGTAAATACCGTACCTCGGTCAACTATGCCGGCTCCAACTCCTGTGCTGAACGTCAAAAACACCAGCGTCCGCGCCACCGGATCGCCGGGTCGGGCCGGCCGGCCGGCGCCGTAGCTATACTCTCCCAATGCCGCCAGGTTAGCGTCGTTGCCCACCCATACCGGCACTCCCAGTTTGGGTTCCCAACGGGCCGGCAGCGACACTCCATTGAGAGCCGGCAGGTTGGGAGAGGACAACAGCATGTCGCTGGCGGCGTCAATCGATCCCGCCAGCGCGATGCCCACGCCGGCGATGGGGCGCAGTCCGGCCCATTCTTTCGCTGTCACCAGCAATCGGCCCGCCGTTTCCACCAGTTGGTCCTGAAAGGCCCCGGGGCGGTTGGAAACGCGGTCCTGCCAGAGGATCGCGCCCTGGCGGTCAATGACCGCAGCCCGCGCCCAGGTGCCACCCCAATCCATCGCCAAGGCCACTGATGATGACGCGGCGCCAGTGTTCCCGATCCGTGCGGTCATGCTCTGCTAGTCTCCATCACCGGGATTGTAACACCAGACCTGGCAGCCAACTCACGTTAGCCGCCGCCGCCTCCAGCCTCGGTCAACAAACCGTCCAGCGTGTCCCGCAATATGTCTTCCGGCATCGGCCCTACGTACTTGCGCCGTATCACTCCATCGGCGTCGATGAAAAACTTTTCAGGTATGCCCCGTACGCCGTAGTTGAGCGCGATCCCGCCGTCCGCATCCGCGCCAGTGGGGTATCCGACACCAAACTCCACCAGGAAGGTCGCCGCCGCATCCGGCGTGTCCCAGATGTTCACCCCCACGAACTCCACCGGTTGGTCGGCATAGCCGGCATAGATGCGGTTCAGCATCGCCGCTTCCTGCCGGCACGGCCCGCACCAGGATGCCCAGAAGTCCACCATGACCACCTTACCTGCCAGGTCCGACAGACGCAACTGACTGCCATCAGTGAGCGGCAAGGCAAAGTCCGCCGCCCTGGTCTCGTCCACCCGAACCTCGCCAAACTGAGCGTTGATGCCCGCTCCCGTCGGTTGCCCTTTTTGCTGCACCGCCGCCCACGCCAGCAATGCGAACAACGGGATCAGCGTTACCGCCGTGCCCAGCATGATCCAGCCCCGTCGCGACATCAGCCGGTGCTTCCCGCCGGACGCCGCCAGATGCCCCAGGCCAGCAGACCCGCCAATGCGATACCGACCAAGACCGGGAGCGCGCCGTACCAGAACCGCACTTCCGAAAGCGGGTTGCCCAACCGGGTCAGCCACGACGGTTCCGGCAGGCCCGACAGCGTGAGGTTCACACCCTCTCCCGGCGCCAGTTTATCCGCCCGCCAGGCCCGGTACGCCACCGCGCCGACGGTGAATCCTTCATCGGCAGCCAGTCCGCCGACGCCTATATTTCCGAACTCCTCTGGTATCAGCAGGGTGAAGGTCTCCGCTCCCTGTAGCGTATTGTCTCGCCACGTCACCTCGTTGCCTTCGTATGGAATCGTAAAGGTGAAGCTCGCCTGGTGCCGGCCCGGCTGCACCGGCGCGGTGATGGCAAACCCGGTGCCCACCGGGATCACCTCGCCGCCTACCAGGTTGGTGGACACGTCAAGATCGGTGGCATTCGCCGGCAGGGAGAAGCGCAGGAAACTGAACTGCCCGATCATCGGCGGAGCGGACAGGTCCGGCACCAGCGTGGTATCGCTGCGATTCTCCAGCGTGAACAGCTGTACGATGGCCATGCGCCGGGTGGCCGCGTCGATCCCGGCTACGATGATTGACTGCTCGGTGGTTGCCACCACGCCCACGTCGCGGGTGAACTCGTAAACTTCCAGCGTCAACGGCCCTGACAATTCAGAAGGCGATAGCACCTCGGTGTACCGAGTCTCCCCGTAGTCCGCCGCCAACGCCAGGCTGTCGCCATCCTCGGGAGTCGGCACGTCGTTGAACCGGAACGTGCCATCGCCATCGGTCAAAGTCTCAAAGGTATCCACCGAGCCGGAATCTGCGCCAAACCGATGCAGCAGCACGGTAACATCCGCGGGAACGCCGCCTCCCGGAGTCCCATTCACCAACGCGCCGGATACGGCGATCGTGTCCGAACCCTGCGCTTGCAACGCTGCTGGAGCGGTGGCTAGCAACGCAACGACCGCCAGCACGGCCCAGATGATGCATCTCAGGGGCAAGGGTCGTGCACCAGCTTCCAAACCTGCTGAGGGTAAAACGGATCTTGATACAGTGGTTACTGAGCGATGGTGAACGCAACGGGCGTTAGTTGCCGTCGAGTGAATCCCCGCCGTTGCCATTGCGCTGCTGCATCAGGCGCGTCATCTGGGCGGTCATTTCGCTCAGCGCCGCCACGAACGCCTGCTGGTTTTCGTCCGACCGCCGGCGCTCCTCAGCAAGCAAAGCCATGAAGGCTTCCCGCTCCTCACGGCGCTCTTCCTCAGCGTTCCGGAGATACTCTGCTATCTGTTGTACTGCGGCGTCGGCCCGTAGGCGCTCGGCGTCAGCCCGCTTCCGCTCCGCGGCGATTTCCGCGCGCATCCTCGTGAACATATTGTAATTCCAAACTCCTCCCGCTGCCGCGGTAATCGCCGAGTAAGTCAACATTCTCCCGAAGATATCAACATTAATATACTTGGCAATCTCAGCCGGATTGCAGCTGGTGCGGGCCGCCAACTCCAGCGTGCAAGGGGTATTCGTATAGTACCAGATAACCCACGTAACCGCCGCAGTGACGACGCCGAACAGCGCCGGCAGTCGCGCCACCTCCCAAACGTCCCTGACACTGATCCCTCCGTCGGCCGGTGAGCCTGACGCCGGCCGATTATCCATTCTCTTTATCCGCGGCCTCCCGGTCCATATCTCTGAGTATTAGCGCTGCCTGCCGGCGGTACTCGTCCAACTGCTCCGGAAAATCGGCGTCGCTGATGCGTCCCAGGCTGTGTTCCATCTGCAGCGTGCGTATCGCCTCATACACATCGTCCAACGCGCCGGCGTCTGTTTGAGGTGTGCCATTCGCCAGCTCAGCCGCCTGGCGCCGCCGTTTTGCAACCAGCGGCCAGGCGACCACACCGATGATGAGCAGCGCAACGGCAATAGCCAGCCCTAATTGCATCTCACGAGACCCGTGGCGCCGTTCGGCTAGTCGGCCGCGCCGGCCGCTGGTGACGCCGCCATCGCCGGCCGACGCACCGTCGCCCGCGCTGGCCACAGCGCGATTACCGTGCCGAATATCATCACCGGCCCGGCCACCCACATCCACCACACCAGCGGGTTTACCAGGATGCGGAAACCCACCGCGCCATCCTCCCGGTTCTCGCTGGGCACGACGTAGAAGTCCTCCACGGGCGTGGAGCGTATCGCCGCTCGGGTTGACGCCATGTTGAACGCCGGATGGAATGTCCGCTGCGGCTGCATGACTTCCAGCAACTCGCCGTCCCGGTACACCTCAACGGTCGTCCGGAACTCGGTACGGTCCGCAAAGGCCAGCGCGGTGGTATTCACGTACTCCATCGTGTAGTCACCCACCGTCACCGACTCGCCCGGCATCAGCGCCACGTCCCGCTGCACGCCGTAGAATGACTGGCCCACCACGCCCAGCGCCACCATCACCACGGCCAGATGAACGACATAGCCACCGTAACGGGGCCGGTTCGCCAGTATGAGACGCACGAAGCCAACGGCCGGGTTGTCGCCCACGCTGCGCCGCCGCGCCAACGTTCCGCGCACCCACTCGCCCGCAACGCTGGCCGACACCATTGCGCATAGGCCGAAGCCAATCACCGCGTAGGGCTGCCGTATCCCCACGACGACCAGAATGACCGCCGTTGCCACCGCTGCCGTGCCGGGCATCAGCAACGCCCGTTGCAGCGATCGCAGATTGGCCCGACGCCACGGCAGCAATGGGCCGACTCCCATCAGCAACACCAGCGCCAGCATCAGCGGGCCGTTCACCTGGTCATAGAAGGGCCGGGCCACGGTGATCTCCTGCTCGGAGAACAACCGCGACAGCAGCGGATACACCGTTCCCCACAGCGTGGCGAAGGCGATGCCCAGCAGCAGCAGGTTGTTCACCAGGAACGCTGACTCCCGGGACAGCATCGAGTCCAGCCGCTGCGCGCTCCGCATTCGGTCGTATCGCCAGAAGAAGATCGCCAGCGGGACCACCACACCAAAGGCCAGGAACAGCAGGAACACCCAGCCCAGCGTGGACGCGCCGAAGGAATGGACCGATGGCACCGGCCCGCCCCGGTTCATGAACATCCCGTACAGCGCCAACCCAAAGGCCACGTCGATCAGCACGATGTTCCACATCCGGAACATCCCCCGACGTTTCTGCACCATGATCGAGTGGACGAAGGCCGTGAGTGCGATCCATGGCATGAAGGCCGCGTTCTCCACCGGGTCCCAGAACCAGAAACCGCCCCAGCCCAGTATCGTGTACGCCCACCACGAGCCCAGCAGCAGGCCCGCCGCCAGCAACGCCCAGATGCCCACGCCCCAGGCGCGCCCGGCGTCAATCCAATCGTCGCCGCCCTTGCCGCCGATGAGGCTGCCCAGGGAAAAGGCCATTGGGATGCTGATGCCAACCAGGCCGGCCATCAGCGCCGGCGGATGGAAGAACATCCCGAAGTGGGTCAACAGCGGGTTGATGCCCTGCCCGTCGGGAACCGGAAAGGGCAGCTTGGCGAAAGGGTTTGCCATGAACCCCATCACCGCCAGGAAGAACACTTCGATGAGCATCAGGATGGCCGTGGTCCACGCCAGCGTGGGCCGCGTGGAAGCCGGCGCCAGCCAGATCGCCAGCGCGGACATCACCGACAACGCGAAGGCGATGTACAGCAGCGATCCCTCGTTGCCCGCGTAGAAGGCCACCCAGGTGTAGATGTTAGGCATCGCCAGGTTGCTGTGCTCGGCCACGTACTTCAGGGAGAAATCCCGTGCGATGAACGATTGCACCAACGACAGCGTGGACACCAACAGTACCACCACCAGCACGTAGGACGCCTTGCGCCCGCTGTCCACCAGCGCCGGCGCGCCCCGCAACTGTCCGCCCACCGACGCAAAGAACGAATAGGCCGCCAACGCCAACCCCATCCACAGGCAGGCCGCACCCAGATCAGCCATGCTCAGGCTTCCTCAACGCCATCGGGGCCATCCAGCGCCAGGTCGCGGTCCACGGCGGCCAGGTACGGCTGCAACCCGTCAGAGTCGCTCGGTCCGGGAGGCTCGTCGCCATCGTCACGCCGCCCTCGCATTGCCCGCAAGGTGAGCAGGCCGCCGGCCAACGCCGCCACGACGACGACACCGGGCACAATCCATGCGATCAGGTAGAAACCCGAGCGCGGCGGCTCTGCCAGCACGCTGGGCCCGTAGCGTTCCGGCGCGGAGAACCAGGTCAGCACCTCCTCTCGGGTAGCTCCCGACGCCAGTAGTTCTCTCACCTGCGCCCGCATCTGCTTCGCCAGCGGCACCTCGGTCTGGTCGATGGTCTGGGCGGGGCAGACCGGGCACATGAGCATGCGGTCAATGGCCTGGGCCTCCGCCTCGTCATAAGCGCCGGCGTTCTCACCGGATTGGGCCATCGCGTAGCTAAAGAAGAAAGCGCAGGCGAACACAGCGATTGCAGCGGCAGTGCAAACTCTGGTGAAGGGGTTTCTCACCCGGCGCCTACCTTGCGCTTTGGGCAGCACGAACTTCATCGGGCCACCTACTCTTGATATAAGCCAACACCGCCCAAATATCGTCGTCGTCCAGTGTATCGGAAAATCCTGGCATGGCGCTGTTGTAATCGTTGCCGACAACGGCGCTCGGTCCCCATTTGGTAAGTTCAAACAGAAGCTCGTCGCCGTGATGCCACGTATGGCCGGTGACGTCGTGAGGAGGCGCTGGCAAAGTTCCATCCGCATTCCGTAAGGTCCAGTTCGCCTGCCCTTCGAGGTTAACACCGTGACAAGAGGCGCAGGATTCTTGATAAACCACTTCGCCGCGAGCGACAATATCGGGATTAGAAGCGTCCGCCCTGTTTGAAGTCAGGTCTTGTCCGTCGGTGCAGCCAGCCAGAACTATGACTATCACGACCGGCGTCATGATCCGGCAGAGATTTGATAATTCATTCATGATGGACTCGGCTTCCGCCCGCGCAGAATCGGCAAACAGCATAGCGCTGACTACTGTGTTCGTATCAAATACACATCGGAACATCCGCGGCTTATTCGTCGTCCAGTACTGGATGCAGTATTTCCGGTGTCAGTCCGTTCTCTTGCGCCTTGCGGCTCAGTTCCCGCATCGTCTCTACCAGCGGCCTACGGGGTCCCATCAGATTCCCCAAGTGCGAGCTGAGTAGTACATCCAATTTCCTGCACTCGGATTCAGAGGCAGAGCCATATATTGCGGCTATCTCGGAATCAACAGTCACCGTTATGGTGTCCGTTTTGTTTACCATTGCCGCACCTCCTCCCGAGAAGTGGTTGCAGTCACAATGGTACACGCCCGAACGGCGCTCCGTCAGGCAAAGCCCGCCAGCGGCAGTTACTGGCACGCCGCCTGGTTTCCGTCTTGGATGCAGCCTTCCACGTAATCGAGCACCAACTCGATCTGGTCGTCGGTCAGCAGCTTGGAGAAACTGGGCATGACGGTTACCCCGCCCGTGATGACACCCTTTAGGCCGTCCCGATCCAGGCTCTTGGCCGCTTCGGAGGTGAGGTTGGGGTTCTGGATGGGCAGGTCGAGGGTCTGATAATTGTAGTCCACCAGCATTCGCGCCAGCACCGGCCCGTCGCCCAAACCCTCTGCGCCATGACACATCACACAGTTGGCTTCAAAAATGTGCTTGCCCGAGCCGGCGAACGACGTCGGTTGTGGAGGGGTCGAGCCATACCATGGGACCGCAGATGCCGGCACGCTGAGCCGGGGCGGTTCGTGGGCCTTGTACGTCGGCTGATAGTGCATCTCGTAGAAGATGTCCAACGGGTACGACCCCTGCGAACAGCCCATCGTCAGCAGGCCGATCGCCAACGCCAGGCCGGCCAAAGTCAGCAGGCGGCCCCGCATCGCATTCATCCGTTTCATCAAACTTCTCATGACAACTTTTTGCATTGGAGTTTCCGTCAACCATCTCCTGAAATCAGGATCGGTTCGACGTAACCTCCACCGCTCCCGCCTCGTTCAGTATCTCGTTGACCCGCGAACCTTGCTCGGCGCCGGCGTTGACCAGCACTCCGATCAGGCCCTGTCTGATACCGTCGCCTGTCGCGCCAACCTGGAAACCGGGTTTCAGCGCCAGCCACAGGCCGATGATGCTGAACAAGATTGCTCCCAGTATCCCGCCGGTGTAGCAGATGACTGCCAGCGGCGGCAGTGCAAGAATGGGTTTCTCACTGGTGAACATCGGGACCGCCAGCGGGGTCACTCCAGCCACGACCAAGGAGACGATTATTCCTATCGCGCCACCGATCAGCGGCCACCAGAACAGGCGGTGTGTTTCCATCCTTTCGCCGAACGCTCCTTCGGGATAGGGAACATCGGTCAGGAAGTGGTAGTCCGACTCCGGGACACCGGCCGCTTTCAGCGCGTCGCCGGCATCGGCGGCCGCCGAGGCGTCATCGAACAGTCCCAGAATTGCTTGCGTTGCCATGGCGATAAATCCGGCCCTCGCTACTTACTCATCCGTTTTGACATCTACGGCGCCCGCCGCGTTCATTATCTGCACCACCTCCCGGCTCTGCTCCTCCTCAGCGTTCACCCGCAGACCCAGAAAACCCTGGGTGATTCGGTTGTCGTAAAGGCTGAGCTGGAACTTGGGCAGGCGGGACTCGAAGATGATGCCGATCACGGTGAACAGGATCGCCCCCAGCATGGTGCCTTCATAGCAGACCACGGCCATGGGCGGCAGCGACAGCACGGGTTTTCCGCCGGTGACCAGTGGGTATGCGACCTGCGTCATGGCCGTGATCATGATGCCGGACGACAGGCCCAGCAACGCGCCGATGAACGGGTACAGGTACAACCGATGCGGCTCTTCCCGTTCACCCAGCGAGCCTTCGGGATATGGTGCGTCCGTCAAGAAGTCGTAGTCAGTGTCCGGTATCCCGGCATCCTTGAGCGCGTCGCCGGCGGTGGCGGCGGACTCGGCGTCCTGGAACAGCCCCAGTATTGCTTGCTTGGCCATGACTATGTCTAGTCCTCTCTGAAGGTGGCCGGAACTGTGCGTCGTCCGATCTGCATTTCCGTCCTGAGGATCTCGCCTTCCTTGATGTCGTACAGCGGAACCAGCGGGAACACCCGGCTGAACAACAACATCAGCATGGAGACGAAAGCGAAGGTGGCGCCCACGATCAGCGCTTCGGGCCAGTTGGGCAGGTAGTCGTTCCAGGTGAAAGTCTGGAACTGCTTGTTGGCCTGGCCGGGCACGAACAGCAGGTAACGCTCCAGCCACATGCCCACGTTGACCGAGATGCATGCCGCCGACATTATCCATAGGTTGCGCCGCCACGCCCGAGGCAGCCACAGAATCACGGGCAGGAAGTAGGTGATGCCCACGAATATAATCATCCAGATGTTGTACGCGACGCCGTGGTCGCCGGGCAGGAATTGCAGGGCGCGGACTGCAAGCTCATCCCCTTCCAGGCCATAGATGCCAAAGATGATCTCCATAACCAGGAAGTAGAACCAGCCTGTAGCGACCACGATGAGCAGGCGGCCCAGGGCGTCAATATGCTCGTGCCGGATATAGTCCTGCCAGCCGTAGGCCCAGCGCAGCAGGATCATGGCGAAAACCACCGCCGAAACGCCGGAGTGGACCGCGCCCACCACGAAGTAGGGGGCGAATACCGTGCTGTGCCACGACTTGATCGCCACCGCCATTCCAAAGTCCCAGGACACGATGGAGTGCACGGAGACGAACACCGGCAGGATCAGCGCCGACAAAAGCACTCCCGCAATGATCTGCAACTTCCACTGCCGGGGATTGCCTTCCCAGCCCATGGCCAGCATCGTGTAAACGATCTTGGGCCAGCCGGTGGTCCGGTCCCGCAGCACCGCGAAGTCCGGCACCAGCGCGATGATCACGAACAGGGTGGAGGAGGTCAGGTAGGTCAAAATGGCGGATGGGTCCCACACCAGCGGCGTGCGGATGTTGGGCCAAACGCCACGAGCGAAGTCATAGGGGAACGCCCAGTAGAGGATACGCCAGGGCCGTCCGGTGTGGATGATCGGCATGATCATCGCCGTCATCAGGGAGAAGATGGTCAGCACCTCGGCGGCCCGGGTCGCGGGGCGCCGCCATTCGGCCTTTGCTAGACGCAGGATCGCCGACAGCATCACGCCGGCGTGGCTGATACCGATCCAGAACACGAAGTTGGTGATGAAGAAACCCCACGCCACCTTGTAGTTCAGGCCCGTGGCCCAGCCCAGTCCCTGGTCGATCATTATCCCGATGGCGATGGCAGCGGCCAGCACCACCATGCCCAGGAACGACACCACCGGCCAGAACCAACGCGGCGTTTCCAGTATCGACCGCAGCAGATCCCGGTTGACCTGCGCTGCGGGTAGGGCTTTGCCTTCCTGCATCTTGTCTTACTCCGGCTTGGCCAGCACCAGGTAGCGGCCCCGAATCAGCGTGTCAACCCGTTGGTACATCGACCCTTCCTTTACTTCCCACATAGAAAGCGGCGGGAGCAGCATCGTGCCGACGCGGAACATCAGCAACACGATACCCACTGCGCCCAGCAGCATGAAGATGTCCCAAAGGTCGGGGAACCTCGCTGCCGTTACGTTGCATACCTCAGTGGCCGTCACCTGGCACAACAGCGCCGGCAAGGCGAAAGCCTCCGATGGCAGGAAGTACAGGCCGTGCAGGTCCGCCGGAGCCGCCGCGAATGCTGCCGCGAAGATGCGCACGTGCCACAGCAGCAGGCCGATCAAAATGAACACCCCGGCCAACGGCGCGCCCCAGCCCAGTCGCCGAGCGTGGTTGGACACCAGTATCGGGAACGGTATGAAGAAGGTGAAGAACAACTGCGCCCAGAAGATGCCGATGTACGAGTCGAACATCAGGTAGTTCAGGATCGCCTGCTCGACTTCCAGCCGCCCGTACCAGTAGGTGATGAAGAATGCGAACAGGTGATAAGTGTGCAGCAGGGTCAGGCCCAGCAGTACCTTGCTCGCCGCCCAAAACGGCGCCTGCCCGATGTATTCCCGGTAGCCGCCCCAGCGCCGCAGCGCGTAGGCCGTCACCACTATCAACGCCAAGCCGCTCTGGAAACTGATTACCGTGTAGAAGGGCGGCAGGATGGAGTCTTTCCAGCCCGGTATCATCGCCATGGCGAAGTCACTGACGATCAGGAACTGCACGAACACCACCAGCATGAAGTAGAACGCGCCCAGAATAGCCAACCCGGCCTTCTGGATCTGCCACTGCCGCTTGGTCCCGTACCAACCGCCGGCCAGCCGCTGGTACAGAGAGGCTTTGAACCCGCTCACCAACCCACGGCTCTGGGCCATGTCGGGCATTGACGCCAGCCACAGGATCGCCAGTGAGCAGAAGGCCAACCCGACCATGGCGGCCATCAGCCAGCCCGCCGGGTTGATAAGCTCCTGGAACCAGATGGACCGGCGCACCATTTGCTCGCCGCTCTCCGTCATCACTCCGATGTCGGGCAGGGCGATCAGCGCCGGTATGAACAGCAGGATGTTGACGATGCTGACCAGGGAGAAGATCTCAGCGATGCGCGAGAGGGGGCGTCGCCAATGGCTCTTGGTGAACCGGAAGGCGCAGGCCGCCAGCGGCGCCGAAGCCGTCAGCGTGAATACGAAGGCGAAGGCCGCAACGTAGAAACCCCAAGCGCGATGATCGGAGAAACCGGCCGTCGCCAACTTCAGCACGAACCCCACGATGCCCAGTATAGTCAGCGCTCCACCGGCGATGAATACCGTTCGGAGCAGACTCGAACCGGCTTGGTTCTTTGCGGTGACGTCGGCCACCAACCCCGACCGTTCGGGGATGACCCACATCTCCGGCCCAAAATGGCCGTGTTCGTGGTCCGCCGCAGGCGGATGCTCCTGGCCGGGAACCCCATGCCCAGTTTGGGGCTGCGCTTCGCTAGCCATTAATGTCCGCCCCCGCTCGCCAGCGGATACTGGTCAACTTTCTTCAGGTAGAGAACACTGGGACGAGTGTTCATCTCTTCCAGCAACCGGTAGGCCCGAGTGGTCCGGTCGTGTTCGCCGTGTCCCGGGTTGGCGTTCACGTCGTCAAAGTACGGCTTGATGGCAGCATTATCATCCATCAGGTCGCCGAACATCAGCGCGTTGGTCGGGCAGGCCTGCACACAGGCCGGGTCGTAGTTGCCACCGGTCATGCGCTCATCAGTCAGCCGCTGGCCACCCCGTGCCTCAACTTCGATTTCGCCCCGCCGCAGCCGCTGGACGCAGAAGGTGCACTTCTCGGTGATACCGCGCGTCCGCACCGTCACGTCCGGGTTCAATTGGTTTTCCAGCCGCGCCGGCCAGTTGGGATGCCAGAAGTTGAACATCCGCACCTGGTAAGGGCAGTTGTTGATGCAGTAACGGGTGCCTACGCAGCGGTTGTACACCTGGACGTTCAGGCCCTCTTCGTTGTGGTAGGTGGCATACACCGGGCAAACCGGCTCGCAGGGCGCGTTCTCGCAGTGCTGGCACAGGATCGGCATGAACCGCGCCTTCGTGTTGGGGTATTCCCCTTCCCAGTAGCGCTCGATGCGGATCCACTCGTAGGCCCGGTTCTGCAGGAAGTAGTCCTTGGTGTTGATGGGGATGTTGTTCTCCGCCTGGCAGGCAATCACACAGGCCTGACAGCCCGTGCATTTATCCAGGTCAACGACCATTCCCCATTTGTGCGGAAATTCGGCGTTTGGCATCTTTCAGTTATCCCCAGGGTGCCCTATCTTCCCGCTCGCGTTGAGCGCGTTGATTCATACGATAACGGGGCAATCTCCTCGTCCCTAGTGACCTCCCTCGCTTTTGAACACCTGCTCAACGGGATGTTCGCCAACCTCCCGGTTGGTATAGCCTCCCTCGAGCTTGGATACGGCCATGCTGTCGCCGGTGGGCGTTATCGTGCAACGGTTCCCGCTCCACGCCAGTCCGCCACTCCCGTCCACCTCGGCCACCGCCAGGATGGACATCACGTTGCCGCTTTCACGGGATTCCCGGCCGGTGGCATATTCGGAGCCGATCTGGCGTCCTCCGCCCATCGGCACCGCGGCAATGCCCGGCGGTGACCCGGGGTTCAGGTACACCAGGGCCTGTATGCTCCCGTTGGCCGTCGTGATGTTCACCACGTCACCCTCCCGAAGATCCATCTGCTTGCCCTGGGTGTAGTTGATGTCAACCCACGTCTGCCAGGCCACGGTGGTCAACGGGTCCGGAGTGTTCTGCGCCCAGGGTAGGTGGGCATTGCGCCCGTCCAGCAGTGTGTGGTGGGCAAAGGGTTGCAACTGGAAATCGCCCGATCCCTGCATCTGGGGCATAGATGCCATGGAGGCCACGCTGTCCAGCAGCCCGCTGGGTGGATCCGACGAACCGGCAGTAGCGCCGTCGTCCCACCAGCCGCCGTTTTTCAGCGTCTCGGTGAAATCGGCGCCTAGTTCGTCAATATTAGACCGGATCAGTTCTTCGTAGCTGGCCGCCGGCATCATGTCGCCGCGACCCAGGTCGGCTGCCGAGGACAGCAAAATGTCCGGGAAGCTGCGGGGATCAAGGTCGGCCAACGGGTTCACCACCGGCTGCTGCACGGCGTACACCTTGTGGCCGGGCGCCGGGTTGGGCGCATCGTCACCCCACGCTTCCAGCCCCGTCCGGTCCGGGATAATCAGGTCGGCCATGGCCGCCGTTTCGTCAAGGAACGGACTGGCGCTGATGACCACCACGTTTTCGTTGGCCAGCGCTTCGCGGATCCCAACGCCGGCGGGAAGGCCGTACACGGGGTCAGCGTTGTGCACTATCACCAATCGGGCGCGCCCGCCGTTGATCTCAGAAACGGCCTGCCGCCAATCCCGCAGGGCAGCGTAGGGCACATTGCTGGGTGCGCTGTCGATGGGGGCGCCAGCGTCCGGCTGCATCCCGCCAGACTTGCCCACGTTGCCCAGCAGGTAATTCAGCATCAGCGCCGCCGACGCGTTGAACTTGCCGTTGCTGTACGCTCCGGCCTCGCCTCCGCCGCCGATGACCAGACCGCCGTGGCGTGCGTAATCGTGCGCCAGCGCTTCAAAAAACTCCCGGATGCTCTTACCGTCCAGCACTGCTTCCGGTATTTGGAGCATCCCTGCCACTGCGTCCGGCGCGAAAGTGTTCAGGGCTCCCGGCCCGGCTTCGCCGGTTACCGCCTGTACATACGATGATTCCGGATGGGTCGCCGCAGCCGCCCAACCCAGAGCCATCGCAGCGTATCCTTCTGTTCCGGGGGCAATGGGTATCCACTTGTCCGCGTTGGCTGCCGTCAGGGAGTAGCGAGAGCCGAAATGGAAATGTCTCCCCCGGTGGGATTTGGCACGGAATTTGCCGTAGGCCACCGAGTAAGCCGTTGGGTTACCCCACGTGGACAGGAAATCGGACCCGAAGCTGACCAGCGTTTCCGCGTTCTCGATATCGTGCCACGGCATCCGGCTGGTGCCGAGAATGTCCTGCACCGCCGCGCCGTAGGCGGAGTCGTCCAGCCCGTCGTAACGCAGGTGCCGCCCGCCGAATGCCTCGGCGAAAGCCTTGCAGATCTGGGCGAAGCCGGCGCATTGGGTTTCCGTGATCAGCAGCATCCCGTCGCCCCGGTCGTCCACCGCCGCATTGAAGCGGTTCAGCGCCTCCTCCCAGCCGATGGCCCGATACTGTCCCGAGCCGCGCGGCCCGCTGCGCAACATCGGCCCGGCGATGCGGTCGGGATGATAAAGCGACTGCAAAATGGCGTCCGACGCTGGCGACTGTTTGCCCTGGTTCGTGGGGAAGCGGGGATTACCCCGCACCTTCTTGGCGCGGCCCTCCATCACCCGGACCAGAATTCCTTCGCCGCCGGGCGCGGCTGGATCATAAGTCGCGTACCAATTATCACGACCTTTGACCAGGTCCTCCGGGATCAGCGCCGGGCTCTGCACCCGCAACTCATCGTCAAACAGGTCGCAGGCGATCGCTCCCGTTGCAGCGATGCCAGCCCAGGCGAGGAAGTTGCGGCGCGTCAGTTTCATTGGAAAATATCCGGTTTGAGCGTTCTGCTTACTTGTGGCAGATTGTACAGTCGGTGCTTACGTCGTTTTCCCGGTGGCAATCCAGGCAGGTGCCCATCTTTAACGACTGGCCCTGTTGCGGTTGCACTTCCGCCATGTGGGCCACGTCGCCGTGGCACACCGAGCAGGCTTCGGCCGTCGTCACCGGCAGGTTTATCGGTTTTTCGTCGCCCACCGGCAGCGTAACCTGGCGCGGTTCGCCCTGTGTCAAGAACCGAAGGTGCGCTTCGTGAACGAACCGGACGTGGTCGGGCATCCGGTGCACCCGCTCCCAGTCGATGGGGCGCCCCTCAGTGTGCTTGTCCAGCACTCGCTGGATGTTGACCAGTTGGTCCGGATTGAGATCCTCAATCTGCTCCCGAGCGCCGACTGTGACGTTGCTGCCATTGATCTGCTTGTGGCAGATCACGCACACCTCAACCGCCGGCACAGTGGCCGCGGCCCCGGTGGTCACGTTGCGGTGGCAGAATTCGCATTGGATGGCATGGCCGCCTTCTTCCACTGCCCCGGCGTGTACCGTGTGCGGGAAGGGGATCGGCTGATCCGGCGCATTGCCCCACCCGAAGGGCGGGTTAGAAAACCAGGAGATGAACAGCACCACCAGGATGAAGGCGACAATGGCGGTAACTATGAACCCGGCGATGGCCAGGGGGATGAGCTGTCGAGTTGGTGGCAGGGGAGGCATTTGGCTTGAGCAGGTCTGTGGGCGGATTTACGGGAAGCGTCAGATGGTGGTAGGTGGTGTTGCGTCGCGTAAGGGCCCCAGGCCGGTCTTGCGTTGATGGCGAGCGTGGCCCGTCAGTCCCCAGCGTTTATACAAACAGCCGGTCCCAGACGTTGAGCAGTGTAACCGGTGTCTGCGTAATGGTCAGGATCATCATCACCGCCGCTCCAGCCAGCGCGCCCACACCAATTACGGTGAGTGGGATACGCAAACGAGAGAACATCGCCGGATAGGTTCCAGTCCGCACGCCCGACGGGATCAATCCGTGGGCGATAAGCATGCAGAACGCGAAGATGATGATGAGGGGAAAGTAGATCCAGAGATAGGTCAACCAGAGGCTGACGTCGTTCCAGAACATCGCACTCATCGCGTTGGGATCGGTCTGCGGCATTTGGGAACTGAACCTGCTCTGAAACGGCTTTGCTGGGTTCGGCGGCTGCGGACGGCCGGTATGATTCGGCTAAAATCACGCAGCCTGTTTTTGGCTGGTGAAAATTATCACATTCGCTGGGGCCTGTCAACAAGATTGAACCCCACACGGGGCCAGTTTGGTGGACCGTCAGAAGCGGGTTTTCGGGCACTTTCGGGGTCATGAGGATTGGGTTCTTTCCGCAGTGGAGATCGTCGATCCGGAAATCCCGTCAATCCTCTGATCCCCGCTCCCGATTATCCCTGGAAATGGGTACGCGGCGGAACGATACAATGCGCTAGAATGTCGGCGGCAACCCCAGCGGCCCGGCCGCATCCGACGCAAAACCCTTTCCCAATGGGAATGAACTGACAACAGGAGGATTTACCATGGCGTTCGTTCGCATCTACACCGGAGACGACGGCCAAACCCACTTTGAAGACCTGGATCTGCCCGGCGACCGTGCCATACACAGCGGGATGCAGGTGACTCCCGGCGTCAACTTCCGGCGCTTTGAACCGGGCTATTTCTCCGACTGGCACACTGCCCCGCGCCGGCAGTACGTGATCACCCTCGCCGGTGAGATGGAAGTTGGCATCGGTGACGGCACCAAGCGTCGCTTCGGAGCCGGCGACGTGCTGTTGGCCGACGACCTCACCGGCCAGGGTCACACCACCGCCGTGGTCGGCGACCAGCCCCGCGTCTCCGTGACCATTCCCCTGACCCTCTGGTCCCCCTGGCTTCCCGCCGACGAATAGCGAACCCGTCATTCCCGCGAACGCGGGAATCCAGGACATCAGATGGTCCAGTTTCGTTACGTCGGTGCGTTGGCTTGGATGATTTTTTTAGCCGATGCAAAGGCGTTCGGGCCGGATATTCGGGGCGCAATGATCGGCAGCGTGATGCCCGCCTCCCGGTATTCGGCCAACCTTTCTTTTCGGGCCACCGGATCCGACGGCAACGACATCCGGTCAATCAGCCCTTCCGGCACCAGGCCCTCCGCGTCGGCGACGTTGCCCTGCCGCCACGCTCGGCGCACCATTTCAACTTCATCGGCAAAGCCGGCTTCCGACATCAGCCGGCGGTAGCGCGGGAACCCTCCCGCGTAGGTGGCGGCCACCCGCCGCATCCCGCCGTCGTCGGCCCCGGGCGCAGCCACTCCCACCAGCGTCGCCACTTCCACGTCGTCGGGATTGACCCCCGCCCGTTGGGCTCCAATGGCGACGTGCTGCGCCGCCGTCCGAGCGTGTTCCGGCGTACACCACGTTAGCAGGATGCCCTGGCTGATCTCGCCGGCGATTTCCAGCATCTTCGGGAACACGGCCGCCAGGTAGATAGGCATTTCGGCCCGGAAGACCGGGAAGTGGAGGTCGAACGTGTCGATGTTGATCGCCTCGCCGCGATAGTTTTCCAACACGCCGTCTCTCAGCAGCAGTCGCACAATTTCCACGGTATCCCGCACCCGTGGGATCGCCCCCGAGAACTCCAGCCCATGCTCCGGCTCAACCTGCACTTTGTGGCTACTGCCCAGGCCCAGGATGAACCTGCCGCCGGAGTAGTGGTCCACGCAAGCCGCCGCCATCGCGATGGTCGGCGCGCTGCGGACGAAAACGCTGCTGATGCTGGTGCCCAGTTGGATCCGCGACGTTGCCAACGCGCAGGCGGTCAGTATGGAAAACTGGTCTCCCCCATGCCCCTCGGCAACCCACGCTGATTCATAGCCCAACTCCTCCGCCAGCTTCACGCAATCCACCACCTCCGGCGGCGACATCCCGCCCCCGGCAAACGCCACGCCTATTCGTTCCACAACATCCTCCTATTCAGTTCAACTGTTGCCCGTCAGTTTCCCAAGTGATCAAGACGGCCTGCGCACGGGTGCGCCAACGTGGCGTCAATCCCAATCCCACGACGAAAGATCCAAGTGATTGCTTCGCACCCGCCGCTGAGGAGTAAAGGGCCAGCCATGAGGGGCTGAATATCGAGGGCCAGTGTGCTTATGGCATCGGCTCGGATGCTTAAGCCCCGTCAAACCAAGTTCAGGCGGCGGCTCTACGTTGATGTCCAAAATTGGTCAACTTCGATCAGATTGCAAGCGCGTTGGTCGGCTATACGCTTGCACGATTCGATGCAGGCATAATAAGCCACCACGCTCAAGCCCCCAATACCTCCAAATGCCCGCAAGCCCTGAACCAGCTGAGGGTGTCCTTTGAACTCATTCTTTAGGTTGCGAACCAGATTGTTGTCAATCGGTGGATGGATCACGTTGTCCAGATTTTCTCTCCCGAAGCCGGCCAAGTAACAAGTCGTTTTGAGATACATGGCGATCATCTTGGCAGCCCATCCAAGGGGCATAGTTCCTTTCGGGTTGCCGTTGTTGTCCTTCAATTCAAGCCTCTGTATGTTCTGAATTGCGTTAGCGTGCCACCGATCAAAGTTCTCTTTTTCGATACGTCCGAGTTCAGTATCGAACAACGGGTCGAAATCGAGTTGGCCGAGAGCACAATCAACGTTCTCTTGACTCCATCCCCTCATAGCAGATTGAGCCGTCCAGTGGCCAAAGCGGTCCGCAATTTGCCACTTAACTGGTTCGTCTCTCCTATTCAGCATCGCTCCTCCATCAAAGCGCGGCCGCCGGTTTCCCACGTAATCAATACCTCGCGCATTGCGTTGAGCCACCGGGGAGTCAGCCCGTCGGCATCGCGCTCGAACAGGTCATCCATATTGGACGCCACGCGCTCACGCAGCGGGTCGTCTTCGGATTCCAGCATTCGCATCGTCAGTTGCACCGCGTCCTCGTCGGAAAGTCCGCCGGCCGCCTCGGGCAGCCACCAGGGATGATCGGGCAGCGGTCGGACGTGGGGCAGCAGCCCCATCTCCCAGAGCACCGCGACCAGCTCCGGCATTCCCGGCCATTTGGGCGGAGCCTCGCCAAATAGTAGCCGACGCGGGAATAGGTCCACGTCTCCCGGCGTCGGGTTCCAAACGGTAATCATCACCCGGTGGGATGCCGAGTTGTGCAGCTTGGTGATGAAGGGGACAATTTCGCGCACAAAATAAGTCACGTCTGCAAGGTGGACTATGTCGCCGGTTTCAGCGCAATCCATCCACCAATCGGCGACGACCCGCGCGTTGGCGATGCCGGCCTCGTCCCGCGAGGCGACGAACTGCTCCCGCATCCCGGCGGAAGGCTCAACCGCCACCACCTCGGCGACCCGGCTCGCCATCGCCAGCGACACCCGGCCGGCGCCGGCGCCCACGTCCACCAGGGTGTCCGTGCTGTTCAGGTATTCGGCCAGGGCGGACAGGTTGCCGTCCAAAGCACGACGCGGGTCCATGCGGAACTCCGCCGCCAACTCGGCCCAACGGTCGCCGGGACGGTTGTGGTCGAACAGGCGTCCCGCCTGCAACGCCGCGTCGTAGGTGGCGGCGTAGCGGTCGGCAGCAGTGGTCATGGCGTCAGGATCACCTTGCCCCGGGTGCCGCGCGAGGCCAGGTGCAGGTGCGCGCTGCCGGCTTCGGACATGGGCAGCACCCGGTCCACGATGAGCTTGAGCCGGCCGGCCGTGATCATCGGCATCAGGTCGTTCATCGCGCCCTGGTGGTCCAGGGATCCAATGGGAGAGCGGCCCATACTGAACCCGATCACGGTGCGGTTCAGGGTGGTGATGTCGGCGGCGGCCAGGTAGGCCGGCTGTCCGCTGGCGTTGCCGTAGCTCACCAGCCGCCCGTAGGACGCCACGCAGCGCACCGACTTCTCCAGCACCGGCCCGCCCACGCATTCCAGCACCAGCGCGACGCCGCGCCCGTCGGTGAGTTCCTTCACCTCGTCCTCAAAGTCTGCCTCGGTGTAGTTGATGGTCACGTCTGCTCCCAGGGAGCGGCACAGTTCCAGCTTGTCCTCGGTGGAGGCGGTGACTACCACGCGAGCGCCCCATTCCTTTGCCAACTGTATGGCCACCGTGCCCACACCCGACGCGCCGGCCTGGATCAGCACGGTATCGCCAGGATTCATCGCGCCCCGCGTCTTCAGCAGATGGTACGAGGTAAGGAAGGTGATGGGCATACCGCCGGCCTGCACTGGGTCGATGTCGTCGGGGTACGGGAACACGAAATTGTGGTTAACGGCCACGTACTCCGCCTGGCCCTGCGGCCCCATCGCCATGACCCTCTGCCCTACGCTCAGACGTCCGTCCGTTACGTCGGAACCCAACGCGGTGATGGTGCCTGCCGCCTCCAGACCCAGCGTAGCCGGCAGGTCGGGGCCGGGGTAATTGCCCTGCCGCCGCATGATATCCGCGTAGTTGACGCCGGCGGCGTCCACTTGAATCAGAACCTGGTGCGGGCTGGGCGTCGGGTCCGGTGTATCCTTCCATTCAAGGACCTCGACGCTCCCGTACTCTTCAATTCGCAGGGCTTTCATTTCGCGATTTCTCCTGTTGCGACTTTATTCCGTCATTCCCGCTTGCCATCAGCGATACGACTCCCGACGGTGCGCTACACGTACCACCAGCACCACCAACTCGTCGTCCAGCACTTCGTACACGACCCTATAGCTGCCGACGCGCAGGCGGCGCAGTCCCCGCAGCCCTCCCTTAAGCAAGGCGCCGGCCAATGGCTGTTCGCCAAGCCCGTCGATGGCCTCGATGAGGCGTTCTCTGGCGTCGCGCGACAGGCGCGCCAGTTCCTTTGCCGCGCTGCCCTTAATCCGAACCGAGTAGATCACGCCGGACCTCATCCCAATCGAGAACTGGGTCGGCGGGGTCTCGCAGCCGCTCTACCGCTACGGACAGGTCGTCAAAATCTTCCAGGTATTGCTCTACGGCTTGGCGAACCACTTCAGCCCGGCTGCGCTTGAGCACCGCCGCCGCCGCGTCCAGAGCTGCCGTCTGTTCATCCGGCAAGCGTACCGTAATTTGGGTTGACATTTCGCATTCTCCCGGATGTCACTGCAAGTCACAAGATGATACTGACATTAGCATAGTCCGCCAATGCCATCAAGACCACTTGCCAACTGCGTCAATCGCTCATTCCGCCGGCCGCAAATTAGCGGCCTGCAGTACATCGGGGTTGATGACGCGCACCGGCTCCCCGGCGGCGAAGGCGCGAATGTTCTCCACGACTCCAGAGTAGAAAGCCCGGTAGCCGTCGTCGGTGACGTAGCCGACGTGGGGCGTGATCAGAGTGTTGTCCAGGGTGAGGAACGGGTGTCCGGCCGGCAATGGCTCCACGTCAAACGTATCCAGCGCCGCGCCGCCGATGGCCCGGCGCTGGAGAGCGTCCACCAGCGCCGCCTCGTCAACTATGGGACCCCGCGAGATATTGACCAGAATGGCTGTTGGCTTCATGAGCCCGATTTCGTGGGCTCCGACCAATCCCACGGTCCGATCGCTCAGGCGGACGTGGACCGATACCACGTCGCCCTCGGCGAAGAGTGTGTCCTTGTCCACCAACGTCGCGTTGCACTCGGCGGCCCGCTCCGCCGTCAGGTTCTGGCTCCAGGCGATGACGCGCATATCGAATGCGTTGCCCACCCGGGCCACCAGCGAGCCAATGTGTCCCAGTCCCAACAGGGCGAGGGTCTTGCCCTGCAGGCTGGCCCCGACGTGGATGCCCCACTTGCCCTGTTCTCGGGTGGCCCGATCCTCCTGCGGTATCTGGCGCAGGATACCGAGGATGAGGCCCCAGGTCAGTTCGGTTGGACCCTCGCCGGCCCCGGGCGTGCCGCACACGGTGATGCCCAACTCGGTGGCGGCGTCAACATCAAACGAGGCGTTCCGCGCTCCGGTGGTGATGAGGCAGCGCAGCGCGGGGAGGCGTTCCAGCAAAGAACGTGGAAACGCCGTCCGCTCCCGCATCCCCATCACGATGTCGAAATCCTCCAGCCGCCCAGCCAGTGCGTCTTCGTCGGCCAGGTGGTCGCTGAAGAACGTTACATCAATACTGTCGGGCAGGCTGGTCCAGTCGGCCATACCGGCGGCCACGCTCTGGTAATCATCGAGGACGGCAACTTTCATGGCAGCGTTTACCTCACGGGGTTGAATCCTTCGGCGCAGTTTAGCGGGGATTGTACGCCAATTTTGCCGATGTGCATAAACCCGCACCAAATTGGCGGCGTCGAGCCGATTTTCTCGCAGTCGCAAGTCATTCAGGAATGGGTGCTGCCCCGCGTCCCCGACAGTCAGGGGCGAGTGCGCAGTGAAAACTCCCTGATGGGTTCACCGATGGTTACTCTCACCACCTCCGGGGGTATCCCTGCATCCTCAACGATACTCGCGACTTTGGCCCTCGCACGCTCGTCTTCCACCACGACTTCCAGACCGTTAATGCCCTCATGAAGGTCGGTTAGTATCATGCCATTGCCCACCAAACCGGACCGGGCCAGGGCATACCGCAGGTCGTCGTACCAGGCCTTCAACTGGACCACGCTGTACTTCCCCTCAATCACCTCAATCCCTCCCGAGGGGATGGCGCCGGGGAAGACTTCATTTATTGCATCCTCCACCGCTGCCTTCTGTTCAGCATCTTCGGGATCCAACAGGTACACGTTGAGGACGTCGGGTTGGTCGGGGTAAAAGAACAATCCGCCGAACCCCGGAACCATAACTCCCACTTCCACCAGGAGATCATCGTGGTTGCGTTCCGTTGGACCCTCCTGCCTGGGATAGCCTGTCCCTGCGCTCGCGGTATGGACCGGCCGCTGCCATCCCGGCCCACTCACGCCGGCGAGCAGGAATAAAGCTGCCACAGCGACCGGGACTATTCGGTTCCTCAAATATCCCTGGAACATATTGGTCGCCCCAGGAGTTGGGCCCGAGCGACGGGCATCCCCTACCTGAACGCCGGCATTACCTTCTCCGTCAGCACTGGTCAACCGTCGCCACTTCCTCGGCGATGCGCAGGGGGTTGTTCAGAGGCAGGACGTACACTGCCATGCCGATGCGCAGCCGTTTCGTGCGGGTGGCGATGCTGCTGGCGATCGTGATGGGCGACGACAGCACGGAGCGATCGGGCGTGAAGTGCATCTCGGCCAGCCACGCGCCGTCCAGCCCGCACTCCTCGGCGGTGTCCACCAGCTCAAACCCCTCGGCAAAGGACGCAGCCTAGGAGCCGCCGGGTCGAGTCTCAAACTGCATGAACATTCCGAAGTGCATGGCGTATGCTCCCGGAGCCGTTCTCAACCGGCCGTTACCGGGCTGGCCCCATCGTCGGGAAAGTAAAGCACAGGGCCAAGACACGGTCAAGTTGACCTGTCCCTCACGCAGGGCCTGTGCAAAGTAATCGGCCTCATTGGTTTCCGCTCATCCTGAGCCTGTCGAAGGATGTCACCGTTGCCGGAGTCATGGTTCGACAGGCTCACCATGAGCGGCTAAAGAGACTTTGCACAAGCCTTGTCCCTCACGCGTACCATCTTCCGACAACGCTGCGATAATAGTCTGTCGCGGCGATGAAACCGGCAGAGCAGTTCCCATTGGTTATGGGACTACCCTGCCGCCTGACGTTCCTACGTAACCATCGAGGAACGCGCGTGTGCTCATATCCACGGAGCTCCTTGAGCCGTCCGCAAATTTCCTATCGTCACAATGGTCGCGGCACGCTCATCCCAATGAAGGCATTAATCTCACATCCCAGATCTGGAGGTTTAATATTTTTATTAATATAAAAATTTGACAAAAACGTGCTACTGGATAAAATTCCCAAGTAATTCCAAATGACATGGACGTATCATGGGCGTGAGGCAGAAAACATCCCTTGAGCCGGTCTCCACTGGTTGGGTTATCCAGCGCATAATCGCCATCGTTGCGGTGGCCGCCGTGGCCTCATGGTTAACCGATGGGTCCCCGGCCGAAGGCGCACACCTGGACACCGGTATGGAAAGCATCTTCGCGTTGCAAGCTCCCGTTCACTTTGCCGTGTCCGGTCAGGACGAGGACAAAACAGCGTTCCGCGAGGATGAAGCGGGATTTTCTGCCTACTACCGCGTCCCGATGCGGTCCGACGATAACGATCCATCCGGCGGATTGCCCCGACTCAATGTAGCGGCAATCACCGGGGCCTTGCTGGATGATCCCGAGGACACAAACGCGGCACGGATCGGCCCCGGCTCGCCTCAGCATTTAGGGAGCAACTTTGGCATCGTGGAACTGCCGATGCATCCGGCAGTAGGTTTCGGCGGACTGGTGCAACGCAGGAACGTCACTGTCTATTTCGATGACCGCGGCTGGGTTGTAGCATACTTGCCAGCCGGCGAGCCGGCGGCGGCCATCTGGCGATACGATGCGATAGGAAGCAATCCCCTTGACGGCAGCGGGGCTACCGAACACCTCGAACAGAACTTATTGGTGTTGGCGATCAACGAAGTGTTGAACGCAGGGACAGCACATAACCCGGAACTCTCAACCGTTAGCCACAACGACGTCGGTTATTACGACTGGCAGAACGCTGAGTGTAACGCTTTCCTGCTATTCAACAACGTTGCTGAAGCCGGGACGTCCCAACCCGTACACTTCGTCATCCCGCCCGCCATAGCCGACGTGCAGGCTTCGACGGCCGTGTTGATAACGAGCCGTTATTCCATCGGTGGAGATCCCGTGAGCGCAAGCGTGGTTCTCGACGGGCAAACCGCAGTGACCGCCGACGCAACTACCCTGTTGGATGTTGCAAAATTCGACATCACGCGGCCAGCAGACGAAAACGGTGATCACCAGACCAGCCTGCACAAAATGTCCGTTACCGTATCGGGAAATGACACCGCCACCGGGGTGGTGATGCTCCTGTACAGCAAGCCGGGGTCATAATCCGCCGGCCTACCCGTTCAGCGCTGGTCGGCAATGAACGCTCTTCGTCCCCGCGTCGTCCTGCTGGTTGCAGCTTTCGCGGCGGCTACCGTTTGCCTGGCCTTGGCCATATTCGTGCCAGATGCCGCCGGTGGCGCGACGTCGCAGCAAGATTGCGTTGACGACGTCAGTATCACGATAGATAGTCAATGGGGGGTGGTTGACCCAAACAACGGCTATGTCCTCAAAGACCCACCGGACTATAAGGCCGGCGACGAAATCAGGATTTATTACGATGTCGACAACCACAGCTGTCGCGACGTCACCGTCACGGTGGAATTGCGCGGCTCCGTCAGCGGCGCGACCATCCATAACGATGATACCGGGGCAGCTCCTTGCACCGAAGGGTGCGACATCCCTGCTGGGGGAATTCAACAGGACAATGCCAAATGGGACCTCAGAAAGCATCCTAACGCTACTGGCGAGAAAGTAGTCGCTACGGTCAAAATCGATGCTCCCAACGATTTCACAGACACTAACCCTGCCAACAACAGCGTGACCTCAGCCCAAGCGATAAACATCGTCAACGACCCGCCGGTTTCCGCGCCGACACCCACCCCCACACCAACGGCCACGCCCACTCCTACTCCAACCGTCACGCCCACTCCCACACCGACGGCCACGCCCACTCCTACTCCAACCGTCACGCCCGCGCCTACTCCAACCG
>JAGWBI010000021.1:20756-24251 GCA_021295965.1 Dehalococcoidia bacterium | reverse complement strand
GCCCACGCCTACACCAACCGTCGCTCCCACTCTCACACCGACGGCCACGCCCACGCCTACACCAACCGTCGCTCCCACTCTCACACCGACGGCCACGCCCACGCCTACGCCAACCGTCTCTCCCACGCCCACTCCAACCGTCACTCCCACTCCCACACCAACGGCCACGCCCACTCCGACGGCCACGCTCACACCTACTCCGACCGTTACTCCAACCCCGACACCGACGGCCACGCCCACGCCCATACTTCATCCCGAAATCGACGTGAAACTGACCGGAATCTCCGTTCCGGCTGCTCCCCTTTTGGCGGGCGAGGCAATCGACATCACGATAACGGCGACCAACCAAGCCAGTAACCCCACCGGGCCGGTTTCACTCAGCCTTGTCGCTACTGACGAAGCAACCGGCGAAGCCCAGACTGCGGTTCCCGGCGCCATAGACTCAATCTCCGCTAACGGATCATCCACCACAACCATCGCTTGGGATACCGAGGGGCTATTGCCGGGCACTTATACCCTCAGAGTGGCCGCAGCCGCCGATGGTGACACGGACGATACCAATGACGCGGCCAGCCTGAGTGTCAAATTAGTCAACGCCCTCTCCCTTGTTGAGGTCTCTCCCAAGACGGTCACCGCTATCGTGGGGAACCCGATTAAATTCACCGTGCAGGTCAAAAACCTGGGGAACGACGAACTGGAAGACGTGACCGTCAGCTTGTTCGAAACCGGCGGGACTGAAGCCGTAGCCAACGCCGCAATAAACGCCATAGCCGTCGGAACCACATCCTCTACGGTGTTGACTTGGGACACGACTGGGCAGGAGGTTGACAATCGTTCGTTGGCAATCTTCGTCGGCGCCGACGGACAAGACAGTGATGACGACGATTCCCAGTGGGTAACCGTCCACCTGAGAAATCCAATTACCTTGACTGTTGGTGCGGCCACCACGACATCCCGTGTGGTGGGCGGCCCGGTCACCATTGGAGCCACCGTTACCAACGCCGGCTCAGACGCCGTGAACGGCGTGGTGGGCAGCCCGGTCACCATTGGAGCCACCGTTACCAACGCCGGCTCAGACGCCGTGAAGGGCGTGGTGGTCAGCCTATTCGCCGGCGATCCCGCCAAGACGATCGACACCGACAACATTGACGCTTTGGCGGCTGGCGCAACGGCAACGGTCAATCTCGTTTGGAGCACCTCCGGAGTCGCGGCAGGCGAGCATACGCTGCAAGTGGCAGCCGCACTTTCGGACTACTCGGAAGACATTGACGATAGGGCCGACGTCGTGGTGATCCTCGCGGAGCCGGTGGTCGATTTAGCTTTCGCCGGCTCAATGAACGCACCCGCCGCTATGGTGGTCGGCAACGCCATGACGGTCTCAGCGAATCTGACGAACTTGGGCAATAAATCAGCGTCCGCTTCCGTCGGCCTGTACATCGACGATGCGACTGAACCCGTCGCGACGGCCGACACGGCCGCAATTGAGCCGGAATCGACCGAACCCATCAGCGTCGAGTGGGGCACTGTCGGACCGGACTCCTTGGTGGGAGAGCGCCGACTACGACTGACGGCGGAAGCCCCGTACGACACCGACCCTGCCAACAACACCATAACGTCGCCCGTCATTTTTTATCTTTCGGCTTTCGATGAGGTTCACGCTCCAGAAGAATGCGTCGAAGATGTCGCCGTGGACGTGGCCATCCACGCACTTGAGGGCCAGCTCGCCGATCCTCGTGATTATCGGCCGGACGACAGCCTGTACGTGGGCTACCAAATCTATAACTACAGTTGCGATACGGATGCCATGGTCAAAGTCGATTTGACGACGTTACACACGGGCGTCCCCATCGGGGACGGCACGGATGCCTGCCGCGTCGGATGCCTCGTTCCAGCCGGCGGTAGGGTAGATACAGAAGTTCTTTGGCCGCTGACCGGCATTCCGTACACTATCGGAGAGACGGTGCGAGCTGCCATCGCCGTGTCGTCGCCGGAAGGTTTCGCCGATGCGGACGTAGAGAACGACACCGCGACCGCGTCCCAGCGAATCAACATCGTCCAAAACGACGACATCACGCTGGGCATTGGCGCGGCGGAAGGCGGCAAAGGGAAAATAAAGGATCAATTGGACCGACCGGAGTTTGGTTTCGTCGATCTGGTGTTGCACTCTGCCAACCTGGAACCCGCCACAGTGCTGCACTCCGACGTCATTTTGACAGTAACTGTAGAGGTGTCCAACAAGGGCGGCGAAACGGAGCCGGCCGCAATTGACGTCGCTCGAGCGCCGTCGGATGGTTCGGCGCCGCAGGTACTGCACACGAAGACCATAATGGTCAAACCTGGGGACGAACCAAAAAAATCGGTCTTTGAAGTACCGACGGACGAGTTGGTCGTCGGCGCTCAGAACGTTCAGGTTGAACTCACCGCTGTCAACAACAAAGCCACGTCCAGCAACGCCAAGCAATTCGAAGTGAACCGGCTCGCTCCAACGGTCACCACCGATGTCGAGTTGGTGAGCATCGTGAGCACGCCACCCGCCCAAGCGATGCAGGGACAGTGGGTGGAAATCCACGTCACGGCACGGAACAACGGCTCCACAGCGGTGGACGTCCCCATTCAACTAACCTTCCCGTCCGAGGACAAAAGGCCGGAGCAAAAATCGCCGCGCATCCTTCCCGGCGAAACCGCAGTGGTTCCATTTACGTGGAAAACTCGCGACTATGAACCCGGACTTCACGTCCTGCACGCAGAGATCATCACCCCGGGTTATACCTCTACCGAACTGCAATTCATCCTCAACCCTCCGGTGACCACCGCCACCATCCTGGAGATCTCCACTGTCCCCGAAGCTCCCGTAGTGGGACAAGCCGTGGACATATCGGTCCTGGTCCGCAACGACGGTCCCATCGCCTCGAACATCCCGGTCACCCTCCACTTTCCCCCCACAGACAAGGCTCCCGAAACCCGCACTCCCCGAGCCGCTCCGGGCGCGACCGCAACCGCCAATTTCACCTGGCGCACCGGCAACTACCTTCCCGGCACACACACTTTCCGAGTTGAAGTCCCCTCAACTTCACCATCTGAACACCTGTTCACCGTCGAACTGCTGCCGGCTCCAATCAACGTCTCCATCGTTGGCATCGGCGCGGAACCCGCCGGGAGCGCTATCCGAGGTGAGGAGGTCGAAATCCACGTTACGGCGCGGAACGACGGCTCCACAGCGATCAACGTTCCTATCAAACTCACCTTCCCGTCCGAGGACAAAAGACCGGAGCGAAAATCATCGAGCATCCTTCCCGGCGAAACCGCGGTAGTCTCATTTACTTGGAAAACTCGCGACTATGCGCCCGGCCTTCACGCCCTGCGCGCAGAGATCATCCTGGAAAATAACCTCACCATCGGCGATACCTCAGCCGAATTGCAATTCATTCTCAACCCTCCGGTGACCACCGCCACCATCCTGGAGATTTCGACTGTCCCCGAAACTCCAGTAGTGGG
>JAGWBI010000021.1:11099-20640 GCA_021295965.1 Dehalococcoidia bacterium | reverse complement strand
CCGCCAATTTCACCTGGCGCACCAGCAACTACCTTCCAGGTACGCACACTTTCCGAGTTGCGGTCCCCTCAACTTCACCATCTGAACACCTGTTCAACGTCGAACTGCTGCCGGCTCCGATCAACGTCTCCATCGTTGGCATCGGCGCCGACCCCCCCGAAAGCGCTACCCGAGGTGATTGGGTGGAGATTTGGGTTGCGGCACGCAATGAGGGCCCTGTCACCGTCCTCGTCCCGGTAGAACTAACCTTCCCATCCAACGATAAACTTCCGGAACGCAAGTCGCTCCGCATTCAACCGGGCCAGACCGCGCGCGTAACCTTCACCTGGAAAACAGCGCGCTACGACGTCGGCCAGCACGTATTGGTGGCTACAATCCTATCCGAAGCCAACGCCGCCGAGCGCAATACCTCTGCGCAGTTGCAGTTTCGTCTCACGGCCTCGGCGACAGGAACTCGGGCAGGCGCCCGTGCCGGCGGTGGCGGCGGTGCTGGAGCGAGCGCCGCCATCGCCGCCACTCCCACCCCGAAACCGCCGGTCCCTCCCCAGGCAATCGTGTCCCGCGTCGTGGCCATAGCGGCGCGTCCCCAATCACCGGTCGTGGGTGAACCTGTGACTATAACAATCGAAGTGGGCAACGACGGGTCGGCTGTTGCTCGCATCCCCGTAACTCTGCATTTTCCATCCGCCGACAAGCAGCCGGAAACACGCCGACCTCGGGTAGCTCCCGGGACAACCGGGACTGCGACCTTCACCTGGCGGACCAGCCGTTATGCGCCGGGTACGCACCGTTTCCGAGTTGAGATCGGCGCCGGAGGATCGTCCGGTCGGCGTTTTACCATCGAACTGCTGCCGCCCGCCGCCGACTTCTCCGTTGTGGAAATTTATCCCCCGTCTGTTGCTCATCCCGTCGTCAAAGGCGACTGGGTGGAGGTTGCGGCTTTAGTCCGGAACCTCGGCCCTCATCAGGGACGGACCACTATCTATGTATTTAACGAGACGGAGCGCAAGGCAATGTACAGCCAGAGCCTGGGTCTGGACGCGGGGGAATCAAGGGTTGTCGCGTTTACCTGGAAGACGCTTCGCTACTCCGAAGGCGAAAACCGGATCTTCATCCTGTCAAATGCGGCATACGACGAAAATACGGATAACGATCGTTCACAGACTGCCATCGTCAACATACTAACCAATCGGGACATTACCGTTGGCTTCAGGACCGGCAACCTACCCGACACCACGACCAACGCGACGTCCGTACCGTCCATAAGAACCACCGCCGCATACCTGGACGAAATCCTCGTCCTCGGCTCCGGCTCGCCCCCGGCGGGCAGGGTCACTCTTGTCCCGCCTTCAGAGCAGATCGGGGCGCAACCACAGCGGCACAACCAAGCTGACGATCCGGCCGGGATGCGCCGGCTACAGCAGTCAGCCCAGACCTCTGCAACGGATTGCGTCCGCTTGCAAACGCTACTCGGACAGAATCAACCTCGTGGAGTGTTGTGCCCGAACGCTCCGACCCTGATTCGCTAATGTGATTCGGTCACAACCGCGTCCCGCAGCACCTCGACCAGATGACGCGCGCGCCGCTGCGTGCCATGTTCGACCTGCTGCCGGCAGGATATTCCCATCACCGCGACCTCGGCATCAGGTTTGGCGTTGATGGCCGGGAACAGGGACAGCCCGCCGATCTGCATGGAAATGTCGTAGTGTTCTTTTTCGAACCCGAAGGACCCGGCCATCCCGCAGCACCCGGCGTTGATAAGTTCCGCCCGGTAGCCCGGCGGCATATCCAGCACCGACATCGAGGCGGCGGTTCCAACCATCGCCTTCTGGTGGCAATGGCCGTGGAACAGCACCTGCTTCTCCAGATCGGAGAACTGCAAATCCAGCCTGCCTTCGGCCTTTGCGTTGGCGAGGAATTCATCGATCAGGAAGGCGTTTTCCGCCACGGTACTAGCGCGTTCATCGGCGACAAATTCAGGGTATTCGTCACGCAGGGTGAGCAGGCAACTCGGCTCACAGCCCACGATGGGTATGCCCTGTTTCGCGTAGGCGTAAAGCGCGTCGATGTTGCCGCGGGCCTGGTCGCGAGCCTGGTCCAGCAGCCCCTTGGAGATCATTGGCCGGCCGCAACAGCCGCCGTTGACCAGTTCCACCCCGTATCCGGCGGCTTCCAGCACCTCGACGGCGGCGACGCCGATTTCGGGGTAGTTGTAATTCATAAAGGTGTCGTTGTAGAGGGCCACCGTGCCATATCGTGCCGCGCCCTGGCCGTTCCGCCCCCGCTGGGCGAACCAGTCAGGCAACGACAGTGACGCGAAGGCCGGCTGTTGGCGTCGCGGGCTGAGGCCCAGCAAACTTGACGCCAACGCCTTGCCGATGACGTTGCCGGCCAGCCAGTTGCTCAACGGCGCGTAACGGCTGCCCAGCTTGTTCAAGCCGTTGATGTTGGCGAACACCCGGGAACGCAAGGGCACCCCGTGTTCCTTCTGGTAATGGTCCAGGAACTCATACTTGAGCTTGGCCATGTCCACGCCGGATTCGCATTCGGCCTTGCACGCCTTGCACTCCAGGCAGAGGTCCAATGCCTGGTGCAACCGGTGGTCGGTGATGGAGCTCTCCGCTCCCTCGGGCATTCGGCCCGACAGGGCGGCGCGAAGCAGGTTGGCCCGGCCCCGGGTGGAGTGTTCCTCGTCCCGGGTCGCCATGAAGGACGGGCACATCGTCCCGTCCAGTTTGCGGCAGGCTCCCATGCCATTGCACATCTCCACCGCGCCGGCGAAGCCGGAATCGGCGGAGAAGTCCAGCGAGGTATCCAGCGCCTGCGGTTGATAGGCGACGCCGTAGCGCAGGTTTTCGGTCATGGGCGGGGTGTCGATGATCTTGCCGGGGTTCATGATGCCCTGGGGGTCCCAGGTCTGTTTCAGTTCCCGGAAGGCGTTGTAGATCTGGTCGCCGAACATCTTGCGCGTCCACACGCCGCGCACGATGCCGTCGCCGTGCTCGCCGCTCATAGAACCGCCGAACTCCTTGATGAGGTCGGACACGGCCTCCCCGATTGACACCATCTTGTCGATGCCGTCCTGGTTCTTCAGGCTGATGAGAGGTCGGATGTGCAGGCAGCCCACTGAGGCGTGACCATAGTAGCCGGCGGTAGTGCCATGCTCCGTCACGATCTCGTCGAACCGACGGACGAACTCGCCCATCACCGAGGGGTCAACGGCCGGGTCTTCCACGAAAGGTATGGGCTTGGCGTCGCCGCGGGTGCTCATCAGCAGTCCCAAGCCGCCCTTCCGCAAGTTCCAAACGGCAGCCTGTCCGGCCCGGTCCAGGATGTTCACGCAGGCGTAGGCGAGACCGATGTCGGCCTTGAGACCGTCCATCTTGGCGGTCAGCTCGGCTTCCGTTTCGCCGTAGAATTCGACCACCAGCATGGCCCCTGGATCGCCCTCTACAAAGGAGGGCAGCCGCGCCGCGCCCAGGGCCTCCCGCGAACGGTCGAGGACCATTTTGTCAATAAGCTCGATGGACGATGGCTCGTGGCGCAGTACGCGGGTGGTCGCCTCGCTGGCGTCGTATATGGTGCGAAAATGCAACACGGAGAGGGACGTCATCGTGGGCCGGGGCACCAGGTTGACCTTGGCCTCGGTAACCACGCACAGCGTCCCCTCTGATCCGACGACCATTCGGGCCAGGTTAACCGGGCCGCCCCTGCCGAGGTCGTCCAGGATGAACTCGTCCAGGTTGTAACCGCTGACCCGTCGCTGGATCTTGGCGTAGGTGCGGTCAATCTCGTCCTTCTGCTCGCGGGCGATGCGCAGCACGCCGCGGTATATGTCGCCCTCCAACCCACGGGCGCTGAGGCGTGATTCCAGTTCCTGCGGAGTAAGTTCGCCAAAATGCGCCGTGGAGCCGTCCGACAGCACCACGTCCAGTTCCTGGATGTGGTCCAGGGTCTTTCCGTATATGACCGAATGCGCCCCGCAGGTGTTGTTGCCGATACCGCCGCCCACGCAGGCCCGGTTTGCAGTGGTCGGGTCCGGAGCATACTGCAGGCCGTGGGGTCCCATTTGACGGGTGAGTTGGTCGAGGATGATGCCCGGCTGAACCCGCGCCCATTGCTCCTCGGCATTCACTTCCAGCACGTTGTTCAGATACTTGCTGAAGTCCAGCACGATGGCGTGATTGACAGTCTGGCCGGCCAGGCTGGTGCCGCCGGAACGGGGCAGCACCGGGATCCCCTCGCGGGCGGCGAAATCCACCACCGCCTGCACGTCAGCGTTGTTGCGGGGTATCACGACGCCCACCGGCTCCATCTGGTAAATGCTGGCGTCGGTGCTGTAGAGCAGTCGGGAGTGGGGGTCGAAGCGCACCTCGCCCTCCACCCGTCGCCGCAGCTCGTCGGCGATGTCCTGGCGCTCCCGGCCGCGTATCCTGCGCTCCATTACCGTCGCCATTGCAAGTTCCTCCTCTGGAATGGGCAATCCCTGGGAACAGGTTAGCGCACCGTCCCAATGCCGGCAACTTGGCCGCTCGGTTGGCAGTACCGGGGCCGGATGATAGACTTCGGTCAAGCGACGTTCCCGCGCTGCTGGACGGCCCGTATTCCACTTGTCCCCACAGGAGATGACGAAATGATACGGTTAGGCGCAACAGGATCCCCAGCCCACCTCGACCTATGCCGCGCGCTGGAAACGGTGTTCCGCCGTAGCGGTGTAGAGTTCGACTGGGTGCTCTACTCCGGTTACGACGAAATGGTGGACGCCTTCGTGCGGGGCGAGATCAACCTGGCCTGGAACGGGCCGCTTTCTCACGTCAAGATGCGCCGCGCCCTGCCCGACGGGGCTCCAGTGCTCGCCCTGCGCGATGTTGACGTGGGCTTCACCACCCGCTTCATCACCCGCGCCGATTCGGCCATTGACACGGTGGAAGACCTGCCGGGCGCGCGATTCGCCTTCGCCGCTCGCGATTCGGTGGAGGCCGGCCTGTTGCCAGTCTATTTCCTCAAGCAACTGGGCATCAACCCTTCGCGTTCCTTGGCGGCGGCAGACTTCTACGACCAGCGGGAAGCCCAGCACACCTCCGACCAGGTGGACGTGGCCCTACAGGTCCTGAACCGGGACTACGACGCCGGCGCCGTCAGTGCGCGGACGCTGGATACCTTGTCCGACCGCCACGGCATCGACGCCAGCCAACTTCGCGTCTTCTGGAGCAGTCCCGGCTACAGCCATTGTTGCTTTACCGCTCGGCCCGAACTGGACGCCGCTGAAGCCTCCCAGGTCACCGCCGCGCTGGTTGCGGTGGATGACGGCGACGAGGCCGGCCGCGCCGTCCTCAAAGCCGAAGCCTGCGACCGCCTGCTGCCCGGCATCGAGGATGGCTGGGAACTGGTCGAAGCGGCGGCCCTGGAGGAAGGTCTGCTCTGGTAACCGCGTTGCCGCTTGGGGTGGGCTGCGCTATGCTGAAATCGCGACGCAATACAAAGGTGTGAGCGATGCAAAGGCAACAGCAACTGAAAACCGCTCAGGACTATCTGGACGCCGCCGACCGGGAGTTTGAGAACGCCAATGCGCTGGCGGCCACCGAAAACCTGCGGGCGGCAATGATCCATACTCTCAAGACCGTCGCCGCCAAAAATGGCTGGGACTATGATGGAGACGACCTTTACCCGGTAGCGGAGAAGGTAGCGAAGATGGATGAGCAAGTCGGCGAGATACTGCTGAGCTCATACGCTGCCGCAGAAGGCTACCCTGAAAAGGTTCACTATGGCTATTTCGTCTGGGAGGACGGTGACAGCCACCGTATGCTTCGAGTGGTGCGGGAGTTCATCAGCGAAGTGCAGCGTCTGACAGAGTGACCCAATGACTACCCCAACATTGCCGCTGCAGGAACACGTTGAACTGGCGCCGGAATTCCTGGAAGAAGCGGATGTTGAATTTGCTGGCGGCAAAACGCTGAAAGGGGCGGAAATGCTGTGGGGGGCGGTCGCTCACGCTCTGATAGCAGTTGCCTTGCGAAACAGCTGGCCCTATAACAGTCATGGTGCCCTGAAGAGGGTTGCCAAGCGACTGCCTAACGCACCCGGCGCGTCCCATTGGCTCACCGAATTTGACGTGATGGAACGGTTTCATAGCCATTTCTACCACGGGCAAATGAGTGATGGAAGGATAGTTAGATATCGGCCTAGAGCACGTCTTTTCGTCGCCCGACTACTTGCCGTAGCCAACGGATCCGTTTGAGGAGTTGACAACTTGACCGAAAAGATCGGTTTCATCGGGTTGGGGCGCATGGGCCTGCCCATGTCTTACAACCTGTTGCGCGCGGGGTATGACCTGATGGTGCACAACCGCAGCCAGGAGAAGGTGCGACAGATAGCCGACGCCGGAGCGACCGCCGCCGCCTCGGCCGCTGAGGTGGTAGCCAACTGTGACATCGTGCTGGCCTGTCTACCCGATGTGGAAACCTGCGAGCGGGTGCTGCTGGGTGAGGCTCTGCCCAATGCACGGCCCGGCCAGATTATCGTTGACCACAGCACCGTCGGCGCGGCCACCTCCAGAGCCTGCGCCGCCGCCGCCGAGGCCCGGGGCGCAATGTTCCTCGACGCCCCCATCAGCGGCGGCACCGAGCGCGCCACCGACGGTAGCCTCACCATCATGGTCGGCGGCCCGACGGAAGCATATGCCAAAGCGCAGCCGGCCTTCGACGTGATGGGCGCGGTGGTCCGCCACGTCGGGCCAACGGGTTCCGGCACCGCCGCCAAGCTGGTCAACCAGCTGCTGGTGGGAGTTCACATGGTGGCCGCCGCCGAGGCAATGCTGCTGGGGGCCAAGTCCGGCGCGGACCCGGCCCTGGTCTTCGAGCTGGTCAACTCCGGCTGGGGCCAGAGCTTCCTGCTGGGACGAAACGCCCCCGCCATGCTGGACCGCGATTTCGAGGGGACACGCACCCAGCTCCGGGTGTTCCTGAAAGACCTTGGTCTCATCCAGGAAATGGCCCGTGACCTGGACACCCCGATTGCCGCCGGCGACCTGGCTTACCGGCTGCTAGCAGAGGCGGTTGAGCAGGGGCTGGGCGACCTGGACAGCGCGGCTATCGTCCTGCCCATGGAGCAACAGGCCGGCTTCGAGATACAACGCAAGAGCGACTAGATTTGTCATTGCGAGCGAGGCGTGGCAATCTCGTTGCCTGAGCGACGTCTGCTACGCCAACGAGATTGCCGCGTCGCTGCGCTCCTCGCAATGACAAGTCGGGTACGCATACCATGAGAAACGGAGGCACCGTCAATGGCTGACGAAAAAATAGTCTATTTCAACGGAGAGTTTCTGCCGGAGGACCAGGTGGGTATCTCCATCTACGACCGGGGATTCCTGTACGGTGACGCCGTGTTCGACGCTACCCGCACTTTCGCCGGCCAGACCTTCCGCCTGGACCGGCACATCAACCGCCTGTACGACTCCCTGCGCTATCTCCGGATCGACGTGGACATGAGCAAGGCGGAGATGACCGAGGCCACCGAGGCAGTCGTGGCGCACAACCATCCGCTGCTGCCGGCCGGCCAGGATATGTGGGTCATGCAGCGCATCAGCCGGGGCGTGGAAGCCCCCAACCGCGCCGGCGGCCTGACGCCGACCATCCTCATCGAAAGCCACGCCATACCCTTTGCGGCCCGCGCCCCACTGTACCGCGACGGCGCCCGCATCAGCACCCCGTCGGTGCCGCGCATCCCGCCGCGTTTCGTCAGCCCCCGGGCCAAGACCCACAACTACCTGAACCTGATCCTGGGCGAACTGGAAGCCCACGGCGAGGACCCCGGCACCTGGGCGATCCTGCTTGACGAATTTGGCAATCTAACCGAAGGGCGCGGCAGCAACATCTTCGTGGTCAAGGACGGCGTGGCCATGACCCCCAAGTCCCAGTACGTCCTGGAGGGCGTCACCCGCAACCAGACCCTGGAACTGGCCGCCGGCCTGGGCATACCCACCGCCGAGTGTGACCTGGACCTCTACGACGCCTACACCGCCGATGAAGCCTTCCTCACCTCCACCAGCCTCTGCATTTGCCCGGTGTCGGGGGTCAATGGTGCGCCCGTCGCCGATGGAGTTGTCCCCGGCCCGGTAACGCACCAGCTGATGACCGCCTTCAGCGACCTGGTGGGCATGGACTTCGCCGAGCAATACCTGGCGCACCTGCCTTAGCATCGCCAGGCAAAACTAAATGTCACGGTTGTTTCAAGAACGAATTTTGAACCCGCGCAGGAGAGTGAGAGCAATGCCGATCCGAGCAGGCACCCAAGTCGAGATCAATGCTTTGGAGGGAGACTGGTTGTTTATAGACCTTGGATTCCACACCACGAATGAGACGTGTGGCGTTTTGAAGATCCTGAACCCCGAAGCCGAGGAAGCACTCGGGGGGAATTTCACCTTTGGGTATACGGTAGATGTGACTACCAATACGATTCACGAAAGGGTTCGGACTCCGCTGAATCTGGTATTGGAAGCGCCCTTATCCATGACTTTCGGGAACGCCGGTAACCCCATCACCAGGGCATGCGATACGGGGAACGGCCCCCCCCGCCCTTGGACTGCGGGTGCCGCTCCCATCGTGACCGTTTCCGCTATATCATTATTGACGAAGCTTCGAGATGCTGGGGATGCTGGGATTGAACGTGAAGTAAGATTGTTCGAAGGATTTGTTTCGGGTCGACCAAACTTAGATCACGTAGGGGTTTGCAGGCTCTTGAGGGATGCCGTTTGGCAGCGACAAGAGCGCCAAATTTTTGTCGGAGATGAAATCAAACAAAACAACAACGACAATCTCCTCACGATATTGTGGATTTTAGGTATGGGCCCCATTGCGGTTCCTCCCGTCATCCGGCCAAACCTGTGACATCGGAAAATCCCGCGGGATTCCATCTCCCCCAAGGAGGCTGTTATGCCTGACAATTTGGATAGTATCGTAGAACCCAACCAGGAAGCCCAGCAACTAGCTACCGACTTCGCGTTCACCGAAGGCCCGCTGTGGCATCCCGACGGATACTGGCTGTTCGTTGACCTGCGTCGCGAGCCGCCGGTGATCCACCGTATGTCCCCCGCCGGCGGCACGCCGGAAATCATCCGCGAACCCAGCGGCGGCACCAACGGCATGACCCTGGACCTCCAGGGACGCCTGCTGATGTGCGAAGGGGACAACCGGCGCATCGCCCGCATGGAAGCCGACGGCACCATCAACGTGGTCGCCGACCGCTGGGACGGCAAGCGGTTCCACCGCCCCAACGACATCGTTTGCCGCAGTGACGGCAGCATCTACATCACCAACCCCAGCGGACGCGTTCCGGAGGAGGAGCAGGAGATCGAGTGGCCCGGCACCATACACCGGATTGCTCCCGACGGCACGGTGGACATGTGCGCCCACGACATCGACTTCCCCAACGGGATCGCCTTCTCGCCCGACGAGACGGTTCTGTACGTGTCCAACACCCGCAAGCTGGGCGAACGCCCCGACCAGTATTGGGACGGCGAGGTCAAGCCGAACCAGTTCATCCA
>JAGWBI010000021.1:0-10734 GCA_021295965.1 Dehalococcoidia bacterium | reverse complement strand
TGTTTCGTTGCAGATGTACTGACTTTTGGGTTACTGGACTCTGGCTTTCACCGGAGGGACGGATGAGATTATTTGAAATACGATTGCCCGGACCCTAACCCTCTCGCCTGATGGGTTATGGGACAAGGAATGGTATATGAGACAATTCGATGCCATAGTTATCGGCGTGGGCGGCATGGGCAGCTCCGCCATCTATCACCTTGCCAAACGCGGCTGGCGCGTCCTGGGCCTGGAGCGGTACGACAATGGGGTCGTCCCACGGCGTCAGCCGCATGATCCGGCTGGCCTATCATGAGGATCCGTCCTACGTCCCGCTGCTGTACCGGGCCTACGAACTTTGGCACCACCTCGAAAACCTGGCTGGCGAAAAGCTACTGGTGACCACCGGGTGCGTGCGCGGCGGCGTGGGCGCCAACAAGCTGTTGGAAGGCTCGCTGGAAACCGTTCGGGAACACCATCTACCCTACCGCCTGCTAAGCGGCCCGGAGGTCAACCGGGAATGGCCCGGCTATCAACTGCCTGAAGACGCCGAGATGCTCTACGAGCAACAGGGCGGTTTCGTCCTCTCCGAGCGGTGTATCGTCGCCCACGCATCCGCAGCAATGGACTTGGGAGCCGAGGTTCATGGCCGCGAAGCCGTATTGGACTGGGAGCCAACGGCCGGCGGTGGTGTGACGGTAACTACCGATAAGGACACTTACTCTGCTCGCCGCCTGGTGGTTACGGCCGGCGCATGGGCCGGCAAGGTCGCGCCGGAAGTCTCGGAACACGCCGTTCCGGAGCGACAGGTGCTGGGCTGGTTCGCCCCGTATCGCCCCGAGCTGTTCAAGCCGGAAACCTTCCCGGTGTTCGGAATGGAGGTGGAGGAAGGGCGGTTCTACGGCTTCCCCTCCTACGGCATTCCCGGTTTCAAGCTGGGCATGTTCAACCACTTCCGGGAGCAGGTGGACCCCGACGCCATGGACCGTGAGCCCAACGCCCGCGACGAGGCTGCCCTGCGGCAGTTCACCGAACGCTATTTCCCTGAGGCTGCCGGCCCCACACTGGCCCTCAAAACCTGCATGTTCACCAACACCCCCGACGAACACTTCATCATCGACACGTTGCCCGACCACCCCCAGGTGTCGGTGGCCGCCGGCTTCTCCGGCCACGGCTTCAAGTTCTCCAGCGTCATCGGCGAGATAATGGCCGACCTTGCTGAGCACGGCAAGACCGAGCACGACATAGGATTATTCCGCCTGGGACGCTTCTCAGCATTGGACGTTTAGCAGATGGCTGCTCAAATGGAAAACCCATTTGCCAACCCGTTTCCGGGCATGAACCCATATCTGGAATCCAGGCGACTCTGGCCGGAGGTCCACAACAATATCATCCGCGAGATGTTTCGTTTTCTCCGACGCAATTTGCCGTTCCGCTACACGGTCATCATGGACGAGCGCGTCGGCATCGGCAACGATCCCTCCCGCGACGCTCCGGCGCGGTACGCTGAACCCGACCTTTCCATCAGAGGCGGCGGTGTGCGCGAGCGTGGCGCCGCCACCTACCTGGCGGAAGGCCGGGTAACCGCCAGGCTCCCCCTGGATGACGAAACAACCCGGGAGATGTTCATCACTATTGGCGAACGCGACCACGAAGACCCGGTAACCATCGTGGAGCTGCTGTCGCCCAGCAACAAGAGCTTGAGTGGACACGGGCGCAGCCAGTATCTAGACAAGCGTGAGCGAGTGATTTTCAGCCCCACTCACCTCGTCGAGATTGACCTCATTCGCCGCGGCCGGCCCATGCCGGTGGAAGGTTACGACGGCGACGCGCCGTACCGTCACCTGATCAGCCGATGGCAGACGCGGCCGGAAGTGGACCTGTATCCTTTCCGCCTGCAAACGCCCATCCCCGACGTTCCGGTGCCGTTGCTGGAAGGCGACGAAGATGCGGTGGTTCCGTTGGGTTCGCTGTTGGACGATATGTACGAACAGGATTACTACTCCAATTACGCGGACTACAGCCACGACCCGGAGGGGCCGCTGTCGGACGACGACCGCGAATGGCTGGACCAAATATTGCGCGAAAAAGGCTTCCGAAGCTGAACTATTGAGGAATCCCCATGAAAATCACCGACGTTGAAGCCATCGCCCTGGTCTGGCCCGCGCCGGACCGGGAATACTGGACTGCCCTCCGGCCCATCGGGCGGGTGAGCGAGTTGCTGGTGCGCGTGCATACTGACGCCGGGTTCTACGGCATCGGCGAGGCCCACGGCGCCGGCCAGGGGTTTGCCGGCATCTACCGGCAGGATGCCGACGGCGCAATCCTCGCCGATGGCGCGTCCCGGGCCGTCGTGGATCTGCTCAAACCCATGCTGCTGGGCCGTGATCCGGTGGACCACGAGACGCTGTGGGACGAGATGTTCGGCCTGTGCCACCGGATCGGCTGGGCCGCGTCGGGTTTTGGCCGGCCCCAGATTCTCACTGCGTTGGCCGCCGTTGACATCGCCCTGTGGGACATCAAGGGCAAGGCTGCTGATATGCCGGTGTACAAGCTCCTCGGCGGGCACAGCAACACCGCGCCCTGCTACGTCACCGGCGGTTACTACCAGGACGGCAAGTCAACCGCCGATCTGGTGCAGGAATGCCAGACCTACGTTGATATGGGATACGAGGCCATCAAGCTGAAGATCGGCCACGTCAGCCTCCGCGAGGATTACGAGCGGGTAAGTTCCGTCCGCAATGCCGTGGGCGAAGGCGTGGACATCATGGTTGACGTCAACGAGGGCTGGGACGTGGATACTGCCATCCGGGGAGCGCGGATGCTGGAGCCGCTGAACATCCGCTGGCTGGAGGAACCGGTCCACTGGTACGACCGGGTGGAGGGTTTGGGCAAGGTGGCGGCGGCCACCACCATCCCCATCGCTTCCGGCGAGAACGCCGTCACCCGCTGGGACGCCCGCGACCTCATCAGGCGCGGCGGCGTCCGCGTCATGCAGTACGACAGCACCCGCAACGGCGGCATCACCGAGTGCCTGCGCATCGCCGGCCTGTGCGCCGCGGAGAACGTCCGTCTGGCGCCCCACCACGACCCGCAGGTCCACGGCCACATCGTCGCCGGTTTGTCCGTGGGCGAGATCTGCGAGACCTTCCCCACCGCCGATCGGGACCCCATCTGGGAAGAACTCTTCACCGTCCGCCCCGAAATCACTGCCGGCAAGATCACCCTGTCCGACCGTCCCGGTTGGGGAATCGAGCTGGACGAGCAAACGCTGGAACGGCGGGGTTCCTGGGCTTAGCGTGGTCTGGCTGCTGGTTGCCGTTGGGGGCGCGGCCGGCTCCGTCCTGCGCTACGCCGTGGGCCGGATGGCCGCTCAGTATCTTGGAGCCGACACGGTGGTCGGCACCTTCGCCGTCAACATCGTCGGTTCGTTTGCCCTGGGAGTGCTGGCGACGATCTTCATATCACGCAGCGACTGGCCCCTGGAACTCCGCGCCATGGCAACGGTGGGCCTGCTCGGCGGCTTCACCACCTTCTCCACCCTTGCCTACGATGGCGTCCGGCTCCTGTCTGGTGGGGAGTACGCCCGCGCCGGCCTGTCCATCGCCGCCAACTTGGTGATCGGTCTGGCGGCCGCCTACCTGGGCGTGCTGGTAGGCAGGGCGGCGACGTAGCCGCGCTGGTAACGCGCGAAGCATCAGCGGTCCATCATCCCTTCCAGCCGTCCTTTCACGTCGGGCCATTCGGTGTCGATGACGCTGAAATAGTGCGAGTGGCGGTTCACGCCGTCCCGGGCAATGCGGTGGTTGCGCAGCACGCCCTCCCGCTGGGCGCCGATGCGCATGATGGCCCGCTGGGACCGCTCGTTGCGGTGGTCGGTTTTCAGGCAGACGCGCAATGCCCCCAAATCCTCGAAGGCATGGCGCATCAGCAGATACTTGCACTCGGTGTTGACGGCGGTGCGCTGGTAATCCAAGCCGTACCAGGTCGAGCCGATTTCCAGCGCCCGGTTGGGCCGGTCGATATCCAGGAAGCCCGTGGAGCCGATGGCCTGCTCCTCCGCGCCGTGAATAACCGCGAACTGCACCCGCTCGCCCGACGCGTTGCGGCCCACGCACATATCCACCCACGCCCGGGCGTCGTCAAGGCTGGTGAACGGCGGAGTTGAGAGGTATCGCCAGATCGATTCTTCCTGTCCAACGCGGTACAGGTCAGCGGCGTGCTGCTGACCGATGGGTTCCAGGCGGACGTGTTCGCCCACCAGTACCACCGGGCGAGGATCCATGAGGTGTTCTGCTGCCGGCTGAGCGAGGCTTTGGATCTTGCCGTAGAAGGGTTTGATGGGTTCAATGCTGTCTTCTTTGCACGAGGAAAGATAGTCGTCAACGGAAAACTGGAATTCCTTACGAAGCTGCTTAACGTCAGTCGCCTCGAACGTAGCGAAGGAATATGTGCCAGCGTTGACCACCGAACCGCAGAACACATCGCCCAGACCGTCATAACTGACCGCGGCAATGTAGCCCTTATATTCCATCATGTTTTCCATCACGGTCTTACTCCAATTTGGTTCAAAAACCCGGCGATGTCGCGAATGCCTCGCCGTCTCAAATGCGTTTGCGGATGTGGGCGATGCGCAGTCACGCCCTCCGAGCATATCTGAAACCTGACACGCGTCCCGCCCGTTCCGCTATTTCCACATCCAACGCGCGCATCAAGGCTACCACTTCCGTCCACCGTATATCCGATGGGGTGGGCGTTGAGAAAATTCGCTCCAGCGTGCGCCGGTGCCTTGACCGCGGCGGGGGGCATGATACCAGAAGCGACGCTGAAAGCTGCCTAGTCGCCGTCCCCGGCGCTGGGGGCCGGTTGCGGCGCACGGGTTTCCGTGCCGATCCATCGACGCTGCCCTCGAGTCGGAGGGCTAGGCCGCGTACAGAGCAGGAAGGCCAGGGCGCTGACCAGGTACATGGGAGTGAAGACTGCCAGCACCAACCAGTAGGAATCGGTGAGCCGATATACGATCCCGGCAAAGAGGGGCGACGCAAAAAGGCCGATATTCATGAAGAGGCTCATGAAACCCATCAGGGTGGCGAAACGTGCGCGGCCGAAGTAGTCGCTCAACATCAGCCAGTTTACCGAAGTGATGCCTTCCACCACGGCGATGCCGATCACGAAGGCCAGCAGTCCCACTATGCCCGGCCCAAGCCACAGACCCCACATGCCCACCGCCCCGATGGCCATGCCGCCGGCCAGCATCAGGTTGGAGCGGAACTTGTCTGTTGTCACGCCCAGGATAAAGCGTAGGGGAATGCCCAGGAAGAACATGGCCGCGACCCAGGCGGCGGATTCGTCCTCGGACAGGCCACGCTCCGCCATCATGGCGAAGATATGGACGAGCATTCCATTGGTCACCGTCACCCGCATGAACGCGCCCACGGACATCAGCCAGAAGGTGCGCGTGCGGATGGCTTCCCTGAACGTAAAGCTGAACTCCGCGCTGCTAGAGCCGCGACTTTGCCTGCCACCACTGCTTTCGGCGGCCCGGTCCACGGGCGGGTCTCCGTCCGGGCGGAGGCCCATATCCTCGGGGCGGCTGCGGATTATGAAGGACGCCGGCAGGGTCAGAGCCAGGATGCCGACGCCGGTCCAGATCAGGGTTTGCCGCCATCCCAGCCATTGAATACTCTCGTTGAGCAGCGGCACGATCAAGGCCCCGCCCCCGGCGAAGGCCGTCATCAGGGCGGACATGGCGACGTGGCGACGGCGGATGAACCACTGGTTGACCCCCGCCATGAGGGTTTGACCCAGTCCCGCCGACTTTCCCAGGGAGATCACGCCGGCGAACAGAATCATCAGCATCCAATAGGAGTTGACCTGGGATAACAGAATGGTTCCGATACCCACCGTTATGCTTCCCGCGAAAACCATCGGTCTGGCGCCGAAGCGGTCCACTAACCATCCAACGGCTGGCCCGGCTACGCTGCCCTCGGCGCGGGCCAGACTGAACACCAGGGACATCTGGTCCCGGGTCAGACCCAGGGACGATTCGATGGGCAGCAGAAACCGGGGAAACCCCTGGGAGATGGATCCGTTGCCGAACATCCCCAGAATAGATGCGGCGGCGACAATCCACCATCCATAAAAGATGCGAGGTTGCCGCCGCTCTTCGTTATTTTCAATATCTGTCACGGGTTATTATTATAAATTGATGGGTCAGTCGGGTCAAACTCCCGTTGTTTCGGTATCTGTTCAGACTTGCGGCGCGGCGCCACAGTAACTCGGCATCCGTCACACCGGCGGAAGCCGGTATCCGGGAATCTTTGCGCTACTCAACTCCCACCAAATCCAAACAGTTCCCTGCTTCTAGGTACCTTTTTGGTGCAAGCCCGTTCAATTGCATAGCTTCAGCTTTCAGCCATCGCGCGACTCCCAAGCCGGTCGCTGGAGGATGTTCTCCGCGCTTTCACAGATTTCGCGCAACACTTGGTCTGCCGGTCGAATGGCGTGGACTTGGCCCGCGCCTTGGCCCATGTACACTGATGCCAGTTCGGGATCCTGGCGCGCCCGGGCCTGGGCAGCATCCGAGGCCAGTTCTTCGCGACGGGTGAGTACTTCCTCATCCCTGCCATGCCACTCCCGCACCAGGCGGTTGCGGTACACCCGGCCGGCGATGCCCGGCGGCCAGGGGTCGTCTCCCAGCAGGTCGTAGAGGTTGGTGAAAATGGTGTCCTGCCCGCCGGACATCACCACGCGCTCTTTGAAAGGCTGCGGCACCTCCACTGCCTCCGGGGTGGCGAGAAAAGCCGTGCCCAGGGAAGCCCCCTGGGCTCCCGCGGTCAGCGCGGCAGCAAAGGCTCGGCCTGATGTGATGCCACCGGCGGCCAGCGCCGGCACAGCGGGAAACTGCTCCACCAGGTCAACCAGCAGCGGCAGCAGGTTCATCTCGCCCGTATGCCCACCGGCCTCGTTGCCCTGGGCAAGCAGCACGTCCGCCCCGGCGTCCACGGCGAGTCGGGCGGCCTCCGGCGATTGGACCTGGCAAATGGTGACTGCTCCGGCGTCCCTGGCGCGGCCCAGCCACGGGCGCGGATCGGCGAAGGAAAATATCATCACTGGGGGCCGCTCCTCCAGCGCGATCTCAAAGTTTTCGGGGGAGAGTTCGATCAATTGGGTGATGAAGCCGACCCCGAAGGGGCGGTCGGTTTGGGACCTGATGTACCCAATCTGCTCCCGGAACCAGTCGGGGCCGAAACTGTTGCTGCCGCCGAAGGTGCCCAAACCGCCGGCCAGCGAGACCGCCGCCGCCAACGTCCCGCCGCTGTGATTGCTCATTGGCGCGGACATTATGGGAAATTCCAAACCGAGCAGGTCGGTGAAACGAGTGCGCAGCATCCTTGATAACTCCTCCGCGCGGTCCATGCCCGGCTATTTCAGGCGCCCGGCGGCGCAGTTATGTCATCCAGCCCCAACTCGGACCACCGCTGCGAAACCCGCTCCCGCACTTCGGCGCTCATCTCGATGTCCGGCGGCCATTCCCGGTGGTAGCCTTCCTGCGGCCCCTTGCGGGTGGCGTCGATGCCCACCTTGCTGCCGAAACGGGGGGTGGGAGAGGCCACGTCCAGGTCGTCAATCGGACCGTCCACCAGCACCAGATCGGTGCTGGGGTTGATGTTGTTGGCGACGCGCCAGGCCACTTCCGACGGATTCTGCACGTCCACGAAATCGTCCACCACCACGATAACTTTGGTCAGGCTGAGGAGGCCCAGGCCCCACAGGCCGTACATCACCTTGCGGGCGTGGCCGGGGTATTCCTTCTTCATGGACACGAGAACCAGGTTGTGGAAGATACCCTCCGCCGGCATATTGATGTCCACCACCTCGGGCAGAATGAGACGGATGAGCGGCATAAACACCCGCTCGGTAACCTTGCCCATCCAGTAGTCCTCGGTGGGCGGTCGGCCGACGAAGGTGGTGGGGTAGATAGGATTGTGACGGCGGGTGACGGTGGTGACGTGAAACACCGGATACGGTTCGGCCAGCGAGTAGTACCCCGTGTGGTCACCGAAGGGGCCCTCTATCCGCTCCTCACCCGGCGTGACGTAGCCCTCCAGCACGATTTCGGCGTTGGCCGGCACCATCAAATCGACGGAAACCGCCGGCGTGAGTTCGACGCCGGCGTCACGGATGAAGCCGGCCAGCACCATCTCGTCAATATCCGGCGGCAGTGGCGCGGACCCGGTCCAGATTGACGCCGGATCGCCGCCCAAGGCCACGGCCACGTCCAGCCTTTCGCTGCTGGCCCGGTAGTGCCGCGCGCCAACCTTGTGGGTTTGCCAGTGCATCCCCGTGGTGTTGCGGTCAAACACCTGCATCCGGTAGATGCCGTAGTTCTGCGTTCCCGTAGCGGGGTCCTTGGTGATAACCAGGGGCAGCGTGATGTACGGCCCAGCGTCCAGCGGCCAGCACTTAATGATAGGCAGTTGGTAGAGGTCAACGTCCTCACCGGTCAGCACCACCTGCTGGCAAGGCGCGTCGCGGACGGTGCGCGGTTGGTAGGACCCGACGTGAACCAGGCGGCCCAGGGTGCGCAGCTTGTTGAGCATTCCCTGCGGCGGGCCACCCTGCACCATCTCGATCATGGCTTCCAGCCGGCCGGCCAACTCGCTGGCGTCCCCGACGTCCAGCGCCCAGTTCATGCGCCGTTCGGAGCAGAACAGGTTGATAGCCACGGGTATTTCGTGGCCAATCACATTTTCGAAGAGCAGGGCTGGGCCGTCGGCCCGCAACAGCCGGTGGGCTATCTCGGTGATCTCCAGCTCCGGATCGACCGGAGCGGAGATACGTAGGAGATCGCCTTTGCTTTCCAGAAAGGCGATGAATTCACGCAGGTCACGGTACGGCATCTCAGCTGAACCAACTCAGAGACCGTACCGGCCAGGGATGCCGGAACTCCGGTGTCAGGAATTGCGCATCCGGTTGAAACAATCGCTGCAATAGACCGGGCGATCGCCGCGAGGCCGGAAGGGTACCGTGGCGTCGGCGCCACAGTTGCTGCATACGATGGGGAAGGCTTCCCGGGGGCCGCCGTAGTCTCCACCACCGCCACCGCCGCCGCCGTCCCGGGGCTGACCCCGACGGGCATTGCGGCAGGAAACGCAGCGTTTGGGATAGTTGGTGAAACCGCGCGAGGCGTAAAATTCCTGTTCGCCTACGGTAAAGATAAACTCGGCGCCGCAATCGCTGCACTCAAGGGTCAAGTCGGAAAGAGCCACAATTAATCCTCCGGCGGGATCTGTGATCACGATGCACACTTTTTGGTCTGATTTCGTCGGGCACAGTGATTTCGATACCCAAGGAACGCGGACCGGCGCAACCTATTCTCATCCCACTATACTTGCAACCAACGCCGCAAGCAACGACTTTGGCAACATTTCGCGCACAATCCTAGCGCGTTGGCGCTTCCGGGCAATAGTCAGAAGCTGGATTTCAGGATTTGCCGGGTTAGGTCTCGGAAATCGCCGAGGATCCCAGGTTGGCGACGGCGCAATTCCGATATATCCCGAATCCCTAGGGTCCTGGCGCTTCCTATCTCCCGGATGCACTCGGTTCGGTTACGCCGGCTCGGCAAGGAACACCGGAATCTTCCGCGTGGTGCGGCCCTGGTACTCGTCGTAATTCGGGAACGCTTCCACCGCGACTGCTCGTCCTCAACTTCCCGAACCCGCATTGTGTACACTTCAGCCTCGTCGCGGATCTCCACGTTGGCGTTGGCGCGCAGGTTGTACACCCATACCGGATTGCGGGGCGCGCCGCCCATGGAAGCGACCAGCACGTAGTTGTTGCCATCCTTGACCCGCATCAGCGGCGTTTTGCGTATCGCGCCGGTCTGGTTGCCCCGATTCGTGACGATGATGACGGGCAGCCCGGTTTCGCGCAGGCTCGTTCCTTCTGTACCACCACTTCCTTCGTAGATCTCAACCTGCTCCCGTACCCAATCCCTGGTTGACGGTATGTACTCTGGCATCTGCAATTCCTCCCGATCGCGTTTGCCGTATGATAACCCGAACCCACGCCGCCCTGTCCATCCCGGCTTGCGAAACCCGGTATAATGCCTGCGCAATTTACTGGAGGCTTCCCATGGACGGTAAGACCGCATTCGCCAATATCCTGGCGCAGGAAGGCGTGGACGTCGTTTTCTGCTTTCCCAACACCTGCGCCGCCGCCGGCATCCGCCCCATAATCTCCCGAATGGAGCGCACCGCCGTCAACATGGCCGACGCCTACAGTCGAGTCAACAATGGCAACAAAAACGGGGTGGTCATTGTCCAGGGCGGCCCCGGCATCGAAAACGCCTTCTCCGGCGTGGCCCAGGCTTACGCCGACTCCTCGCCGCTGCTAATGGTGCCCAACCATCCGGGAACCCGCCGGCATGGAATGTCCTCCGATTTCGACGCCGCCCGCAATTACCAGGGCATCACCAAGTGGGCCGATTCGGCGAACCACACCGACCGCATACCCGAGATGATGCGCCGGGCCTATACCCAGTTGCGCACCGGCCGGCCCTACCCGGTGCTGGTGGAAATGCCCAACGACGTGCTGGCCGGCGAAATCTCCGAGGAGCAGTTTCTCTATCAACCCCAGCGCAAACGCCGCTCCGCGGGCGACCCCCGCGACGTGTCCCGCGTCGCCGAGCTGCTGGTCAACGCGCGCCGGCCGGTGATTTACGCCGGGCAGGGCGTTCTTTACGCTGAAGCC
>JAGWBI010000083.1 GCA_021295965.1 Dehalococcoidia bacterium | reverse complement strand
TTCTCGCCGGGAAGGCGCAGCCGTCGTGCCCGAGCGGCGATCTGTTCCAGCGATTCCTCGCCGCTCACGTAGAGCACGCGGGCCGCATCCGGCCCGTCGGCCGCTTGCGCAAGCTTCGTGGACACCTGCAGGAGCAGCGTGCTCTTCCCGGCACCCGGATCGCCGCCGAGCAGTACCACGGAGCCTGCCACGAAGCCGCCGCCCAGGACCCGGTCGAGTTCGCCGAAGCCCGACGGCATACGCGTGTCCGCCGCGGTGCCGATGTCGGCCAGCTTGGCGGTGCGCTGTTCGCTGCCCGCATAGCCGCCGGTGGCCCGACCCTTGGCTGGTTGATAGGCGAACTCGCGTAGCGTGTTCCACTGCCCGCAGGCCGTGCACTGCCCTTGCCACTTGCCGTGCTCCGCACCGCAGTCGGCGCAAACGAAGGCGACCTTGGCCTTCGCCATCAGGGCCGGCCGAAGTCCGCTCCCGGATCGCCGGCGAAGTCCGGCGGCGGGGTGTAGCCGTAGGCATCGGTGTCGATGTGGTTGTCGAACTTCGTCAGTTCCGGCTTGAACGTGAGTTTCACCATGCCGATCGGCCCGTTGCGTTGCTTGCCGATGATGATCTCGGCGAGCCCCTTGTCCTCGGTTTCCGGGTTGTAGACCTCGTCGCGATAGATGAACAGGATGACATCGGCATCCTGCTCGATGGCACCCGATTCGCGTAGGTCGGACATATAGGGGCGCTTGTCCGAGCGGTTCTCCAGGGCGCGGTTGAGCTGTGAGCAGGCGACCACCGGACAGTGCATCTCCTTCGCGATCGCCTTCAGCGAGCGCGAAATCTCGGCGATCTCGTTGGTCCGGTTCTCTTGGCTGGTCGACGGCCGCATGAGTTGCAGGTAGTCCACCATGATCATCTTCAGGCCACCGGCGTCCCGCGCGACGCGCCGGGCCCGGGCGCGGATCGCGTTGGGGGTCAATGCGGGCGTGTCGTCGATGTAGAGCACCTTGTCCTTCAATTGCACGCGCGCGCTGGCGAAACTCAGGCGGCCGGTGCGCATATGCGTCTGGTCGATCCTGCCGAGCGACGACAGCATCCGCATCACCAGTTGATCAGCGGGTTGCTCCAGGGAAAAGATGAGGACGGCGCCCTGGTGATCCGCCCCCCGGTCGGTCATCACGGCGTGCTCGGCCATGTTGACGATGAGCGCAGTCTTGCCCATGGACGGTCGCGCCGCGACGATCACGAGGTCCGATTTCTGGAATCCGGCCGTGCGCCGATCGAGGTCGTCGAAGCCCGTCGCGACGCCGGTGATCGCGCTGCCGGACTTGGACAGGAAATCGAGCCGGTGGGCGACCGCCTCGGTGACGTCCCCGACGCGTTGCGGCATGCTGTCGTTGATGCGGCCTTCGCCAATCTCGAAGACGAGTTGTTCGGCGTGGTCGAGGACCTCGGCGCTCGTGCGTCCCTCGGGTTCGAAGGCGGTGTCGGCGATCTCGTTGGCCGCGCTGATCAGCCGGCGCAGCGTGGCGCGTTCCTTGATGATCTCCGCGTAGGCGGCGACGTTCGAGGCGCCCGGCGTGCTCTCCACGAGGTCGACCAGGTAGTTCGCGCCGCCCACCTTGTCGAGCAGGGAACGCGACGACAGCGCTTCGCGCAGCGTGACGTTGTCGAGCGGTTGGTTGGCGTTGGCGAGTTCGGCCATGGCACCGAAGATGATGCGGTGCGACGGCCGGTGGAAGTCGTCGACCGCGATGGTGTCGGCGACCTCATCAAGCCACCGAGGAAGGACTGCTCGGCTTCGATGGAATGCGGCGGCGCCTTGAGTCGGGCGGGGCCCTCGGGGACGAGCGCGGGTTCGGCCATGTGCACACCTTGCCGTTTTGAACCGGGATAGGTTCGCGCAACGGCCGATGAGGCGTCAAAGGGACAAGCAGTAGAGGAAGCTGTGGATTTCCCCAATAGTCACGAGCGGGTGCTCGCGACGGGTGCCGAGACTTGCCGGGGACCTTACTCGGCGACGACCTCGACGCGAACCGTTTCGGTGATGTCAGCGTGGAACTGGACGTCGACCTGGTACTCGCCCACCGAACGGATCGTCCCCTCGGGCATGCGGATCTCGCTCTTGGCCACGGGGAGGATCGACTCCGTAAG
>JAGWBI010000060.1 GCA_021295965.1 Dehalococcoidia bacterium | reverse complement strand
CTGGCCAGCCGATACCTTGGCTTTCTGCAATTCGCCTCCGCTCTCATCTGGCTACGATGAAATGTCAACACTACCTAGTGCATCAGGGGTCCCAATACTGAACTTTCGTAGATACAACTCGTCGAACTCGTGAGATGCTGGGTGGTATCCGGAATTTTGTCTATTGCATGTGTCTGGTACTATTCTCGGCGCGCCGGGAGGAGGGAACCGACCGGGCCCCATTGCTCGCGTTGGGCGAAGCAGGGGGCGCTACCGCCGCGAGTTAGCGCCCCGTTTTCGTGCTTTGACCGCCAACGATTTCGGTGTTGTCCCTTACGTCACCCATGCCAAAACCCCGGCGCCGAGCGGTCCACCGGGTCCTCGCCCGTCGCCAGGTATTTCTGACGCAGGCGGTCCCATAGGTAGAGGCGGTCCCAGTCGGGCCTTTCGACGTAGTTCTGGTGTTCGTCCAAGTGGGGGTTGGGCAGGAGGACGGCCGCCGTTGAAGAGGCGGAAGCCCCAGGACGTGGGCTGGTGGTCGGGGTTGAGGCGGCGGTAGAGCTCGGCGCGGGCGGCACGGCGCAGTTGGGCCACCTCCGGCGGTGACGACCTGGAATCGCCGATGCACAGGTGCAGGTGCCATTCCTGGAAGTCCACGGTGAGGTAGCCGTCCAGGTAGCCGATGCGCGGTTCGCGGGGCGGTTTGATCTCCCACACCGCGCCGGGGATCAGCAGACCGATGCGGATGCGCTCCCACTCGGCCAGGCAGTCGCGCAGGATGCCGGACAGGATTTCCTCGTCGGTGGGCAGAGGGAACAGCTCGTACGTGCCGTCCAATTGCTGAATGATTTCGCCCCGGGGAAGGGGTTTGGCGGTGGTCATGGTGTCGCTCCCGGTTGAATGTGCACGGCAGTTGCCGGCGGGTTCGGGTTGGGGTTACTGTACTACAATCCTGCGCGCCGGCGGCGACCGCATTGGGATTGGGGTATAATCCGGCCAGATCCTGCATGGTCTTGTGGGGGTTGCCATGCCACGTCCACGCAAATCCAATGCCGCTACTACTGCCCAGGCCCAGGGGCATGATGCTCCGGACCGCCTGTCGCCGGTCACCGAGAACTACCTGCTGTCGCTGTACAAGATGTGGGAGGATTCGGATATTCCCACGCTGACGCAGCTCACGGAAGCGCTGCGCCAACTGCCGCCCACCGAGGGATTGGGAACCTCGGTGCCGTCGGTGGCCGGGATGCTGCGGCGGATGCAGAAGCAGGGCCTGGTGGACATCGGGAACGACAAGCGCATCCGCATGACGGCCCGGGGCAAGCGGGAAGGAGAGAACATCGCGCGACGCCACCGGCTGGCCGAGTGGCTGGTGGTCAGCCTGCTGGGCATGGAACTGCACGAGGCCCACATTGAGGCCCACCAGCTGGAGCACGGTATGTCCGAGGCGATGGAGGCCAAGCTGATGGAGAGGCTGGGCAACCCGACCCATTCGCCCTTCGGCTGGCCCATACCGGGCAGCGGGCCCACCACGCCGACACGCGGAGCGGTTACGTTGGACAACGCGACCGGCGGCACGCCGTACATCGTGGACCGGGTGCCGGAAGAGGACGCCGAGCTGTTGCAGTTCCTGGGGGCTGCGCAGTTGGTGCCGCAGCGCCGTATCACCCTGCTGGAAGCAATGCCCTACCTGGGGGTGATGCAGGTGGAGACGGAAGTTGATCGCATCTCCATCGGCTACAACGTGGCGCGGCAGATTGTGTTACGGCCGGCGGATACGGGTGAAGGCGGTTGATGGCTGCGGGATTGTCCCTCCGTTCATTCCTGAGCCGGTCGAAGGACGGACCGGGGGCGCCACGATGGTTCGACAGGCTCGCCATGAGCGGCCTCGTGACCTTGCGCTACTGGGTAAGGGCGCTGCGGACTTCGGCCCAACCCTGGGCCATGGTGCGCTCCGGAAACGGCGGCGGTTCCGCGTCGGGCATCACCCTGACGGCAACGAGGACGGGGCCGGGCCGGCGCATGATTTCTTCCATCCCAATGAGGAACTCTTCCAGGTTGTCGTAGCGACAGGCGTGCGCGTAGCCGGCGCTGCGGGCCATACCCTCAAAGTCGATACGGTCCAGGCCGCGGATAGGCGTGCCGTCGGTGGACGTGTGGTCGGCGTCTTCGAGGACGAAGTGGACGAGGTTGGCCGGCGCCGCTTCGCCGATGGTGCCCAGGCTGCCCAGGTCGGTGCGCAGGGTGGCGTCGCAGTCCAGCACCAGGATGCGCCGGTTGGGCTGGGCGATGGACAGGCCGAGGCCGACGGCGGGAGCGCGATCCATGCAGTCGGTGAGGTCGATGTCCAGGTCGCGCCGGTCGGAGACCTGGTGCCAGTCTCGCAAAGCCGCCGAAGTGGACACCACCAGGGACTCCTGACGGTGGTAATTGATGGCGCGGGCAACTTCGCTGGAGGGGATCACTGTTGGCTGTCCGTTGGTGGGTCGGTTTCGATTGGCTCGCTGTCTTCCCGGCGAATCTCGGCGCGGCGCGAGGATACCATCGCGTAGAGGCCGGCGGGAATCAGCACGGCGCCGGGGACGGCCTTGAGCGCATTGCTCTCCACGAACCCCAGCCAAAGAAGGTAAAAGCCGGCCACGACCACGGCGGAAGCCAGCAGGCGGCCGAAGATGCTGAAGGGACGGAACTTGGGCATGGGTGGCCCGGATTGGCGGTCAGGAGCCGACGGCTGCGGACTGCGGCCGGGCGGCAATCACTTCCGCCAGGTATTTGGACGCCTGCCGCAGGTCCAACGCCACTACGTCCCATTGGCTGCCGTCGTCAAACCACTGCCGGTAGCTCACGAAGTCGCCGTTGTCCACCACGCGGTAGTCGGCGTCCGCGTCGGGCTTGTCGCCCAGGGTCAGGGTGTCGGTGTCGGCGTCGTAGCCCCGCTCCGAGCTCAGAGGCAGGAACCAGCTGACGTTCAGTATGTCTATCCGCGTAACGTCCTCGCTGTCTTCGTCGGCAAGGTCGAGTATGACCCCGAAGTCATCCCGTAGAGCGGCGCCGCTGCGTCCGCGCCTGGTTCCGCTTATCACCAAGGCGTCGTCTTCAGAGTAGTATTTAGCCTGCATCCCGCACCTCAAGGTCTCTGCAACGTTGTTCAAACCAAGGACGGCCGGCTTCGGCAATCCGCCTGGTTGCGTGCTGGTCAAAATGGGCCGACACAATCTCGGCGTCATCCAGAGAAACAGAGACTCGCAGCATCACTTCGCGACCGGGGACAAACCCCCAGTAGGTCATAGTTGTGCTTCCTCTCCGGTTTGTACAGATACCGCGCACAACCCAATTTTCAAGAGCGTACTGAATTCTGTAAGCGGTAACCTCGGCGCGGGAATCTTCCCGAGTATGTCTGGTCAGCCACCGGGTGACGCCGCCCGCCGTGATGGTCTCCGGCAGCGTGGGCCGATGGCCCGAACCCCGGTTGCGCTCCATCGGCGGGCGGCGTGGGCGATCAGACTAGTTGTCGCCGGCCAGGGCCGCGGTGACTTCGTCGTAAGCCTGCTTGGCGGTGCGGGAGGCGCGGACGCGGAACTGCACCGGGGTGTTCTCGATCTCCGGCTCTACGGCGAGGTGGATGAAGACCGGTCCTTCGGCGGCGAGAACTTCACTGATGCCGGTGGTGAAGTCTTCCAGGTTGTCGAAGGAGAAGACGGCGGCATAGCCGGCTCCTTTGGCGACTTCCTGCCAATCGGTGATACCGTCGGAGCCGGGGATGGGTTGCCCGCCCGTGACGGCATATACGCCGTTGTTGAAAAGGAAGTGGTAGAAGTTCTTGGGGGCCTTGGTGGCCGTGGTGACCAGGGCGCCCAGATTCATGAGCAGACTGCCGTCGCCGTCGAGCACCATGACCTTGCGTCCCGGCTGGGCCAGGGCGACGCCGAGGCCGACGTTGCTGGCCTTGCCCATTGCGCCGGAGATGGGTAGGTCGAGGTTCTGGTTGCTGGTGACGGAAGGCAGGCCGAAGCGGACGTTGCCGGCGTTCATGGTGGGTATGACTACGGCGTCTTCGCGGTTGGAATCGATGACGCGAACCGCGTCGGTGTTGGTAATCATGGGAGTTTCTCCTGGGGATGGGAGCAACCACGAAGGTTGCCCCTACGGGTTCATACGGGCTACGAGATTGCCATCCGCCAGAGGCGGACTCGCAACGACATGGGGGTTGGTCAGGAGCCGAACTCGGTGCCGATGAGGACGGCCACCGGGCGGTTGAGACGCTGGGACTCTTCAAAAGCGACGCTGATGCGGTCGGCGTCGTCGTCGGTTTCGACCAGATAGTAGTTGATGCCCCAGGCGTGGAGAATGTGCTCGATGAATCGCCCTGCGGAGTCGGGAGTGGGGCCGCGCCGCGTCCAGCCGCGATAGCCGACCAACATGACCAGGGGCTGGTTGAGGTCCAGGCAGAGGCCACGGATGGAGTCGCCGGCCTCGAAGACGCCGGCGGCGCCCCCCCCCCCCCCCGCCCGCCCCCCCACGGCCATGGTTTCGCCCTCGCGACACACCGGAATGAGGTCCAGAGTGGGTTCCTCCAACATCATGTTGTAGAGGAAGTTGGTTTCGCTGTCCGGGAGCCAGACGACGTGGGAAACGTTGTTCTTTTTCAGCTCGGCTACCAGGGATCCCGGATGCAAAACGGATTCGTAAACTTCGGTGGTCATTCTGGAGGCTCCTTGGGGAGATGCGCGGAAAGGGCGTATCGACAGTGCGTAATTTTCCAGCCGGCATTATATGGGGCAGCATTTGGGGCGTCAACGGGCGGGGTTGCCTCGCCAGGGCCTTTTCAAAGTTAATCCGTCATTCCCGCGAAAGCGGGAATCCAGAAGGCCGCGGTGCTCAGGATGTCCTGGATTCCGGCTTTCGCCGGAATGACGGTTTGGGGCCGAGGACCGCTATCCGTGACTTTGAAAAGGCCCTGTTGCCTCGCGCGTACCCAGTTCGATCAAACCGTCATGGGCTCACGCGCCAGAAAACCGAAGCACAAACCCCGATTCCCCTTTGCGTCTCTGCGTCTTCGCGCCTTTGCGTTAAATCTCCTGTGCAATGGCCCAACGGGGCAGTTCATACCAACAAACTGGGTACGCATGAGGCGGGGTTGCCTCGGCCAGGGCCTGTGCAAAGTAATCGGCCTCATTGGTTTCCGCTCATCCTGAGCCTGTCGAAGGATGCCACCGTTGCCGTAGTCATGGTTCGACAGGCTCACCATGAGCGGCTAAAGAGACTTTGCACAAGCCGTGTGGCTCAGTAGCGTTCCGACATTGTTGCCTGTGTCGGTTGCCGGTATCATGGCATTATGAACTTAAGCAGTTGCCCATGGTGACGTTTGGTCACGGTACCCCTTTTACGGGAATAGCCGAAGTGCCAGCGGCGGCGGATACGTGGTATGACAGGTTGTGACGATGCGTCCCGTGCGTGAAAACATGCCCCACGGTTTCCGGCGGTCGGCGAACTCCAGCCGGAGCCGGCCCGGCCGGCGGGTACCGCACCTGAACCGGCGGATCGCCGCCGCGTTTCAGCCGCACTGGCCCCGCGTGCTGGCCATCGGGCTGCTGATACTGGTTACCGCCGGATTGGGTGTGGTGAATCCCATCCTGATTCAGGTAGTGTTCGACTCGGCGCTGTTCGCGGATGGCGGGCCGAATCTGCCGCTGCTGTGGAGGCTGGCTGGCGCCATGTCCGCGGTGGTGGTGGTTACGGGCAGCCTGGGGGTGCTGCAAACCTGGCTGACCCAGCAGGTGGGGCAGCGGGTGATGCGGGACCTGCGCGACCGGCTGTACACGCACCTGCAATCCCTGTCGCTGGGGTTCTTCACGTCCCAGAAGACCGGCGAGATCCAGAGCCGCGTGGCCAACGACGTGGCCGGTATCCGCGTGGTGGTGACCGGCACCGTGAGCAATATTCTTTCCAACGTGGTGATCCTCATCAGCACGCTGATTGCCATGGCCGTGCTGTCCTGGGAGTTGACCGTGGTTGCGGCCGGCATCACGCCACTGTTCGCGTTCTTCAGCTATAAGGTCGGCAAGCGACGGCGGGCGATGTCGTCAAGAGTGCAGGAATCAACGGCGGAGATGACTGCCATCACCCAGGAGACGCTGTCGGTGTCCGGTGTGATGCTGACGCGGCTGTTCGGAGCGCAGAACCGGGAGATAGCGCGGTTCCGGGACCAGAACGTGCGCCTGTCCGACCTGGAGATACGGCGGGAAATGACCGGCCAGACGGTGTGGGCCGGGATGCAGATATTCTTCTCACTGACCCCCGTGGTGGTGTACGTGCTGGCCGGATATATCCTCTTCGGCGGTTTCGGCCAGACCGGGATCACCCCCGGCACCATCGTCGCCTTCACCACGTTGCAGACCCGTTTGTACTTCCCCATCAGCACGTTGCTGCGGACGTCGGTGGAGTTGCAATCTTCGTTGGCCCTATTCGAGCGCATCTTCGGCTACCTGGACATAAGGCCCGATATCGTCGACGCGCCGGATGCCGTTGAGATTCCGGTCGAGCAGGTTGCCGGTCGGGTGGCCCTGCGGGACGTGCGGATGAACTACCATCCCGCCACGCTGCTGGCCGACGCCTATGACATTGAAGACGACGGGCGGGAGTTCTGGGCTCTGGATGGGGTGAGCCTGGAGGTGAAGCCAGGGCAGTTGGCGGCGCTGGTCGGCCCCAGCGGAGCCGGCAAGACGACGATTTCCTACCTGATACCCCGCCTCTACGACGCTACCTCCGGCGAGGTGAGCATTGACGGAGTGGACGTGCGGAGCATCAAGTTGGGAAGCCTGGCCGGAATCATTGGTTACGTGTCCCAGGACAGCTACCTGTTCCATGACTCCATCCGCGAGAACCTGTTGTATGGCAACCCCGGAGCAACGGAGCAACAATTGCACGCCGCCGCCAAAGCCGCCTACATCCACGACCGCGTGATGGAGTTTCCCGACGGCTACGATACCGTGGTTGGCGAGCGCGGCTACCGGCTATCCGGCGGCGAGCGGCAGCGGCTGTCCATCGCCCGCGTGATACTGCACGACCCGCGCCTGCTGATACTGGACGAGGCCACCTCGTCGCTGGACACCACCAGCGAGCGTTACGTGCAGGCGGCGCTGGGCCCTTTGATGAAAGGGCGCACCACCATTGCCATCGCCCATCGCCTCTCCACCATCATGGCGGCCGATGTGATTTTCGTGGTGGATCGGGGCCGGATTGTCGAGCAGGGCACTCACTACGAACTGCTGGCCTTGGGCGGCCTGTACGCCCAGTTGTATGACGAGCAGTTTGAAGGCGGTGAGGTGGAGTACGTCAGCGAAGACGGCGGCGCGATGCTGGCCGGCGGCAACCTGCGGCTGCCGTTGCCGGTGTAACTCACACAACCGACCACAGGAGAACACAATGACCCAGCAATCCAACGGCAACCGGATCCGGCTGCGGGTAGCCTTCCGCAATATGTTCTACACCACGATATACGTTGCCGTGGAGGGCGGCTTCCTGACGGATCAGGGCCTTGATGTGGATTTTGACCATATACCGGCCGGCCGGGCCAGCACCGACCTGCTCAAGGCGGGCGAAATTGACATAACGCAGAGCGGCATCAGTCGAAGCTTCATGGACCTGGACGCCGGCAGCAGCGACCCTCCGTTGCACGTCGCGGAAATCAACCAGCGGGACGGGTTCTTCCTGTTGTCCAACCGCCCCACCGACAATTGGCGTTGGGCCGAGTTGACGGGCGCCACGCTGATTCCGGTGGGCTTCACGCCCGTTCCGTACACCACCTTACAGGCGGCCATGCGTTGGCACGGCGTGGATCCGGTCAGCGTGAACCTGCTGGGCGGTCTGTCCGCCGAGGAGATGCTGGGCCGTTTCCGCAACGGTGACGCCGATTACCTTCAGGTTCCCAACCCCTTCGCGGTGCAACTGATGCGCGAAGGCGCCGGCCACCTGGCGGCAACGCTGGGCATGGAGAGCGGGTACGTGTGCTACAGCAGCATTGCGGTTACCCCAACTTATCTGGCCGACAATCCCGACACGGTGCAGGCGTTTGTCAACGGCTACGCGAGGGCGCAGCGCTGGGTTGCGGACAGCCCCGCCGAAGCAGTGGCGGACCGCATCGCCGGCGTGTTTCCCGAATACGATAGGAATATCCTGGCCGAGGGCGTGCAGCGGTACAAGGACGCTGGAGTGTGGGCGACGGATCCGATGATCACACGGCACGGGTTTGACCGGATGCGGGACGCGCTGATCTCCGGCGGGCTGGTGCGAGAAGCGCATCCCTACGAGAGCATCGTGCGGCCGGAGTTTGCGGAGCGGGCGTTAGCGGAATTGGCGTAGGTGTCGGCAGACGGTATTCTGTATCAGAGCAACCCGTCGGCCCTGGTTACCCCGTTGCGTATTGTGAGCTGTTTATGAAATTTTGGCAGATTGCTGTGATCGCCATTGCGGTGATTTTGCTCGGGGTCGTCGTGATACGGTGGATGCCGGCTGCGCTCGCGGCCTCGGGGGACTCGGAATGGCTTGGGGTAGTCCTTTTCGGGTTCATCATAGGCCTTGGGCTAATCACAGTTGGCATCGTTTACGGCGTTTGGAAGTTGGGCAGTCGTGGCAACCCCAACCCCTGATACCGCGCGGCTGAAGCGCTCTTATGAAAGGAACCTTGGCCACGCCCGATTTTGGTCTGGAGTAGGAACCGTCCTGCTTGCCGGCCTGCTGCTGTTCATAGCCAACACGCTGTGGGAAATTGGCGCTAATCCGAAAGTATGGACACCTTTGGCAGCAAACGTGTTCATGATTGGCATTTTCGTTCTGGTCGAAGCACTGGTATTCAGTTTTCTACTGTCATGGACTTTCCGGAATTTATACCGACTGGATGACCAAGAGCTTACCCGCATTGAGCGGGGCAATCAGGAGGCTACACCATGAGGCTGGAAGGCAAGGTTGCGATTATCACCGGCGGCGCCCGGGGGCAGGGGGCTACCGAAGCGCGGATGTTCGCTCAGGAAGGGGCGAAGGTGGTGATCGGCGACATTCGCGATGAGTTGGGTATGCAGGTGGAGGCGGAGATCCGCGAGTTGGGCGGCGAGGCTGCGTACCTGCACCTGGACGTTGCCAGCGCCGACGACTGGCAGCGGGCGGTGGAAACCGCCGAGCAGCAATTCGGCAAGGTGGACGTATTGGTGAACAACGCCGCAATCGTGCTGCGCAAGGACATTGAGGAGACCACCGGCGAAGACTGGGACAACATCATGGAAATCAACGCCAAGGGTGTCTTCCTGGGCACCAAAGCGGTGATTCCGGCGATGCGCCGGGCCGGCGGCGGCAGCATCATCAACATCTCGTCCATCAGCGGGCTGGTGTCCATAGGGCCGCCGGCGTACATCGCCACCAAGGGGGCGGTGCGGCTGTTCACCAAATCCACGGCGATTCAGTACGCCGCAGAAAATATCCGCGCCAACTCCATTCATCCGGGCAGCGTGGACACCGATATGCGTCGGGAGGGCATGGGCAGCCAGACGGCCGAGGAAATCCAGGCCCGCGTTGACCAGATACCGCTGGGCCGGGTCGGGACCACCGAGGATATTTCCTACGGCGCGTTGTTCCTGGCCTCCGACGAGTCTTCCTTTATGACCGGCAGCGAACTTGTCATCGACGGCGGCTATACCGCCACGTGAGGATACGCGCATGACTACCTTGCCAGCACAATCCCTGGCCGCCGTTACCACCGCGCCCAACATGATGGAGGTGCGCCGGCTGGACATTCCCGAAATCGGCGACGACGAGGCCATCGTTCGCATCGAAGCCACCGGCATCTGCGGAACCGATTACGAGTGGTTCCGTGGGGATTTGGACATTCCCTATCCCATCATCCTGGGACACGAACCTCTGGGACGCATCGCCGCCATTGGGTCGCAGGCCGCCGAGCGGTGGGGAGTGAACGAGGGAGATCGAGTTGCCGTGCGTTCCGGCTACCGGTGTGGCAGGTGCGCTGCCTGCGAGGCCGGCGGGACGGATCCATGTCCCACCGGCGGCGGGTTCGGGCAAACCGGATTGGACAAAGCCCCGGGCCTCTGGGGCGGGTACTCGGAATACCTGTACCTGCCGGCCGGATCAGTGGTGTTTCCCATGGACGCGGAGTTGGACCCGGCGGTGGCGGTGATGTTCAACCCGTTGGGCGCCGGGTTCGCCTGGGGCGTGGACGCCACCGGGTTGCAGCCCGGACAGACGCTGGCGGTGCTGGGTTCGGGTCAACGGGGCATCTGCTGCGCCATCGCCGCCAAGGAATCGGGCGCGGCCATGGTCGCCATCACCGGCCTGGGACGGGATGAGCACAAGCTGGCCCTGGCCCGCGACATGGGCGCGGACATCGCCATCAACGTGGATGGCGAGGACCCGGTGGAACGGGTGCTGGCGGCCACCGACGGCGCCGGCGTGGACTGCGTGGTTGACACGACACCCTACGCGGTCAATGCGGTGAACCAGGCGATCCAGATGGTCAAGCCCGGCGGTACGGTGGTGCTGGCCGGCCTCAAGGGGCGACGGGCTTTTGAGGGTCTATCTCCCGACGACATCATCTGGAAGAAGGTCACCCTGCGAGGGGTGCTGGGGGTTGAGTATTCAGCGTTCCGGCGGGCGGTGGATACCATCCACTCGCGCAAGTACCCGATGGAAAGGCTGCACACCCACAGCTTCCCCATTGAGGAGGCGGAACGGGCGCTGGCCACGCTGAGCGGGGAGGCCGGCGTGCCGAGCATCCACGTAGCCATCGTGCCAAACGCGTAGTAAGGAGAGTTCAATGGCCGCCTATCACGCTGATACCGTCATCCGTCGCGCCAACGTCATCACCATCGACCCGGCACAGCCGCGGGCCACTGCCGTTGCAATGCGCGACGGGCGGTTCATCGGCGTGGGTAGCGATGCCGACGTTGAGACGCTCATTGGGCCGAACACCAAGATATTGGAGTTACCCGGCAAGACGGTGCTGCCCGGTTTAATTGACGCGCATATTCATGTGCTGAGCAGCGGCACTCGGCACGTTATGGCCGCCGACTGTTCCCTGCCTACCATCGGCGACATACAGGACGCGCTGCGGGAGCGGGTCGCGGTGACGCCAGCGAGCCAGTGGGTCCAGGGCTTCAAGTTTGACGACACCAAGACTGCGGAAAACCGCTTCCTGCGACGGGAGGACCTGGACGCTGTCAGCACGGATCATCCCATCCTGGTGGCCCACCGAGCGGGGCACGTCTATTATGGCAACACGCTGGCGTTGGAGCGGGCCGGCTACCACGACGAGTCTCCCGACCCTCCCGGCGGCCGGCTGGGGCGCAACCCCGATACCGGCCGGCTGGACGGGGTGATATACGAGCGGGCTGCTGATGACTTGCGAGAAAACCAGCTGCCCGTGGAATCCGAGGAAACCAGGCGGGAGGGTCTTCGTGTCATCTGCGCAATGCTGAACCGGGCCGGCCTGACCAGCGTCCACGACGCCCGGGTCACCGACTATGAGTTGCGAACCTACCAGGAAGGTCGGGACGTCGGTGATCTCACCCTGCGGGTCTATGCCCTCATGTGGCACCGCTATTTTCCCGCTTTGCGGGACGCCGGCATCAAAGCCGGCATGGGCGACGACCGGCTGCGCATCGGCGGCATCAAGATGGTGGCCGACGGCGCGATAGCCTCGCGGACGGCCTACCTGTCGGAGCCATACGTGGGCAGCTGCTGCGACCATGGCATCCTGACTATGACCGAGGACGAAATCGCCGGCAACGTCATGGAGATGCACGCCGCCGGCTTCCAGGTGTGCATCCACGCCAACGGCGATTCCACCATTGATTTGGTGCTGAAAGCCTACGAGGCGGCGCAGGCGGCGCATCCCCGATCCGACCCGCGACATCGGGTCGAGCACTGTACGCTGGTCAACCCCGATCTGCTCACCCGGATGAACCGCCTGGGCGCAGTGGCGACACCCTTCTGCACCTACGGCGAGAAGATGCAGTTCTACGGCGAGGACCGCCTGCAGTGGATGTTTGCCCAGCGGTCCTTCATGGACTACAACGTGATGTCCACCGGCGCCACCGACTATCCACCGGGGCCGTTCGAGCCGCTGATGGGCATTCAGAGCTGCGTGACCCGCACCGACAGCGAAGGCCGCGAGTGGGGCGTGAACCAGCGGATTTCGGTCGAGGACGCGCTGCGCATCTACACCCGGAACGGCGCTTACGCCGGGTTCGAGGAGGACCGGAAGGGCAGTATCGAGGTGGGCAAGCTGGCCGACCTGGTGGTGCTGGGCGCGGATCCCACCGCCGTTGACCCCTTCGCCATCAAGGACATTCCGGTGGAGCGGACGATTGTGGGGGGGAAGACGGTGTACGAAGGCTGAACCGATTGCTCATCATGGTCCATAAGCGCTATACGTCGCCTTGGGCCATTAGATACAGGCCGGGCTGTGGTTCGCCATTGGGACCGCGAAACTCGCGTGTCCGGTTTTGGATGGCACCGTACCAACGCCGTATTGCGTACAAATAAGAGTCGCCGGGTGGTGGGGTCTCCGAGAATAGCCGGTTTTCCTGATATACCCTCATGACGTAAGCGCACATATCGGCTATTTGAATCCCGATGCTGGACGCGGAGTCCACAAACGCTGGGGTATCGGCAGGGCAATCGCATTTCAAACCGGCTCACCCGTCACTCCTGCGGAAGCAGGAGTCCAGAAGCCGCGGATCTACTATTTTGGCCACTGGATTCCCGCTTTCGCGGGAATGACGGATGCCTTCCTGTCCAAATGCGATTGCCCTGGGGGTATCGGTAATCAAGTCACTTGGCTGGCCCCTGGACGAGCGGAAAAGGTAACTGGAAAACCGCCCGGACAATCCTCCATACAGATTGGGTTGTCCGTCAAAGTGAATGTTCGCGAAAGAACGTTGCTCTTCCGCCAACGATTCAATTCAATAGGCTGGAGCAAAAACCGAAATCTATTTTCCAGATAAGGTGAGGCCTGTTCCGATGGCTCAAAAGGAGCTTCCATTATCGTCGCGAAAATTGTCACGGGAAAATTTCGCAAAGCATCGAAAAAATTCCTCGGCAAAGGCCACGGCTTGGGTTTGGCGGCGGTACGTGGTCCGGTTAATCAGTGACCGCCCTTTTAGTTCAGCGTTTTCCTTGCCAAGGATGTCACGCTTCATCGCATGGATGCGCCCGCTGATATAACGAGAATCACCTTCCTCGAAACAAACTGCTACGACGACCGGTCGTGTACTCGGGTCGTTAGCGTGGGGCGCCCGCTTTCATCGATAAGTGCAAGCATACTGAAGCCTTGATGGCATCGCTAAGTATAAAGGGCGGAGAGAAGAGCACGATGAGCTTCTCCTCAGCTGCAGCTGTTCTCGCCGGTGGTCTCCGCCTACTACGCTTCCGGAGGTTGGATCATGGAAATGAGCCGTCTGATGACGGCCCCCGCGCGCTCCGGCTGTATTCTGCCCGCAGCGGTCAGACCGCGCTCGCCGACAACCATGGCTCTCACCCGGCGGATCAGTGCCGTCACGGAGCCGTTCGAGCCCAGCACGTTTACAGGCACATCACCTGGGGAACCGGGTCTGGGTTCCCGCTCCTCGACCTCTACCGTGATGGCCAGGTTGTTGCCGGCGTGGTAATCGATGACCAGAACGGTGGTGAAAAACGCCCCGCCGCCCGGTCCAATCACCGGAAGTCTCCAGAGCGCGCCAGCGTCGATCGGCATGATTCCGTCGGCGGTGGCCACCTCGCCGGGGCGGTTGGTCGTGGCAAACCGTCGTGCCAGCGCTTCGATGATGTCGTCCAGTTCATCGAGCGATGCCCGACCCATGATGGCGCCCAACCGGCGCTGGCGCACCGCTCTCACCTGTCTGGTCGATGCCCATGAATCGACGCCAGCTACATACACGTGCTGTCGGGTGCGGTACCGCTCGGCCGGCATGCTGCTCGATATCGGCAGCGCTATCGCCGTGCCGAACCCCTCGTTGAACCCGTTGTTGCTGATGATCAGGGCCGGCCGCCAGCCCGAAAGTTCGGCCCCGTCATCGGGGCCGAACTCATAGTCGTGGATGTCGCCTTGCCGGGTGCTGGGCAAGGTTCGTTCACGGTCACACCGCGTTGATGAAGCGCAGGTCCCCTTCCATCTCATCGCGGGGCTGGCTGAAGTTGCTGAAATCAGGTTGGGGCAACTTCCGGTTCTGCGCGAGCAGGTAGGCCGCCTGGGCCAACTCATGGACTTCCAGCCACGTGTAGCACGCTACCAGGAGCTGGTCCGGCACATCCGTAGTGTCGAACAGATCGCGGAGTTCGTCGAACTTCTCTTCCGTGAACCACCGGCCAGCTACGTTGTGCTGCGAGCCGTCCTTCGCCAGGCACTGGGCCGCAATTTGCCTCACCTCGCGCCGCGCGGGTACGTCCAGGAACTTGTCCATCACACCGTTCCCCTGCCTCAGGCGGTCGGCGCTGAAACCCTACTCCGGCGACTCCAGGTACGCCAGGCGTTCATCCGCGTCGGTGTGGAAGAGCGCCTCGACCCGTTGCCGGGCGGCAGCCAGTGCCTCTATCTTTTTGACCGGCGCTCCGGACACCGGGAAGAACCTCTCGGCCCACCAGGGAGTGTCGCTCGGCTCGAGCATGGTTGCGGGTAAGGTCATGCTGGGTTGCTTCGGGGTCGTTTCTGGTGAAGCGCGGTGATGGATCTCGGGGTGATCATTAGGATGATCCGACCGCACCATGTCTATTCCTGGGCCGGCCTGTCACCAAAGGCAATTGCATCAATACGGCGTCGGCCTCCGATTGCACCATGGTGCGACCGGTTGCGAGGGTGTTCGGGCGCGCCGCTCGACGTTGGCGTAATGGAGGTTCCGCGAACCAACTTGGGTATCAATAGTGCGCTTTCAGCGTACCTCGGCAGGTTCAGTGAAGTACACGTGGCGGTACCTGGGAACCGGCATCTGCGTCAAGATATAGCCCGAAACTTCGGGTTTGATAAGCGCGTAACCCTCGCCGCTGAACCAGGTCCAGACCCAGGGCGCGTCATCCAGAACCATCTGCTCGACCCGGTTGTAAATCCGAAAACGGCGCTCGCGGTCCCGCTCTATTCTAGCCTCGTCCAGGAGCCGGTCAGCCTCTGGATTACTGTAGCCCGTATTGTTGCCGTTGCCGTTGGAATGGAACAGTTGCCGTAGAAAGACCGCCGGATCAGGGTAGTAGGCTATCCAACCCGTGCTGAACATCTCGTACTTTCTTTGACCTACGCCCCGAATGAAGTCGGCCCATTCGATCTGATGCACGCTGACTTCAATGTCCAGTTCCTGTCGCCATTGCTCCAATATCGCTTGCAGATAAGCAGGTACGGGGGCGCCTGCGCTGCCGGAGATAGTCAACGTGATATCGGGGAACGCGCCTGATGCCAACGCCTCTCCATAGATTGAACCCTGTATCAGCTCTCGTGCCAAATCGGGTTTGTATTCGTAGCCGCGCAGGTTTTCGTTGTAGGACGGGAAGCCCGGGGGTATCACGCCTCGTGCTGGCGACACCCTCCCGCCCAGGACGTCGGCGGCTATGCTCTGCAGGTCGATGGCGTAGTTCAACGCCTGGCACACTCTGGGGTCGTCAAAGGGCGGCTCCGTCACGTTGAGTCCGATGTAGAAGACGTCGAAATCCGGAGGAGAACGGTGCAATTGCTCGTGGAGGGGGTGCTCGGGGTCCAGGATCAGGGGCAGGTCGCGAACGCCCACCCCGGTCATGTGGATCGCATCGTCCTCATACATGGACATAGAGCCCTGCCCGTCCAGGATCATGCGGATGCCGTCAAGGTGAGGCGGGCCCAGGTGATACAACGGGTTGGATTCCAGGACGATGAGTCGGCCTGGGTGGTAGTCTCCCAGTCGGAACGGTCCGGTGCCGTTGGGACTCGTCAACCAGGAACCGTCGTCGGTGACCTGGCCCTGGTCGAGGACGAAGGCGGCCTCCGAGGTCAGTCGGGCAAGGAACGCGGAGTCTGGAGCGTGGATTTCGATCTCCACGGTGCGGGCGTCAATCACGCGAACGCCCTGCACCTCGTCGGCGGAACCCTGCAATTTGTCGACGACGCCCACGATGTCGCCCAGGGAATCTTAGGCGGTCGGGGAACGCGTCGTCGGGTCGGCGGCGCGTTCGATGGACCATTTCACGTCGTGAGCGGTGACGGGCTTGCCGTCCTGGAATCTGGCGTTGTCGCGCAGGATGAAGGTGTACACCGTTCCGTCTTCGTTTATGCGGCAGCCTGCGGCGAGGTCCAGCACGGGTTGATAGTCCAGGCTCAGCGTGACCAAACCACCGAATACTTCCTGGACGATCAGCTTCGAGGTCAGGTCGTCCGAGAGATGAGGATCCAGAGTGGCAGGATCAGTGTACAACCGCACCAGCGTACCGCCCTGAGGTGGCCGGTTTTCAAAAGTAAGTTCGGCGGAAGGCGCACAGGTCGATGGCTGGTCAGGCGACCCGTTGCCCCATGCCAAAGTGGAGGTGGGCCTCGGGATCGGAGTGGACGGCGGCGCAGTGGCAGCGGGCAACGGAGTGGAGGTTAGCGCCTGCGTTAGGGCTGGTTCCGCAGCAGGCATCGGCGAAGATGGGACTGGGGTCGCCCTGGCTTTGGGTTCGGGAGTTGGCTCGACGGCAATGGGCGACGCTGGCGCAGGAGTCGCTGTCCCGGCGACCATGACGGTTGCAAGGTCCGTTTCGCTCCGCGCAAGTTCGGGGTCAGACCCACCGTTGCAGGCAAATGATGCCCACAGGAAGACGCAGGCAAAACACCTCAACCCGGTCCACAATAACTGTCGCGTCACGGCACACTCCCCAAGCCGCCAGTCGCGCCCGACACCAACTTCCACGGCAGGGTGGTCCTCCCGTTGTCCTCAACGTCGGACCGTGGCAGCATCACATCATTCACGGCCCTGGCCGGTGGCACCGAACCTGACGGTGCAGATGATCGCATTATGCAATTCTCGATGCGCCAGCGCCACCCTGCCCTTGCCTCGACAGACCCCAACACGATCATCCCGCGCCAACTAGCGATCAAGCCTGCTACGTCCAAAGCGCGATCGATGATGACACTGGTGACCACGAAGGGATACAGGTCAGCACGTTCCTTGTCTCATGGCCAGCAAGGATCCGGCTATCAACGACATCAGGCATCGTCGTATCGTGAAGCAATTGGGCGCCCGAATTTAATCACGATCGCAACGGGCCACACAGGTTCGCGAATGTGTTGCCCGACGCAATGGATGTTGCGCGAACCAAACTCATCTCCTAAGACGGGCTTTGACTTGGGCGGTGAACTTCGAGACGGATGCCCGGTCGCGGTCAGGAAGCCGGTCCGGCTTTCTGAGGTCGGGCACCCGGCGGCGCTCGACCTCCATGCATCCCGCCGTCATTGCCAACGGGGAGAGCAGCGACAGGCTGTGCAGGGAAGCGATCACGTCCTCTCGGTCCAAGAAGCCCCGCATGATGATATCCGAAGCGGCGAGTTCCCAGTTGCAAGCGCGCACGCCGGTCACGGCGATCAGCGCAATTTGCGTGATCGCATCTCCTTCCCCATCGTTCTCCTACGTTCAGCGTAGCGGTTTTTAATTCCTCCTTTCAGCGCAGATCAGACTGGACCTGGGCGACCACTCGCCCCAGCTTGCGCCCCACCGGGTAGCTGTCGCCGTGTACACTCACCGTCCCGTTCATCTCGAAGTATCCACTAGTGTCGCTCTCCCTGAAGCTGTGGCGCACCGTTCCCGCTCCATATTCGGTACTGATGTGGGCGGCCCATTGGTCGGCGCGTCGATCGCCCGTGGGGCCGGACCAGATGACCAGAAAGTGCAGGTCGCCGTCGCAGGATTCCAGCTCCAGGTAGTTGCCGCTCCGGGCGTCAGGGTGGTCGTACTGGCCGGTGCTGTCCAACCAGAAGACGCCAAGATTACCCACGTCGAAAGCCTCGACGCCCGGAGGGTTCGGCTCGGGCGCCCGCGGCGCCTGGGGGGTGCCCTTTCCGGATGCCCAAGCGCCGGCGCCCACCCGGTTCACCGCCGCCACCTGCAATTCGTAGTGCGTCCGATTGGTGAGGCCGGTGATGCTGTCGTTTTCACTCAAATCATCGTCGGAGCGGGACAGGTAGTTCCATGATGAGCTTCCTTGCTGGCGGTAACGGACCCGGTACGAGGTAACGGGCGCCCGCTGGTCTTCAGCCGGCGGCACGTTCCAGCTCAGAAAGAGGTTTTGGTCCCCACTCGCCAGCGGCACGGTGGCCGGGCCCTCCGGCGTGGCGGTAGCGGTCGCAGCGGGACCCTCCAACGTACCGCGCATCGCTCGCACCTCGAAGGTGTAGCCGACCCGGTTGGTCAGGTTGCTCACCGGGTGGGACGTGGTGTCCCAGCGGCTGCCGGGCATCGCCGCCCAATCGGGGTCCCACTCGGCCACGGAGCTGAGCCGGTGGCGGTACTGGTAACCTGTGATGGAGTCGTCGCCGGAGTTATTCCAGTTCAGGGTGACCCGACGGTCGCCAGAGGTGGCGGTGAAGTTCGCCGGCGCGGTCAGCGGGCCCCGCGGTTTGGCGGTGGCGCGCGCCGCCGGCCCCGGGGTGTTGCCGCGCACCGCGCGCAACTCAATGGTGTAGAGCAGATTGTTGGTCAGGCCCGACAACGTGCGAGATGTGGTGGTGGCGCCGCTGCCCGACATGCGCGCCCAGTCGGGGTTCCAGTCGGAGTCCGATGTGTTCATGTAGCGGTACTGGTACCCGGTCAAGGTGGCGTCGTTGGGATCGTCCCAACTCAGCGCGATCTCGCCGTCGCCGGCGGAGGTCGCGGTCAAGTTGACCGGCGCTCCCAGCGCGCCTCTTGGAATTGACTTCACCTGACCTTCTTTGCCGGGCGTGTCCACACTATTGCGACGGTACACCGGACGCACCTGGAAGGTGTACTCCAGGCCGTTGGTCAAGCCGCCAACCATGTGCTCCGTGGTATCGTCGTTGCTGCCGGAGACATCCCTCCAGTTCGGGTTCCAATCTGTGTCCGCGCTGTTCCGTTTCCGGTATTCATACTTTTGTATCGTGTCTTCGTTGGGATCGTCCCATTTCAGCTCCACCTGCTGGTCGCCTGGGACAGCGCGAAGGTTCCGGACGTCGGAAACATAGTCGACATCCTGATCCGCGAACCCGTCCGCCTCCTTTCCGCTCGGGTCTTTGATGGGGTTGGCGCTGGGCTTGCTGTAGCTCACCGTGGCCGTCTGATCTCGGGTTACCGGGGCGGCCAGGGTGAGCGTGATCACGCTGCCGGCGATCGATACCCCGGTGGGATTGGCGCCCGCGCCGGCGTCCACCTTTACGGTGAACGCGCCGTTGGCCGGGGCGGTGGTGTTCAGATCCTCGCTGTAGTTCAGGTAGAGACTGGAATCTTCCACCTCGGCCGACACCAGGGCGGGCTTGGCGGTGTCCACTTTGTGGTCCGACAGCGCCGCTTGCGCAAGGTGTTCCAGGCTGGCGGACACCTGTTGGTCAGCCTCTGTGTGCCTGAACTTGATGGAGCCGCCATTGAGGTCCAGGGAGTTGGCGTCCCACGATATCCCGTCGTAATCGTCGTCGCCGGAAACCACGGTGTAGGAGAAGACCAGGGACTCGGAGTCGGAGCCGCTGTCGTAGGCGGCTTCGCGGGTGGAATCACCCAGGTTGAATGTGAACTCCGGCGTCCCGTGGGTGGTATCCACCGTAACCGGGCCGGTGAACGTCACCGTGAACTCGATGTCATCCCCGACATCGTAGTATCCGTTGGTTGGCGTCGACGTCAACGCTATGCCGGATACCTGCAGGGTATCGTCGTCCAATATGGTGACCGTGATCCGACAATCGCTAATGGGCGACAGGTGTTCGTCCGGGCAGGCCGTGAAGAAGACCGCCCAGGACTCATTCTGCATGTCGATGTAGAACTGCTCGCTGCCCTCGTACACGGTGTCCTCGGTCGTTTGCACGGTCAACGGTTTGTCAGCCACGTAGGCGTCGCCCGAGGCGACAAAGTCGCTCATGTACACATAAACGATGCCAGGCAAAACCGGAACGTAATCGTCGTCTGTCGCCGTATCGGGCGCGGAATCCAGCTCAACCGCATCGTAATAGTCGCCCCTCGGCTCCGCCACGCCCGCGCCTGTGATGAACGACACCAGCACGTCCACGCTGTCTCCCTCGTCAACGATGTACGAGTAGTGCTTGGGGGCCAACGTGTAAAGGTCTCCAGTAACGGGCATCTTCATAAACACCGTCGCAGACCGGTTCGCCCCCACCGCCGGAGCGTGGTCGTCAAGCCACGCCACAGTTGCCGTCAGGTTGCCCGATATGTGGCCAACGTAACTGCTCCGAAGGGATTTCGTCGCAGTGGTCTGGTTTGCCGGGATGGTGATGGTCTGTGGCTGGTGCGGGAGCACATCCAGGTATTCCACGTCCTGCGCGATCTCCAGCTCCACGGTCAAGTCCGCGTCCGAGGTGTTGGATCGCGTTAGCCGGAATACCGCATCGGATATGATGGGCGTTGCGGTGGCATGCACCGCCTCGATGGAAACCCGGGGCACCGTGCTGTTGTTGGTCACCGCCTGGTCCGTGAAGCCGGGCGCGTCGTTGCCGGCGGCGTCTTTGATGACCGGACCGCTGCTGGGCTTGGCGTAGCTGACCTTCACCGAGCTGTCGTTGTGGGCGATGGGCCGGGCCAACTTCAGGGTCACCGCGCTGCCGCTAACGGACACCCCGTCGCCGGACGCCAGGTTCACCGTGGCCTCACTGGCGCCGGCTGGAGTCGCCTCCACTGTGAAAGCTGTGCGCGGCGGCGCCGACGACTCCTTCAGCGCCTCGTTGTAAGTGAGGGTAAGGGTCAAGCCATCTGCGGCCAGTACCGCGGTCGAAGTCGCAGCCAGCGCAGGGTCGGTTGTGTCGGCGTTCAGGTTGCCCACGTCCTGATCTTCAAACGTGGCCGTCTCGTTGCCGAACTTGTCAGAGATCTTGTTGTCGGTGCCCGAGTCCGGCTTGGTGTAGGTCACCTTCACATTGCTGTCGGCCGACGTGACCGAGGACGCCGTGTCCAGGGTCAGCGTCACGGCGTTGCCGGAGATCGACGGGCTGCCCGTCAGCGTCAGGGTCTGCGCCGGGTCGTTTTTCTTCACCGTGAACGCGCCATTACCGAGGGATGCTGCCGTACCCAGCGGTTCGTTGAAGTTCAGCGTCAGTGTCGTATTGTTCACGGTGGCCGAGGCCAGCGTGGGAGCCGCCGCGTCCTGGCTCAGGTACAGCGTGCGCTCGGCATGGCCGCTCCAGTCCTGCCCGGCGCTGGTGAACAGATAGGAGGATGTTCCGCCCACAATGGCGGAACCAAAGCCATACTCCGCCGCGTCGCAAACGTGCAGTACCAGGTTCTTCTGGTCTGCTGCGGCGAGCGCAGAATCGAGCTGGAAGGCCAAAGTGTTGTTGGACGTCGTCAGGGCGTTGATTTCGTGGTCGTCGTCGCCAGCCGTGGTGAATGTGACATCGTCCAGGCTGCCGTTGCCCCCGCTTTCCCGGAACCCGTAGAAGGTGTCCTGGGATACGGTCCACTTCTCAACCGCAACGTTGCCGGTCCAGACCTGCGATGCTCCGCCGGTGTAGGTGGGCGCGGCGCACTCGGCGG
>JAGWBI010000002.1:167164-197812 GCA_021295965.1 Dehalococcoidia bacterium | reverse complement strand
CCCACCACTGCGCCCACACCCACCCAGGCGCCTGTTGTGACCGATCGAGCTCCAGTCAATCCGGAGACCTGGACAGAGCCTCTCACTCCCCTGCCAATTGCGGACGCGGGCTGGTTCGTTGCCAGTGTGTCGGAGCCGGAGCAGACCTGCCTGTTGGAAAAGTTCACGCTCGATCAGCTGGCGTCTATAGCGGAGTCGCCGGAATTATCTACCGAAGAGGACCGCCGGGCACTGATTGAATGCCTAGAACAAGACACGACGCTGCGCCTGTTTCTGACTCCGATACTGACCGTAACCGGGCCGCTGAGTCCCGAATCTTCAGCGTGTATGCGCAGCGGCTTTGCGGATGCCGACTTGGGTTCCGTTCTGATCGCGGCCGGAGGTGCACCGGGATCCGCTGGACCGGATGCTGAAGCAGCCATGGCGCAGGCGATGGTAAGTTTCATGGTTTCGCTATCTTGCCTGAACGAAAGCGAATTCGGCGCCGCCAGCGCGGCTCTGGGCGCGTCCCCGGAGGAATACGAAAACTTTAAGTGCGTATTGGAAACAGTCGGGGGCCCTGATGAGATGGCGGCTTTGATGCACCCTGACGCTGGATTCCCGGCGCCGTTATTCGAAGCGGCTTTCAGTTGCGAAGTCCAGATGTCAGGGCCGCCACCCGGTGGTTAGCCGGGAAAGGCTGGTAAAAATCGCGAGGTCCAGCGTTGTCATGGGTACGATAATCACAACGTCCGAGTTCAATCGAAAAGGAGCGGGTTCAACAGCCCGCTCCTTTTAGTCACCAACGCGACTCGCCCGCACGTCAAGTCCGGAACGTGACGCGACGAAAGGCCTCGGCCAGGGTCAGTCCTGGGACCGGCTCTACAGGGTGTGCGCTGGCGGCCCGAGCCGCTTCCTGGGCGCGGGAACGCAGGAACGCCTGCATGACCTCGCGAGTGCGCCGCCGGGCCTGGCTGGCGTGGGCCATCAAAGCATCCAGTTTGGTGTCAAACTCATTGGAGATGTCCACGAAGGCGTTTGGATTCTCGGAACCCCAGAACATGATGTTGGCCGTCTTATGTGGCTCAATTCCTTCGTTGGCGAAGAGATCACCAAAATGGAGGTGGTCGCGGGCGTAGGGGAAGACGGCGTCCAGCGCGACCTGCCCGGCGATCCGATGGTCGCGGTGCCATTGCATATTGCGGCGATAAGGTTCGGAGGTCAACACCACGTCGGGTTTAACGGTACGTATCTGTCGCACCAGGTCTTTTCGGAAGTCGGCAGTGTCCTCCAATTCCCCGTCGGGGTGGCCCAACATCACCACATTGGCGACGCCCAAGATTTCGGCGGCGGCTATCTGCTCTCTACTGCGGGTCGCGGCAAGTTCAGCGGGGTCAACTTCCGGATCGTCGGAGCCTTTGCTGCCATCGGTGCAGAGCACGCAGTGCACCTCTGCGCCGGCGCGCGCCCACCGGGATATGGCGCCGCCAGCCCAAGCCTCGGCATCGTCAGGATGTGGCGTTATCACCAGGACGCGCTCTGGGATTAGATCCATGGGGTAGATTCCTCCGATTTAATTGGGGAAAGAAGGTATTTGGTTGCGCCCGAACCGGCCGCGCATCGGGTTTTTGCGTCGCGAACCAGCCTGCTACAACGGGCAATCGGTGTCAAGGAGGATTACATTCTGATCAGCGCGTTTTTTGATCGGGAGCCTCATTGGTGGTCCCAGACTAATTTCCGAGACCCGAGCCGGCGACGGACTGCCTTGGGGCCAGCGAGAGATGCGCGCATATTCAGTCCTGGATTTCGGCAGCGGCGGGTATCAGTTCCTGATCGCGCGTCGGTGGTGTTGGCGTCGATACGGTGGACGGCGCCGAATCGCTGCCCCAGAGCCAATGGAGGTTTTGGGGTGCGTCCTCTTTAATAGGAAGGTGCAGGGCGCGGGCGGTGAAGACGTCTCCGGCCAGAATGCCGCCCGATATGATCATCCTCATCGCCTCGTCAACCGAGATGTCCGTGGCCGTTACCTGGCTGTACGGCGCTATGCACAGATAGCCGGATGATGGAACCGGAGTCGTGGGCACATAGATGGAGAGGTAATCTTCGACGCCATCGAGCTTGCCCAAGTTGGAAGTTATCAGGCCGATGGACAGGACGCCGAGGCGGGGAAATTCCAACATGACGACACCTCGGAATTGTTGCTCTTGGGTGTCGGATAGGAAATCTATCCCGACGCGGGTGGTGTTGTACACCGGCCCGATAACGGGAATGCGCCCAATCTGGTCGTGTACCCAGTTAATGAGCAGTTTGGTCACGGCCCATCCGATCAGCACTCCCGCTATGTACACAACCACCAGGATCACCGCGATTTCCACGACATCGGCCCAGTCGAAACCCTCACCGTGGGGGATGCTGAGCCAGCTGATGATTGGGTCCAGAAGGGACGCTATGAAATCATAGAAAAAAGCGAAGATAAAGTAGGTGACGAAAATCGGCAGGAACACCAGGACACCGGCCATCATGCGGCGTTCCAGGTGTCGAATGATGGTGAGGGGCATTCGCCGCACGCGGCGTTCCGGACGTCGGGGGCCTTCCGGATGAGGACGTTCGGATTCGTCAAAGGCCTGGCGATTGAAAGTTCCTCGCATCATGGCGCCGACACCCATTGGGATTTTGATGACGCCAAGCGACGATAAAGTTCCAGCATCTGGGCAGCCACCTGGTCCCAACTGAGCGTTTCGGCCCGTCGACGGGCGGCCACACCCATGCTGTGCTGGAGGCTTCGGTTGGACAAGATCATCTCCAGCGAGTGCGCAAAGGCTTCCGGGCAACGCCAGGATTTGAGGTATCCGGTACGCCCATGTTGAACAATGGTAGAAAGACCGCCGACCCGCGATGCCACGACCGGGGTTCCGCAGGCCATGCTCTCGAGGGCGGCCAGTCCGAAGCTCTCATAAAATGAGGGGATCACGCACACGTCCGCCGCCGAGTAGTACCAAGCTAATTGCTCTTGCGGGACCCTCCCCACGAACTCGACGGATTGTCCCACGTCGAGGTCGTCTGCCAGGCGACGTAGGCGGTCAAGCTCACCGCTGCCATCCCCGTCGGACCCAACCACCAGCACCTGCACATCCGCGTCGGTTTCAAGATGGGCGGTGGTATGCAGCAGCAAATCCACGCCTTTCAGCGCTTCAATGCGTCCCACAAAGAGCAACACTTTATGACCGTTTATACCCAACTGATGTCGAGCCGCGGCGCGCCCCAACGGACGGAAGCGCGAGAGATCAACGCCGCAGGGCACCAGTTCAATTCGACTGGTGTCGGCATCGTAAAGACGTACCATGGAGTCGCGTTCGTGGGGGCTGAAAGCGATGACGCGGTCGGCGGTTGCGATGATTTCCCTCTCGGCTTCGCGCCGGACCGGAGGTTCATCTTCGCCGGAGCGGGACTGCATCTTGACCAGCGACAAAGTGTGGAAAGTTACCAGGTGTGGCGCGGATATTTCCGCCGCAAAACGGCGGCCGGCCCAACCACTGAGCCAGTAGTGGGAATGGACAGCGGAGTAATCGACGCCATGAGTCACCCGATAGTTGTGCATCCCCGCGACAAAATCGGGCAAGTACGAAAACTGATCACCCAAGGGGGAGTCGGCAGGACCGGCCGGCAGGTGTATTACGTTCACATCGGGAGCGATTCCCGGAGCATCCGCTCCAGGATGGTCATGTTCGCGGGTGAAGATATCGACGGAAATGCCCCGCCGCGCCAGGGAGCGGGCCAACTCCTTGACGTGGACATTCATCCCGCCTGCTTTCCCCTGCCCCGGCGAAGCCAGCGGACACGCGTGATAGGCGATCAGAGCCACCCGGGATTTTTTATCTGACGTCAAGGAGAGCCGCTTGGACTGCCAATCGGGCCGATATTGCCCAGGCTGATGCTGTAGAGATGGTGATCAATGCCGCCCAATCGATATTTGTAAGGTTCGTTTCCCCGCAGGAAATCAAAATACCGGTAACCTCGCTCCAGGGCGTCACGAAGACAGTAGGAATGCAGCAGAAGGCCGACGCTATAGTAACGATATTCAGGATCGTGGCCACTGTTGTACAGCATCCGAATCCCGTCATAATCCAAGCAGAGAGACGCGGCAACGACTTGGTCGTCCATTTCCAGGAAAAACAGGCGCAGCACGTCTTCAGCGGCGGTGGCAGCGATGATTTCGCGGAAAAAAGCCTCACGGTCCGGAGACAAAAATTCCGCTTTCGCCGGATCGCTGCTGCGCATTAAATCAAGGAATGTATCGACCCGGTTAGCCGCTTCAGCTGGGTCGGATACGCAGTACCATCGCCAATTATCGTGTGCTTCCAAACGGCGGAGTTTACGCCGCAATTCGTGCCGGTCCTTCTTGGTCAGCCCCGAGAGGTAGTCATCCCAAGTCGGGGGCAACATCAGGCGCGGGGCGACATCCTCTTCGGAAACGGCTACAGTGCAGCCGCGCTGGCGGGCCAGTTCAGGGAGGATGGCCAACGTCGGGGAATCCTCGCTGATCGAATGCAAATCGAGTTGATGCCCTCCGTCGGCGCTGATGGTGTCGAGTAGAGTCGGGTAAAACGTGTCTTCGACGCCGGGCGCGACGATGAAGTCGTTGTAATCAACGGTGTCGCTGTTGCCCACCAAGGAATAGTGATCTCCCGAGCGGGACAAGGAGGCGATGGCCGTGAGGTCGCCGCCGGCGTCCGTGAGATAAAATCCGGCCAGGCTGCGTCCATCCTGGAAAGAGCTCCACCACAGCTCTTGCCACACCGGTGTGATGTACAGGTTGTTCACGACGGAACGACCAAGCAATTGCTGCCACTGCGGTCGGATTTGGTCGAATGAAGTAATCGGTGTGGGAGAGTGGGTGGCTGGCATGAGCGGCCTCGATTACGTCCGTCAGTTATCCAATAACTTGATCAGATCGCTAGCGGAATACAATGCACCAGGTTCTTTGTCTCCAAGGGCCTCACAGCGTACCGCGGTGGTAACCACCTTGTGTCCTGGTTTTTGCACGCCGCGCATGGACATACACAGGTGTTCGGCTTCGATGCGGCAGGCGACGGCCAGTGGTTGAACGCGGTTAAGAACGGCGTCGGCCAACTGGGCCGTCAAACGTTCCTGCACCTGCAAACGGCGTGCTGCAACGTCCAGCGCGCGGGCGATTTTACTGATACCGGCGATGTGACGGTCCGGTATGTACACGAGGCTGGCATGGCCGAAGAAGGGGAGCATATGGTGTTCGCACATGGAATAGAACGGGAGACCGCTGATGAGTACCGGGTCCGGTGCCACCCCTTCCGAAAAAATCGCGTCAATTTCGTCCCCCGGGTCGCGCCCTACGCCAGCGAATAGTTCCGCATACATCTCCGCTACCCGCTCGGGAGTCCGCCAAAGCCCCTCCCGCCCGCTGTCTTCGTCCACGTACTTCAGCAGGGTTCCGATGGCCACTTCAACGGCGGCCAGGTTCATCTTTGGGGCTGTGGTAGCGGTCATCTCGTTGGTAGGGACTCCATAATGGCCGCCTCGATGGCTTCGAGATTCGGGCGGATTTCCACGGTGTCAGCCTGAGCGCTGCTGACCGCCATGTCCGGATCCTTGAGGCCGGTACCCGTGATGATGCAGACAACGCGTTTTCCGGTCAGGTCCAGACCGTTGCGAGACATTTTCAGCAAACCCGCCACGGAAGCGGCCGATGCCGGCTCTCCGAAGATGCCCTCCCGCGAAGCCAACAGCCGATATGCTTCCAGGATCTCATCGTCGCTAACGGCGTCAATCACTCCCCCGGATTGGTCGCGGGCCCGTTCGGCGGACTTCCAACTAGCCGGGTTGCCGATCCGGATGGCAGAGGCGATGGTCTGGGGGAAAGGCACGGGCTCGCCGCGAACAATCGGCGCGGCGCCCTCAGCCTGAAAGCCCATCATCCGAGGCAGGGTATCGTTGCGGCCCATTTGGTGATATTCGACGAAACCCCGCCAATACGCGGTGATGTTTCCGGCGTTGCCCACCGGAATGAACAGGTAATCAGGGGCGTCGTCCAGGACGTCAGAGATCTCGAAAGCCGCAGTTTTTTGCCCCTCGATGCGATGAGGGTTGACCGAGTTGACCAGAGTGATTGGATTGGTTTCAGTAAACTCCCTGACCAGTGCAAGGGCCGCGTCAAAATTCCCGTCCACCAACAGGATACGCGCGCCATAGGCCATAGCCTGCGCCAGTTTGCCAAGGGCGACTTCCCCTTTAGGGATGAGCACCCAAGCGGCCAAGTTGCAATACGCTGCGTAGGCGGCGGCTGAAGCGCTGGTGTTGCCGGTGGACGCGCACATCACGCCGACGCTGTTTTCCTCGAGGGCTTTCGCAATAGCGACCACCATCCCCCGGTCCTTGAACGATCCGGTAGGGTTGCAGCCCTCCAATTTGAAGAAGAGGTCGGGACAACCGATCTCCGGGCCCAGCTGCCTAGAACGAACCAGCGGCGTGTCTCCCTCTCCCATGGATAAGAGAGGAGTCTCCTCGTTGACTGGCAGCAATTCCCGGTATTGTTGTAAAACGCCGATGCCCATCGTCTGCACCCGGTCACTGTTCGATGCGGATCAAGTTGTTGACGCTCACCACCACGCCCAATTCTGCGACGGCGGCGAGGGCGGTTTGCACGTCAGATTCCCGTGAGGGGTAGGTGGTGATTACAAGCTGTGCGGTGCCGCTGCCTGGATCGGTGTCCTTTTGGATCACGGTGGCAATAGAGATGTTGCCGTCCCCAAGGATGCGAGCGATTTGGGCGAGCACGCCGGCCTGGTCGGCGCAGGTCAGCCGCAGGTAATATGCGCTGGAGAGTTCGTCTATGGGCAGTAGCAGACCCTCAGGGTCGTCGGCGCCGGCTATTCCGGGCATGGGGGGAGGGCCGGCGTCGTTGTCAATGGTGCGCAGGATGTTCAGTATGTCTCCCATGACGGCGCTGGTGGTGGCATCCCGGCCGGCACCCTGCCCGTGGAGGATTATCTGCCCACAAAGGTCGCCTGTGACCTCGACGGCATTATACACACCGTCCACCTTGGCCAATAAGTGGTCATCGGGTACAAGGGCAGGATGGACTCGGGCCTGCACGCTACCGTCCGGCTCGGCCACTGCGATAGCCAGGGATTTGATGGCATAGCCCAATTCGGCCGCATAGCGAAAATCTTCGGGAGCGAGCCGGCTGATGCCTTCGGTGTGGATTACATGGTGAGGGATGGGCTGGTGGAACGCCAGGCTGCCCAGCACGGAGAGTTTGTACGCGGCGTCAATCCCTTCAACGTCGTTGGTGGGATCGGACTCAGCATAGCCTCGATCCTGGGCTTCAATCAAGGCTTCGGCGAAGGGGGTCTGGCTACGGGCCATCCGCGTGAGAATGTAGTTGGTGGTGCCGTTGATAATGGATCGTATTGAGCGGATGTCGTTGGCCAAAAGTTGCGACATCAAGCAGCCGACGATGGGAATGCCACCGCCGGCAGACGCCTCAAAAAGGAGATTAACACCCTGGGACTGCGCCAATGATTGCAAAGCGGGACCGCGCCGGGACATAACCTCTTTGTTGGCCGTCACCACGTGCTTGCCGGCCGTCAGCGCGCGCTCCAGATAACTCCCGGCCGGCGAATCTCCACCCATCATTTCAACCACGATCTGGATTTCCGGATCGTTGAGGATATCTTCCGGGTTGGTCGTCAGGACGCCGGGAGGCGGAACCGGTTGGCGGGCTTTAGCGGTATCCCTCACCAAAGCTTTGCGGAGCCGGACGGTGCGTCCCGTTTTCCGTCGGATAGCGTCAGCGTTGCCGGAAAGCGCCGCTGCCACGCCACCACCCACGGTGCCCAGGCCCATAAGGCCGATATTCACTTCTGAGTTGCCGTCCATGGTGGCCGCTTCGAGGCTTTGAATTGGGATGAGCCTAAAGGTGAGTTACCGGGGAACTATTGCTGCGGTTCGGGCGTGACGCGTGGACGGGTCAACCGTACTTGGTCAGTGACCCATGCGTAACGGTTGCTGTCGAAGTTGATCTTGACCCAGCCTTCGTCCGACCCCTGTTTCAATTGGTCGCCTTTCCATTGATCGACCAACGCGCTTGCCATCTGGAACTGCATCGCAGGTTCGAGCTCACGGGTTTCGGTATCGCCAATGGCCTGGATGATGAAGATTGATTCGTCCTCGTAAATTGGAGGCGAAATGTCACCCGGGTCCAAAAGCGGAGGCTTGCGTCTGACAGAATCCGTTTCAACACAATCTGCGCTATCGTCGTCGGCTTCACAGACTTCTCCGAACAGATAGCGATCGAATCCGGGGAAAGCGCCCTCCGGAACCCAGCCGATATACCCGTCGGAGCCGGAGATTTCCCGGGACACCGCTCCAAAATCCTGCCCCAGGACCAAACGTTCCCGGACCGCCTCCGGGGCTGCTGGGGATTCCAGCCCCATCACCACAGCTTGCAGCTCCACCTGTGGAGCTTCTTCGGGCAAGGATGCCAGCATTCGTCCGAACAATTCCGTCTGTTGCAACCGCTCCTCGACGATGCGACGAAACGCGTCGTCGGTCAAATTGACCTGAGTCAGGAAGTTCTTGTAGGTATTGTCGAATTCAGCGTCCAACTGGGTTTCGTCAACTTCCTGTCCTGGTTCAGGCCTGGGGCGGAATTGTGAGCGGATTGACTCATCAATCTGCTCGTCGGTGATGTTTATGCCCAGCCCCGGCGCGGCCTGTCGCAGTATCTCGGCGTGGAGAAGATCGGTGAGCAGCTGGAAGGGTATCCGACTGAAATCGACCTGTCCTCCCTGGTAGCGATTTATTCCCTGGAGGACGCGGATGCGCTCCACCAGATCGCCCATGGTGAAGCGGATGCCGCGCACTTCGCCGGCCATCACGCGAGGCGGATGGATGAACTGCTGATAGACGCCGACCAGCACGACGGCGACGATGGCCAGGATCAGGACCGCTCCTACGCCGATAGCAATGCGCTGCCGGCGCGATTCCAGTCCACGCCGAGTTCGAGCCGCGGCTACTGCTTCACCACTCCCGGATCCAACACGGCGGCTCCGCCCGCCGCGACGCCGGGCAGGGCGACGCCCCGTTGGTTCGGGCGTTTCCTCTTCCACCGGGGCGTTGCGTTTCCAAGGCAGCGACAGATTCAACATTGATAAATGATCGGAGGATTGGGCCGACTAACGACCCGAACGCATACCGATGTTGATGCTGTGCTCGGGAGCGTAGGGCAACAAGGCGAGATAACGGGCCCGTTTGATAGCGGTTGCCAGCAATCGTTGGTTTTTAGCGGACGTGCCGGTCTTGCGGGTGGGTTCGATTTTGCCCTGTTCGGAGATGTAGCGTCGCAACCGGTCCACGTCTTTGTAGTCGGGTACGACCCCTTCCACGGTGAAAGCGCAAACGCGCCGGCGCGGGCCGTAGCGTCGGCCACCCCGTCCGCCGCCGCGAGGGCCACCCCGTCCGGGAGGGCGTCCGCCGGGACCGCCGCCCGGTCGGCCACCGGGACCTCCGGGTGTGAAGCGGCGGGGGGCGCCTTCGGCGGATCCAGTCGCGCCGGATTGCGGTGCTGCGGCAGGGGCAGGAGCATTGCCGCCGGATGGCGGGGATGCCGGTAGGGTTTCAGGAGTGGTCATTTCTGGGATTTCCTCCTCGTGGCGCTGAACTAGCCGGTCGGGCGTCTAGAACGGTAGGTCATCAACATCGGTCGTGGTGGGATCGGGTGAACTTTCCGTTCCGTAACCGCCGTATCCGCCGCGGCGGTCATCGTATCCGGACCGCTGGTCACTATAGCCCCGGTCCTGCTGGCCGCCGTAGCCGCCTTCGTCCATTTGGTCACCTCGTCTCCCTAGCATCTGCATCTCGGTGACGTTGACATCCAATGAGAAACCGGGACTTCCATCTCGCCGGTCATATTGCCGGGACCGGAGCCTTCCCTCAACATAGACCTGTTGCCCTCGGGTGAGGTACTGATTGCAGACATCGGCAAGTCGTCCGAATGCAGTGCAGTTGAACCACTCGGTTTCCTCGCGCTGTTCGCCGGCCGCGGTCGTGTAACGGCGGTTGCTGGCGATGCTGAAAGAAGTCATGGGTTGCCCGGAGGGCGAATAGCGCATCTCCGGGTCGCGGCCCAAGTTCCCGATAATGATGATCTTGTTCACGGCAGCTTACGCTTCGGCTTCGCCTTCGGATTGGGTGATCGGTTCCTCGGCCGGTGAATCGGTGGCAGGGCCAGGACCCTGCTCTGCGGCGAGCTCGGGGGCGGGCTCAGGTTCGGCAACTGCTTCGGGCGGCGGCGCCGTGACAGCGGCGGGCGCGGGTTCAGAGGTAGGTTCGGGCGGCGGCGGCGTGACAGCGGCGGGCCCGGGTTCAGAGGCAGGTTCGGGCGCCGCCGCGACAGCAGCGGGCGCGGGTTCAGAGACAGGTTCGGGCGTCGCCGCGACACCGGCGGGCGCGGGTTCAGAGACAGGTTCGGCGGCCGTAGTGGGCGCGTCGCCGGAGGCTGGCGGTGGCGTTGCGGGTGGAGGACCGGACCGCCTGTCACCGAAGGAGCCGGCGCCATCCGGGATGGCACCGCCGCCGTCAGGCCGCCGGCCGCGTCCGGGCGGGATATAGCGGGAAGGCGCGGTCAGGGGGCCGGGAGCCGGACGATCCGCCAGTGGTCCGTCGCATTTTATAACGAGGGATCGCAGAACTCGCTCATCCAACCGCAGATAGTTTTCTAGTTCACGATTGATCGGATTGTCCACCGTGAAGGAACTGAGGTAGTAGGATCCCTCGAGGAAATTGTAGTTTCCTTTTCGGATCGGGTAGGCCAACCGACGAGTGCCCCAAGCCAGTTCAGCGGTTATCTCGCCTTCCCGGTTGGAAATGAACGCCTTGATTTCGTCCCAAGCAGCCGACGCTTCATCCTGATTGAGCATCGGGCTTAGGATGGTAACGAGTTCGTAGTGACGCAAGTTGTAAACTCCTGAGTTGGTGCAGGGACGCAGGGAATTATAGCATTAGGGACGGAACCTGTCAGTATGAACCGTACTCCGTGATGCCGGCTTTGTGGTAGTCGGTTGTCGCGAAAAGATCCTTGCCTCTGCCATTGCGCCGAAACGGGAATCCGATCTCCGATTCATTGAGTCAGTCCTCGCATGATGACGCGGTTTGCGGCTGGTGATAAGAGTTTATGATATTCCTAATCAACTTGTATGCCTTGTACCCATATCTGCAAAAGGCGTAGAATACACCGGGCTGCGCAACGGCAATCGTAGCGTAATGCCGCTTTCCCTAGTCGCCATGAGCACCGACGCCGGTCGTTCCGGCGGGCCGCGTTTCCGCCGGCCCAACATTTACTACGGTTGGTACATTGTCGTCATCACGGGCTTCGTGATGACCTTGGCCACTGTTCCCATGTTCCACGCCATGACCCTGTGGGCGGTGGCTTTGGAGCAGCAATTTGGCTGGAAACGCGGGGCCTTGTCGATGGCCCTGACCCTGACCCGCGTCGAGGGCGGGCTGATGGGACCCATTGAGGGCTACCTCACCGACAAGCTGGGTGGCCGCAAGATGGTGCTGATCGGGTTTATCATCCTGGGTTTCGGTTTCCTGGCATTCTCCCAAATTGGCGCGGGCTTCTGGCCGGTTTCCCCGCTGTACACCTTCTACTTTGCGTTTATGGTGATGGCCCTGGGGCAGGGCATGGGCAGTTGGGTGCCCATGATGACCACCATTAACAACTGGTTCTCGCGGCGCATGGCGTCTGCGATGGGTTGGGCAAACTGGTTCAGCCGTGGCGGCGCGCTGATCGTGGTTCCTCTCATCGGCGTGGGTATAGGCAGCGCCATTGGGTGGCAAGGGACGGCGTTTATAATCGCCATTCTCGTCTTCGCTGCCGCCGTTCCCTTGTACCTGGTCATCCGCGACAAACCGGAAGACATGGGTTTGCAAATGGAGGACGATGCCACGTCAACGGCACGGGTTCGCGGCGGCCAGCGCGCTCCGTCCGGGCCTCAAGGTTTAACTGCACAGCAGGCCGTCCGGACCGCCGCGTTTTGGTTGATCGCCGTGGGCCACGGCCTGACCAGTATGATAATCCTGGCCATAATGACCCACCTCGGGTTGTTCCTGGCCGACGCCGGCTTTGGGGGTCACACCGCGTGGGTGGTGACCGTATATACCTTTGTCGCCATGTGGGCCCAGCTGATCGGCGGGTACGTCGGTGACCGTTTCCCCAAGCGGATCAGTATCTTCATCTTCACAACCATCCAGGCCGGGGCGGTCGTTCTCCTGACTTTCAGCACCCACCTCTGGATGTTCTACGCCTTCGCCGTGACTTTCGGCCTGGGGTTCGGAGGGCGAAACCCGCTTACCACATCCATCCGCGGAGAATATTTCGGGAGGGGCAACTTCGGCAAAATCCTGGGCATAAGTACCATCCCGATGAACATTTTGCTACTGGGAGCGAGTCCATTCGCGGGTTACATGTACGACTGGCAGGAGTCTTACACCCTGGCTTTCCTGGTACTGTCCGGGTTCAACTTCGTTGGAGGAGTGTGCTTCCTGTTCGCGCGCCGCCCGCGCATTCCCACCACACCCGAAACCACGCCGCCAGCGGTGGCGCCGGCGCCGGCGGCCGCTGGTGATTCCTAATGCAGAATTAGCGCATTACGCCTTGCCACGTAGGGGCGGGTTTGAAACCCGCCCCTACAATTTGCGTCCAGGCTGGCCTGACGGGAGCCATCAGGTTATACCAGGTCGGTCTCAGTGATCTCGATATTGCTGATGCCAAGGCGCTCCGCGGGCTGGGAGTTCTCGCCGCTCCGGCTCTGCCGGACCGATGACGTGGCAAGGGCCTCCAGCACGTCGTCGCCGTCGGTCAACCTCCCGAAGATAGTGTAGTTGGGCGGGAGTCCTACGTCGGCGCCATGCACGATGAACCACTGGCTGCCGTTAGTGTTGGGGCCGGCGTTGGCCATCGCCAGTGTGCCACGGGTGTAGGAGCGGGTGACCTCCTCGTCCCGGAAGCGGTAGCCGGGGCCGCCGGTGCCGTCGCCCCGGGGACAACCTCCCTGGATCATAAAACCGTTAATGACGCGATGGAACTGATTGTCTTCGTAAAAACCGTCGCGAGCCAGGAACACAAAATTGTTTACGGTCAGCGGCGCCACTTCAGACAGAAGCTCAATTGTCATGTCGCCCTTGTCGGTCTTGATGATGGCGTGATATCGCTTGGTGCCTTCAATGACAAGGCCGGGCGGGTTCTCATATTGCTTGGGGGGCATTGGGCGCCTCCTGATCGGTGTAGTGCGGATCGACTGCGGGGATTATACAGCAACGGAATGATTGGAATTGACAGGCGCGTTCGCGCCGGTTGGCCCGTAATCCCAAGGGCTTTCAGCGACGTATCGTATAATAGAGACATAGGAAAAAGTAGGAGGTGTTGCAATGGACGTGCTGAATAAAATGGCAAATCGGGGCCATGAGCAGGTGGCGATGTACAGTGACCCGGCATCCGGCCTGCGCGGAATTATTGCCATCCACGACACCACCCTGGGGCCTGCCTGCGGCGGCACCCGGATGTGGCCCTACGCCACCGAGGCCGATGCGCTGGCCGACGCACTGAACCTGTCGCAGGCCATGACATACAAATCGGCGGCGGCGGGCCTGAACCTGGGCGGCGGCAAGGGTGTCATCATCGGCAACCCGCGCACCGACAAGACCGAGGCATTGCTGCGCGCCTGGGGCCGATTTGTCGATACCCTGGGTGGCCGGTATTTGACCACCACGGACGTGGGTACCACCGGGCGGGATCTGGAAACCGTCCACCAGGAAACGGAGCACGTGGTGGGGCTGGATTTGACCCTGGGTGGCAGCGGGGACACTTCGATCATGACCGGTTTGGGCATTTACATGGGAATGCGGGCCTGCGCCGCCGACGTTTGGGGCGCCGATTGCCTGAGGGGCCGCACGGTTGCCATGCAGGGGTTCGGCAAAGTGGCGAGTCGCACGGCTGAACACCTGCTGGACGATGATGTCCGAGTAATCGCCGCGGACGTGAGCGAGACTGCCCTGGACCGGGCGCGACAAATGGGCGTCCAGGTGGTGGCCCCGGACGATATCTACGACGTGGACTGCGACATTTTCGCTCCCTGCGCGTTGGGTGGCGTCATAAACGCCAAGACCATAGACCGCCTACGCTGTCGCATCGTGGCCGGCGGAGCCAACAACCAACTGGCAACGCCTGAAGACGGGGAAGAGCTGCACCGACGAGGAATCATCTACGCGCCGGATTTTCTCATCAACGCCGGCGGCATAATCAACGCTGCGGCGGAGATCGGGCAGCCCTACAACCCGGAACGTTCGCGACAGCAGACCGAACGCATTTACGAGCAGATGTCCGCCGTTCTGACCACCGCTCACGAAAAAGAAATCGCCACGGCTCGTGCGGCGGATATGCTGGCTGAGGCACGCCTGGCCGAGGTACGGCGAGTCCGCCAGATTTGGCGGAGTTAGGACTCCGTAACGGCAGCGGCCATGTAGGGGCGGGTTTGAAACCCGCCCCTACGGTGTTGCAGGATAGACCACGGTGTCGGGCCGGTAAACGGCCCACGAGAACCAGAGCTGTCCACTCCGGCCCGGCAACGGATCGAGTTGTGAGCCTGCCAGCGGACCGCTAACGGCCTGCCCAAATATGTTCCACCGGCTGCCGGTTTGCTCATCGGTAATCCGTCCGTCGGCGCCCGCTGCGAAGCTCAGGGTGGAACCGTCGGGACCCATTGGTGAGAAAATACCCGCCGCTCCCACGTCCCGTCCGCTGGCAATTGAGCCGCTGTCCAGGGACGATGCTGTCCCGGGCATCCAGAACACCACGATGTCCTCCCCGGCTACCGATGCTCTTACCACTCGTTCATCCGCCAATGTGGAAAACGAAACCGCCCAAGCCGCGTTGCCCCGCTCGATGGCAACGATGCGCTCGACAGCGGGCAGGCGAGGGTCGGTATCGCCGCTGAACAGGAACGGCGTGCTGCCGGGACGGTCGTAGCCGGCATACGGGTTCTGGCCGTAGGGGCGGCCTGATGCGGGCCGGGAAAGCACCTTTCCATCAGGGAAAGCCGTTTTGAACTCATCCCACGACACGATGGACAGGTAAAGCTGTTCCAATCGGCGGCCGGCGTAGTGCCCGATAACGCCTTCGCCACCGAATTCCTGCCACCAGGATTCGGTCTGACGGTCGTACATCAACAAGTTGCTATCGCGAAGAGCGCCCGTGGTGCCGAAATCCAGTATCTCGCCGTCAACCGTCCGCCTGAACACGAAGGCGGTATTACACAGTGGTCAAAATGTTATGACAACCGGTTCGTCCCCAACGGTGTCGTTGACGATCTCATGCCAGACCATGACCTGAACCGGATAGGCGCGAGCATCACCATTGAGGTCAACTACCTGCACCGGTTCGCGTGGGTCCAACCATGCGTCAGCGTCAGCCACGGATTCAAACTCCGGGTTGTCGATGGAGGGAATGCCGTCTTTGGGCGGCCCACCGGTCATGATCTCATCGAATGAGATGGTCGAGCGGGTGAAATCGGTGTCCCAGGATGCCCGGAGCAAGCGTTGGAACTTGGTACGGGCGGCTTCCGCCTCTTCTGCGCCAACAGAATGTACGGCGCCTTCCGGCGATACCGGGATTGTCGTGGCGGCCGGCAAGTTCGTGGCAACCGGGGCCGGGGTCACAGGCGCGACGACAGTGACGGGTTCAGGCAATGCCGCGGTGGGTAGCGTGGTGGCCGGCACCAGGGTGGGAGACGCCGTGCCGATAACAGCCGTGGGCAGATCGGCTGGATCGACTCCGGCCGGCGTCTCGGCTGGAGCACACGCCATCGCCAAGCCCAACGTCAACAGCGCCAGCGCGACTGTCAGCCACGCCGGCGCCGAAATCACACGCCGCCAATCCTTCAACAACGCGCCTAGCGGCCGCGCAGGCGGGGGTCGAATACGTCGCGCAGGGCGTCGCCCAGCAGGTTGAATCCCATCACCACCAGGAAGAGGGCCAGGCCAGGGAAGATAGCGAGCCACGGGCCAGCCTTCACATGGGCGGAAGCCGCCCGCACCAACATCCCGCCCCAACTCGGCTGGTCGGGAGGGGCTCCCACGCCCAGGAACGACAACGATGCTTCGATGATGATGGCAAAGCCCAGGTAGTAGGTGGCCAGGACCAGGTAGGTGGCGAAGCAGTTGGGGACGATGTGCCGGAAGATGATGCGGCGAGGGCTGGCGCCGACGGCCAGCGCCGCCGTTACGTAGTCCAATTCCTTCAGGGATAACACCTGCGACCGCACCGTTCTGATCACAGGAGCGATCATGCCGATCACGATTGCCAGAATTACGGTGTTCAGCGACGGCGTGACCACGGCCATGATCGCCAGCGCGATCAGGAGGCCGGGCAGAGACATAAGGGCGTCCACTATCCTCTGCGAAACCATATCGACCACGCCGCCAATGTAGGTCAGGGAGACGCCGATGACGAAACTGGCGGTGATGCCCACCAAAACGCTTCCCATGCCCACATACAAGGAAATGCGAGCGCCGTAAATGAGCCGACTCAGCACATCCCGGCCCACGTAGTCTGCGCCAAGGAGGTAATCGGCATTGGGCGCTTCCCACGGCGCGGCCGGGGTGGACCTCGGATCGTAGGGAGAAAGGACAGGGGCCAAAGCTGCGACCACAAAGAGCACCAGGACAATCGCTCCACCAATCGCTCCCAACGGTTTGGTCCGTATGAAACGGGTGAGTTGAGTCCAGCTGCGCCCGGCAAAACTGGGCGCGGCGATCTGTTCACGCGCTATGACCGCCTGTTCCGACGATTGATCAATCATGGCAACACCTGCCTGCCTTCGCGCCTTTTGGAAAGGGTCCCGGCCGCGTTTACGCGTAACGGATCCGGGGATCGAGGATGCCGTACAGCATATCGATTATCAGGTTGAGTATCAGCACCACGGCGGCAGTCATCAGGATAACGCCCTGGATGACCGGAAAGTCCCGGTGGATGATGGCGTCGATGAGGAACTTGCCGACGCCGGGGACGACAAAGATCTGCTCAACGATGATGACACCACCCAATAGACGGCCAAATTGGTAGCCGGACACGGTGATCACCGGCAGCATGGCGTTCTTCAGGGCGTGACGACCTACGACGACCCATTCGCGCAACCCTTTGGATCGAGCGGTGCGCATATAGTCTTCACGCATCACTTCCAGCATGGCAGAGCGGGTGACCCGTGCGGTGAACGCCATGTCATGGAACCCCACGACGGCAGCCGGAAGTAGCATCAACTGCAGGTTCTGTACCGGGTCCTCCCACAGGTGGGCGTACTCTAATGGAGGTAACCAACCTGTCCCGTAAGCCAACGCGTAAATCACCAGCACTCCGATCCAGAATGTTGGCATCGCGATGCCCAGCAGCGCGATCACCCTGCTGACGTAGTCGATGCCGGTATCCTGTTTCATCGCCGACAGAATACCCAGAGGCACGGCAGCGACGAACGCCATGGCGATGGCCAGGACGGCCAATTCAAAAGTTCGCGCGAAACGTTCGATGAGCTCAAACCCGAAGGGGGTACCATAGTATAGGGAATTGCCCAGGTCGCCGCGAACGACACCCCACAGCCAATCGCCGTACTGGACGTAGATCGGACGGTTGAGGCCCAGGTCTTCACGCAGCCTCTCGAAGTCTTCGTTGGTCACGCGCCCGCCGGCATCTTCGCCAGTGAGCAGGAACACCGCAGCGTCGCCCGGTACGATCGAGAACAGGGCGAACACCATGATGGTGGCGAGCAACATCGTGGGGATGAAGAGGAGCAGCCTTCTGAGTAGGTACCGGTACATTCCTCAACTCCTGCCGGGGAGGCGACGGCTTGTTAGGCGCGTATTGTACACAATGGCCGGCCAGGGTGAAACCCTGTGGCCGACCATTGGGATAACGACTGGGCGTTTGCAGTCGAGTTCCGGCGTCTAGGGCACGTAGCCCTTCTCACTAGCGGCGATGGGTTCCCGATCCGGGTCAAACCAAACGTGGTCCCACTTGTGGATCAACTGCACCGTGGCCGGGTAGTAGAAATTGCGCAAGCGGTAGTCAAACGCCCCGCCGCTGGAGTACCAGAAGTAGGGGTGCCAGTGGCTTTCCCCCCGGTGAAGGATATCGGCCAGTTCCTGGAGGTGACCCTGCCGCACAGCCGGGTCAACGGCCTGGTTCTGCAGTACGATCAGCTCATCCACCCGGTCATTCTGCCAGTTATGGGGGTTACGCAGCACGTCCTGCAGGTAGAACTGGTTGATGATGTCGCCCGGATCCCTGAGGATGATGCCGGTCCCGACGCCGTCCATATTGGCTACGCCGTCGCGCATTCCTACGTACATGGTAGCCAGGTCGGTGGGTTGGATGACGATGTCGATGTTCAAGTCTTCGCGCAATTGCGGACCCAAGACTTCCGCAGCGGCCAACGAGGGGTTGGTGCTGATGGTATTGAGGGTAATCTCGAACCCGTCCGGATACCCGGCTTCGGTCAGCAGTTGCCGAGCCTCGGCCAAGGCCGTTTCGCGGTCGCCGTAGGTGGGATTGTTGGCCTTCAGCGCCTCCATATCTTCTACCACGCCCGGCGCGAAGAAGGTGCCTGGCTTGCCAAAACCGAGAATGGCTTTTTCCACACCCAGGTCACGATCAAGCCCCAGGTAGAACGCCCGGCGCGTTCTTGGGTCGTCAAAGGGTGGCTTGGTGTGGTTTAGGAAGAAAGCCTGGATCCCGGTGGCTTCCAGTATTACGGCTCGCACCCGCCCGTCGGTATCCTCTTCGAGCCGGGCCATGTCTTCGGGGCGATTGCCACCGGTGACCGGCTGATAGGTTCCGTAAACCTGACCGGCTTGCAATGCTGATATTCGGCGCGCCGTGTCCCGGATCAGGAATATCTGCATGGCATCAAAGAAAGGCCGTCCAGTCTTGAAATAGGTGGGATTCTTCTCGAACGAATAGCCCACGTCCTTTTCCCAGTCGCGCAGCATCCAAGGGCCCGAACCGATGAGGCTTTCCGGATTCCCTGCTTCGATAGCCGCAATAGCTTCCCGCTGGGTCATTCCGGAGTTCGCCTGCTCCTGGGTCAGGTGCTCAGCGACGTGTTTGGGATAAACTTTCATGTAGTCCGAAGCCAGGTTCGGTATGAAACCGGCGGCTGGAAAGCGGAGAGGGACTTTGGCCGTTTGGTCGTCAATAACTGAAGCGGTGCCATGAACGATGAAGTTGTTGAGGAATCCGGTGCGGGCCCGGAGGACCCCATCTTCAACCTGCCCCAAAGTTATCCGGTCCAGCGAATACACGATGTCCTCGGCAGTGACCGGATGACCATCGGTGAAAGTTGCGTCCGGGTGCAGATGGAAAATGTACCCAAACTCGTCCCCTTCTTCATACGACTCCCAGCTGACCGCCAGATCGCCGATGATTTCACTGGGGTTGACCGGGTTGTATTCCAAGATCTGGTTGAAACGTGGACCTGACGGAACAAGCACCGTATTCAGCGAACCTCCGTAGTGGACGTCCCAGAATCCGGGATTGTGGGTAGCCACCAGCGGGAAGTCGCCGCGGTAATGCTTGCTTTCACCTTCTTGCCACCAGTCGGGCCGCTGGTCTATTGCCATAGCCGTGGGAACCGGGACTGGGGTAGCGGTGGCGTCCAACGGCGGCGTGGGAGTGGGTTCCTGAGCGCCCGCGAATGGGTCCAGAGTCGGGGTGGCGCCCGCAGCGGGCGCAGCGGGGGCAGGGGCGGAAGAACCGCCGGTGGTAGTTTCAGGAGCGGTGGTTCCCCCACACGCAACGATCAAAGCTGACAATACGAATGCGGCCAGCGCAGGAAGGAATCGCGGTTGCCACCAGCGTCGTAATTCCATTAGCCAAGTCCTCCTCTGGGTTTGTTTTCCCCTTCTTTTTGAGCGTTCGCGGTGTTTGGCGAAATACGTCAAGCACCGCTAAATTGCGTTTTGCGATGCTACGTTTGAGTCGAAAGATTGTCAAATGTCGTTTGATAATACTGCTTAGCATCAAGTATTCGTAAAATATGGGCTCCCGCAAAGACTGATATAAAATAGCGAGGGCGGATGATAAATCCGCCCTCGCATAAACCCTTAGATGGGCGCTTTGGACTTTACGGGACGTAGCCGACCTCTGATGGCATCGGGCGGTCCGGGTCGAACCAGACGTGGTCCCACTTCTTGATCAACTGCACGGTGGGCGGGTAGTAGTAGTTGCGTATTCGATAGTCGAATGCGCCGCCATTGGAGCCCCAGAAAACCGGCAGCCAGTGGCTCTCGCCGCGGTGCAGAATGCTTGCCAGTTCTTCCAGGTGACCCTGTCGTGCGGACGGGTCAATGGCCCGGTTCTGAAGGTCGATCAATTCGTCAACCCGGTCGTTCTGCCAGTTGTGAGGGTTGCGCAGCACGTCCTGCAGATAGAACTGGTTGATGATGTCGCCCGGGTCCCGCAGGATTATGCCGGTGCCGACGCCGTCGATGTTGGCTACACCATCGCGCATACCTACGTACATGGTGGCCAGGTCGGTGGGCTGCAGGACGATTTCGAGGCTAAGATCCTCCCGAAGTTGTGCCGCCAGCACCTCGGCCATAGAAAGCGCAGGGTTGCCGTTCACCACGTTCAAATTGACCTCGAACCCGTCAGGATAACCGGCTTCAGTCAGCAATTGCTTGGCTTCAGCCAACGCGGCGGTGCGGTCCACGGCAAACGCCGAGTTTTCGGCGCGCAGGTTTTCCAGGTCTTCCACGACTCCGGGCGCGAAGAACGTACCCGGCGAGCCAAAGCCCAGAATGGACTTTTCGACGGCGTTATCCCGGTCGATGGCCAGGTACAAGGCGCGACGGACGCGAGCGTCATCGAAAGGAGGTTTGTCGTGATTGAGGAACCATGCCTCGACGCCGGAGTCTTCCAGGATGACGGCTCGGACGCGACCCTCGGTGTCCTCTTCCAGTCTCGCCATGTCTTCAGGACGGTTGGCGCCGGTTACGGGCTGGTAGGTGCCATAGACCTGACCGGCCTGTAGCGCCGAAATTCGGCGTGCCGTGTCCCGTATCAGGAATACCTTGAGGCCATCGAAAAACGGGCGCCCGGTCTTGAAGTAGGTGGGATTGCGGTCGAAGGTGTATCCAACGTCCTTTTCCCAATCACGGAGCATCCATGGACCTGAACCGATGAGTGCAGCGGGCTGTCCGGCGTTGATGGCATCAAGCGCTTCCTGCTGGGTCAGGCCGGTGTTGGCCTGCTCCTGGCTAAGGTTCTCGGCGACGTGCTTGGGGTACACCTTCATGTAGTCCGATGCCAGATTAGGAATGAAGCCGGCGGCAGGGAACCGGAGGGGGACTTTCGCGGTGTGGTCGTCGATCGCTTCGGCGGAACCATGGACCACGAAGTTGTTGAGGAACCCGGTTCGAGCGCGCAAGACGCCCTCCTGCACCTGGCCCAACGTGATGCGGTCGATGGAGAACACGATGTCTTCCGCGGTGACCGGATGGCCATCGGAGAAAGTCGCGTCCGGGTTGAGGTGAAAGACGTAGCCGAACTCGTCACCATCCTCGTAGGACTCCCAGCTCACCGCCAGGTCACCGATGATTTCATTGGGGTTGACCGGGTTGTATTCGAGGATCTGGTTGAAGCGCGGCCCAGAGGGGGTCAGAACGGTGTTCATGGAACCCCCATAGTGAACATCCCAGAAGCCTGGGTTGCTGGTGGCGACCACTGGGAAATCACCCCGGTAGTGCTTGCTCTCACCATCCTGCCACCAATCAGGGCGCTGGTCGATAGCGATGGCCGTGGGAACGGGAACGGGGGTCGGGGTGGCATCCAACGGTGCGGTGGGAGTTGGCTCGTCGGCGGCGGCCATCACGTCCAGCGTGGGCGTTGGGCCAGCCGCGGGGGCCGCTGCACTACCGCTGTCGGTGGTTTGCTGCGTCGGCGTGGGAGCGCTTTCGCCACACGCAACCAAAGCGGGCATCAACGCAAGTATTCCAGCCATCAACAGGAACTTCGGATGCCATAATCGTCGAAAATTCATAGGCCAGCCTCCTGATTCGGAATGTAACAGCGACGCAAGCAATGATGCGTCGCCATGAATATCTCTGCCGGTAATCGTTTTCCGGCGCCACAGGATGCTACTAACGCTAATTTATATTGTCAAGACAACGGCAAGGGCGTCTGAAACGGTTTCCGTAACGTTAACTATTTTCGCGACGAAAATAGAGGGCAGGTTTGCAACCTGCCCTCGCGGATTCGCCCATTTGGAGGAGTTTCTCAGGGAACGTAGCCCACTTCTGAAGGCATCTCCCGGTCGGGGTCCCACCAGACATGGTCCCACTTTTTGATGAGCTGAACCGTGGGCGGGTAGTGGTAATTGCGGATCCGATAGTCGAAGGCTCCGGCCGTGGAATACCAGAAGTACGGGAGCCAATGGCTTTCGCCCCGGTGCAGGATTTCCGCCAACTCCTCGAGGTGTCCCTGCCGTACTGCCGGTTCGATGGCCTCATTCTGCAGGGCGATCAGTTCGTCCACTCGATCGTTTTGCCAGTTGTGGGGATTGCGCAGAACGTCCTGCAGGTAAAACTGGTTGATGATGTCGCCGGGGTCGCGCAGGATGATTCCGGTGCCCACTGAGCTCATTTCCGCGACGCCGTCCCGAAGGCCCACGTACATCGTTGCCAGATCGGTGGGTTCGATTTCGATGTTGATGTTTAGGTCCCGCCGCATCTGGGGAGCCGTGACCTCCGCGCTAGGCAACGAGGGCGTAGTGTTCACCACGTTGAGCCGGATGTCGAAACCATCTGGATAGCCGGCGGTAGCGAGCAACTGGCGCGCTTCTTCCAGCGCCGGGCCCCGGTCCGCCATAAATGCGGGGTCGTTGGCCCGGGTCTCCTCCAAGTCTTCCACCACGCCAGGCGCGAAGAAGGTGCCCGGGAGGCCGAATCCCAGCACGGCCTGGCTGATGCCCAAGTCCCGGTCGAGCGCCAGGTAAAATGCCCGACGCACGCGCGCGTCATCGAAAGGGGGTCGGTCAATGTTCAGAAAATAAGCCTGAACCGCGGCGCCTTCCAAAACCAGGGCGCGCACGCGACCGTCCGTGTCCTGTTCCAGGCGCGCCACGTCTTCAGCGGTATGGCTGGTGACGGACTGGTAAGTGCCGTACACCTGCCCCGTTTGCAGCGCCGAGATGCGCCGGGCCACGTCCAGTATCAGGAACACCCTCAATCCGTCGAAATACGGACGACCGGTCTTGAAATAGGTCGGGTTCCGGTCAAAGGAGTAACCGACGTCCTTCTCCCACTCGCGGAGCATCCACGGACCAGACCCGATCAACCCCGTGGGGTTCCCGGCGTTGATCGCCGCGAGGGCTTCGTCATGGGCGATGCCATGGTTCGCCTGTTCCTGGGACAGGCTTTCGGCCACGTGCTTGGGGTAAATCTTCATGTAGTCCGACGCCAGGTTGGGCAAAAACGCCGATGCGGGGTACCGCAGGGGGACCTTCACCGTATGGTCGTCAATCGCCTCGAAGGTGCCGTGTTCCACGAAGTTGTTCAACAAGCCGGTACGGGCGCGCAGCACGCCTTCTTCCACTTGTCCCACCGTGATGCGATTCAGCGAAAACACGACGTCTTCCGCCGTTACCGGATGTCCGTCGGTGAATGTAGCATCCGGGTTCAGCTGGAAAATGTACCCGAATTTGCCGGCCTCTTCATAAGATTCCCAGCTCACTGCCAAGTCGCCAATGATTTCGCTGGGGTTGACCGGGTTGTACTCCAAAATTTGATTGAATCTGGGTCCCGACGGGATGAGGACTGTATTCATTGACCCGCCATAATGCACGTCCCAGAAACCGGGGTTGTATTGGGCAACTAGCGGAAAGTCTCCGCGGTAGTGTTTGCTCGCACCCTCTATCCACCAATCGGGCCTCTGGTCCACCGGCATCGCCGTGGGGACCGGAACAGGCGTGGGAGTGGCGTCCAGGGGAGCAGTGGGGGTGGGTTCGTCTGCGGCCGCCATGGGGTCGATGGTCGGCGTGGGCGCGGCGGCTGCCGGCGCGGTGGTTCCTGCCGTCCCGCCAGTGCCGCCCGCGTCTTCGGGAGTGGTCGCCCCTCCACAGGCCGCCGCCATAAGCAATAGCGCCGTTGCTACAGCCGCGGTCAAAATGCCTGGATGAGCTAATCGTCGCCAATTCACCACAATAACCTCCGGAAACAGGATTCAGAATGCTGGACTACGACTGTTATCGTCAAAGTACCTGCTCTGTGATACGGTTACCATCAAGTGATAACAATAAATTAGAGGGAACCGGCTGTCAATTCGTATTTTATGAAGCGAACCTCCTATCAATATCAAAGTTATTACTGAAAAGTCCCGTAACAAGCCTCTATCTTGACCGTTTACGACGAACATGGTTTGGCAAGTGGAAGGCTGTTCATCGCTCAAAAACGCGAACGGCGCCCGTTCCTCGGAAACGGGCGCCCGTATGATGTTGAAATGTGGTCGGGGTTATCTCGAACTGAAGGACAGCGCGGTGAGCGTTCCGTTATCCGAGGAGGTGGCGGCAAGGAGCATTCCGCCAGCGACGATGGGAGACGCGGTGATCACGCCGTCAAGGTTCACGACCCACTTTTGAGAACCGTCGCCGATAGAAATGGCGATGACCTGGCCGTTTTCGTCGCCGATCAGCGCTACCGAGTCGGCAGTAGTCGCAGCCACCGTGATGTCCGACCCACTGTTGAATTCCCAAAGGATTTCGCCGTTGTCGGCGTTCAACCCGGTTACCAAGCCGCTGGCATCCGCAACTACCAGGGTTGATCCGGATAATGCTGGCGGGTAGGGCTGTTCCCCTGGGGTTTGAGCAGACCACACGTAACCCTGCTGCTCGGGACCGTTCTTGGTGAATCCCCACACCCACAACACCGTGCGAACGTACTGGATTTGCCGCTCCAACGGGTAACGATGACCCTGGTAATCCAGTCCCCAGACCACGCCGCCAAAGCTGCTGAAATGCAACAGGTCTTCCGTCGCCAGAGGCCCGCCTCGGGCCCAGCGTGCGCTGCCGGCGTCGTAGATCATTCTGAGTTTTCCGGTGCCTTCATCCAGGACGTGGACGCGCGCATCGTTGGCCGTGGCGATCACCTTGCCGTCGATGATGGCCGGAGGCGCGATCACCCAATCGTCCAGGCGGTAGTCCCAAAGCGGTTCCCCGGTTGCCGCGTCCAGCGCTATCAGGCGGTTCTTATCCGATTCGGCGACGAACAGGCGACCATCGCTGACGGTTGGAGACGGCAATGACGCGACTTGAAGCCGCCGGGACCAAACCAACCCACCCGTCTCCGGCTCAAGGGCTGACACCACACCGGCCCGAAAGACCACGAAAACCAGATCCTCTGTGACCGCAGGCGTCACAGCGGCGGGCAAACCGGAATCGTATTGCCACAACACCGTTCCGGTGCCGCGTTCTAAAGCGACTACGCTCCCGTCTTCGGCTGTCAAATACACCCGCTGGCCCACCACCGCCGGCGGGGCGGTGATAGGGGAACCGGCGACATACCGCCACATTGTTTCCGGCGCAACATCAACGGGCAAAGCCCCATTGGTGGATGCCGTCCAGTTGGCGACGCCACCGCCAGCCTGGCGCCAGTCGGCGTCAGCAAACCCCGCCGACGTATTTCCGATGTTGGTAGAGGGCAGCGGAGGGTCCGGTGGCAACCCGGTATAGGCCCACAACACCCACAAGACCACGCCCAGGACAGGCAAGATAACGACGGCAGCTCTAACGAGCCGGTTCCGCAGGAAATCAAGACGAACCCGGCGGGAGCGGCGCATGGCTTCAGAGTGCGCAACGGCCTCCAAGCCCGAAAACGCGCCACAATTGGCGCACCTGGCTCCCCCTTCCGCCGGGTTCAGGTGCCCGCAAAACCTACAGAGGAGAACTGAAGTCTCCGCCGAATCGGGAGAGGGAGTAACCACGATCGTCAGAAGGCCGGTCGCTGCAACACCGCCGGGTCAATGCGCCGGCGCACTCGCTGGCCGTCCGAAGGTGACCCCAGCAGTTCCCCGTTGTCCACCATAACCTTGCCACGGAGGATCACGGTCGTAGGCCAACCGAATATCTCCCAGCCTTCCCACGGGCTATAATCCCGCAAGTGCAGGTCGTCCATGGTAAGCCGCTTGTGGACGTTGGGATCGATGATGGCGAGGTCGGCATCGCTGCCCGGAGCGATAACGCCCTTTTGCGGATACATGCCCAATAGCCGGGCCGCGTTGGTTGCGGTAATGTTGGCGAACTGTGTAAGGGGCATCCCGCGCCGGACCACCGCTTCGGTGTAGTTGACGCCCATGCGTATCTCGATACCGATGTTGCCACCCCGCATATCCAGCACATTGCGGCCGGCCGTCTTGTCCAGGTAGGTGGTGAAGCTGCTGTCCGTGGCGGTGAAAGTCAGATTGTTGCCCAGCAGTCCGGACCACAGATCGCTGCCGTCCTCGGGATATTTTAGAGACGGGTAGGTGTGGTATTTCATGCCATCCGGTTCGCGATATTGGAAAGCATTGAAGGAAAGCGCCAAGGTGAGCACTTCGCCATAAACTGCTTGGCCGCGACTACGTGCCGCTGCCACTGCGTTCACGCCGTCGTTTCCCGTCACGTGGACGAAATACATACCGGCGCCATTCAGCCCCGCGATCTGGATCACGTCCCGGAAAGCGAGATCCTCGACCTCTTTGGAGTGAATCAGGTGGGCGTTATACCAGTCCCACATATTCCGCTGCTGGGCCATGAGATAGTTGTACATCACGATCTCATCGTCCTCGGCGTGAACGGCCAAGACGCCGTCGTGCCGGGCCAGCTGCGCGGTGAGGTCGGTCAGGCGCCCGTTGTCGATACGGCCGGTGGGCGTCAGGCTCAGGGGAGGGTCCTGCGGCGGTCGGATGTTGGTGGTGAAGATTTTGACGCTGGGGAAATCGTTGTTGATAAGCTCGCCGACCCGCGCGATGCTGTCGGCGGTATTGCTGCTTCTATAGATGACGTGGGCGGAGTAGTCGGCGTAGGTGTTTCCTTCCCAAACGGACAGGAAGTCAAGGATACCGCCCACCAACTCACCCTCGTTGGGAGCCGGCGCGAAATCGACCACCGTAGTGGTGCCACCCCATATCGCGCCCAGGGAATGCTCCAGAGGGCCGGCGTTGGGCACGCCCTGGACCTGCTGGGGCGCGCCGGGCTGCACGTTGGCGGCGGCGTGGATATGGGGTTCTATCCCACCGGGGGTCACGATGCGCCCTGAGGCATCGACGGTCTGGACAGCTTCGTCGATTAGGGTGCCGGGAGCACCGATGGCGACGATGCGTCCGCCCTGGACGCCGATGTCCACCGGCGCCGCTTCGGTGGGCATGATGACGGTACCACCGGTGATCAGCAGGTCAAACATTTCTGGCCCTCCGTACAGCGCGCGCTGGGGCGCTGGGTTGGAGCATGTTAGCACAATATGCTAAGGGTGCGGATTGAGTTTGACTCTCACGCGTACCCAGTTTGTCATTGCGAGGAGCGAACCGACGTGGCAATCTCGCTGGCCGGGCGACGGCTCCTTCGGTGACGAGATTGCCCCGCTGCGCTCGCAATGACCGGTCGCGCAAAGTGGGTACGCGTGAGAGTTTTACTCAAGGGCCTGGCCCAGGTCGTCAATCAAGTCATCGGCGTTTTCCAGCCCGACGGAAACGCGCAGCAAGTCGTCGGGAGTTTTGGAGTCGGGACCTTCGATGGAGGCCCTATGCTCGATGAGGCTCTGTGTGCCTCCCAGGCTGGTGGCGCGGACGAAAAGTCGAACCCGGGCCGCAACGCGCATCGCGGCGTTCTGCCCGCCGACGACCTGGAAGGACAGCATTCCGCCAAAGTCCGTCATTTGCCGCGCGGCGATGTCATGTCCGGGATGACCGGGCAGACCGGGATAATGAACCGCAGCAACGCGCGGATGGTCCTGCAAGAAACGGGCTACTCGGCCCGCGTTGGCCGAATGGACCGGCATCCGCACGTGCAGCGTCCGAATGCCTCTCAGAGTGAGCCAGCAGTCGAATGGTGACGGCACGGCGCCGGCTACGTTTTGGATCAGACGGATTCGCTGAACAAACGCATCGTCTTGGGCGCTCACCACCACTCCTCCGGTAACGTCCTCGTGACCGCTGATGTACTTGGTGGTGGAATGCACCACCAGATCCGCGCCCAGGGTCAAGGGGCGTTGGAGCATCGGGGTAGCCCAGGTGTTGTCGCAAACACACAGGGCGCCGGCGGACCGCGCAATGGATGCCATCTCCGCTATATCTGCGATTTTCAGCAGAGGGTTGGATGGGGTTTCGGTCCAGATGATTCGTGTTTCGGGTTGGATTTCGCGGCGAACGGTTTCGGGGTCGGTCATATCTACAAAGGTCGTCCGCAACCCCCAAGGCGCAAGAATCTCCCGCAGCATCCGGGCAGTACCGTGATAACAGTCGTCCGGAGCGATGACGTGGTCGCCGGGCGACAGAGCCTGAAACACCGCGGCGGTGGCCGCCGAACCGGAGGCAAACGCGGTGGCAACTGCGTCGTTTGGTTCACCGCCTTCCAGAATCGCCAAACACTCTTCCAGTGCCCGGCGGTTTGGATTGTCGCTGCGGGAATAGACGAACCCGCGGGGATACTCGCCGTCGGCGTCCCTCTCAAAGGTCGTGGAGAGGTAGATCGGCGGGGCCACGGCCCCGGTGGCTGGATCCGCCTGATGCGCGGCCTGGGCGGCTATGGTCTCGAAACGCATGTTTTGCCATCTCCATTTGCCAACCCAGGTGTCGTCAAATTCAGGGGTGAGTCACCGTTCGCCCCGGCGTTTTGCCGAATGTCGCGAGCGATCACACGGCAGCCTTGATGAACTCCGCCACCCGCTCACTGATCATGATGGTGGTGGCGTTGGTGTTGGCGCGGATAACGTCGGGCATAACCGAGGCGTCGGCGACGCGGAGACCCTCGACGCCGTGGACCTGGCCGTGCTGGCTCACCACCGCCGTGGGATCGCTGGACGGCCCCATCTTACAAGTGCCGGCGATGTGATGCTGTGTATAAGCGTTGCGGAGGATCCAGTGGTCCAGCGCGTCGTCGCTGCCCAGGTCGGCATCTATAGGGTTCAGACGCTCAACTATGAAATCCTTGAATGGCGACTGGTCAGCAATTTCGAGGGCTTTGCGGACGGCCTGCCGCATTCGCTGGCGGTCGTAGGGATCGCTGAACAATTGGTAGTCCAGATCGGGTTGTACGGAGGGGTCGGTGGATTGGAGGGACAGTCGCCCTGCTGACACAGCGTTTTGCAGGCCGATACTGAGGCCAAAGTGGAAACCGGATCCGTCGTAGGAGACGCTGGCCGGCCGGTGCTCGCTGGTCATCAGAGTGGGCGTTATCTGGAAGTCGGCCCTGGTGGGGGAGTCGTCGGCGCTCCAGCGCAGACCGACCTGGATGTTGGGAGCGAAGGTGTCCGGTTCCTCCCCCTCACCCCGGAAGAGCACATAGGCGGCGGGATGGTCACGGAAGTTCAGTCCAACGCCGGGCAGCTCGTGGTTAACCGGAATGCCCATCTCGCGCAGGTGGTCGGAAGGACCGATACCGGAGAGGAGCAGTATCTGCGCCGAACCGATGGTGCCGCTGCACAGGACGATTTCCTTCCCCTCGACGGTGAAGATTTCGCCGCCGCTCTCGACCTCGACGCCGACGGCCCGATTCCCTTCGAGGATTACGCGGCGGGCATGGATGTTCCCGCGCACGGTCAGGTTCAGGCGATGGCGTGCGGTGCTCAGGAACGTCAGCGACGTACTCATCCGCACACCGTCAATGTTGTTCATGGGACGGGGCGATACGGCCGTATAGCAATCAGGGGCGTTCTGGTCAGGGTGCTCCGGTATGCCCATGCGGACGCACGCGTCATAGAAAGCGGTGTTGAAGGGCAGCCAATCCTGTCGCTTGGGACGGCGCACCGGCAACGGACCTTCCGAACCGTGAAAGTCGCCGCCGCTGTAGTCCCAATCGTTCTCGAACTTCCGGAAGAATGGTAGGCAATCGGTGAACTTCCACTCGTCGTTGCCCCACTCGGCCCACAGGTCGTAGTCCTCGGGAATCCCCCTAAACACCACCTGGCCATTGATGGACGACGAACCACCCATGGCTTTGCCCCGTGGGATGATCATGGGTTCATCCTGCAACGGGGTGGCTCGGCCGCGAAGATCCCAGCTGTGGGGGCCGTAGGCGGACAGCCAGGTATTGTTGCCCTGTTTGAGGTCCTCTGGGAGATGTTCAAAGTCGGGGTAATCGGGCCCGGCTTCCAGAAGGATCACGGATTTGTCGGTCATCTCCGAGAGTCGGGTGGCCATGACACAGCCGGCGGAACCGCCACCGACCACAATGTAGTCGTACTGCATAACAGTAGTCGCTCCTTTGGGATCGTCAGGTGAGGAGTGGCTCATGGCGGCGATTCTAGCACAAGGGTTATGCTAGAATGGGAATTGCCCCCGTAGCTCAGTGGATAGAGTGCTGGCCTCCGGAGCCAGAGACCGGAGTTCGAGTCTCCGCG
>JAGWBI010000002.1:18109-167132 GCA_021295965.1 Dehalococcoidia bacterium | reverse complement strand
GCGTCGGGGTGTGGCCTAGCGGCAAGGCGCCTGCTTTGGGAGCAGGAGATCGGCAGTTCGAATCTGCCCACCCCGACCAAATCCGCACTGACGGCGCCGTCTCCGATCCTTTGCCCGGTCCGGAAGGGCCGGGACCTCAGTTAGACGGGCCAGTTCTCCAAGGTCCAGCCCATTTCCCAGAATGCCTGCTCGTAGCGGGTGCAAGTGATGTAGGCTTCTTTCATGGCCGCGATTTCGGCGGGGCCGGCGACAGCGGCGACGCGGTCGCAGATGGCGCGGCACTCTTCGGCGACTGCCCGCTGCTCCGGAGCGGCGTACATCTCGATCCATTGTGCGTATCCCGGATGGTCGGGTAGTCCCCGGTCGGCCAATCGCTCGCCGACGCGCCAATAGCCCCAGATGCACGGAAGAACCGCGGCGACCAACTCCCCGAAGGTTCCCTGGTGGGCGACGCGCAGCAGGTAGCTGGTGTACGAGTAGCAGGTTGGAGCATGCCGGGTAGCGTCGAGCTCGGCCTCGGTGATGCCAAACTGGGCGCAGTAGGAGCGGTGCAGGTCCATCTCAGTGTTGAGGATGTAGTCCACGGCGCGGGCGAACCACGACATTGCCGGCAGGTCAGGCGCTTTGGCGGCGGCCAGGGCCAAACAGCGGGCGAAGTCAATGAGATAGACGTAATCTTGGGTGATGAAGTGCTTGAACCGATCCAGGGGCAACGTGCCTTCGCCGATACCTTGTACGAAGGGGTGGAAGGCCATCGCCTCGCGCTGCGCTTCGGATTCGCGTTCGACATCGTCGCAAAATGACATGGCGGGCACCTCCATCTGGCGCTGACTAGTGTGATTTGCGCCCAGAGGGTAGGCCAGCAATGGACCCCAGTCAACGGGGAAGCACGGGCCACCTCGGGAACGAGCGAAGCGATGACAGGAGGCCGTATCGCCGGCGCGAGCGCATCGTCTATAATGTCTGCACCGAATGCACCGTTCAACTGCGCCATTCACCATTTCGGCGCCTGGCTGGCCAAATTCAGGGGCAAGTCGGTTTGAACTAAGAGGGTTTGCCTTATGATGATGTTGTTTCTGGTGGACGTTCCCGACAAAGCCCGAGCCGGCGAGGTGAGGCGAGTTTCCCGAGGTTACGCCCGCAACTACCTGCTCCCGAAGGGCCTGGCCGAAATCGCCACCGACGAAACGCTCAAGCGCCTGGAAAAAGTCAAGAACGAAGGCGACCAACAGCGGGCGCGGGAAACCCAGGTCGTCGAAGAACTGGCGGAAGCGCTGGACAACCTGACAGTTACTATCACGGGTCGGGTCACCCCTACCGGCCGGTACTACGGCGCCATCAGCGGCGCGCGTATCTCCGATGCGTTGGGCGAGTTGCTGGAACGGGACATGGACCGGCGCATCACCAACGGCGTCGAACCCATCCGCGAACCGGGCGAGTATGAGGTAGTCCTCAACCTGTCAAGCGAAATCCGCGCCACCGTGAACGTCATTGCGTCCATTGAGGAATAACTCGCGTGGTCGTCGCCCAGTACAGTGAACGGCAACTGCCGTACGACCACGAGGCGGAGTCGGCAGTGCTCGGCGGGTTGCTGATCGACGGCGACGCTCTGTTACGGGTCATGCCCATAATCAAGCCGGAGGATTTCCACCGGGCCCGCAACCAGTTCTGCTTTGCCGCCTGCATCGCCGTGTTCGGGCGGCAGGAAGCCGTGGACCAGATTACCGTCGCCCGGGAACTGCAGAGGCAGAACCGCCTGGAACAAGTGGGCGGACTGGCGTATCTGGGTCAGCTGATTTCGGGTACGCCGACGTCGGTGAACGTCGAACACTACGCCGGCATCGTCGCGGACACGGCGGCCAAACGAAGACTGATCGACGCCGGAAACCGCATCGCCGAATTGGGGTTTGAAGACAGCCAGGACGCCGACGACACCATGAGGCAGGCGGTCGAAGTGCTGTTTCAGGTACAGCCCACCAACAACGACCGGGGGTTTGTACCGCTGAGCTCCGTTTTGGACGTGTACCTACAAGGCGACATCGGCGACGTATCGCTGACCGACGAGCCGCCGTTGCAGAGCGGCTACGGCGACTTGGACAGCCTGCTGGGCGGGATGCAGCGGTCGGACCTGCTCATAGTCGGCGCAAGGCCCGGGTTGGGCAAAAGCAGTCTGGCTCTGAATATCTGCACCAATGCAGCCAAGGCTGGACAGGTTTGTGGGATATTCAGCCTTGAGATGAGCCGGGAACAGGTCGCCATGCGAATGCTGGTGGCAGAGTCGGGTGTGGACTCCCACCGGCTCCGATTGGGACTGCTTTCAGAAAACGAACAGAACGTGATTTCAGACGCCGTGGGCGTGTTGTCCGGCCTGCCCGTTTTCATCGACGATACCCCTTTCCAGTCCACGATGGAAATGCGAAGCAAAGCTCAGCGGCTGAAATTGGAACACGGTTTGGACTTCCTGGTGGTGGACTACCTGCAGCTGATACAGGGCAGCAACCGCAGGCAGGGTTACGGCGAAAACCGGGTCCAGGAGATCAGCGAGATTTCCCGATCCCTGAAAGGGATGGCGCGGGATCTTAACGTTCCAGTCTTCACCTGCTCGCAATTGAGCCGCGTTGTGGAGAGCCGGCCGGGCCACCGCCCGCAACTCTCGGACCTGCGCGACAGCGGCAGCATCGAGCAGGACGCTGACGTGGTGACTTTCCTCTATCGGGAGGACCGCAACTTCACGGAAGAAGAATGGGAGCAGCACAACCCCGGCCGTCCCTATCCGCGCAACCTGGTGGAGCTGATCGTTGCCAAGCACCGGCACGGGCCGACGGGGAGTTTCCACCTGTATTTCCGGGATACGCTGATGCGGTTTGACGAGTTGCAACGTTACGAGGAGTCCGTGGCGTAAATGGGGGACGGGGCGAACAGAACCCGGATTTCTCAGAAATCGCTGCCGGCCGACGCGCGCCGGATCCCAATACCGGCGGCGGCGCTCGGCCCATGGCTTGCCGAGATTGAAAACCCCGACGAACTACGCGTAACGCTCCGGGCGGTGGCCCTGATCACAGAGAGCGTCGGCCGGCCGCATCTTCCCGCGTCGGTTTCGTTGCACGATCTCCTGGATGATGCGTTCTTGATGCAAGGTTGCGCCAGCGAACACATCAAGGCCGGTTTATCGGCCGCGCTGGAGCGGAGTACGTTACTGGCGACCAGTGTCCGGAGCGAGATCCGCATCCTCCTGAACGACGACGCGGCGCAACGATACCTGGAGCGAGCTAACCTACCGCTATTGTCGTCGGCGGATGCACTGGGAGCGCCGTCGCAAATCGTCCCAACCCAGTGGCTGCCGCAAAAGCAACCTGGAGAAGAGAGTGCTAACATATTCACACTGTACGAGAAGCACATCGGCCCTTACGGGCACAGCATGGCCGAACAGTTGAAGGCAGCGGAGTCGGAGTACCCGCCCCAATGGATTGCAGACGCTTTCGCGGCAGCGATAGAACGGAACGCCGCCAGTTGGAATTATGTCCACGCCATCCTCCGCCGGTGGTTGAACGAAGGACGATACTCGGGGGCCGAGGCGAGCGCCATCCAACAACTGGACCAACATCATGAGCATGGAAAGCCTGGGCACGATACTGCGGAGAATAGCCGCACGGGGTACCTGGACAGCTATCGACGGCGTCACGGGCGATTACCGTGGGAGAACGGAGAACCCGACTCCGAGTAAGCAGTGCGACCTATGCGGTGGGGTCGGCTTCATAACCCACCGGGTCGATGTATCAGATCCAGATTTCGGCCAGGTATTTCCCTGCCGGTGTCAGGCGTCGGATGCGGACCGTGAAATCCGCGTCGCCGCGCTGGAAAGATACAGCAATTTGGGATCGTTGCGGCTGGCAACTTTCGCCCAAGCCAACCCAGACGGCCCGTCCGAGGACAGCGCCGCCCAGCACTCCTTTGCTGCCGCGATGGAGGCGGCGACGGCATACGCCGAGCAGCCGGACGGCTGGTTGACTTTCGCCGGGCCCAGCGGTAGCGGGAAGACTTATCTTGCCGCCGCCATTGCAAATCGGCAAATCGAACTCGGTAGCCCAGCTCTTTTCATTACCGCCGCCGACTTGCTTGACTACCTGCGGAGCGGTTTCGACGACGATTCAGAGATTCCTTTCGTTGACCTTTTTGATCAAGTTCGTAGCGCTTCCCTGCTAGTTCTTGACGATCTTCCCACGCGACCCGCGACGCCGTGGACACAAGAGAGGCTATTCCAACTGTTGGCATGGCGTCATTCGGAACGCCTGCCCACGGTGATCACGCTGCGCGGCGACCCGAACCGCTTGGATGAGTTCCTGCTGACCCGAGTGGAGTCGCCGGACGGATTCGGCAGCCTTTACCGGTTGGGACGGGCAACCGTTGGGCCCGGCAGGTTGATGGGAGCGATACCGGGCAACATGCGCCGGCGGATGACGTTCGATGCTTTCGATCCTGAAGGCAACGGCGGGTTGAGCGACTACGAGCAACGCAGTCTCAGGTCTGCCAAAGCTTACGTGCAAAGGTGGGCCAACAGTCCGAACGGTTGGCTAAGCCTTCATGGGCCCTATGGGGTTGGTAAAACTCACCTTGCAGTAGCCGCAGCCGCCGAGCGGGAAAATCGGGGCGACGAGGTGTTTTTCGCCACCGTTGCCGATCTATTGGACTATCTGAGGGCCACCTTTGCGCCGGACAGCCCGATCAGCCATGACGACCTGTTGGATAGGATCCGGACGGCGGACGTTCTGATTCTGGACGATATGGGAGCGGAACGCAGCACGCCTTTCGCAGAGGATAAGCTTTTCCAAATCGTAGGTTACCGCTACGAAGAACGACTGCCAACGATAATCACCACCTCACATCAAATCGAGGAGATTGCCGCTGCCCGACCACGTATCGCCTCTCGGCTGCAAGATCCGTTGGTGGTCACGGAGTGGCCCATCGAAGCGCCCGATTACCGGCAAGGCGGCGCGCGACGATAGGGCAACGGTATCCCTTTTGCAATAGATCAGATTCTGTAGGGGCGAACAATTATTCGCCCCTACGAGCAAACAATGGCATAATCTGGTTTGAGCAATCAGATCACGAGCGAGTTTTAAACCACATGACCACACACAATTTCGACGACTGGAGCACCGCGCAGGATTACTTTTTCGATAACGGGATGACCGACGGCCTGCCCGTCATCCCGCCGACTCCGGAGCGGGTGCAGGCGATGCTGGATTATGCCGGCGTGGACGCCGACCACGATCTTGGGACAGAGGTAATCCGGCAAAAGCGGTTCACCGCCGGCAAGGCTGCCGTCAACGCGGTGATGGCCGGATGTCGGCCGGAGCATTTTCCGGTGGTGCTGGCGTCTCTGTCAGCCATCACCGACCGGTCTTTCAACCTGCACGCCAGCAGCACGTCCACCAACGGCGTCACGGTGCTGACGGTGGTGAGCGGGCCATATGCTGAAGCCATCGGCATGAGCGGCGGCGTGGAGATGATGGGCAACGGGAGTCGGGCCAACGCTGCAATCGGCAGGGCGGTCAACCTGTTCAAGGCGAACTTCTACGGTTCCGTTCCAGTGGTGATGGACAACAGCACTTTCGGGCATCCCGGCAAGATCAGCTTTTGCTTCCCGGAAAATCTCGCCATCAGCCCCTGGGAGTCGCTGGCGTCCGAACTGGGTTACGGCGGGGACGCCACCATCGTCACAGCTTACGCGACATTGGCGCCGTTGCAGGTGACACTGCACGGTGACCGGAATCCTGCGGACCTCCTGACCACCGTGGCGCACGCCATGCTGGCTTTCGGACCGGGGATGCCCCAGGTAGTCTGCGTAATCAGCCCGGAAGCGATGGGTCACGTGGCTGCAGCCGGTTGGAGCCGGCAACAGGTGGCCGAGTTCCTGCACGAAAAGGCCCGCTTGCCAGTATCGGAGTGGATGCGCTGGCATCGCATGGGCCACGAGTTGGACCACGATCGCATGGCGCCGGTGGTGCCGGAAGCCGACCGCATCACCGTGCTGCCTGGCGGGGGTATGGCCGGCGGGTTTGTCAGCCTGATCAGTACCTGGGGTTCGAGCCGGTCCGTGACGCGGCAGGTATCGGTCCCGCGTTGATGTAAAATCGGGCCACGAGTACAGCCATTTCCCATTTGAAACCAAGGAGATACGAGAATGACAACACACAACGGGGCAATTGTCACCTTGGACCCTCGGGACGACGCTCCGCCGGCTCCGTCACGGTTGGCGCAGCGGCCAGCGACGTTGGACGGGAAGGTGATCGGCCTGTTTTCCAACAACAAGCCCCATTCCGAAGACTTGCTACGACGCATTGCCGCCATCATTGGCGAGCGGTACGACATAGCCGGGACGGTCGAGCACAACAAGGGCGGCTGGCAGTGGCCGGCACGGATCGAGGATTTGCAGCGCACGGCGCAGAGCATCGACGTGGCGATTCATGCCACAGCGGAATGAGGGTCCTGCACCGCGTGCAGTGTGCACGACGCAATGGAAACCGAACTGCTGGGTATCCCTTCAACGGTTCTGACGACACGACCCTTCATCAGCCAGGCGCACGCCATGTCGCGGATGCGGGGCGACCCGGATTATGGGTTGGCGATCATTGAGCATCCCATAGTCACGCTGACCGACGGTGAACTGTCGGAACGGGCGGCGACGGCCGCGCCGCAAGCGATCGCCTGCCTGGTGGACGGTTCAACAACGTGAAGGGGCTACGCTTGCGTCGCCCCTACGTTTAATCGCGGCGGTCTGATGCGGTTACATCGGGAGATGCACGGCCTCGCCGCTCTGGGCACTGACGGTGACCGCTTCGGTCCACTCCATGTAGTGGACGCCGATGTTGAAGGGGGTGCGCATCACCGGGGCGCCGTCGCGTACGGAGGCGATGAACTCCTGCTCAACGGACCAGCCATAGCGGCTTTCCGGCGGGTTGGCGATTTCCTGAAGCTCGGAGTCGCCACGCCTGCCGCCGAACACCCGTAACTGGCTGTCAACGTGGATGGTGCCCTCGGTCCCATAAATCCAGACGTCGTTGCCGGGGGAAAGGCCAGCGCACGCGCTGAAACGCAGGTGGGCGTTGGCGCCATTTGCCAGGCGGCAGAGGATGTCCACGGTGTCAGGGATGGTGACCGAACGCCAGTTGCCGTCATCGTCCTTGCGGTGGGGGACGGTGATTTGGCTCATCGCCATGACCTGGGTAGCGCGGCCAACCCAGCGGATCATGGCTTCGTACCAGATGCCCATGTTGAGGATGTTGAAGCCGCTGAGGTCCCGATCTTGCCGCCAGTGCATGGTGGAATCCAGGTCGGCAAAGCCCGTGAGGGACTGTATCTCGACGGAAACCAGGTCGCCGATAAACCCTTCGGAAATCAGTCGGATGAGCAGGTCATCAATGCCAAACGTCATTGGAGACGGCACGATCTGGGTTACCAGGCCGGGAGACTGCTGGGATGCCGCGAGCATATCATGGGCTTCCGAGGCGTTCATCGCCATGCGGGCTTCGCAAAGAACATGCTTCCCGGCCGCCAGAGAGGCCATGGTCAGGGTGCGGTGCATGTAGGGCCAGGTTCCAATGCAAACGGCGTCCAAGCTTTCGTCTTCCAGCAGTTCTTCCCAGCTGTCGTAAACGTTGGGAATGTTGAAGGCGTCGGCGACCCGCTGACCCGACTCGCGGGAACGGTTCGCAACGGCGCCGATTTCGACGCCGGGCGTGCTGTTGAAGCCCGGAATGTGCCGGTCGCGAGTATTACGGCCGGCGCCTATTAGCCCGACGCGGACGGATTCGATGGCCACGGTTGAACCTCCTTGGGGTTGCTTCGAGGGAGCGCCGGCGGGATATTGAGATACCGCGCGGCGTGCGAAATTATAGGGTAAGGCTACCAATGGGTCAAAAAGGAACAGGCGGGACGGAGCGCACCAGGAGCCGCCGCAAGCGGGTTAACCGGCCCCGGTCTATTTGACCTCGTAAATCTTGGTTCCGGCGTTGGCGTAGGCAAGATCGAGCGTTCCGCCACCTACCATCAGGTCAAACTTGGCGATGCCGTCGGGCAGGTAATACAGATGCTCCAGGTCACCGACTACGATGTAGGCGACCTCATAGTCCTTCAGCAAACCCAGCGCAGTCCGTTGACTGCGGGTATTGTAGATGGTGGCGACGTCTTTGCCGCGCTGGCGGACCGCGTCGCTGTCGTTGCGTTGCTGCGTTTGATGCCAGGGCCATCCGATGACGGTGGGCAGGCCAGTGTATTGGGAAAAGCGGCTGTTCCAGCAATATTGGCTACCGTGGGCCTCCAATACGACCGGAGTCCCGACCGCGTGTTCCTGCAGCCACCGGATGGCGTCGTGGTCCCATTGCAGATCGATTGGGTCACCGGGTCTGTCGGCGCACCAGTCGGGCGGGTGATATTCGGCACGGGGCATCCACGTCTCGCCGTCCAACGTCAGCGGCGTCGAGTTGAAACGGTCTGCGATGCGAACGGGTGTAGCCAGAGCCGGGTAAACGAGGACGCCCAAGGCCACCAGTCCGACGATTGAGAGGGCAAACCAACGCAGCTTACGTCGCGATGGAATGTCGCCGCCGGATAGAGCAGTCCAACCGCGCCAGAAACCGTAGGCCCCGGATGTGGAAAATAGGAGCCACGCCACCAGGTAATACTTGAAAAGGGTGTTCATACGGGCGATGTCGCCTTCGACACGGATGAAGTCCACCCCAATCCCTATCGCCAGGGCCATTCCGAGCAGAGACAGCGCCATTGTGTCAGAACGCCGGAGAGGTTCGTCGCCGTCCGAAACCACAGTTGCCGCCAGCGCCCAGCCGGTCAGCGCGAGCAGGACGGTCAGGAGGGCAGCATTCAGGAAGCCGGACACCAAGAAATAGGATGCCAACAGTATCCCAAGGACGAACGCAACCACGAACCATTGGTGAATCGCAGGAACCCGGGACCGGAATTTCATTCGCCGCACCAGCGGCCGCCATGCCCGGGGAAGCGTGGCGGCCAACAATCCGACGGTGGCAAGCAATGGCAGAGCGTGGATCAGCAGGTAATTTGTCAGCGGAGTACGCCAACGGTTGGGTTCAATACCCGTGCCAAAGGTCTCGGTGGCGGAATGGAAGGGGAGAAAAGCGGCGTAGCTGACCAACAACGCCGTTACTCCCAGCGTCGCCGTTGTGGCCGTTCGCGATCTCAAGCCGCCGCGTAGCATCCAGGCAGACGCTCCGATCAAACCCAGCATCAGCAGCGCATAAGCTGGGTACTCCCATGAGTTGATGGCCCACAGGCTGCCCACGGCCAACCCCAGCGAGACTACAGTCGCCCACGGCCAAATGCTCCGCAAAGACAGCCGGGTCAAACCGCTGAGTAGCGAGAAGCCCAATGCCAGCGCCAGCAACGCAAAGGGCATGGACATCATGTGGGCGTGGAGGTCAGCGAACAGGAAAGTGAAAAAGGGGAATTCGGTGATGTGAAAAGCGGACTCGACGTGGTTCCGCGCCTCCAGCCACGGCGTCAGCCGGGAGGGCTCGAACTCATCAATTTCAGGAATGGCACGGCTGCTACGCCAGAAATCAAAGCCGAGGAGAGGCGCTGGCATTCCCTGTATTTTGGCCTTCACCATCTCGAATAACTGCACTGTGCCGTCCAGATTGCCGGCTACGACCGCCATCAGCGCCGCGATGAGGCCGGCGACGGCTGCACTACTAATTCGGAATGGACGCATCAACCTGCTTATGTCAATCCGCCATCTGGATTCCCGCCTTCGCGGGAATGACGGAGTCGGTGGGAATGACGGAGTGGGCGGGGATGACGGAGCGTCTGGCTGGAATGGTTCATGCGAGCGACGGGCAGCGGCGGCCATGTTATACACCAGGGAACCCGCCCCGGTGGCGGTGAGGGCAAACAACAGCGGCACCGCGAGGTTGAAAGCGACGGCTGGCGGGATGGAAGTGAGGCGCGTGGGAATGGACAGAATGAAATAACCCCAGTAGTAGTAATTGAGATAGCCGCCGCTGAACCAGGGATCGTAAGGCGGGAGGGCGGAAGAACGGGCAACGGCAGTGAAGTAAGCCAATTCCATGGGTTTTTCGCCGCCACGCCACGGATGCCAGAGATCGGGATTCGCGGCGCGGATCAAAACGAAAGCCGCGTATGCCAACAGGAATAACACCTCCGCCACGACGATGTAGCGCCATCTCTGACTCATCCATTCCAACAGCAACCGCCATTGTCGCCAAAGAACGACGGCAGACGGAACGGCCACGATGATCAGAGCGAGCCATATCAGACCGGCTGAAAATCGCATCACTCCGGCGTTGACCATCATCCAGGCGACCCAGGCCACCAGGAGCAGACCGAAAACCCGCGCGAACAGCAAGCCCCGGTCGGGCAGGGGCCGCAACAGCCACCAGGTGAAGGGGAAGGCAACCAGGCAAATCAACTCGACGGCCAGCAGCCACGAAAGCCAGGGCAAACGGTTGGCCCGGCCGTTGCGTTTGAACACCTCCGACCAGGTCCCACCGGATTGTTGGGCCTCAAGTTGGGCGGGCGAGAGCATGAGTGGCGCGGAATCGACGTTTTCCGTTACGGTATCGTCAATGCGCTGGCGCAGCGCGTTCCTTGGCAGTCTGTCCTCGTTGCGGAACACCAACACCTGCGGATGGTCGTAGCCGATCACATTCTCGTCGGCGTAACCGAGATTGATTTTCGCGCCGCCGTACTCTACCGGGACCGGAAGGCCGGCGCGACGGTAGGGATCATCGCGCAGGTGGACGCCGGCCAGCGACGGGTATGACAGAAAGACCCGTTCCAGTCGGTAGCCCAATCCTCCACCGAAAAGAGCGCGGTAAAACGCGGAACTCTGGGGATACCGGTCGGGCAGGCGAGCGACGGAACCGTAGGCACGATTGGAATAAAAGACGATGTAGTCGCTCTGGGCCAGACGTTCGACCAGTTCGGGGATTTTGTCCCGGTCACTGTCGGGATGATATGCCGGGAAAGTCCAAACGTCGTAACGACCCAGGTCGGGCAGTTGCTCGTCCCAATACGAGCCGCCGTTGACGATGGACGCGCCTGGCGTGACATTGGCGTTTATCCACTCCGACGCGGCGACGGCGGGATGTGGCCGGCTGTAGATGCCGGAGAAAGCCAGGGCGTAGAGCATGGTGATCGCAACCATGATAACCAGTGCGGCGATGCTGGCGGAGTAAGCGTAGCGATTGAAGTAGTGCCGCAATCGATAACCGTATGAACGGTTGGCCGGCGACGTGATCTGCATGGGAGTGAGCGGCGGCGTTGACCGGACGGCCACACCGCCCGTGGGTGGGGTGGCGTGCCACTCATCCGAAAATGGCGCATCGTCGCCGAAGATCGGTTCGTCGAACAGCACGTCATCGCCAATGGTGGGCGGTGTGGCGTGCCACTCTTCGGAAAATGGAGCGTCGTCGGGATTTTGCGCTGCCGGCAGAGCCGTTTGCCGGCGGTGCCAGGTCCATACCACCACGGCGGTGAGCATGCGAGCGGCCATCAAGATGTAGAAGGGCAGCAACGGGAACACGTAGCGGAGGAATTTGACCTCGAACAACTCCAGGAAGATGAAGCCGGGGACGGCCCACGCCAGCAGCAGGATATCGGCGCGTTGGGATATGCCGCCACGCCATGCCATCCACGCGGTGAACGGGGCAGCCAGCCACGCGGCTACCCCCAGAGGCAAACCCAATCCCCACACTGCGGTCTGGCGGATCTGATACCAGAAAGCCGGGGTATCCACGTACTGGCGGGTGAATGGCATCACAAAGGCGTCGCGTACCATACGCGACTGCTCCTGGATGTCGCTTATCATCTGCGAATAATCCAGGAACGCGTAGGGAGTTGTGATGAAGTAGGCCGCCAATGCAGCCAGTCCGGCTAACAGGACGGTTGGGGCGAAGCGGAGGGCGGACGGCACCGACAAGTCCGCCCAGCGCCAGCCGGCACGGTCTTTGCAGACCCACAGGAAGGTGAGGGCGAGGGGGGCCAGAATTGGAGCGACTGAAACCTTCGGCGCCATCGCCAGCCCGACCAGCGCTCCCAGCAGGACGGCGTCGCGGGTGCGCTGGGTTTCCATGTACCGGAGCATCGCCCACGTCGCGGCCAGGGAGGTGAGCACGGTGAGCGGCTCCGGCCGATAGAAGTGGGCGTGCTGGATGTGTATTACGGCGAATGTCGTGAATGCGGCGGCAAGAATTCCGGTCCACGGTCCGTACATTCGTCGTCCGATCACGTACATGAGCCAAACCGACGCGACATCGGCCAATGCGGTCAAGGTACGCCCGGCAAACCGCAGGTCCATCGCCCCCCAGTCGGCGAAAGGCTCGGCTACGGAGCGGATCAGCACCAAGGCATAGATCAGGACACTGCCCAACGGAAACCAGTGGGGGTTTAGTGGACTGCGTTCTGCCGATAAAGCAGTCTTGAAGTCCGGTATGCCCGCTTCCATGCCGGGCCATTGGTTGAGCCAAGTTTGGTACCCGGGCTCCTTGGTAAGCACCCGAAACATATCGTCGGCGCGCAGGTAAAAAGAACGTTCGTCAGGGTGGAACCCGTGGCCGTCGTCCCAATCTATGCCGTAAAGACGCAATGCCAACGCCGCCAGGAGCAGCGCCGGTAGCAGAAAATTCGGCCCCCACAGCAAACGCAGGGGGGCGAGAGTCGCCAGGAGTGGTTTGTCCGTCGGAGGCCGGCCCATCAACCGCCCTGGGTTACTACGAAATCAGGCAGCAGAGGTCGGCAGTACGGCACGAGTATCCCCACTCGTTGTCGTACCAACCCAAAATCTTGACCATACTGTCGTCCAGGACCATGGTGCTCAGTCCGTCAAAAATGCAGCTGTGGGTGTTGCCGCGAATATCGGAACTGACAATGGGATCTTCGGTGTACTCCAAAATGCCTCGCAAGGGACCCTCGGCCGCGGCTTTGAAGGCAGCATTCACGTCTTCTTTTGTGACGTTCTGTTTCAGGTCAGCCACGAAATCCGTAGCGGAGCCAATGGAGGTCGGTATCCGATAGGCGATGCCGTGGAGTTTGCCGTTGAGTTCCGGCAGCACCACACCCACGGAACGGGCGGCTCCAGTGCTGGTCGGAATGATGTTCTGGGCGGCAGCCCGAGCGCGACGCAGATCACGGTGGTTCCGGTCCAGAATGCTCTGGTCATTGGTGTAGGCGTGGATGGTGGACATCAGGCCCCGCTCTACCCCAAAAGCGTCGTGCAGGACCTTGACCATGGGAGCAAAGCAGTTCGTGGTGCAGGAGGCATTTGAGATAATGCGGTGATCGTCGCTGTAGGCTTCATTATTTACGCCAAGCACGATGGTGGCGTCGGCGCCGCGGGCCGGAGCCGATATGATCACCTTATTGGCTCCGCCGCTGTCGATGTGGGCGGCGGCTTTGGCCGCGTCGGTGAAGCGACCGGTGCATTCCACCACGATGTCAACGTCCATCTCGGACCAGGGAATGTTGGCCGGATCGGTCTCGTGGAACGAGCGGATGGTTTTGCCGTCAATAACGAGATTGTCGTTGTCAGTGCCGACGGTTCCGGAGTAGGGGCCATAAGTGCTGTCGTATTTGAACAGGTGGGCGGCCTGCTGAAGATCCCCGTTGCCGTTGATGGCTACCAGGTCGAGCCGGTCATCGTAGGTGGGTGAAAGAGCCGCCCGGGCGACCAAACGCCCAATGCGTCCAAAGCCGTTGATACCGATGCGCGTGGGATTGGTCGAGGATCGTGTCATCGGTGTGCCTCCCGTCAGTTCAGTAGTGGCCGATATGGGCGTGGACAACCAAGGCCGGGGCAGCCTGGCGGTGGCGATTATACCACCGAAACTCCCGCGTGGCGGGGTTGCACTGGTCATCAAGTCATCGCATGATCCGTTGGTACGTCTCCATCCCTGCGTAACGCGCCGCCGTCCCAAGCTCCGCTTCGATACGCAGTAGCCGGTTGTATTTCGCCACTCGCTCGGAACGGGCCGGCGCGCCCGTCTTGATCTGACCGGCGTTCCATGCCACGGCCAAATCGGCGATGGTGGTGTCCTCGGTTTCGCCGGAGCGGTGGCTCATCACGGTGGTCCAGCCGGCGTTGCGGGCCATCGTCAACGCGGCGCGGGTTTCGGAGAGGGTGCCGATCTGGTTGGGCTTGAGGAGTATTGCGTTACCGGCGGACTCGTCTATGCCGCGCTGGAGACGGCTGATGTTGGTAACAAGCAGGTCGTCGCCGACCAACTGGATGGAGTTGCCCAACCGCTGGGTCAGCGTGGTCCAGCCCGCCCAGTCATCCTCATTGAGGCCGTCTTCGATACTGATGATGGGGTATTCAGCGCACCAGCGGGCGTATAGGTCCACAAGTTCACCGGCGGCGAGGGACACACCCTCACGCTCCAGGTCATAGTGACCAGTATCGTCGTTCCACAACTCTGAAGCGGCCACATCCAGGGCGATGTAAACCTGGCGGCCGGGGGTGTAGCCGGCGGTTTCGATGGCTCGCAACACCACCTCGATGGCGTCCCGGTTGGACGGCAAGGTGGGTGCAAATCCGCCCTCGTCGCCCACGTTCAGATTGTGACCCGCCTGTCGCAGGATGGATTTCAGGGCCTGGTATATCTCCACGCCGGCACGAAGGGCATCGGAGAAGCGGTCAAAACCGGCGGGGGCGACCATGAACTCCTGCACGTCAGCGGAGTTGGAGGCATGGCGGCCGCCGTTGAGGATGTTGAGCAATGGTACGGGCAAGTTCACATTGCCGTCGGCTGCAAGATGTTGCCACAGGGAACCATTGAGGGAGGACACCGCGGCCGCCCGAGCCGCTGCCATAGACACCGCCAAGACCGCATTTGCCCCCAATCCGCTTTTGTCATCGGTGCCGTCCAACTCATTGAGGCGGCGGTCAACCTCCGCTTGGTCGAAGGGCGACACGCCGGTAAACGCCGGGGCGATGCGGTCGTTGACGTTGGATACGGCTGTAAGGGTGCCGCTGCCGCCGAAACGAGTCGCGTCGCCGTCGCGGAGTTCAAGCGCCTCGTAGCTGCCGGTGCTGGCGCCCGAAGGAACCAGGGCCAGGCCCACGCTGCCGTCGGTCAGGGTGACTTCCGCCTCGACCGTCGGGTTGCCTCGAGAGTCCAGGGCTTCTCGACCGACGATGGCGGCGATGGTGGCGTTAGCCATTGGGCACCTCCGGTTCGGGTTCCGAGTAGGCAACGGTCTGGGTTTCATCGGTGCGGGCCAGGGCTGCGGCCACGGCCTTGTTCACGGCGTCCACCGGGTCATCGGCGATGATGTAGTTGTCGCCCACGGGCCGGCCGTCGCCGCGCAACGTCAGCGGCCAGCTGTTGAGCGCCACCACCGGTATGCCGTAACTGAGGGCGTAGGCGATTTCGGAAAGGGTGCCAAACGCGCCGCCCACGGCAATGACCGCCTGGCCGGTGCTGACCACCGCGACGTTGCGCGCGAATCCCATGTTGGTGGCGACGGGGAAGTCCACCCACTCGTTGGCGGTGCGCGGCGAACCGCCGGGCAGGATGCCGATGGTGGTGCCGTTCTCCGACTTTGCCCCCTTGCACACCGCCTCCATCACCCCGGTCAGGCCTCCGCAGACCAACGTGATACCGCGCTTACCCAACTCCTTGCCCACTCCTTCCGCAAGTTCATATACGTGCGGCGGCGGGTCGTAGTTGCCGATGACTGCGATGATCATGGCGAAATTACCTCGCAAAAATTAGTGGTCATGGCGCAATACCGCATAAAGGCACGACTGATCGCTACTCGACCGTCAGCAATTTAGGCAGCCATGCCTCCATACCAGTTAATATCAACCAACCAGCAACGAGCAATGCTAACCATTGGATTGCGCTGTAAAACAACCCTGCGAAATTCTCGTTACGCGTTGCTGTGATCCACGCTACTTTGATGTGCAACCATGAACGTCCGGGATAATATGACGGTGCCGTAGCATCTTTTGCTTTGCCGGCGATGGCACCTAACAATGATAGGAAGAAAATTACCGCGATGGTCACCAGCGTTTTCCAAATTTCGCCAAACGTGGGCTCAGACCACCACAGCAAGACAGCTACCCCGCACGGGATTGCGATTGCACCAATGATCGTCAATCCAACTTGCATTATGGACTTACCTTCGGGTGACGCCGTTGATTCGCTGACGCATTCGTAGGTGTGGGGATGCGCACCAGCCGAAACTGAGCGGTGTTCGCACACGAGTGTGGTCGTTGCAACCCGAAACAACCACGAGCTGAACCAAGCTTCGCGCTACCCAAACGGTACTATCGCCGCACTGGCCGCCTCAATCAGCCCCAGCAAGGGTTTCGGATATACGCCCAGCCACGTCACCACAAGGAGGCCGAGGCCCATTGTCCCGGCCAGCAGCCAGGATGGGCGTTGCAGCGGAGGAACAAGTGGTTCGGGCGCATCGTGGCCGCCGTGGTCGTCATCATCGCCCGAGGCGTGGACATCCCGCTCGTCATGGCCCGGGTTGCCGGCGGCGTGGGCCGGCTCGATGTACATTTGCCGCAGCACCTGGAGGTAGTAGTAGAGGGAGATGAGGCTGGCGAAGATGGCGACGCCGGCCAGCCAGAGGAAACCTCCGTCGGCGACGGCGGCGAAGAGATAGAACTTGGCCGTGAAGCCGGCAAAGATGGGCAGGCCAGCCAGGGAGAACAGGCCTATGGCCATGGCGGCGGCCACAAAAGGCTGGCGGTCGGCCAAACCTGCGAAGTCGGCGATGTCGTCCCTTCCCTCGCGATTGTAGTACGCGGCGATGGCGGCAAAGACCACCAGATTGGTTACGGCGTACACCACCAGATAGAAGATAACCGCTTTGGCAGCCAGGGCAAAATCACTCGCCAACACGGCTACGCCGGCCAGCGCGTATCCCATGTGCCCGATGCTGCTGTAGGCCATCAGCCGCTTCAAGTTCCGTTGCGCCAGGGCCACCAGGTTGCCCACCAGCATCGTTGCGGCCGCGAGAACGGCGATGACCAGCTGCCACTCATCCCAGCGGCTGACGGCCGGCGCGATGGCCTCGGCGAAAAGGCGCAGGGTAAGCGCGAACGCGGCGGCCTTGGAACCAATGGCAAGGTACGCCGTGACCGGCAGGGGAGCGCCTTCGTAGGCATCGGGCGCCCACATGTGGAATGGCACCACCGAGAGCTTGAAGCCTAAACCTACCACCAACAGGGCAATGCCGACCCACAACACCGGGCTGATGGCGGCGGGCGTGGCCAATTCCTCAGCGATGCCCGCGAAATAGGTGGTACCCAGGGCGGCGTAGATGTTGCTCAGGCCATAGAGCATGATGGCCGACGACAGCGCGCCGATAATGATGTACTTGATGCCCGCCTCGTTGGACCGGGCCTCCCGCAACCCGTAGGCCACCATCACGAACAGGCTGAAGGACAGCAGTTCCAGGGCGATGTAGGCGGTCAGCAGCTCCCGGGACATCGCCATCAGGTTCATGCCAAGTATGGAAAAGAGCAGCAGACCGTAGAATTCGCCGCGATGTTCAAAACGATCTTTTCCGTATTCCACGGACAGGGCGATGATGCCGATGCCGATGGCCAGGAAAAATATCTTGAAGAAAAGCGCGAACCCGTCCACTACGATGAGGCCGCCGTAGAGCGACGTACTCTCCGCTGGCTGCATCAGCAGGGCAACGACCATCACGGCCACCAGGCTGACCACCGACAGGCCGGCCAGCCATTCCTTGCTACGCTCCGGGAGGAACAGGTCCACCGTGAACACCAGGAAGGCCAGCGCCGTAAGCGCAAACTCGGGCGTCAGCAGGTGAAGGTTGGCTGTGTAGTCGGTCACCATATCAAGCAATCGCTAGTAAACAGACAATGCGCTTGCAACGCCGGTGTTGATGACGTTCAGCAACGGTGCCGGCCAAACGCCGACAACAATCAGTATCAGGACGAACGCCGCGCCGACGCCCTTTTCCACCGGGCTGGCGTCGGTCAAGTGGTCCCACTGGGGATCGCCCTCGCCGAAGAAGGAACGGGCCAGCAGGCGCAGGATGTACACGGCGGTGATGGCGGCGCCGATGACGCCCAGCACCGCCAATGGCAGATAGGTGCGGAAGGCTCCCACAAACACCATGAACTCCGCGATGAACCCGCTGAGGCCGGGCAGGCCCAGGGATGCGAGGCCAGCAATGGCGAAAAAGAAGGTGGTTGTGCCCATGCGCTTGATCAGGCCGTTGAGAACCAGGGTGTCGCGGATGTGGGCCCGCTCGTAGATTGCGCCCACCATGGCGAACATGAGGGCCGTCATGATGCCATGGGAGAACATCTGCAATACGGCGCCCGCTAGTCCTACGGGGTGCAGGGTGGCGATGCCCATGAGGACGTACCCCATGTGGCTGACGCTGGAATAGCCGATGACGTACTTCAAATCGTTTTGCGACAGGGCGGAGATGGCGCCGTAGATGACGTTGACCGTGCCCAAGCCGATGAGAACTGGCATCCAGACCTCAGCGCCCTGGGGCGTCAGCAGCATCCCAACCTGGATGATTCCGAATGCGCCCAGCTTCATCAGCACCCCGGCGTGGAGCATGCTGACACCAGTGGGAGCAGCCACGTGGCCGTCCGGAGACCAGGTGTGGAAAGGCCACAGGCCGGCCAACGAGCCGAAACCGACCGCGAACAAGGGGAATACCCACAACTGGGTTGCGCGTGAGATCGCCCCACTTTGTTGCAGGGTCGCCAGTTCGTCCATATTGAACGTCGGGCTGCCGGCCGATGACGACGTGATATACAGGGCCAAAATACCAAGCCAGATCAGGACACTGCCGGCCACCAGCATCAGCATCAGCTTCATCGCGCCGTATTCCTTGGTGCGCAGGAAGGAGCCGAAATCGGTGCTGCTGCCCCAGACCCCGATGAGCAGGTACATGGGCAGCACGGCCAGTTCGTAGAAGAAGAAGAGGAAAAAGAGGTCCCTGACGACGAAAACCCCATACACGCCGGCGCCCAGCGCCAGAAGCAGCACGAAGAAGTCGCGGGTACGTCGGGTGATGGTTTGGCTGATGAGCACCGCGCCCAGCAGCACTATGCCGTTTAGCAGCACCAGCGGCGCGCCTATTCCGTTGACGCCAAGATGCAGTGTGATATTGACCGGGTGACCTATCCAGTCGTAGGCCCGCTGCAACTGAACGCCGCCGGCTCCGTAGTCGTAGCGCAGAAACACGATGACCGACAGCACAAAAGACACGACAGCGACGAAGATGGCGAACTGCCAAGCGTCCCGGGGTCGGTCCTTGGGCAGGAACATGGCCAGCGCCGCCCCGGCCAGCGGCACCAATACCAAAAGCAACAGCGAGACTTGGTCGAAACTTGCCATCATCGAAGCAAACTCACGCCGCCGCCTACACGGAGCGCAGCCACCAGAAAATCGCCAAGCCGATTACACCCAAGGCCACGGCGAAGGCGTAGGTATAGACATGGCCCGTCACGTGCAAGCGCAGGGAGACGCCAGCTTTGCGGACGGCGTCAGCGGGGCCGTTGACGCCGACGTCGTTGACCACAGCACGGTCGAAGAAAGCCACGAACGCCGAGACGGTCAGCACCACCCGGTCGATCACCCATTGATAAGTCTCGTCGATGTAGTAGCGATTTTCCACCACTCGGAGCAGCGACCCGAACCGCGCCCGCCAGGTTTCGTGGGCAATCGCCCGCCGGACGTATATCAACCACGCCAGGACGAACGCTCCGACGGCGAGGACTATTGATATGATGCCCAGCACGATCCCGAAATGGAAATGTTCGGCGTGGTCGTAGAATACGAAACTGCCGAAACCACCGAAGGATCCCGGCCAATCGAACGCGATCCAGCCGAAGCCTAAGGCCAGCACCGCCAGCACGGATAGCACGCCGGTCATCAGGACGGGAGATTCGTGGGCATGATGGCTGTCCTCACCCTCCGGCCCGAAGAAGACGATGAACATGGCACGCGCCATGTAGAGGGCGCTGAGGAAGGCGGTCAGCATGGCAAGGACGATAAAGATGGGCGGCAGGTTGTGGGACACCGCAAGAAGGATTTCATCCTTGCTCCAGAAGCCGGACAGGATCGGGATGCCTCCCAGGGACAGCGCGCCAATTGAGAACACGACGGCAGTCAGGGGCATGGCCCGCCTCAGGCCACCAACCCGCCGGATGTCCACGTCTCCGTGAGCGCCAACCCCGTGCATGACGCTGCCGGCTCCCAGGAACAGCAGGGCCTTGGCGAAACCATGGGCCATCAAGTGGAACACTGCGGCTGTCCAGCCAAACGCTCCCAGCGACAGCATCATGAGGCCCAAGTGGGACACGGTAGAGTAGGCCAGAATACGTTTCAGATCGGTGGACACCAGCGCGATGGTGGCTGACCCCAGGGCGGTTACCATGCCGATGCTGGCGACGACCATCATGGCTTCCGGCGACGCGACGAAAATGGGATAGGCGCGCGCAACCAGGTAAACCCCGGCGATTACCATCGTGGCGGCGTGGATCAGCGCGCTGACCGGTGTGGGACCTTCCATTGCGTCGGGCAGCCAGACATGGAACGGAAACTGCGCGGACTTGCCCATTGCGCCCAGCAGAAGCAGGATAGCGGAGGCGGTGACGACGCCGTCGCTCAACTCCCCGGCAGCCACGGCATTGAAGGCATCGGTCATGCTGAAACTGCCCACGTTCACCCAGAGCAACAGGATGCCCACCAGGAGACCAACGTCGCCGATCCGGGTGACCACGAAGGCTTTTTTGGCCGCCTCCCTGGGACCGGGGTTCTCGAACCAAAAACCGATCAGCAGATACGAACACAGGCCCACCAACTCCCAGGCGATGTATAGCAACAGGAAGTTGTCTGCCAGCGCCAGGGTCAGCATGGCAGCGACGAAAAGGGCCTGCCACGCGAAGTACCAACCGAAACGAGGGTCTCCCTTCATGTATTCCAACGAATACAGTTGGACGCCCAGAGCCACGAAGGTGATCAAACCCAACAGCACCACGGTCAGCGGGTCGATCAGAATACCCCAGTTCAGATGTATCGCCTGGTCAACGGTTGCCGAGACGCCGGGCAGGCCGGCCTCGAACCAGGCAGTCGTGAAATGGCAGGTCAACGCACCGGTGACGCCGCTCACCTGGCAGGCGGGGTGGCTATCCGATGCACCCAGAAAACCCAACGTAGCAATTATCCAAACGACGAAACCGCCGCCGATCGCCAGGATGGCCAAAGGAGCGCCTCGCAAGGGCAGCCATCGCTGAAACATGATTATCAGCGGGCAAGCCACGAAAGAGAAAACGGGGATCAGGAAGGCCAGCGGCATATCACCACTTCAACAGGTTTATTTCGTCAACGTTGACGGTGCCGCGGTTCCGATACATCCGCAATATGATGGCGAAGGCCAAACCCACCTCCGCCGCCGCAACCGTGATGACAAAAATTGCGATAATTTGACCGTCAAAGGCCACAAAACGCCCCGTGCCATTTAGATAGGATGCTGCCGCGATGAGGTTGATGTTCACCGCGTTGAGCATCAACTCAATGGATAGGACGATCAGCACGGCGCTGCGGCGGGCCAACACTCCGTAAAACCCGATGCCGAACAACGCGGCGCCAAGCAGCTGAAAGTACAGCAACGGGACCATCAGGCGACTAATCCTCACCTTCGGGTTGCGATACCCCGGCGGCGGAGTTAATCGGCTCGCCCACGTTCTGATGGCGCGCGATGATGATGGCTCCGATTAGGGCCACCAACAGGACCAGCGAAGCTATCTCGAAGGGCAGCGCCCACTTGGTGAACAGAGATTGGCCCAGAGCCTCGAACTCCGGCGCTTGCGGTTGCGCCTTTATTTCGGGAGCCAGCCAGAAGGCCGCGCCCAGCACCGCCGATAACACTGCCGCGGTCAACAGGGCCAACGGCCATTGGGGGTTGTCAGTGATCCGAGGATACTCGGACGAACGCGTCAACATTACCGCGAACAAGACCACGATGGTCACCGCCCCGCCGTAGATGAGGACTTGAACCAACGCCAGAAATTCCGCGAACAGCAACAAGTAGGCGCCCGCTGCGCCCAGGAGGGACAAAAGGAGGAACAGCGCCGCGTGGACGACGTTTCGGGTTGCCACCACGCCCAGGGCGCCACCCAGGGTGAGAATGGCTACGATGACGAACAAGGCCAAATGCACAGTTCAGCCGTCCTCCCGCCCGGGCGAGCCGGCATCGACGGCCGGAGAAGCGGTTCCAAAGGATGAGCCGCCCGGTTGGCGGCTCCTACAGCGGCAGTTTGAATAATCCGTTGACATTGCGGGGCAAACGATATGTCCTGGGGTTTAGCCGTCGCTCGCCCACTAGATGGATTTGAGCAGCGTGCAGGTGGCGCACTCACAATCCGCTTTGTGCTTTTTCACAGGTTCGCTGATGGCCTTGGAGCGACCCTTTGCCTTCCCCGAAGCGCCGGCCTTGCCGCGCCGTTTGCCCTTGGCGACTTTTCCCGCCTTGGCTGCTTTGCCGGCCAGTTTCCCGACCAAACCTCCCACCTTGCCAGACACCGATGAATCCGGTTCCTGGTTCCGACGCTCCACACACTCTACGCAGGTGCAGTATTGCGGGTGCTTGGGGGAAAGGTTGCGAAAGCGCTCGTCTTCTCGGGGCACGGTGTTCCTCGGCTATTAGTCGGTTTCTTCTGGGGATGCGCCAGCGGCTGCCTTCTCGGCTTCGGCCTTCTGTTTAGCCAATACCGTTGGGGGTATCCAGTTGGTGTCGCCCTGGTATTTCTGCCCAATTTCCAACAGAACCGGCAGGTCAACTCGGTCGCCGTTGCGAGCGTAGGTGCTCATCTCATGTTCGTGGCTCATGACGATGGCGTCGAAATTGCAGTACTCGACGCAGATGCCGCACAATATACAACGGTTGAGGTTGATTTCAAAGTAATCCACGATCTTCCGGCGGCCGCTTTCGCCCTCAGCGTGCTTGGGGTTGTCCATCATACTGGCGGACATGCACTGGGTGGGGCAGTTGCGGATACACACCATGCAGCCGGTGCAGTATGGCTCACTGATTTCGCCGTCCCAGGTGAGAGCCGGGAACCCCATGAATCTGGGCCGCACTGGAGTAGCCTGCTTGGGGTACTGCTGGGTAACCGGTTTCCGCAAGCCGGTCACGGTGGAGGCCAGGGTGAGCATCATCCCTTTCAAGCTTGCCAGCATAGATCAATTGACCTCCGAATTCGATCCGGGATTGCGGTCCAACACAACGAATATATCGGCGACGAGGCAGGAGAAGTCGGTGATTTCCGGCTCGCCGGACAGAATATCACCGTTACTGAAAACGTGATCGGATACGCCGGGACGGCGGATGGCCACCACACGCCGGCCGGGGTCGGCAATCCACATGGCCCGCGTTCCGTTGGCGAAATATTCCTCGGCTTTGCGGGCCAACTCCGCCGGCGTGTTGCTGTCAGAAACAACCTCGATGGCTACATCGGGAGCAAAAGCAGGCCATCCCGGAGCACCCTCATCGTACGCCGCCATTCTTTCCCAGGACGTCACGTGGACGTCCGGAAAACGCAGGGTGAACGGGTCCATCTGGAACCCGGTATTGACACCGACGTCGAAGGGCAAGTTGTAGTGTCCGATATGCCCTCGCAGCAAAAGGTATATTTCTCCCGTTACTGCGCCGTGCCTGGGCTTGCCATCCATATCAACCAACTCACCATCAACCAATTCGTAGCGGTGGCCAGGGTCGTAGGCCATCGCCTCGAATTCCGCGACAGCGATTTTCAGGGTGTGGGTGGTCATGGCTGGGACGGCTCCAACAATTGCCAATATGATAACAGCATCGGACGCTACGTGCGCGGTTGAGTGGCGGTACGATGGCGGGCGGCGATGCGGTTCTGAATATCGGCCACTCGCCGGGCCGGCCCGGTCATGCGCCGGTATATTATCCATCCGGCGACCAACAAACCTGCCGCAGACATTATGGTGAGGCTCCACCACGGCCAATCATAGAAGCGATACACGGCTGCGATGATGACCGTGTAGAAAGACAGCGGCACCATGACCTTCCAAGCGAAGGCCATGAGCTGGTCGATGCGGAGCCGGGGAAAGGTGCCACGTACCCAGAACACCACCAGCACCACCGCGTAGGTTTTGAAAAGGAACCAGACCACGTCGGGAAGGGCCGGGCCACCCCAACCGCCCAGGAACAAAAGGGTTGTGAGCGCGGCGATGGCGAAGGTATTGATGTACTCGGCTAGGAAAAACACAGACCAGTGAGCGCCGCTGTATTCCACGAATGGGCCGCCGACCACCTCGCTCTCGGCGTGGTAGATATCGAACGGAGTCCGGCCAACCTCAGCCAGGCCGGCGACGAAAAAGATGAAGAAGCCCAAAGGGAGAACAACCAGATAAGGATACGTTGTCTGCTGGGAGACGATCTCTCTCATATCCAACGACTCGGCAAGAATCGCTACCGCCGCGGCGACCAGAACAATGGGGATTTCGTAGGAAATTAACTGCGCCGCTGACCGCAACCCGCCCATTATTCCGTACTTGTTGGCTGAACCCCAGCCGGCCAAAACCAAACCCAGTATGCCGATAACTGCAAAGGCTATTATGTAAAACAATCCCAGCGGCAGGTTGCGGACCACGGCTCCGTCTCCGCCGGGGATGGTCACCCAGATGATGAACGCCGACACCACCACGATCACCGGCGCGATCCAGAAAACCGCTTTCTCCGAATCGTCGGGGATAATGTCTTCCTTGATTATGAGCTTGACGGCGTCGGCAATGGGCTGCATGAGTCCGAAGGGTCCGGTGCGGGTGGGGCCGTAACGGAGTTGCAGGCGGCCCAGAGCCTTCCGCTCCAACCAGACCATGGACAACACGACAAATGAGAGCACGGCGAACATTATCGCCAGGCCGAGCACGCTCCACCCGATGTCAATCAGGAAACTCACCGGTCCACTTCCCCCAGCACGATATCCAGGGAACCGAGCACAACCACGCTATCGGCCAGCCAAGTGTCCACCAGCAAACGTCGTAGAGCGGAAAGGTTGCAGAAAGACGGCGGTCGAACCTTGACCCGGTATGGCCGGTCGGTACCGTCGCTGACCAGGTACACACCGATTTCGCCGCGCGGGTTTTCTGTGCGAACGTAGGATTCGCCGGCCGGGGGTCGGATGAGACGCCTACCCAGAGAGGACGCCACCGGTCCTTCCGGCAGATGCTCCATGGCCTGCTCCACGATATGTAGCGACTGGTACATTTCCTGCACACGCACCCAGTGGCGGTCCCAGCAGTCCCCATCGAGACCCACGGGAACATCGAACTCAAAACGGTCATAGACCGAATAGGGCTGGGCTTTGCGCACGTCGTACTCATAACCGCAAGCTCGCAACATGGGCCCGGTAAGTCCCAGCGCGATTGCTTCGTCGGTTCCGATGGGGCTGACGTCTTTCAGACGCGACAGAAAAATCTCGTTGAACGTGAGGATGCGGTCGCTCTGTTCCACATCATCGCGCAGGACCGGCATCAACTCATCCAGCATCTGGCGGAAGTTGTCGGGCACGTCTTCCTTCAGGCCGCCGATGCGGAAATAGTTGTGCATCATGCGGGCGCCTGAAACGGCTTCAAACAAAGCCTGCACCCGTTCGCGGCCGCGGAAGGAGAACATCACCGGGGTCATGGCGCCGGCATCAAGCCCCATTGTTCCCACATAAAGCAGGTGACTGGCAATACGGTTCAATTCGCAAAGGATGACGCGGATGTATTCGGCACGCTCGGGCACTTCCAGACCCATCAGTTTTTCCACCGCCATGCAATACGCCAACTCGTTGTTGAAGTTGCCGATGTAGTCCAGGCGGTCGAACAGGGTCACGACCTGGTGGTACTGCTCGCCCTCGCACAGCTTTTCAGAACCCCGGTGCAAGTATCCAATGTGCGGCTCGACGTCAACGATCTTTTCGCCGTCCACCCACATCACCATGCGAAAAACACCGTGGGTGGAGGGATGCTGTGGACCCATGTTGAGCAGCATCTCCACGGGCTGGGAATCAGCGCGGATTCCGGAGACGGCAGGGGATGTTACTGGTTCAACCATAACGCGGCAATACTATAGCGTACCGGAACCTGGTGTCATGTCGTCCTTGGGAAAGGGTGAGCCGATGAACCGGATGCTGGGTTCGGGCGGCTCAACGCGGCTGCTCATCCAGGCCTCCCCGTTGTCGTAGAAGCCGGCTTCGATCAACACATCCTCCAAAACACCCATTTCGTCACAGTCTTCCAGGTAGTCGGAAACCTGGCGGCGCAACGACGTTTGCGCTTCTTCCTGAGAGTCCCCGAACGCCGTCACCTCCAGCTCGGGACAATGCGCCGCCCAGCCGCCGCCGGCCCGGGAGGTTTCGATTTGATACACGATGCGGTCCATCGGCTATTGGGGCAACGCGGCGACCGGGTCGTCTTCGCCGCCGTTGTTGATGAATTGCAGCACGATCTCGGTGTCTTCGTCCAGGTCGTCCAGGCCCAATGCGTCGGCTAAGCGCCCGGCAGTGTCCTGCCGCTCCAGCCATGCGCGCACCACCTGCACCAATGCGTTTTCCGCGGCGACGCGGGTGTTGCCCATGCCCTCCAATGGCAATTGTTCCACCGTTGCAATATACCGGTTGCCATCGAGAACGATGCGAGCGAACAATTCGACGGGGACATCCCTGTCATTTGTTTCAATACCCGAACTCATGCAAGCCAACCCGCTAAAACTCCCGGTATTCGTAGAACGGGAATTCCTTGCGGCCAGGAAAACCCTCAAACTCGGGGTAAAGGAGCAGAGGCGACAGGTCGGGATGCCCTTCAAATGACACGCCAAAAAGGTCGTGAGCCTCGCGCTCGTACCAGTCGGCCGCGGGCCATACCTCCGTCACCGACGGCAGGAGGGGAGTTTCGTAAGGAACCTGGGTTTTTATGACGAAGGTAGTTTCGTTGGCCAAGGATTGCAGGAAATAAACCAACTCGAACCGTTCCTGGTAGTCCACACAGGCCAGGCACAGCAGCATCCGGCAGTCCAGTTCAGCGTCGTCTCGGCAGGCGAGGCAAGTCGAGACGATGTGTTCGGATGGTACGACAACCTGAGGCAGATCGCCGAGGGCGCCGGGGGTTGGCGCGAATTTGGACAGGAGCGCCGCCGCGTGGTCCAATGTGGCCCGTCGGGTCGGCGACAACAGTTCAATCGGGTCGGGGGGCGGCTCTGCGTCCGCCTCCGGGGCGTTACGCCGTCTCGGAGGCATCGCCAGCACCTGCGTCGGCCATGATCTTTTCCTGCAGCTTCAGGATGCCGTAAAGCAACGCCTCCGGGCGAGGTGGGCAGCCCGGAACATACACGTCCACTGGGATGATGTGATCTACACCCATGACCACGGAGTAGGACCGGTAGTAAGGTCCCCCGTTGGTGGCGCAACTGCCCATGGCGATCACCCACTTCGGTTCCGGCATCTGTTCATAAAGCAGGCGAATGGGCTCGGCCATCTTTTTGACCACCGTGCCCGCGACTATCATCACGTCGGATTGGCGAGGAGACGGCCAGGTCACCACGCCGAAGCGGTCAAAATCGTGGTGCGCCATATAGGTGGAGATCATCTCGATCGCGCAACAGGCAAGGCCAAAACTCAGCGTCCACAACGACGATTTGCGGGCCATGGCGAAAAGCTGATCGGTGGTGGTGGTTATGACGCCGGGAACGCGCCCTTCGGTGGCCTGGTTGAGCAAGCTGGGGCCGGGACGGTTCCCCGAACCGAGGACGATCTGCATCGGTTGGGGAGGCATCGCCAGTGGAGACGTCGTCTCGTCGCCGGGCTGCGGGTTCACTTCTGCCAATCCAACACCCCCTTACGCCAGCCGTAGATAACAGCGAAGAACAACATGGCGAGGAACAGGAGCATCGCATAGAACGGAATGACATTTCCGTTCACGGCTTTCTCCTGCAAGAACACCACCGCCCAAGGGAAAAGAAACACGGCTTCTACATCAAATATGAGGAAGAGGATGGCAAATATATAGAACCTGATGTTGATATTGGACCAAGCGAAAGGCGTGGGTGGTATGCCGCATTCGTAAGTGGTCAGCTTGACGGCGGAGCGGCGGCGGGCGGAAAGCAGTTGCGAACCGGCGAACATCGCGCCTATGGCCGCCAAGGCGATGACGATGGCGATAACCACCGCCGCCCAGTTGCCGGCATAGTCGGCCAGGTTGAAAGTTTGGAGTAATACGATAGTGGACATCGTGAGGCCGGGACCATGGCAAGGCGTCGGGGAACCAGGATCATCCTAGCAACGGCCCCCAATGGTGTCAATCGGCGCTCAACCTACGCAGTTCAGTCGAAGAGATGTCAGCGCGGAAGGCACTTTCAGGGATGTTCAAGAATAGCGGCCAAAAGCCTTCGGGAACGCCAACGTCGCCCAGAGTATGGAAAACGTTGTCGGCGTCGCTCCGGCCTCCAACGGCGAAGCGGCATCCGGATGCCCACATGTCTGCCAATGCGGTGAGCATGGCGGGTTCGGAATCTCCGTAATAGCGCGGTTCGATCAGGCGGACCGCGGTGTCCCAGCCAATGGCGAATCCGCAGCCGGGAAACAAGTTTGCTTTCTTCTGAAACGTCTCCGCCCGCGTCAACACGACAGGGCCGATTCCGCGAAACTGCTTTACTCTGGACAGAATTTCCTCGGCCCTCAGTGGAGGTTTGTCCACGTTGACCACGGACAATTCGTAGGTTATCGGCGAGCCCAGCGTATGTTCCGCCGCCGCCGCCAACTCAGCGTGTCCACGGTGCATTGGGTTGAAGGACCCAGGCAGCAAGGCACGGGGCCGCTCGCCTTCGACCTCCATGTGGCCGTCCGGATCCACTGTGACCCAATCGGCTTCCCCGTCGAGCAGTCTGCGAACGGGATCGCCGTGGTCCGATGTCTCCGTCAGCAGGCTTTCCTGTGGGGCCAGTCGCAGGTCGAGGTCCGGCTCCAGCCCGCAGGCCCGGGCCAGGGCGGCGATAACCAATCGGCTCACCACGTCCTCTTCTCCCGCCCGCTCCCGGAGGCCCTTTTCCAGGGTCACGGCATCGGTAGTGACTCCGGTGTCGTCCCAGGTAGCGATAAACACCCGGTGGTCGCCGCGCTTGGTGCGGTCGGTGGCGATGGTGGCCGTGCAACCCAACCCAACGATTGGCGCATCAGTTTCGCGAAGGAACACACCACGCTGCCAGGCGGAGCGTGCCATGCGTCTCGCGGTGTCGCCCGACACGGTCTGCTCAGGTGCGTACCCGCCGAGGAAGTCGGTCATGGCGAGGTACCCGTAGGGGATGCGGGTCTCCAGAACAGTGCGGGACGCCCCGCCCACACCCAACAGCCAAGCCAGAGCGTAGTTGCCGGCTCCGGCTACCGCAACGACGGTTTGCTCCGGAGTTCCGTGGATCTTGGTGACCACCTCCGCGACGGAGTCGTCCATAAGTGTGTCAATGTGCTGAATGCTCATTTCAACTCACCAGCATTGCGCCCGGCCTGACTGATCACCGGACGGTCTGCTGGAATTCTATCATCGGTTGCGGTTGTGGCGTCGGTCCGCCCATGCAGCGGGGTCAATCTCGGACATCGTCTCCAACGAAATGTTCATTTCGCCGGCGATTTTGCTATCCCATTCATCAGCCCACCGTTGGGGCAATCGGGGACGGGCCTCACGCCAGGTCATACGTTGGCTGCCATTGGTTTTGCCGGCCAAAACCTCAACGAGGAACGCCGTCATGTCGCCGCCGTCCATAGCGTTGATCACCCGGCAATCAAGGTAGCCAAAGCTACCCTCAAGTAACGGGCAACCCGTCGGACCGGAGGTGTAGGCGACATCCGCCAACTTGTCGCAATCGCGGCCCGACCGCATTCCCAGCCCCCAGATAAGGGGTAGTTGATCATGGTTGAGGAAGTTGACTGCCAGCGCGCCGCTTTCTCCAATCAGGTCGTGAGTATAGTTGGTGTGATAAATCTGGACGATGAGGCGCGGCCGGTGCAGGACTATGGATGCGGAGGTGATCGCGACGGCGATTTGCGCGTTGACCACGTCACCCACCCGGACCGATACAGCGGCCAAAGGCGAACTGAGTCCAGCGAGAAGCCCACCCACGTCGGAAGGGTCAATGTCCGGTGGCAATGCGGGCATACTGGCTACTCACTCTACCCGGCGCCCGATCGCTTACCAGTCGGGCTGCGCGTCCATCGCGTCGTTTACGGTGAGCCGCATCTGCTCCGACCCGTCGCCATTCATATAGAGGATCTCGGCATTCCCGTAGGCATACGAGACGAACGCTATCTTGTTGCCGGTTTCGGACCAAACGGGCATCAGGTCATCCGCTGTGTTCTGAGTTAGACGTTCGCGCTCGGACCCGTCCACATTGACTGTAAAGATTTCTGTCTGGTCGTCGAAGTGTACTACGAAAGCCAAACGGCGACCACTGGCAGACCACGCCGGGGCGGATTCATCATGTTCAGCCTCGGAGACAGAGACCTCGTCAGTGTTATCGGTCCAATCGTTGGAGTTGGTCGGCCGGAGAACATACACGTCCCGTCCATCGTCGGTTTGGCGAAGGAAGGCGATGCGATCTCCTTTGGGGGACCAGGCGGGATCGGAATCCGGCCCGCCGGTCAATTCGATGCGATTCACTCCGTTCGGATTACGCAACAACAGCCCGTCGCGCCCCGATTCGGTGAACACTAACCATTCACCGTCCGGCGACCAATCGCCAATTTGCTCACGCGCGGGATTGAACGTCAAGCGGGTCTTTTGCCCGCCGGACAGTTCCACCATGTAAATATCAGGGTCGCCGTCCGTCTCGGATACGTAAGCTATTCGGTCGGATCCGGGCGCCCAGATCGGCGGTTGCGTTTCCGCAACACCGGTAACTATCGTCTCGGTCTCGCCGGTCTCAACGTCGTGGACCATCAACTCTGATATTGCGCCCCGCGAGATCCAAGCCAGGTGGCGCTGCCCGGGTGACCAACGCGGCAAATTCGCATCCGCGTTCCTGGGTGATACCCTAACGGGGTCTTTGCCTCCGGGTTCCAGTACCCATATTTGACCGCCGTCGCCGTCCCACACGCCGTACGCAACTGCCGGTAAATCGCTCCCAAACCAATTGCCCACAAAGCAACCGGATACACCGGTGAGCAGGACCGGCAGCAACAGAATGGGCACAGAACGAAATGCGGCAAACAGCATGTTCTTTTGCCCCTACATCGGACCGATTGTTTGTCATCTACGGTCTTGCGTTAATTTTCTGTGGAGAGGTTTCACAGGGATCGAGAGAATGCTGCCAATGATAATGATTTTGAAGCCATTGTCCCAAGATGATTGCGGACGAAACCATGGCATCGTAGCAACTCTAGCGAGGATCTTTATTTCTGCTGGGCACGATTATAGCGCGGGCTCCCCGCAGAACCCCCAGATAACTGGCGACCGAGTTCCGGTCGTTTCAACGCGAAACGCACCCACGCGGGCGCAGCGAACAGGAACAACAGACATCGAGCCACGCTTGAACTTGCAACTGGACAATGGTTTTACCGGCATTCCGACCGGCAGGCGCGCCACGGGCTCGTGGTTGGAGGCCCGACGCAACGTGAGAGAGGCGGGAAGCAAAGCCGGGGCGAATTCCGATTACAGTGGAGATGGCACCAAGGATCGAGAGCGTGGGCCGGCACTTGCTGAGAACGCGCGGTAGGTGTCGCGTGCCCATTGTTGCGACGCGGCAAAGTGAAGGAAGCGTTTGTGCAGCGCCGGCGGCGGCGCTGCGGGGCAGGCGCAGCGGCTGCCCGTCACGGCACCAATGTATCGGCGGTGCGTCAGGCAAATTAATCAAGTTCAACCTCTGTCGTACGCCGAGCAATTCGAAATACGGGCAAGTTGCGGCGAATACCGGTCCAAACACATACCATGACCCCCCTGCAGGGTATATCAGGAAATTCGAGAACATCCCCAAGAAAGGGAACACTCCGCATCGGAATGTCAACGTCCGTTTTGATGCCTGTAGGTTATTGTCATCCATCTCCGCCCAACAACGACGGCATTATGCGGACTTCAATGAGAGTGAGCATTCCTCCCAACTGGGCGCGTTTATTGTGAAGCGAACAGGTATTTCAGTTCAGTTGCCTATTTTTCTATCACGTGTTAACCTGTTGGGCGAACAGAGAAACAACGCAAAACTGAATGGAAAGGAAAGGTTAGAAACGACCGATGTTGGAAGCGGACGTCAAACAGGGAATCATCAAGGAATACCGTACCCACGAAAAGGACACTGGTTCCACCGAGCTGCAGGTCGCCATGTTGACCGAACGCATCAGGCAGGTGACGGACCATCTCCGGACCCATCGGAAAGACGTGCATTCACGTCGCGGCCTTGTAACCATGGTGTCGAAACGACGCCGTCTGCTCAATTACTTGAGCCGAGAAGACGTTGGACGATACCAGCGGTTGATCAATAGGCTCGGGTTGCGTCGCTAAACAGCGGCCAGCCCCAGTCTGCACGGCTTCATGGCGCGCCCATAGTCCGAGGTGGGCGGTCGAAAGTCACGGATATTGTTGCAGTGGCGCGTACGCGAACTGTCGCGCACGGGCGTTCCGCTCTGGTTCCCAAACCGCGCCAGTTGGCGGCCCTAACCAGCGACTTGTGATTTCCGTTTACCGCCCCCAGGACGCGCCAAAAATGCGCTAACGAAGGATCGACTGTGATGATGTGAGGCGACACAGGACTAACGCACTATTGCGTTTAACCCTGATGTCCGCAGCCCAGTAACCACGCGTGTTTGCAAAAGGAAGAACCGATATAACGCCCCCGCAATCCCCTGAAAGCCGGCCGCTAGGCGAACAAGTGCGGTGGGCAGCGACACGACAGGAAGATGAGGTAGAAGAACTTACTGTTATGACAACTACTGACGCCGCAAGCGAATTGATGAACCCATTTGCCATCGACGGGGAGATTGGCGGGCATCCCATTGTCCTCGAAACGGGACGCTGGGCACAGCAGGCCCACGGCTCCGTGACCATCACGTGCGGCGAGACCATTCTGCTGGCCACCGCCGTTATGTCAGATCAGGCACGTGAAGGTATCGATTTCCTCCCTCTGACGGTGGAATTCGAAGAACGCCTCTACGCCGTAGGCAAGATCCCCGGGAGTTTCTTCCGCCGCGAAGGACGCCCTGGAACCGAGGCCATTCTCTCGGCCCGCCTAACTGACCGCAGCATACGTCCGCTGTTCCCCAAGGGTCTCCACAACGAAATTCAGGTCATCATTACGGTCCTTTCCGTGGACGAAAACCATCCTCCGGAAACTCTGGGCATGGTCGCTGCTTCCGCCGCGCTCTCCATCAGTCAAATCCCCTTCGATGGCCCTATTGGGGCCTGCCGGGTCACTTGGGATGGAAACGACTACCGGATCAATTCCAGCTTCAAGGATGCGAGCTCCGCCCAACTTAACATGGTGGTAGCGAGCAACCGGCACGCCATTATGATGGTGGAGTCTGGGTCGGTGGAGGTTCCCGAAGAAATTATCCTGGAAGGAATTCGCCTGGCCCATGAGAGCAACGCGCAAACCATCGACCTGATTGACCGGTTGGTGGCAGAGCGGGGAGCCGTAAAAACCGAAGTCCATTTCGACTACGAGTCCGCTGAACAACGCCAAACCAAGGTTGATGCCCTGGTCAATGGGCGGATCGCCGAGATCCTTGAGCAAAACTCCTTCAAGAGCGAACGAGACGCCGGCTTGGACGCGGTGGAAACTGAAGTTGCCGCACAGTTGGCCGAAGACTACTCGGGCGCCGAGATTGCCGAGGCGTTCAAGAACCTGGTGAAGAAGGAAGTTCGAGGACGGATCCTGGAAAAAAACGTCCGCCCGGATGGCCGGGGAACGGACGAAATCCGCCCAATCACCTGTAGTGTGGGCGAGCTGCCCCGCGCCCACGGCAGCGGGCTGTTCACTCGCGGTCAAACGCAAGTACTGTCGGTGGCTACCCTGGCGTCATTGTCGATGAAACAGACGCTGGACACGGTCGGCCCAGACAATACCAAACAGTTCATGCACCACTACAACTTCCCCCCGTATAGCGTCGGTGAAGCCCGGCGGGTTGGTTCGCCTGGCAGACGGGAGATTGGCCACGGCGCCCTGGCGGAACGGGCGATCATGGCGGCCATGCCACCCGAAGAAGAATTTCCGTACACCGTCCGCGTGGTCAGCGAAGTGTTGGCTTCCAATGGATCCACTTCCATGGGTAGCGTCTGTGGATCTTCCATGGCACTGATGGACGCCGGAGTCCCGTTGGCTGCGCCGGTGGCCGGTATCGCTATGGGCTTGATCACTGATGGATCCAGTGATGCATACGCCGTCCTCAGCGACATCCAGGGAATTGAGGATTTCCTCGGTGACATGGATTTCAAAGTTGCCGGAACCGAGCGCGGCATCAATGCTCTTCAGATGGACGTCAAGATCGACGGCCTGACCCAGGAACTACTCAGCGAGGCCTTGGAGCAGGCGCGAGTGGGTCGCCTTCACATCCTGGCCCGCATGGCCGAAGCCATCTCGGAACCGCGAGCGCAGATGAGCCGATACGCGCCCAAGTTGGTGCGGATGCAGATCCCTGTCGAGAAAATTGGCGCTTTGATCGGCCCTGGTGGGCGAGTGATCCGGGCGATTCAGGAGGAAACCGGTTGCGGCATCGACGTGGCAGACGACGGCGCCGTCATCATTTCCTCGAACGATCAATCCATGATCGAGTTGGCTCGCAGTCGGGTTGACGGCCTCACTCGGGATCCCGAAGTGGGCGACATCATCACTGGCAAGATAACGCGCACCACCAACTTTGGTGTTTTCGTAGAGCTAACCCCGGGCGGCAAGGACGGCCTGGTCCGCAACGAAGATCTGGGAGATCTGGCCTACGAAAACGTGGACATCGGACAGGAAATCACCGTTATGATCCACGAAATCGACCATATGGGTCGAATCAATCTCTCGCGTCGTGCGTTGATGGGCGATGCCGAGCCTCCGGCGGGTTTTTCGGAACGGAGCAATCAAGGCGATCGGGATCGCGGGCCACGCGGCGGGTTTGATCGCGACCGGGGCCCAGCCAGAGGCGGATACGGCGGCGATCGGGATCGTGGGCGCGGTCCGCGAGGCGGTTTCGACCGGGACCGGGATCGCGGCCGGGACCGGGGAGGATACGGCGGAGGACGCGACCGCGCCGGTTCTGGATCCGGTTCTGGATCTGGATCCGGATCCGGTCGCGGCAACTATGGAGGTGGAGGCGGAGGTGGCCGGGGCAACTACGGTGGAGGACGCGAACGAGACCGGGAACGCGACCGAAACTCCATGCTGGGCAGCGAGTCTAATGACCGGGACCGCGGGCCACGCCGGCCCCCGGGCCGTCCTACCGGTGGAAGTGGAGGACGTAATCCGTCAGATCGCCGCTTTCTTGGCGGCGGAGGAGCGCGACGTTAGCTCGGCACTTAGTTGGTAAAAAACCAACACGGGGGCAGGCGAAACGCCTGCCCTTTTCTCTACCGGCTTCCGAGACGCCGGGACACCGGCCCCAAACGTCCGCGGGGCCGTTCATGCCGCAATCTATGTTATCATTTGGTCATTATGGTGGTGGGAAATATTATCCCGTTGGACGTATAAACGAGGAGAGGTTGGGATGCCCGTAATCACGATTAACGGACCGATTGGGGCCGGCTCCATTGCCGTAGGACAGCAGGTCGCCCACGACCTGCATCTTAACTACGTTGACCGCATGGTCTTTGCTGAAGCGGCCCGCATCATCGGTTCACCCGTATCCAACTTGATCGCCAAAGAACAGCGGGTGGAACGTTTCGGTGATCGGGTGGCCGCGCTGTTGGGTCGGGTGCTGGAAAGGGCCGCCGTTTCCGGAGATTACGATCTGGGGGTAGGGATTGAAACCCTGCCCGAAACATACCACGAACTCGCTGGGGAGCCATCCTCCCGTGTTCAGCGGGTCAATGACCAGGTTTTCATGGAGACAACCAGAGAAGTTGTTCGTAACCTGGCACAAGCTGGCCATGTCGTAATCATCGGCCGTGGCGCCAACGTCATCCTAGGGGACACGCCCGGAGTGCTGCACGTAGGAATGCTGGCCCCAATGTCCAAGCGTGTCTCGACAATCATGGAACGAGAACATCTGGATGAACCCCGTGCCCGTGCGTATCTCGAAGATTTGGAGGAAGCCAGGGAAAGGTTCTTCCAGAAATTCTTCAAGGTCTCGCCCCACGAACCTACCCTTTACCACATCATGTTAGACATGGGGCACATGAGCAACGATACTGCGGCCCAAATCATCGCCCATGCGGCGGGCGACTTGGAGCATTAATTCGCATACGATGCCGGCCGCCAATGGTCGGCCGCCAACAAAGGAGGCAACGCTAATATGTTCATCAGAATGGTCTGGGGCAAGCTCCGCGCCGGCTCTTGGGAAGAATTCGAGCGGCATTACCACGAGCGTGTCGCCACCGGCACTGCCCCCCAGGGTCTAAAGGAACGCCAGCTGATACGCAGCACAGAGGATCCCGACGAGGGGATCAGCGTCAGCGTCTGGGATACCCTCGGCGACCTCCGCGCCTACGAGACCAGCGAGTTCAGGGCCAACATCGCGCGTGAAGTCGAGCATCTTTATCGCGGAGAATACTGGGTGAAGCACTTTGAGGTAGCCTCCACGGACTGACTCCATTTTGATGTGGCGCATCAGAAAGGCCCCGCCCGGATGAGCGGGGCCTGACGATGTCCAGACATGGGTTGAGCAGCAGTCGCGGCTTTAGACCATATCGTGAGAGCGGAACAACGGAATTTTGCGGGGCGTCACTCTACCGGCCGGCGCTGGCTCCGGACAGCCTCGCTATGCCCGCCCTGGAGCAGTCCTCGTCTTCCTGGGCTGTGCCGCCGCTGCCTCCCACCGCTCCGATCAGTTCACTGTTCATGTAGATGGGCAGTGCGCCTTGTCCCGGGACGAACTCGCCTCGTTCGACCTCCATAACGGCCCGCATAATGGGCGTGGTGGAGCGTTCGGTCAGGTCGCCGCTGGGTTCCCCAAAACACGCCGACGCCCTTGCCTTGCCTCGCGACACGTAGGGGGTACGCCAGGCTGAACCGTCCATCTTGCACATTGTAATGAGATCGCCTCGCGCGTCCACTACAGAAAAACTGAACGCTTTACCCAGTTCCAGGGCGGCCGCCTTGGCGCCGGCCAGCACGGCTTCGGCTTGATCCAGAGTGATGTTGGGCATGGTGGTATCTCCTTGAGCATTTGACAGGTTGAGGGAGCAAAATAGCCTGCGCTATTATATCAGCACGCGGGCCGATGCCCGATCAATCACTCCCAGCACCACCGACGTGTATGGCAGCATTTTTTGGTTCTTTCAATCGTGGATGCGGTTGCGCGCTTGGTCTAGTGACCGGGCTGGTGATCGCAGCGATCATTTTGGGACTCATTCTGGTGGACGGACACTGGTGCATCAACGAGTGGTGCATCAACTTCTAGGTCCGATTCTGCCGGCCAATCAAGGAGCATCGCCATGGAATTCGGCTTCTATCTCCCCAATCATGGCCCCAACGCCCAGCCCGGGCCATTGGCGCAGATCGCTCAAACCGGCGACCGACTCGGTTTCTACTGCATGGTAGCCGGAGACCACGTATTGGTTCCCAACCGGATCGACTCGCCATATCCCTACACCGTAGGCGGCGAGTTCCCAACCGGCGAGAGCGGGGAATATTTTGAACAGTTGACCCTCTTGACCTACCTGGCCGGCATCACGGAAAACATCCGCCTGGTGCCCAGCGTCATGATCGTACCCTACCGCCCGCCGATACTAGCCGCGAAGATACTGGCCACTCTGGACGTATTGTCCCGTGGCCGACTGATCCTGGGTGTCGGCGTGGGCTGGATGGAGGAGGAATTTGAGGCCCTGGACGCGCCTCCCTTCGCTGAACGCGGCGCAGTGACGGACGAATACCTGCGGGCCTACAAAGAACTGTGGACCAGCCCGAACCCCGAGTTCGAGGGTCGGTACGTCCAATTCTCCGGCATTCAGTTTCTGCCCAAGCCGGTGCAGAAACCGCACCCGCCCATCTGGGTGGGAGGCCAGAGCGGCCCCGCCATCCGGCGAGCTGCCACGATCGGAGATGGCTGGCATCCCGTCGGCACCATTCCGGCGGCCACGTTGGAACCGGAGGAACTGGCTGGAGATCTGGTCACGCTCAACCGGTTCGCGGAACGCGCGGGCCGGGATCCCAGCGCAATCCAGGTTTCGATGAAGGCTCCCCTGTATGACCCTGGGACTATGCAGACAGGTCCGCGCCGCCGGTTTTCCGGGTCAGCAGACGCCATCCTGGAGGATGTCCACACATACTCGGAGATAGGGGTCTCCCACATCATATTCGACATCCGCGGTAGCGACTTAAGCCAGGGGTTGGAACGGCTCGACTGGTTCGCAAACGACGTGATGCAGCACGTCGAATGACCCACTCCATGGACGGGGATTTCCAGGCCTTGTGCTATAATCACGGCGCTTGGCGGTCTGGGTCTCCGCTGCCCAACGAGACTCGTCCATTTTTCAAGATTGTTGTTTTCGAGGAGGAATACTACTTTGACTTCCCTCAATGACCGCTTTGAAACCGGGCAGGAAATGCGGGGTATGATGGCCGGCGGCGACCAATCGCATTTTGCGCTGCCGGGCGTTGACCAGTTGGCCCCGGACCTGAAACGCATCATCGATGAAGCGCTCTTTGGCACCATCTGGAACCGGCCCGGGCTCGACCTGAAACAAAGATGCCTAGCCACGATCTCGGCGCTGATGACCCAGGGAGAAATGAACCTGCTGCGCCGGCACATCGTGCGCGCCCTCAACGTTGGCATCACTCCTAATCAGATTGTGGAGATCTTCATCCAGTCCACCTTCTACATAGGTGTGCCCGCCGTGGAGTCCGCCCTTCGCCTGACGAAGGACATCTACGAGGAGCTTGGTATCGACTTCGAACCCGCGCTTGAATATGACACCAATCGGCATCCCGACGAGCAACATGCTCTGGGCCAGGAGTTGCACCGGCACCATTTGGGGAATCTGCCCGACACTGCTTCCGATCCCGATTCACCGGAAGGTCAGTTGGAACGGATTGTTGACGAATATAACTGGGGAGCCATTTACAACCGCTCGCTGCTCGACGACAAAGAGCGTGCCATCATCTCCCTGGCCGCCCTGACCAGCATGGGAGTGTACGACAACCAAATGCGCCGTCGCATAAGGGGCGCTCTTGGCGTAGGGCTCACTCCGACGGAACTCATGGAGGTTTTCATTCACCTCTCGATGTACGGCGGTTACATCAATGCCCGTACGTCCATGCGCATCGCCCGTTCGGTCTTCAACGAGTTGGCCATCGAATAACGTTCTCCGAGACATCATTTTTGAAGTTTGGACGAACAGGGCGCTTTACAATCGAGAATCCACAACGACAATCCCTAACCCACGAGCGCAACGTGTCAGGGGTGCCGTTCCAATTCCAGTGGAGGTCAGCAGAAATCCAATGAAACTACGTTTGGATGACGGTTGCGAGCTGTTCTACACCGTTGATGACTTCACGGATCCCTGGGCCAAACCCGAGACCGTGGTCATGCATCACGGTATGGCCAAGAACCACAAACTCTGGTTTGGGTGGGTCCCCATCGTGGCCCGTCACTACCGCGTGATACGTTTCGATATGCGGGGCATGGGCCAATCGGACGTGCCCGAGCCGGGTTACCCCTGGTCGGTGGACAATTTCGCAAAAGACCTGGCGGAATTCACGGACAAATTGGGACTGGAAAAGTTCCACCTCATCGGCGAAACCGTGGGCGGCAGTATCTCCATGCGCTACGCCACGATGCACCAGGACCGCCTGCTGTCCCTCACCGCCTGCACGTCCCCAACCAGTTTTAATGACGCACATCACGCCGAATCTGCCGTGCAGATTGAAAACGAAGGCATCGCCGCTTGGGTGGAAAGCAGTATCGGCCGGCGGTTGGACCCTCAAATCGTCGATCCGGCCTATACTCGATGGTACGCCGAACAAATGAAGGCCACGACGCCACATGTAGTGGCGGGTTTTCAGGCTCAAGCCGGGGGTGATCTGCGTCCGTTGCTGAAAGACGTGCAAACCCCGGTGTTAATCATCGCCGCGGCCGCACTGCGCGAAGAGGTGCTGGGTGATTTCCGTGGCGCCGCCGATGTTTTTCCCAATGGTCGCGCGGTGGTTTTCCCTGGCGTTTCGGGCTTCGTGCAGCACATTCTGCCTGTGCCATGCGCCCGTGTCTGGCTGGATTTCGCCCGTAGTCTCGGGTGACGCGCCCGACCAATGGCAAACCGGACCGACGCCGGATCCGGCAACATGGTGGGAGGAGAGTCGTCAAGGAGAAGGCGCAGGCTACGTTCGCGGGCGGTTCGACGCCTGCGTGAACAGCGCTCCGGGCATGACATCGGATTTTTCAGTCGGCTGGTGACCCATGGCGAGTTGCAATTGGTGCCCCGTCGGGTCAGCCGGCGTCTCCACTTGCCCCTGTTCGTCGAACTGTACAACGTTCAGTTCTTCCAGCTCAAAGGACGGTACCTGTGGCAATCGGCGATCGCAGCGCTGGTAATGCTGCTGGTCCTACTGTTGGTCGACTCGGTTGCCGACGCAATTTTAGCGGCTGGCCTGGGTTCCAGCGCGGTCATCATTTTCGTTCATCCCAATTCCAGCAGTGCCGCGCTTCGACACCTCGTAGGCGGGCACATCCTCGGCATGGCCGTCGGCGTGTCATCGGCGTTGATCCTGTTCCACTCCGGCTGGTTACCCATACCCGCCGACGTGTCGCACTGGGCAGCCGACGTTGGAGCAGCAATCACCCTAGGACTGGTGATTTTGGTGATGTCCATCACCGACACCGAACATCCTCCCGCCGCCGCCACTGGGCTAGGTTTCGCGCTGGAGAGCCTGGAGGTCACTGCGATTCTGCTATTCGTAAGCGGCGTCTTACTGTTGGCGGCAAGCAAGGTCGTCTTCCGTCGTTCCCTTCGCGATTTGGAATAAGACCGGGGTTCCGGCACGTGGCAGGCGTTTGGTATCCAGGTTGTGCTACCATGCGCTCCGCCGAAAGCTAAATGGCGACACCGGAAAGGTTTATGTTCCGCCTTCGGGCCCGGTAGCGCCACGGCATTCCTTTTTCCGCTAGAACAGTTCAAATCAAGGGGACCACCAATGCCCGATTCCCTTTCTCGCCAATTGGCTCGTTGGGTCGTCAGTCTGGAAGCAAATGACCTCCCGGCCTCGGTGATTGACAAGATGCAGACCTCGTTGCTCCATGCGACGGTAATCGCCATCGTCGGCGCCGGCACTCACCACGGCAGGGCGGCGGTTGACCTCGCATTAGCCGAGGAAGCCTCGGCTCACGGGGCCAGCATCCTGGCCCACGGCGGTAAAGCCACCCGCTGCGGGGCGGCCTTCGCCAACAGCAAGCTGATGCACGCCACCAACCAGGCTGACTCCTACCGGATGCTCACCCATCCCGGCCCGTGCGTCATACCGGCGGCGTTAGCTTCCGCGCAACTGGGCAGCGCCAATGGGCCGCAGCTAATAACCGCCATGGCCGCGGGCTACGAGGTAGAATCGCGCATCGCCGGCGACTTCATCGCTTCCACCCAGGCTCGCGGTTTCCGCTCCAGTCCCATCTACGGGACATTGGGCGCGGCAGTCGCCACAGGCAAGTTGCTAGGGCTCAACGAGGACCAAATGGTCACCGCCATTGCGCTGGCCTGCACCTTTACCGCCGGCACCAACGAAGGCCCGCGTTCCGGCGGGCGGGAAATGATGTTCCACGAACCGCAGTCAACCCGCAGTGGCATCATGGCCGCTCTACTGGCCCGGGAAGATGTCCGCGGTTCCGAAGAAGCCCTGGAAGGACCCGCCGGTTTCTACAACGCTTTCACCGGGAATAACCGGGGAGAACTGTCTTACGTCTTTACCGGACCGCAACAGGTTTCCTTTGACCCGGTTGCGGAAGGGTTGGGCGTACGGTGGGAGTTGCTCCACACCGTGCTCAAGATGTACCCCACTGCCGGTTACAACTGCCCCGTTATTGACCTGATGACGGATATTCGTCGTTCTCACGGACTGGAGATCGATGAAATTGAGCGCATCACCATCGACATGAACTGGCTGGAAACCCTTTACCCGTCTCCGGCCTTCCCAAATCCCTCACGTGGCCAAGCCATCATCGGCAGCACCCATTACTTTGCCGCCTACGTGGCGGTCAACGGCTCGTACCCGCCGCTGCGAACCCGCATCGACCCGGGCGACGATGCCGGCGCCGCAGCGGCGAACAACCACGACGCCGTCGTCTCTTTGATGCACAAGGTTTATACCGTTGGCCACAAGGATCGACCGGCATTCGCTCCACGTATCACCGTAGAGATGACGGGCGGTAACGTGTACCGCGGCGAATACCAAGGGACGGAACTGGAATGGGGATTGGGTACCGAAATAGAACGATTGCGACCTCTGTTTCCTGAAATAAACTGGCCCGACGCCAAACTGGAAGCCATCATCGACGCTGTGCGCGCGATTCCGAATGCCCCCAACGCCGGTGGGTTGATCGCCGCGGCCACGCCCTAATCCGACCGAATTTCTCGCCCCGTTTCAGGAGTAAATCATGTTGCCAGGACTGGACGGCAAAGCCGCATTGGTGACCGGAGGGAGCAAGGGCATTGGCAAAGCCATAGCCTATGCGTTGGCCCGGGAGGGTTGCGCCGTCGCTATCTGCGCCCGAGGCGAAACAGACCTGATGGCCGCCGCCGCCGAGATTGGCGATGCCACCGGAGTTCGCGTCATCCCGATTCGCGCCGACATGACGGTACCGGAGGAGATCGTAAACCTGGTGAGGGAAACGACGGCGGGTCTCGGAAAGTTGGACATCCTGGTCAACAATGCCGTCAACAGCACCAGCGACCGGGCCAGCCAAATCCCCGATGAAGTTATCCTGAACCACATCACCACCAAAGTGATGGGGTATATTCGATGCGCCCGTGAGTGTGTGCCGCACATGATTGCCGCTGGCGGTGGGCGCATAATCAATATCGGCGGAATGGCGGCACGCAATTCCAGCCCAACAAACCCTGGCTCCGGTGTTACCAATTCAGCGATGTCCAACTACTCCAAGGCTCTTTCGGACGACGTAGCTGGCGACGGTATCCTCGTCAACTGCATTCACCCTGGCAGCACCCGAACGGAGCGATACATGGGACTGGTGGCCGAACGCGCGGTTCGCAACAACACGACATCGCACGAGGAGCTAGCCCAGTCCGTAGCCGAGATTCCCATAGGGCGGATGGTGGAGCCCGATGACATCGCAAATTTAGCTGCGTTTTTATGCTCCGACCTGGCGTCAGCGATTACCGGCCAAACCATCGCGGTGGATGGAGGCGGTGGGCGCGGCGTGCATTTTTAACCCGGGTTGCGCCCGCGGTCACCACCGGAAGGATCTGCTAACTCCGTAACGCTGTCGCGGACGGCAGAGATCAGCTCATGCCCAGTTCCCGCAGTGCCTCGGCGAAATTAGAGTCCAAAACATATGCGTCCTCCGCGCGGTCATAAATCAACGGACGGGGGAGGTCCAGATCGCCACGGCGGCGCTTGAGGCGGTTCAAACTGTGTCCCTGGCTGGACAGCGATCCCGAGAGTTCCCTTTGGGAAAGCCGCAAGGTGTGCATCAGTTGCGCTCGTTTTTGCGTATGGTTTGGCGACCGGGAAACGCGGATCATGGCCTCCCGTGCGGTGTCCGAGAGGTTGCGCCAAAACGTGGTGAGGTAACTAGCATTCCAGACTACCACCGCTGGGTCCGCAGGGGCGTTTATGGCGCTTTCCGGCGCGACTGCTTCCGCGGGCAGCGGTTCGGACGCTGACAAACCGGACGGAATTTCATCAACTATGACTTCGTTGGCACCTTCACTTGGGCTCCACCCCGCCATACCCTTCAGGGTCGCGATTACTTCATTCACTTCACCCTCTATGGTTACCGTAATATGCGCCAAATCGATGCTCCTGGCCCTGAAGTGTCCGTCGAGCCGAAATAAGTGATAGTTTCGTGTCAACAAGAACCTGCAACATACGATACCACATTTTTGGCATCGCAGGCCGTTTACTCTTCGATCAAGTCTAATAACGCTGCTTCCAGTACGGCCGGTGGGACGTATTGCTCGAATCGTCCGGCGACACGCCCGTCTTTACCGACCACGAATGTCCACGGCTCCGACACTAACCCCCACTCCTTGACCGCCGGAACCAGATCCCGCGCCGGATTAGCTGGGTCGATCAAGTGAGGATCGCGGTAAACCTCCACATGCACGAAGTTAGCCTGGCGGCCATATTGCGCTGCCAATACCGACAAGTCAGAAACCTGGGGGCCGCACGTAGCGGAAACGCAAAAGGCCGGCGTAGCGAAGCTTATGACCGCTGGCTTGCCGGAGCGAACGGCCTCAGCAACCGATAGCCGATACAGAGCTGGATCCGGTTGTGGGCTGCTGCTGATGGTGCGCAGATCCTCGGTGGTGTCCGCGGTCGGCGTGTCCGATGGCGGCGCGGCGTCCCCGATGAACGGGACACTGTGGGCAACTGCGACGGAAACAACTGCCCCGATGGTCAGCGGTTCTTCATCCTCGTACTCAAAGGTGGCATGCAATTCCCAAATGCCCAAACTATCCCCCGTCGCGGTTCCAGCTTGGTCAAACACCACATCTGCGACGAATACGCCCCGCCTACCTTCCGGCGGCCAGGGCAGAAACCGTGCATCAGTCCGATGCCGTACTTGTCCCGTGGCCGCTCCCGGCTCGTAATACACTGCGCGAAGGGCTACTTCCGCCGGTCGTACCGGCATATAGTCGCGGTCCACCAGGCCAAAGGATATCCGGTTTTCACCCACCGCCAGGTCGCTGTTACTGACTACCAGGCTTACCGGAGGTCCGCCCGGCGGCTGCGCAAGTGGGTCATCTGGTGTGGCAGGGGCGGCACAGGCCAAAATGGCCAAACCGACCAGCGCCAACGACAGCACATATTTAGTTGGCGGTTTGAAATCGCCCTTAGGCCAGGTCGTTTTCATCCAATCCCGTCTTCGCGTGCACCCAGTCTTCATTTCGGGGCGGCACGCTGGCTGCCAACGTTCATCTGAGCCAGCGACCCGGCGCCGACGGAGGTTTAACCGCACCGCATGATCGTTGTCAAAGTCGTTGAATATCCTGGGTAATCTCCCCCAGTCCTTCAAGTGTTTCCCGTAACCCGTCATAAAGGTTGGCCGACGGCCGCCGCACCGCCGCCACGTTCATGCTCACGCTGCTAAAGCCCATCTCCGCCAAACGCTGCACTTGGCGCAGGCATTCCATAGGCGTACCGGCGATCGCGAATCGAGCTATCAGATCCGGGCTTATCAACGTGTCCAATTCCGACGGATACTGCACGTTCGGCTCGAAATACCAACCGGTAGCTTGGGCCGTCAAACCCTTGATGCGCTCGAAGCGATCCATTGACAACCCCGAGTCGTCGAATCCCCCTAAGGAAAGGTAATGCGCAGCGTACAACGTCACGCTCCGACGGGCCCAATCCCCGTCGGCAGAAACGCAAACTGTCACCCGGGGAGCTATCTCTATTTGTTCTGGGTCCCGTGCCGCCGCCTCGGCGCCCTCATTGACCCAATTCCGGTAACGTTGCAAAGCATGGCACGTCATTTCGCGCGCTCCAACCACCACCGCGTCGGCTACACGTCCAGCCAAGTTGGCTACTCTCTGGCTTCGAGTGCCGACGACCACGGGCACCGGAGCGGCGATGTCCTTCGCTATCCTAGCGCCATCAATCCGGTAGTTGGAGCTTTTCCAATCCACCGTTTCCCCGTCCAACATCCTCTTCACCAAGAGAACAAACTCCTCCAGTCTCCGGGCGGGTTGCGACTGATCAATCCCCAGCCCGGATAAACCGGCGCCTACTCCAATACCCAGAAAGGCACGCCCTCGGGAAACTTCGTTCAATGTCGCCAGCGCGGCGGCGACCGTTGCCGGGTGTCGCATATAAGGATTGGTGACCACACTACCGACCCGCACCCGCTGTGTAACCCCGGCACACAGCGCCTGAATCATGAACGAATCCCGCAGCAGCGCCACATCGGATATGCCCAGCCGGTCCGCGCCGGCATCGTCCACCAACCGGGCCAACTCCAAGAATCCCTCGGTGGCCACTACCGGACTCAGTTCCATTTCTATTTGCATCGTTTCCTGATCGGCGCCTGTACATGCCGCAGCGCTGCGATTTAGCTCATGGCGCGGCGCAAGTATAGGCAGTGCTGCCGGGCTGCGCAACGCCCGGCGGGTAAACGTCGTCGGGACAGTTAGCCCGGAGAATTATTTTCGTGTCGCCCGGCGAGTCTTGCCCGAAGGGCATGGTGAAAATTCCACTCATCTTTATCGCACCGGCCCCCGGCATCCAATACTAACTTGGAACGCGCCGGTGGGCTATAATCATTCGCGTAAATTCGCCGCAATCACCACGCCAGCGAGGCCGCAATGCGTTTCGGTTCTTTCGTCTTTCCCGTCAGTCATCACCCAGAAAACGACTCGGCAATCATCGATAGTACGCTTGATGAAATATTGCTCGCGGAAGAAATCGGAATGCACTCGGTATGGCTCACCGAGCATCATTTCGACGGCGCAGCCGCCCACGCCGACCCGCTGGTGTTGGGCGCCGCGGTCGCCGCCCGAACCAGGAACCTTAAGATCGGGTTCGCGGTCGTAGAGTTGGCTTTCCACCATCCGGTTCGCCTCGCCGTCCAAACGGCATTACTGGACAACCTCAGCCACGGCCGGCTCATTGTGGGCACCGGGCGTGGCTCTGCCTACAACCACTACGAATACATCGGATTCGGCATCACCATGGAGGACGGCATCGCTCGCCTGGACGAAGCCGAGGATCTATTGGTCAAGGCGTGGACCGGCGAGGATTTTCAGTATAACGGCGACCATTGGAACCTGGAGTTCCCCTTGTTGCGCCCGCGACCCTATCAGACACCCCATCCTCCCCTGATCCGCGCTTGCATCAGCGAAGCGTCCGCCGTGAAGATGGCGGAAATCGGCCGGCCGGTGATGATTGGCATCCAGACCCTCCCCACTTTGCAGGCCCGCTTTGAACGTTACCGCGCCACCATGCTGGACTCCGGGTTTACCGAGGAAGAAACCGAGGCTACGGTGGACCAGTGCTGGGCGTCTCGCGACCTGTTCGTCGCCGACAGCCATGACGAAGCGTTGGAAATCGCCGCCGCCGGGTTCGAACGCGAGCGCACCCATTTCCGGCGCGCCCGCGAGCTCTACAATCCCGGCGGCTTCCCGCCACCAGACCCCAACCGACCCGTGCCGGCGGGTGAAAGCCTGGAGCACTCGTTCATCCTGGGAACCCCGTCCCAGGTGGCCGAGCAAGTTGCCGCGATGCGCGACATCGGCGTTCGGAACCTCATGTTGAAACTCAACACGGGCGAGATGGACACCGACAAAGTGCAGAAGTCCATACGGCTGTTTGGCGAGAAGGTGATGCCGCATTTTGCCGCGTAGAGCAAGATCTTGACAGCCGGGCAGGGTATCTCAACTTGGCAAGATTCGATCCACATTCAGAGCGATGTCGGGAAAACAGCCCGGGGTAATGGTGTCGCCGGGTGAAAAGATTCGCTTCAGGGTGTATCTACCGCCGGCCGGCTCGGTGTAGGCTTCTATAATACGTTCGGGTAGGACGCCAATCCATACTTCGGGGATGCCGGCCTGCGCGTACCGCAGCAGCTTTTCGTTGCGGTCGTAGTCCACCGAGCTGTCGGCGACCTCGACTATCAGCAGCACATCTTCAGGGCCCGCCGAATCAGATTCATAAAAGTCAGCCCGCTCACGCAGCAATACCAGGTCAGGCTCCGGCATAGTGTGGTCGTCCAGCGTTATTGACCCCTGTACCCGTACAATGGCCCGTCTCCCAACGCCCTCACCAAACATCCGGGTAAATCTGTCCACGGTGGCCAGGTGGCGGTTTCCAATGGGAGCCATGGCGACTATTACTCCATCAATGAGTTCAACCCGGTCTTCCTTCTTCAGGATGCCCGCCTCGGCCATGGCGTAGTATTCATCTACCGTGAACCGCCGCAGCGGGAGTCGGGCGACACTGACGGGCGGCAGCGGCGGTTTGGTTTGCGTAACCATAACGTTCCCTCTCGGCTAAAGCGCACGAACCATTTTGTCCAGACTTTCCAATGCCTTGCTGATGTTCTCCTGGCTGTTGGCGTAGGACAGCCGCACGTAGCCCTCACCGAACTCGCCGAACGCCGCTCCCGACAGCAAAGCCACTCCGGCCTCCTGCATTGCCCGTTCCTCAAACTCGGCGCTGGTCAGGCCAGTTTCCTGAATGCTGGGGAAGGCATAGAAAGCGCCTTCCGGCTCGGGACAGTTGATGCCGGGAATGGACTGCAATCCGTCGGCGATGAGGCGGCGCCGTCGGGCGAACTCGGCCGCCATCTCCTGCACGGCGTCCTGCGGCCCATCCAACGCGGCCACGCCGGCAATCTGGCTGAACGACGCGGCGCAGGACACGCTGTTGGTAGCCAAACGTGAAATGTGCGGCACCAGTTCTTCGGGCATGATCCCGTACCCCAACCGCCAGCCGGTCATGGCGTAGCTCTTTGAAAAGCCGTCCAAGATGATGGTGCGTTCCGCCATCCCAGGCAGCGCGGCGATACTGTGATGTTCGCCGGAGTACAGGATGTCCTTGTAGATTTCGTCGGACATGACATACATATTGGGGTGACTCCGCACCACGTCAGCGATGGTTTCGAGTTCTTCCAAAGTAAAGGCAGACCCGCAGGGGTTCTCCGGCGAATTGACAATGAGCAGGCGGGTCCGCTCGTTGACCATTTCCGGCAGGCGGGTCAGGTCGGGATGGTATGCCCGCTCCTCGAGCAATTGCATCGGCACGGCTTTGGCTCCGCTGAACTCAATCATCGACTCGTAGATTGGGAAACCGGGGTTAGGGTAGATCACCTCTGCGCCGGCTTCGGCGATGGCCAACAACACATAGAACATGATCGGCTTTGCGCCCGGGGTTACCACGACCTGCTCCCAATCCGTATCAATTCCCCGGACCTCGCGACTGTTTCGGGCTACAGCCTGGCGCAACTCAGGCAGCCCGGGAGTGGGGCCATAATGGGTGTAGCCGTCCTGCAGGGCATTCATCCCGGCCTGTACGATATGGGTCGGAGTTTCAAAATCCGGCTCACCAATCTCAAGGTGAACGATTTCCCGGCCCTGCGCTTCCAACGCGCGTGCCTTCGCCAGCACTTCGAAAGCGGATTCGGTTCCCAAACGGCTCATACGGGTGGCTATAGTCATGGTTGGACATCCCTCGAAACAGCGTGTGCATCTCGGCCGGTGGCCGCGCCGCAAGGTTACCATATCCCCACGGCTTGCGACCCGCCGGTTGGGGTGCCAATATGCAACCGCCCATTTTCACCATCGATAGGAGGCAGAGTTCATGCCGGTAGTTCACAACCTCTCGCCCGACCAATTGCTCACCACCACTCGCGCTGTCCGCAAGCGGCTGGATTTTGACCGGCCGGTGTCCGATGAAATAATCCGAGAGTGTCTGGCAATCGCGCAACAGGCTCCCACCGCAAGCAATCGCCAAAATTGGCATTTCGTCGTGGTTACCGACGCGGAAAAACGCCAAGCTTTGGCAGACCTATATCGACGTGGCTGGGATCAATACACCAGATCACCCACCGCGGCGGCGAACCTGGAATACGAAGACCCAATCCGCGCCGCCGTACAGCAGCGCGTGGGGGACTCGGCCCAGTATCTGTCCGACAACCTGCACCGCGCACCCGTCATGGTCGTCCCCTGCATCGCCGGACGGACCGACAACGCATCATCCCTGGCTCAAAGCGCGCAGTGGGGCACAATTATGCCGGCAGCGTGGAGCCTGATGCTGGCCGCCCGCGCTCGCGGAATCGGATCCGTCTTTACGTGCATTCACTTGATGCACGAACAAGAGGCCGCCCAGATACTCGACATTCCCTACCGCCGGGTGATGCAGGCCGGCCTCATCCCCATGGCCTACACGATCGGCGACCGGTTTCGGCCGGCTCACCGGGAATCGCTAGATGACGTCGTTCACTGGAACGGGTGGTAAGGCCGCAATATGCTGATAAAATATGCATCGCCGAGTACAGCGTCCAACCAGCAGTAGAAGGGGGCATGATGAGGATTTTCCGGCGCGGTCGCCACGAATCCGGCGGCGATGTTGCGGGAGAAAAACGTGCCGGCAGGGTGCGCCCGCCCCAACGGTTCACCCCCATCCCCTGCCTGGACGGATTGGTATGGATCGAAGATGGATGCCTCCACAAGTCCGGTATCGATACCAGCCAGTCCTTTCGCCTTCCGCTCAACGACGTATCGGATATCATCGCGGACTGGGATTTTTTCAAGGAAAACCCCACTCGCGCCGAGACCAAGCTGATGGTCCAGGGTCCGGTGGGTCTGGTAAGAGCCAGCTTCGGCGTACTCCAGTATTCGGGCATGATCAACCTAACCGCGCACCTGCACCACATCTATACTGATGAAGAAACCACGGAACTCGGGGAAACGTCCCTGGAAACCCCCGAATTGGTCGGGCCTTTCCAGTGTCGCCGAGGGATGATGTGGGCCGATCGCGACTTCGTTTATTTGGGGAAATCGGTGGCGTCCGATTCGGCCCGGGTCCCCATGTCCACCATCGATGGCGTGAAAGCCCATTGGGATCGCTCCATCGTCAACAATGGCCGACGCATCCGGTTGGATGTGTTCAGTCGGCTGGGCGGATTAATGGGTTCGGAGTTTTCAGTGAAGCAAGCGTCCGGCGTTTTTGCCCTGGTGAACTACGTGAACCAACTACGCACCGCGCCGGCGCAGTAAAGGAATAGGAAAGTAGCACCTCAAATTCACCGCCGACGCCCTGCGGATTGTCACCAACGACGTACGGTGGTGAACGCTCGGGATTACGAGAAAAGGAGAAGCCCCGCACCGATGCCCAGTAAGAAAATCGTCCTCGCCTACTCAGGCGGCTTGGATACGTCCGTCGCCGTGCCGTGGCTCCAGGAAAACTACGATGCTGACGTCATTACCTGCACCATAGACCTTGGTATGGTGGACCTGGAAACCATCCGCCAGCGCGCTTATGCGGTGGGGGCTTCAGAGGCTGTGACCGTTGACGGGCGGGAGACTCTGGTTCAGGAGTTTCTATGGCCCGCGCTACGTGCCGGCGCCATCTACGAAGGCCAATATCCTCTCGCCACCGCCCTGGGGCGGCCACTCATCGCGCGCTACCTGGCCGAGGTGGCGCAGCGGCACGGGGCGGATGCCGTGGCCCACGGATGCACCGGCAAGGGCAATGACCAGGTGCGCATTGAGGTCGGCGTGTCCGCCCTGGCTCCCGGAGTGGAACTGATTGCGCCCATCCGAGAGTGGGGCATGAACCGTGAGGACGAGGTGCTGTACGCTCGGGAGCGAAACCTCCCCATCGCGCCGTCCAACAATAAGTACAGCACTGACGAGAACCTATGGGGTCGCAGCGCCGAGGCCGGCGAGTTGGAAGATCCCTGGGTCGAACCGCCGGAAGACGCCTACGAGTGGACCGTCAGTCCGGCCACCGCGCCCGATGAGCCAGCCTACGTGGAAATCCGTTTTGAAGAAGGGATCCCGTCCGCCGTTGACGGCGAGGCTATGGCCGGCGTCGCAATGATCAGCCATCTCAACTCGCTGGCCGGAGCCCACGGTATCGGCCGCATTGACCATGTGGAGAACCGGTTGGTGGGCATCAAGAGCCGTGAAGTGTACGAATCACCTGCCGCCGTGTTGTTGCACTCGGCTCATCGCGCCCTGGAGACCATGACGCTCTCCCGTGAGCAGAGCCGTTTCAAGGAGCGCATCGCTCAGGAATATGCCGAGTTGGTCTATAACGGTCTGTGGTACACCGCTCACCGACGCGACCTGGAGGCCTACGTGGACAGCACGCAGCGCCACGTATCGGGTAATATCCGCGTCCGCCTCCATAAGGGATCATGCGTAGTGGTGGGCCGGACCGCAGACCGGCCGTTGTACAACTACGGCCTGGCCACCTACGACCGCGCCGACGAGTTCGATCACACTGCCGCCAAGGGATTTATCGACATCTACGGCCTCCCGGTGCGGACGCAGCAGCGGCAGCAGGGAGACTGAGCTAAAGGCCTTATCCGGTTCACTTCGGTGAATTGGCAGAAAAAAGCCGGCGGTGGGCAATAAACCCGCCGCCGGCTATTTACTTCATTTGGACGCTGCTTTACACGTTCCCCAGGGCCTCGCTCAGCCGTCCCACGCCCTCGTCAATTTCGTCTTCGGTGATGTTGAGCGCCGGCATGATGCGCACGGCGTTGGGACGCACGCCGTTGAGCAATACACCCGAGGCTTCCGCGGCGTCCATCACCTGGGGCATGATGTCGCTGTCGAACTGCACGGCGGCCAGCAGGCCTTTGCAGCGGATCTCTTCCACGAACCCGTGGCGAGCCTTCAGCCCGTTTAGCCGGTCATTCAGCACGACCTCCATGCGCTTCACATTGCCCAGGACGTCGTTGTCCAGCAGATAGCGGGTGCCAGCGGCGGCGGCGGCGGTGGTCAGCGCGTTGCCGCCGAATGTGCTGCCGTGGTCGCCGTAAGTGAGGGCCATGGCGTTCTCCTTGGACAGGAATGCGCCGATGGGCACACCGTATCCGAGCCCCTTGGCCAGGATCATCACGTCCGGCTCCACGTCGTACTCCTGGTGTCCGAACAGGCTGCCGAGCCGACCCATACCGGTCTGCACTTCGTCCAGGATTAACAGGATGTTGTTCTGGTCGCACCATGCCCGCAGGCGTTGGAAGTAGTCTTCATCCGGGATGTTGACGCCGCCCTCGCCCTGCACCGGCTCCACCATCACCGCGACAGTGTTGTCGGTGGTGGCGTTCATCACCGCTTCCACGTCATTGAAATCGACGTAGGTGAACCCTTCGGGGATGGGCTCGAACAATTCGTGATAGTGAGGTTGACCGGTTGCCGCCACCGCGTTCATGGTGCGCCCGTGGAAGGAATTGAAAGCAGTGATGACCTCGTAGGCTCCGTTCTTGTGCAACTTGCCGTAACGACGGGCCAGCTTGAGCGCGCCTTCAACAGCTTCCGCCCCGCTGTTGCAGAAAAACACTCGATCCATGCACGAGTTTTCGATCAGCATCTCGGCGATGTCGAGTTGGGGCAGGGTATAGAACTGGTTGGAAGTCTGGATCAGCGTCGCCGCCTGTTGGGTGATGGCTTCCACCACCACCGGCGGGCAATGGCCCAGATTATCCACGGCCCAACCGGCCACGAAGTCAATATACTCCTTGCCGTCGGCGTCCCACACTCGAGAGCCTTCGCCCCGCACGATGACCACCGGCCGGCGCCGTACGGTTTGTGCGTAGTATTTCTGCTCGATAGCGATATATTCAGCGTTGCTGGGCATGAGTAATCCGCTCCCTGTGAGTGTTTCGCTTTAGGTGGCTCGGCAGTTGGCAGCCGCATCAGCCGGCGCCCCGACCATTATACGCGATACCCCGATACGAGGCGACGACGCGAACACTCCGGGCGAACTATCCGGAGGTATTTCCATAGCCCGGCCGGGCCAGAGAACGCAGTGACCGCGATCTTATGAGTTCGCTTCCCCGTCGCTTGGCTGGTCGTCCCGCAGGCTGCGACGGCGGGAACGGGGACTGCGATCCGGAGCCGGGTCTGGGGGAGGTGACACCGGAGCGTCAGCGGTCTCGTTGGCGGCGGTTTCGCCGGCGGTGGTGTCGCTCATTGTGCCAGCGGATCCGCCCGTGTCGTTGGCGGGAACATCCGCGACGTCAGCGGTTGACGGTTGCTCGTCCGACTCTGGCTCTGGCGGTGGGGCGTATTGAGGGTTCGCTCTCCGGAAGTCCGCAAGCGCCGCGTCCAAGTAGCGGTGCATCTCTTCCGGCTCCCGAACCTGGAGGGGGATACGTTTCCGGTTGACGGTGTACACCCGGAGGGGGTCGCCCATGAAACCGCGATCATTGGCGACCTCGCGGATGTCGCTGAAGTGAATAGTCCGCCGTCGCGGGGTACCCATCATGATGATTAGCGCATCCGAATATACGCGATACTGCCTGGGTGACGTAAGCCACGAGTAAGCGCCCACGCCCAGACCAACCAGTATGAGCAACCAGGCGCCACTGCCTCCCCCGCGGCTGTCCGCCGGCGGTTCGCCTTCGCCTTGCGTCTCAACCTGGGCCGACGGCTCTGCTGGGGCATCGTCGCTGCTTCGAGAGTCCATGAACAATTGATAGAGGCCGAACAGTATGACGGCGGCGGCGAGAATCAGCGTGAGATTGAACCTCACGCGGCTGGGCGCCCAATAAATCAATGTCGTTTCGGGCTGTTGCATGCTGTGTTGGCACCTGCCGTAATTGGTTGGCTGACCTAGCGTTGGGGCGTCTTCCGGCAACCCCTCTGGCCGTCAATATGTTACCACATCGAATATCCCCTTTCTGCCGGGGTGACGGCGCCGCTGTACCCATCGCTATCGCACTCCCGCGCTGGGTTGGTCGTAGGCCCGCGTCCATCCAACATTCATCGCACGCGTACCCGTTTTCCGCCATCTGTCATCGCGAAAATGCCGCCAGGCATTTGTGGCAATCTCGTTGAGGTATTTACGGTTGCTCGCGGAGAACCCCTGCTATGCCGACGAGATTGCCATCCGCCGGAGGCGGACTCGCAATGACAAACTGGGTACGCGTTAGAACATTCATCGCTTGACCCGGTGCAACGTTGGTGCCAGAATTGGGCCGGAATAACGATCACGACGCACTGGATCACAGGAGGCGAGAGCCATGCTGATTTGCAGGTTTCGCACCGGGGACCGCGAGGTCCACGGCATTGTCGAAGGAGATACGGTTGTGGAGGTCCAGGGGGGACTTTTTGATGGGTTGAAGGAATCGGGCAACAAGTATGCGTTGAGCTCAGTCAAGCTGTTGCCTCCGGTCATCCCGCCCACATTCTACGCAGCCGGGATCAATTTCCCTGAGCACGTGACCTGGGCTGCCCAAATGCGCGGGGAGGAACCCAACCTGCCCAAAAAGGCCGATGTAGGTTACCGCGCAGTGAACGCGCTGACAGGACAAGGCGACCCGATCATGGTACCGGCTGACGCCACCGAAGAACTGCAGTATGAAGGCGAAGTGGTGGTGGTGATCGGTAAGGAATGCCGAAATGTGAGCCAGGATGAAGCGCTGGATTACGTCTTAGGCTACACCATCGGCAATGACGTCAGCGAACGTTACTGGCAGCGGAACGACCGCACCATGTGGCGGGCCAAAAACACCGACACGTTCAAACCTATGGGCCCGTGGATTGCCACCGGATTGGATCCCGACGAACTCCACGTCACCATCCAGGTCAACGAGCGCGTAGTAGGTGAATATGACCTTAACACCGCGATATTCGGCGTGCGGGAGTACATCAGCGACATGAGCAAATATCTGACGCTGGTGCCCGGTGACGTGCTGTGGATGGGAACCGATGGCGCCACCGAGAACATGAAGGACGGCGACGTGTGTGACATCACGGTCAACGGCATAGGCACGCTGAGCAATCCCGTCGTATGGGGAAAAGCCTGATCGCGGTGGAGCGCCGCAAGGACACGGGGGGCGGACCTGTATCGCACGAGTCCGCCCCCGGTGTAATTGAGGCCCCCGGATTTCCAGATCATGGCAACTTCCGGTGAAGCTTTGACCTGTCCGAGCTGCGGTTCAAGGCACGCGTCGGAGCACCGATTTTGCGGGATATGCGGCGCGGAGCTGCGAGCCGGCCAATCGACCCCGGAAGGGGCTCGCGATGCTGCCAGGCCAACGCAACCCGTTCGTCCGGGAGATCAGGGCGTCGAATTTCCTCGTCAGACCCCAGCTGCGGAACCGACTTATACACAACAGGCGGAAGACGCGCTCCCCTACTACATCCCACCGGCTCGGGTTATCCTCCTCACCCTGTTGAGTTCTGGCCTGTACGTCTTCTATTGGATGTACGTCACCTGGCGGCAATACCGGGATCATACGGGGGAAATCGCGTATCCGGTAATGCACGCTTTGGCGCTGTTGGTACCGGTGTACCAGTTCTTCCGGCTCCACGCCCACATCAGGGTTTACCAGGAGTTGATGGAACAACGGGGCGTGCCGACGACGCTCAACCCACTGCGGGCGGTGCTCATATACTTCGGCGTCGTTCTGCTTGGGATGGTATCGTTGATGATACCGGCCGAACAGACCGTAACCTTACCCCAACAGGCGACCTATGTGATCATCAACGTCGGCCAGGCAAGCTTGCTGGCATGGATCATATGGCAAGCCCAAACTAACCTCAACCGTTTCTGGCGGCACCGCTTGGGGATGCGCCTGGGATGGATCAGAATCAGCGTGCCGGAATTGGCCCTGGTAGCGGTGGGCTTCCTCCTGGGTTGGGGAATGTTGCTTATACTACTCGTGGACCCATCGTTGCTGACGACGGGCGGCGTTCCAGATCCATCGACTTCGCCATAAGTTCGTCCCAAATCCCCGATAACAGTTTCTGGTCCCCGTTGGCTCGTTGAGGCAGGGCCAACATTTGGGCAGGTATGCCGCACCTCTCGCCGCAACGACGGCGAGCAAGAGCGAGGTGGCACGGCCAAAAAGATAACAGCTTGCGCCTCGATACAGGAGAAAGGGCAGCCATGATTTGGCTCATACTTGTTTTCAGCGCGTATTTCGCGCTGCTCATCGGGATTGCCGTGGCGGGAATGCGCCGCCTGCGCAACATGTCGGAGTATGTGCTCGGGGGGCGGCGCCTCAGCAGCTTGACGGCAGCCCTCAGCGCCGGATCCTCCACCACGAGCGCCTGGACGATGTTGGCCTTGCCCGCGCTGGCCTTCACCAACGGGGCGGTGGAAATCTGGGTTCCGGTCGCCATAGTGGCCGGCGTGTGGATGAGTTGGACATTTGTCGCCAGCAGATTGCGCCGCTATACCGTCGCGACCGGCAACGCACTCACCCTGCCGGAGTTTTTTGAAATACGGTTCGGCGACCGCACTGGCATACTCCGTACCGGTACGGCGCTGATCACCATCATGTTCGTGATCTTCTACGTAAGCTCGGGTTTGGTGGGAGGATCGAAACTGCTGGAAACAGTGTTCGGCATGGAGGCAAACACCGGTGTCATCGTAACTCTGATCGCCATCGCCTCATACACTTCGATCGGCGGCTTTATGGCAGTTTCACGGACCGACGTCACTCAGGCGTTGCTGATGCTGGTTAGTTTGCTGATCATGGTGGTGGCTTTGGCCGGTTGGACGGAAAACCCATTCCTGCAGATCGGGAACTATTCTTCCACCTGGTTGAATCCGTTTAACAACGGAGACGGTACGGCGGTCACCCTCGCCGCCGCTGCGTCTGCGGCCGGATGGGCCTTTGGCGCTTTCGGAGCGCAGCGGATTCTGCAAAGATTCATGGCCCTGGAACGGGAAGACCAGGTGGCGCGGAGCCGGCGCATTTCAGTTGCCTGGCTGATTTCAGTGTTTGCGCTTGCCGTTATGCTCGGCCTGATTGCCCGACCGGCGTTGGCGGAAATCGGAATGCTGGATACAGCAGCCGATCCTGAGCGCGTATTTTTGGTAATGTCGGAGGTTTTCTTCCATCCAGTGGTGACTGGGTTGCTGTTAACCGCGGTAATCGCGGCGGTGATGAGTACCGCCGATTCTCAACTGTTGCTGGCTTCGGCGGTGGCGGCGGACGATTTGCCTTTCATAAAAAACGTCACCTATCGGGTGACGGGTAATGCCCGGGTCTGGCTCGGCCGGCTTCTCCTGCTGTTGATCGGCGCCATTTCCGCCGCCATTTCCATTCTGTATCCTGAATCGATTTTCGATTTGGTCAGTTACGCATGGGGAGGTATGGGAGCAGCCTTCGGACCGGTCACGATAATGGCGTTGTACTGGCGCAGGTTCAACGTATGGGGCGCATCGGCATCAGTTCTGGGCGGAACCTTGGCCGCGTCGCTCTGGGCGCTGTTGGACGGTGGCCCTTCGAGGGTATGGGACATACAGCCCGCCACGCCCGGGTTCATCATCGCCTCCGTCTTGGCGTTCGCTGTCACCAGGCTCACGCCACCACCGTCGCCGGAGGTCGTGCAGATCTTTGACGAAGTTACGGCGGGCCAGGCGTCGGTTATTCGGCCAGCGGAAGTACGGTAACGATCGAACCGGGCTAACGACCGCCCAAAGCCACCTGCACTATCCGTTTTTCCAGGGCCAGCGCCATCTCCGTGGCGAGCTCCGAGCGGTCGTGCTCGCCGACGGACCCCACGAACGCCACCCCGAGCAGACGACCCACGCGAAAATCAATCACCGTGGACGATAGAAGACCGGCCGGTCCACCTTGCAGCACATATAGGCCCACCACCTCGTCGTAAAACCCGCCGGGTTCCAGCCGCTGCACGGAAACCATTTGCTGGCCGGAACCGATGCTTTCACCAACGTTATCCTCAAAGTCCTTCACAAAAATGTCCGACATCCACCCTGAAACCTGCTCGGGATTTTCAAACAGATGCACAACAGTGGCGCCCACAAAATTGACACCACTCGCGGGAGATACATCCGATGTGGGGACGAATTCGCGCATAAAGCCGCCCACCCGGCCCGCCTGGCGGAATCGATCAGCCGTATTTCCCTTGAACCCGTTTTCGGCCAACTCCTGGTTGTCCAAAGGGCCCTCCCGGGCCAATTGATAGCCGCGAAGTTCTTCAGGCAAATCGCCGGCCTCCAAAGCCATGTATTCGAGGTCAGCTTCCCCTACTCGCAGGGTTGCGCTCCACAGCGGGTTGGATGACAAGGTAGATCCCTCCGGTGGACGATTCTGGGCAATCAGGCACAGGGGCGAATTGTAATTCGCCCCTGCAAATCTGGACGGCCTGTTCAGGCGGCGACCATGGGATAGACGTGACGGCCCCGGGACATTTCAACCGGAACGTCGGTGCGGGTCCACTCGTTGCCGCCGTCGTTGCTGCAATAGACGTGTCCGTCACGGTCGCAACAATAGACGTTCCGTGGAGCGTTGCGGTCGATTGCGATCTGGAACATCCGAGCCGGAGCAACCTCCCCAAGGTCAACGCGCTCCCAAGTTTCGCCTGCGTCGGTGGAGCGGACGAGGACGCCGGCGTCGATGGTGCCAGCGGGCGCGCTGCCGCCGCCGGCTCCGGCCGCCAGGTACATCCGGCTGGGATCGTTGGGATCAACAACCAGATCCCGACAGTAGCTGCCGCCCTCGAACATCTCTTCGATGGGCACGAATTCCCAATCGCTACCGCGCTCGCGGCTGCGGAACATCGCCAACTGGGTGATGATGTACACCAATCCGGGTTGGCTCGGGTTAACCTGAACGCCGTGGAGGTCCACCGGTCCAAGGCGCGTGTAATGCCCGTCGGTGATGCAGGACCAGGTTTCGCCGCCATCCCGGGAGGCTATCAGCCCGCCAACTTCAATGGCCCCGTACACGTCGTCCGGATAAGCGGGGTCAATGCTGATGCCAATGACGCGCTTGCAGATCTCGTGGGGGTTCATCGTGATGTGGGGATGCACCAGCCCTTCGGTGTTCAATTGCCGCCAGGTGTTGCCTCCATCGTCGGAGCGGCATACCCTCCCCGCATCATAGCCGGCGAACATGATGGATGAATCATTAGGATGTGCGGCCAGCGACCAAACGTCGCCGCTGAGAGTATCGGTCCGCCGCCAGTTGTCGCCCCGGTCATCGCTGCGGTACACGCCGTCCTGGGTGCCGGCAAAAATGGTGGCGGGTTCGTCAGGATGGGCCAACAGGGCGCGCACCTGGGGGTTCTCGGGCAGGCCATTTTCAATGGACGTCCATGCGGATTGGCCATCGGTGAGGCGATACATTCCCCCTTCGCCCAACGGGGTGCCTTCGGCGCCAATAATCAGCGCGCTCTCGCCGGCCAAGCCGACATATACGTTGGTGTTGTGGGCTGTGACGGTGGTCATTTGCCTCTTCTCCTCGGTTGGGTAGCGGTTGCGGTTTCGCAGATTGTTTGCGCAATGTCGTGGCTTGTCAAGTGTTGCAATTCCCTAGGGCCACATGATCCAACCGGTACGGTTGGTCCGCGCCCTGAAAAGGTGGCCGCCGCCGGTGGTGACGTACAACGAGCGCATGTCAGCGTCGCCAAAGCAGCAGTTGGTAGGTCGGTCAACGCGCATGGGATGGGTCTCCAGCACCCGACCCTCCGGCGAGAACACGTAGATGATTGGACCCGGGCCAGCGGCCTCCCAGCCGGCGCAGACGATGATGTTCCCCTCATCGTCCAATGTCATGCCGTCCACGCCCCGTTGCACCCCGTTGCTGCCCTGGCCGCGCAAGTCGCCGTCGGAGGCGCCTCCGTCGATCCCAAAGGTGTGCAGAGTACGGTATTCGCCGAGCGATCCGTCCTCGTTGACGGGATACGCGCGCAGTTCGCGGCGTCGGTCTGCTCCGTAATCACTTTGCGCGATGTACACGGTTTTCTGGTCCCGGCTGATTAAAATTCCGTTGGGACGGCTGATGTCGGTAGTAGCACGCACCAAATCCCATTGGTCGTTCCCCTTGGGATCCAGCCGCAGTACCGACATATGGTCCAATTCCTGGGGACCACTATCACCAATGCCCGAATAGGGATCGGTGAACCAAATGCGCCCCGATTTGTCCACTGCCAAGTCGTTGGGATTATTGTGGCGTTTCCCATCCAACAGGTGCGGCATAGACGTCATCGTATTAGTTGCAGTATCGAAACGAGCGATTCGACGGCGGCCCTGCTGGCATCCGTAAAGGTTGCCATTGGCATCGAAGCACAGACCGTTGGTGTTGAAGGTCTCGTTGAAATATTCCGACACTTCGCCAGTCTTGGGATCGTAACGCAAAATCTTGGAAGCCGGAATATGCGTGAACAGCACGGCTTGGCCGTCCCACACCGGTCCCTCGGTAGTGCCGCCATAAGGACCGGCAACCAGTTCAAAGCTCCAGGACATCAGAGAACCTCCTGTAGATTATGAGGGCAGTTTAGCACGGCGGCCGGTTAACTGTCGGCAAATTGACCCGGCTCGGACGCAAGCGTATCATCGTCTGGCTCATGAGATTTAGGAGCGCATCCATGGGAACCTTTAGAGTGCAAGTTGGAGTTGGTCATCCACACGGCGGGGACTTCCTCCCGGTTTCCGCCCTGGTGGACACCGGCGCCGCTCACTCCATGATGCCAGCATCTCTATTGGCACAGTTGGGGGTCACTCCCTTGGAGCGTCTCCGTTTCAGGGTGGCTGACGGCCGGCGAGTGGAATTCGATGTGGCCGACGCACGGTTCAACGTAGCAAACCGGCTACGGATTTGCCCAGTTATATTCGGGCCGGAGGACCGATACCTTCTGGGCGCAACCACGCTTGAGATTTTCAATTTGATGGTTGACCCTACCAGCCCGGATCCACGTCTAGTTGCGATAGAAGAATTGGATTTGTAAAGGTTGGACGGCGCAACCCCGAGAGATTTAGAAAAAATAACGGCAGGGGCGAAATTTCGCCCCTGCCGTTTGCACCTGTGTCCAGGCTCCGCGCTTAACGACCCCGCAACCGCGGGTCCAGCGTATCGCGCAACGCGTCGCCCAGGAAGTTGATGGCGAACACCACGATGGATATGGCGATGCCGGGAAAGACCGCAAGCCACCAGGCGATGCGGATTTCTTCGGTTCCCCTGGTTAGCATTCCGCCCCAAGTGGGGATATCCGGCGGTACTCCCACCCCCAGGAAGGACAGCGACGCCTCGATGATGATGGCAAATCCCAGCGTGATCGTTCCCAGCACGATGTAGCTGGCCACCACGTTGGGCAGAATATGCCGCAGCATGATGCGGATGGAACCGGCTCCAATGGCGGTGGCTGCCAAGGTATAGTCCAGTTCCTTGATGCTCAATACTTGGGAACGTATTACTCTGATGGTGCCCGGCAGCAGGATGACCAACAAGGCAATGATTACATTGTTGGCGGAGCCTCCCAAAACGGCCACCAGTCCCAGCGCGAGGATAATGGGAGGAAACGCCATCATCGCGTCAACCAAGCGCTGAATGGTCAAATCTACCACGCCACCGACGTATGCGCTGATGATGCCGATGAGAGCGCCGAGCGTCACGCCAATTCCGACGCTGAACAAACCCACGTAGATAGAGATTTGGGAACCGGCGATGAGGCGGCTCAGTTCGTCCCTTCCCAGATGGTCACTCCCCAGCCACGCTCCGGGTTGTGGGTGCAGGTATTTCTCCTCGTGGGCCCGCACGTCCAAAGGATCGTGAGGCAATATGCCCGGTATCGCGTAGGAGATTCCCGCCGCCAGAATCGTCAGCAGGATGATAACGGCGCTGACCGCTCCCAAAGGCTTGGTCCGGGCGAAGTTGACCAGCTTTTGCACCTGCGTTTGCCGCGGGCGCATATCCAGCACGTGAGCGTCGCCATCGGCAACGGTTAGGCCCTGCCCGGCGTTGATCGTAGTCATTCAGCTAATTCTCCGTGGTCGGGTCCGAGGATTCGCACCGGGTCTAGGCATACCGGATGCGCGGGTCGAGCAGCCCGTACAGCAGGTCAACCAACAGGTTGATGATGACGATGGACACCGCGATGACAATGATGATGGCCTGGATGGTGGGGAAGTCCCGCTGGAACACGGTTTCGATGAGCAGGGTTCCGATGCCCGGAACCTTGAAGATGCTTTCGATAATCACGGTCCCGCCGAACAGCCGGCCGAACTGCCACCCCGATATCGTGAGGATGGGCAAAACCGCGTTCTTCAACCCGTGCCTCACCAGGACGATGCGCTCCGCCAATCCCTTGGCCCGCGCCGTCCGCATGTAGTCTTCGCGGATTATCTCCATCATGGATGAGCGCGTAACCCGGGCGATGAAGGCCATATCATAAAAACCCAGGGCCAGCGCTGGCAGGAACATCTGTTGAATATTCTTCCACGGGTCATCCCACAGGTCCGTGTAGCCCAGAGGCGGCAGCCAGCCGAAGCCACGTGAAAGCACCAACACCACCAATAAACCGGCGAAGAACGTAGGGACGGAAATCCCTACCAGGGCAATGACTCGCGCGAAATAGTCGATAACGCTGTCCGGTTTAATTGCCGAAATCACCCCAAGTGGCACCGCGAAAATAACCGCGATCAGGATCGCCAACACCGCCAACTCCAGGGTGCGGAAAATCCGGTCACCGACCAGTTTGGAAACCGGCTGCCCTGACCGCCAAATTGAAGTGCCCAAATCCCCCTGGACGAGCCCGCCGATCCAATCCACGTACTGGACCACGATGGGGCGGTCGGTTCCGAGCTGCCTCCGGAGATCTTCCAGTTCTTCCTGGGTGAAAGCGGCGTCGCCTTCGCTCAAAATCACCAGGGCCGGGTCGCCGGGTAACAATCGCATCACCGTGAACACGATGATGGACACCAGCAGCACGGTGGGGATGATCAGCGCAATGCGTTTCAATGCGTACTGTCGCATGACACCTGCCTTTCGCACAGTAGGGGCGAATAATTATTCGCCCCTACACGTCGCTATTCCGAACCTTTATCCCGTGTGGTCCACTCAGGCACGTCGACTAGCGGTCAAGCCACAGGTCTTCATGCTTGAACTGGTACTGCACGGTTTGAGGTGCGTTGAAGCCCTTCACGTCGCGGTGGACCATCCAGAGTAGTCCGCCCAATTGCATGGTAACCCAGTGGTTATCCTCGAAGCCGTGCAACCAGAGCTCGGCTTCCTTATTGATCTCCCGGCGGGCGTCAAGATCGAGTTCGACCTTCTGGCGCTCGAACCATTCGACCACCTTGTCGCTGGACCAGTCGGTGTAGTTGCGGGTGCCGCCTTTCAAGTACACGCCACCGTAAATGGCGTCCAGATCGTACACCACCATACCCTCGCCCTGGCAGCTGATCTCCCAATCACCTGAGGATCCTTCCGCACGGGACGTGCCGTATTTGGCATAGCCCGCCGCGCTGGGCAGGGTCTCGATGTCGCCGGTGATGCCAAGGGCGTCTTGCAGCTGCTGTTTCACGATCTGGCACTGGTCGGGGTAGTTGCCTACCTGGCGCACAGTGTACTGGACTTCGAAGCCGTCCGGGAAACCAGCCTCCGTCATCAACGCCTTGGCGTCAGCGAGGTCCTGCTGTCCTTCTGGGGTGTCCTTGGGTCGAATGCCGGGCCAAGAGTTGCATTCCTCGTTGGAGTGGGCCAGGCCCATCAGCGGGCAGTAGCTGCCGGAGGTATTGTCAAAGACACGCTCGTCGATCTCCTGCCGGTCAACTGCCAGATTGATGGCTTGTCGCACTTTGTGATCCTGGAACTGCGGCTTCTTGACGTTGAGCATCAGCCCCCAGTTGGTGCCGGCCGCTATCGGATGCGCCACGTACTCGCCGTCGGTGCTCTTGACTATGTCCAAATTCTGAGTGGGCGACAGGTTATTGAACCCGCCGTTGGCCATATCCAGTTGACGAGCCTCAAACTGGGCGATGACCCTGTCTTTGGCAGTGCCGGGGAATATGTAGTGCTCGATCCGGTCAACGTATGGGCGCCCATCCTTGAAGTAATCCGGGTTCTTGTTGACTTTGTAGAAATCGCCGACCTGGTACTCTTCGAGCAGGTAGGGACCGGAAGTAGTGCCCCGATCAATGATGTTTTCACCGAGGTTCAGGAAACATGGGTTGGCAGCGTCTCGGATCTCGCAATTGGGATCGGAGTCCAGCAGGTGGCCCGGCAAAACCTTGGCATAGTCGAAGGCAAGTAACATGATGAAGGTGCCGGAGGCGAACTGGAGATTAAACTCAACGGTCTTGTCGTCGATGGCCCGAAGCACAGAGTCCTGGTTGGTGGGGGTGCAATCGCCGCCTTCCTTGTCCACGACTTCCATCTTGACGGTGTAGTTGCGCCAGAGACCGGAGCGTCCCGTGCCATTGCAGGGGTTGGCGTAACGCTTCATCGTGGTGATAACGTCCGCCGAAGTGATCTCGGTGCCGTCTGTCCACTGCATATCTTCCCGCAGATGGAAAGTATAGGTTAGACCATCGGGACTTACGTCCCACGAGTCGGCCAAGTCTCCGGTGATCGCGGAGGTATCCGACGTGTCAAACTGCACGATCTGATTGTATAGCTGTGAGTAGGAAATCACGCTGGAGAGCGAGGACGAACCCAGCGGATCCCAGTCCTTGGTATCAGCGTATGCCGACATCAGCAGGGTGCCGCCAGACTTAGGCGGACCACTAGGTACCGGTGTGGGTGCACCGAATGGTGACGTTACCACGGCCGGAGTATTGGTAGGACGAACGGTAGCGGCCACTGCTTGCGGTATCGGCGTGTTGGTGGCGGCTGGCGTGGCAGTCGCTGCCGGGATAGGCGTAGCTGCTGGAGCCGGGGGCTCTGCGGCTCCGCCACATGCGATGCCGACCACCAGCGCGATTGCTCCCGCCAGGGGTAGCAACGTTCGCACGAACGGTCGGCCAAAATTGGATGGCTTCATATCTGGTGTATCCCTCCCGACGTCATTGTGACGACTTTGTTTTGATCCGGTCAGGCCGTCAAAAAACGATGCCCGCCGATGGGTATGGAAAACTCCCGGTTGTGACAATTTGTGAAAATCGCCACAATCCGCGAGTTGCAGTGCCGGGAATGTTATCCGAGGGGCCACCGCGTGTCAATAGCGCGCAACGAATTCGTGAATGACGGCTACGAAAACCGCCCAAGAAAAAGCCCCTCCCAACGGGAAGGGCAATTATGATCGAGGCTAATCGCCGCTGCCTTCTACCGTCCGCGCAAACGCGGATCCAAGGTGTCACGCAAGGCGTCGCCCAGGAAATTGATGGAGAACACCACTATCGAGATGGCAAGTCCCGGGAAAACGGCCAACCACCACGCCGTGCGGATGTACTTCTGCGCGCCTTCCGTAAGCATTCCGCCCCATGTCGGGATATCCGGCGACACCCCCACGCCGAGGAACGTAAGCGACGCCTCAATGATGATAGCCAACCCCAGGGTTATGGTGCTCAGGACGATGTAGCTGGCCGCGACATTGGGCATGATGTGACGGAGCATTATCCGCCAAGGCCTCGCTCCGATCGCCTGGGCCGCCAACGTGTAATCCAACTCTTTGATGCTCAACACCTGTGAGCGAATCACCCGGATCGCCCCAGGCATCAGAATTACCACCAGCGCCGCCACGATGTTGTTTATCGACGGACCCAATGCCGCCGTCAACCCCAACGCCATGATGATGGCCGGGAACGCCATCAACGCGTCCACGACACGCTGGATCGACAGGTCCACCACTCCCCCAACGTAAGCGCTGAGGATGCCGATAACCGTGCCTAAACTGATTCCGATTATCACGCTCATCAGGCCAACATACATCGACACCCGGGCGCCGTAGATTATACGGCTGAGCACGTCCCTCCCCAACTCGTCGGCTCCCAACAACGCTCCCGGCTGTGGCTTGATGAATGGCTCGTGCGCCAAGTCCAGCGGGTCGTAGGGAACGATAAATTGCGAAAGGATTGCCGTCAGGATGGTCAGGATGATGATGCTTGCGCTAACCGCTCCCAACGGCTTGGTCCGAGCGAAAACAACAAGCTTCTGCGGCACGGTTTGCTTGGGCCGCATATCCAGTAGTTGCGCTTCAATTGACGACGATTCTGCCGTTTGTCCCGTGTTGTACATGGCCATGAGTAGTGCTCCGTCGCCACCCGATAGTTGCTCGTGGTTCCTGTCCTACTTAGGCGTATCTAATCCGGGGGTCGAGCCACCCGTACAGCAGGTCAACCAGGAGGTTGACAACGACAATGGACAGGGCAACGATCACTATGACAGCTTGAATGGTCGGGAAGTCCCGCTGGTAGATCGCGTCGATCAGCAACTGCCCAACACCCGGTATCAGGAAAATCTTCTCAATGATGACTGTGCCGCCGAAAAGACGCCCAAATTGCCAACCGGAGATGGTTAATACAGGGAGGACTGCGTTTTTCAGCCCGTGTCGCGCCAGCACTACGGTCTCACGCAGACCTTTGGCCCGAGCGGTGCGCATGTAGTCCTCGCGTAAGATCTCCATCATGGAGGAGCGGGTCACTCGCGCGATGAACGCCATATCGTAGAAGCCAAGAGCCAAGGCGGGCAGAACAAGTTGCTTGATGTTGGTCCACGGGTCTTCCCAGATGTCTTCGTAGCCCAAGGGTGGCAACCAACCGAACGCCCGGATCAGCAGTATGGTCAACAGGATGCCGCTGAAGAACGTCGGGATGGAGATGCCCACCAGCGTGAATACCCGCGATGCGTAGTCCAGCGGGCTGTCCGGTCTGATGGCGGATATAACGCCCAATGGAACAGCGCATACCACCGCGAGAGCGATGCCCAGCAGCGCCAGCTCGATGGTCACCGGAATGCGTTCACCCAGGCGCTCCATGACCGGACCGCCCCACCAGTAGGAGGTGCCGAAATCGCCCTTGAACAGTCCGCCCATCCATTCAGCGTACTGCAGCACGATTGGCCGATCAGTTCCCAGTTCGGCCCGAAGTTGCGCCAACTCTTCCTGCGTGTACACCGCGTCGTCAGCGCTCAGGATTGCCAGCGCGGGATCCCCGGGGATCAGCCGCATCACCACGAAAACGATAATCGTGACCAGCAACACCGTCGGTATGAATAGGCCTATTCGTTTGATGGCGTACTGTCGCATTGCTTAACCCTCGCCGGAAACTCCGCAACAAGCGGGGCAATCCGTTGCTCGCCCCGCTTGCCTTGAGACAAACCCAGTGTCCAACCGTCGGATGATTCTGTGATCGTTACGGCGTCGAGACTGCTATCGGTCCCACCACAGATGCTCGTGTTTGAACCCGTACTGGACGGTCTGCGGCGCGTTGAACCCTTTGATGTCCCGGTTCATCACCCAGAAGTTACGCCCCAGGGTCAGGCTGACCCAGTGGTTGTTGCTGAATTCATGCAGCCAGATCTCGGCTTCCTTGTTGATTTGCCGCCGCATCTCCGGGTCCAGTTCGACCTTTTGCTGTTCGAACCACGCGTTCAACTCGGGGGCTTCCCAATCCGTGTAGTTACGGGTGCCGCCCTTGAGGAAGATGCCACCGTACACAGCGTCAACGTCGAAGACGGTCATGCCATCGGCCTGACAGCCCACGTCCCAGTCGCCGGTAGCGTCGGCCGGGCGTGCCGTTCCGTACTTGGCGTAGCCGGCTGCACTGGGGTATGTTGCAATCTCCCCAGTGATGCCCAGGAACTCCTCGAGGTCCTGCTTGATGACCGAGCACTCAACCACGTAGGTACCTACCTGCCTGGCCGTGTACTCGATCTTGAAACCGTCAGGGTAACCCGCCTCAGCCATCAATTCCCTAGCCCGGGCGATGTCTTCCTGTCCGCCCGGAGTGTCTTTGGGCCTCATGCCAGGCCAAGTGGCGCATTCCTCGTAGTCGTGAGCCAAACCGACCAGGGGACAGTGACCACGACCGGATCCGTGCAGCGCCCGCTCGTTGACCTTCTGCCGGTCCACCGCCAGGTTGATGGCTTGCCGTACCCGGTGGTCGCTGAAGGGCTCCCGCTTCACGTTGAGCATGAAGCCACGGGTACCACCCAGCACCTCGTGGGCCACGTACTCGCTATTGGTCGAAACCTCTATTGCGTAGTTCTCAGGCGCTGTCAGGTTGTTAGCGGCGGCGTTGGACGCATCGATCTGTCCCGCCTCCACCTGGGCGATGAACGTAGCCGGCACCGTGATAATGTAGTGCTCAATCCGGTCGAAGTAGGGCAACCCTTCCTTGAAATAGTCAGGGTTCTTGTTCACCTTGTATTGGTTGCCGGATTGGTAATCTTCCAGGATGAACGGTCCTGACGTGGCGCCGTGCCGCAGGATGTTTTCAGCCAGGTTCAGATCAATGTCCTGCTCCAGCAGGTGCTTGGGCAGGATTTTCGCGTAGTCGATGGCTAGGAACTTGATAAACGCTCCGGATGCGAAAGCAAGGTTGAACTCCACCGTCAGTTGGTCAACCTTGCGGACGACATCGTCAGCGTTGAGCGCCGTGCAATCGGCTTTGTCCTTCAACTCCACCACCTCAATCGGGATGGTGTAAGTCCGCCACAACCCCGACCGACCACGCCCGTTACAGGGGTTCCCGTAACGCTGCATGGAGTACACCACGTCGTCGGCGTCCAGGGTTTCGCCGTCGGTCCACTTGATCCCGTCGCGAAGATGGAAGGTAAAGGACGTGCCCTCCTCATTGGTCTCCCAGCTATCCGCCAAGTCTCCCACCACCACCGTGGGTTCAACGGTGTCGAACTGCACGATCTGGTTGTACAGCTGGGAGTAAGAGATCACGCTGGACAACGAGGACGAACCCAGCGGGTCCCAATCCTTGGTATCTGCGTAAGCCGACATGCGAGCCATCCCGCCATGCTTTGGCGGTCCGCTTGGGATCGGCGTCGGGGCGGTCCGAGCGACCGCTGTGGGCGCGGGCGTACTGGTGGGGCGAACCGTAGCCAGAGGCGGCAGCGTAGGTGTCGGTGGCGCGTTGGTCGCAGTCGGCGCAGCCTGCTGCTGACCACCAGCAGGTTGTTGCCCGGCAGCCGGCTGCTGCGCGGCCGGCTGGCTTTGTTGGGCTGGCGCTTCCGGTTGTTGCGTTCCTCCGCAACCTACCACGAGCATGAGCAGGGCGGCGCCTGCGAAACTGCCGATGAGCATTCGGAACGGGTTTAGCGACATGATTACCACCTCTTCAGAGGGTGAAGCAGCATCCCGGTTCTTTGCCGGCCGATTAGATCAATCTGGGTAAGCGTTTCCAAATATCCGCAAAAGTGGGCGCAGATTAAGCGATTTGTCAAACGGTGTCAATAACTTTTCCGAATTCAGATACTATCAATAAAATAAATGAACGCAATTCGATGATATGACTAATCACAATAATCGCTATCATGTGACGGTCCTTCTCGTTCCCCAAACTGTGGATTCCACATCCGACCGACTATCCAAGTTTGCGGTATCCGAAACCGGCGCCCACGTCGGCAAAGCCGCCGCAACACTCGTGATGCCGTGACTCTGGACCGAGTTGACTACTCCAGTTACGCCCAGTTACGCTGAGAGGCGCAGAGCCCAATCCCAGACCTCTACAGGAGCCCAGTAGATGCCCGATCAATCCACTACTTCCACCGCCGTCGCCAATGTTGCAATCGATGACAACGAATACATCCTGTTGCGGAATGAATCGCCCATCGCCACCATAACCATCAACCGTCCGCAGCAACGCAACGCTATCTCTTTTCAGATGTGGACGGATCTCACCGCCCTGCTGCGACAATTGGATGCCGACCGGGAGGTGCGCTGCGTGGTGTTAACGGGAGCCGGGGGCGCGGCTTTCTCCGCCGGAGCGGACATCAGCGATTTTGAGGAGTACCGCAGCGACTCGGTCAAGGGCAGGGTGTACAACCAGGCCGTGGACGGCCTGCTGGAAACGGTGGCGGAGATAGGCACGCCGGTAATCTCAATGATTCGCGGTTTCGCCGCTGGCGGAGGCTGCGAGTTGGCCGTGGCCACCGATCTCCGCATCGCGGCGGAAGGCAGTCGCCTGGGTATTCCGGTGGCGCGCCTGGGCATCACCATTGGGCATCGGGAGATGTACGGATTGGTGAACCTGGTGGGCAAGGGCAACGCTCTGTACATCCTGCTTTCGGGCCGCCTTTTGGACGCCGACGAAGCCCTACGAATCGGGTTGATCAACCAGGTAGTTCCCGACGAAAAGTTGGAAGACGTAACGTACAAACTGGCCTCCGACATCGCCGCCTTGGCTCCGCTTTCTCACGCGGTCAACAAGAAGACGATGAACCAGGTTCTGGCCAAACCCTCTCTGGATCTGACGCCGGAAGAGGCCGACTTGCCCCTTACCCAGTTCGACACCCGCGACTACCACGAGGGTTTTCGCGCGTTTCTGGAAAAGAGGCGGCCGGAATTCATCGGCGAGTGACGACCGGCCCGATGGCAGACCAGGCTAAAGCCAAATCGCGACGCCGCGCTGACTTGCTGTTGGTAGAGCGCGGCTTGGTCGAGACACGGGAGCAGGCCCAGGCGCTCATAATGGCCGGCGCGGTGGTCTCGCCAGCCGGCCCGGTGCAGAAAGCCGGCACGTTTCTGGCCCCCGACACACCGCTGGAATTGCGGGAACGTCTCCCCTACGTCAGCAGGGGTGGCGTTAAATTGGCTCACGCCCTGGATACCTGGACCGAGGCGCACCGAATAGCGCTGGAGGGCAGCGTCGCCCTGGATATCGGCGCCTCCACCGGCGGCTTCACCGACTGCCTGCTGCAGAGGGGGGTGGGAAAGGTGTACGCCGTGGACGTGGGACACGGTCAACTGCATTACCGGCTTCGCCAGGACCCGCGCGTCGTTTGCATGGAGAAATTAAACGCGCGCTATCCGTTCGAGCTGCCTGAGCCGGTAGATTTACTGGTGGCCGACGTGTCCTTCATTTCCCTGATCATGGCGCTTCCCGAACCGTTATCTCATCTCCGTGCCGGCGGTTTCGCGATTGCTCTGGTCAAACCGCAGTTCGAAGCCCGTCGCGGTGAGGTGGGTAAAGGTGGAGTGGTAAGGGACGACGCGCTACGCACCGAAATATTGCAACGGGTTCAAGATTGGCTCACGGACCGAGCAGACGTCGAATTGCTGGATACTATCGCGTCCCCGATCACAGGGGATGCCGGGAACCAGGAGTTCCTATCCTTGCTGCGTAAACATTAGCCGCCGAAGTACCGCTAGTGGACCTGTCGGATCGGGAAATTGGGGTATCATATTGGCGGTCATATTCCATGAACTTTCTGGACAGGAGCGCCCCATGTACGTACTCAGGAGAATTTTCAAGACCAAACCCGGCGAGGCCCGGCGGGTGGCCAGCCTGCTGCAGAAGCAGGCGCAGATTTACCACGACGCCGGCCAGCGAAGCGAATTCCGCGTTTATTTCAACGGCGCGACCACTCCGGCGGAACAAGATGTCGTCATTCTTGAGTGGACTGACGAGACTCTGATGTCCCCCATGCGGGGCGGACATCAACTGCCGCCGGCGGCACTGGAAATAGGCGCACAGATCAGGCCATTGGTTGAAGGCAACCGCATCGAATTCTGGGAGATGATGTCTCCGGACAAGATGATGGACGTCTAACCTCGGTCGCTTTTCAGGAGGCAACAACGTGGAAGTAGCACAGGTGGCACAGATTCTCTTGGACCGTGAGCAGACGGTGTCGGTGGCGGAAGCGTGCACCAACGGACTGCTCGGTTACACGTTGGGCACCATCCCAGGAGCGTCGCGCTTTTTCCCGGGCGGTGTCGTTGCGTACACCGGCGGCCTGAAGGAGAAGATCCTGGGCGTTCCCGACGAACTCTACGAGACGGCGGGCAGCGTCAGCCGTGAAATGGCCATCGCCATGGCCCGGGGGGCGTTGGAGTTGACCGGCACGGATTACGCCCTCTCGACCACGGGAGTCACCGGTCCGGCGGCGGGACGCAGCGGCCTGCCCATCGGCACCTTCTGGATCGGACTGGCGGTGAAAGGCGGCGACGATGCCGCGATTGAGATCCGCGTCGGCGGTGACCGGAACGCCACCAAACACGGCGCCGTGCGGGCGGCCATAGACCTGTTGGGTCGCGAATTGACTCGATAGGCGCCGTCCGATCCCTGGTCTCTGCCTTCGCAGACGTGACGAGTTCCCCCAGAGGTAATGCAATGAAGTTCGGAGTATCACTTTCCGCCATAGCCCAGCAGCCGGCCGGCTCGGATATGCAGCAGGCTTTCGCCGACATCTGCGCCTACGTGGGCGCGGCGCGGGATCTCGGCTTTGATATGGTCTATCAAGGCCAGCATTACCTCACCGATCCGTACCAGCAATTGCAGACCATGCCCTTGCTGGCTCGAATTTCTGCCGAAGCCCGGGGAATGGGTTTGGTGGCAACCCTGCTGGTGCCTCTGCATCACCCGGTTGACCTGGCGGAGCGGGTGGCAACTATGGACATCATCACCGGCGGCAACTTCACGTTGAGCGCGGCCTTGGGCTACCGGGATGAGGAATACGACAATTTCGGCGTTCCGCGCCGTACCCGTGTCAGTCGCTACCTGGAATGCCTGGAGGCCATGCGGCTATTGTGGTCGGGCGAAAAGGTGAACTACGAGGGGCAGTATTTCCGCCTCACGGATGCTCAACTGATGCTGCGCCCGGTGCAGCAGCCTCATCCGCCGGTATGGGTGGCGGCCAACAGCGACGCAGCCATCACCCGGGCCGCGCGACTGGGCTACACGTGGTACGTCAACCCCCACGCCAAGTTCGACACCATCAGCCAACAGGTGGAGATGTACCACGAAGCGGCGGGCGCGGCAGATTCAGGCGCACCCGACCGCCTCCCCCTGGGCCGGGAGGTTTTCGTGGGTCGTACCCACGAGGAGGCTTTCGCCAGCGCGGCGCCCTATCTGGGCGGCAAGTACGAAGCCTACGCCCAATGGGGCCAGGACAAGGCCCTGCCCGGCGAGGAAAACTTCCGCGAGCCCTTTGAAGACCTCGCCCGCGATCGCTTTGTTATCGGCAGCCCCGACGAAGTGGTCGAGGAACTGACGCGCTACCGCCAGTTGGGAATGTCCCATGGGTGTTTTCGCATGATGTGGCCGGGAATGCCGCTGCGAGACGGCATAGCCAACCTGGAACTGTTCGCCGATCGGGTCGCGCCGCACCTGCGGTATGGACAAACCGACTGAGGATCAAGGTCACAATCTGGCAAAGATGATGCGGATCAGCCGGACAATCCCAACAAGAGCAAAGGCCATCACCGCGAGATAGAGCGTGAATACAATAACGATTGCCAGCAGAATGGGGTTTTCACCGGGAAGGATAATCAGGGTTCCGGCATAGCCGAACATAGCGGTCAGCACACTGGCCGACGATACCAACTGATTTGCGTTCGTTCCCAAAGTTGGAAAGACGGCTGCGAACAGAATGCTTGCAGCAATCAGCAGCAGAGCAGTCCCTTGACCGCGTTGAAACTCAGTTGCCGTGGCGGCGTTAATCCGCGGGGCGAGCAGCAGCCCTATGCCTAGCAAGGTCAGCCCGGCAACCCAAATCCACCCTAGCAGAACCCAGTCTCTGGTAGTCACCCTTATTTGTTCCGGTTATCGTCCCGGCTTGAACCTTGGGCCTCGCTCGCGTTCCACAGAATCCTTGCCGCCAGCACTGTGGTAACTAAAGCCATTGCAAGCGCTGGCGCGAGCACTAGCAACTTGAAAGCTATTCCCCCTTCGTTGAATGCTCGCTTGAGCGCATCGTTAATTGCCGGTACGGCCAGCAACACGACGGCGGTTATACCCATGGCCAGAAAAATCGGAATTGCGGTTGCGAGCACACGCAGAGCGGTATATTTGCCGCCGGATATTGGTCCAACCACCATATCGCTAACCCTCAGCAAGTCTAACCTGATTTTACCATTTCTACGCCACCCGCAGCGTCTGCTCGGTTTCGGCGTTGGCTTTCACCCGTTCCCAACCGTAGATCATGGGCGCCATCCGGACGTGGCTCCACATTTCCGACTGGTCGGCAAAGTGGGGGCTGGCGGGATGCCCCGACGCTCCCAACGGCACTGCCCAGAGTGAGCGCTCCCAGTCGGCCGGGTCGTAGGCGTAGCGGAATACCGAGAGGCCGAGCACCGTCGCCAAGTCGCCCGGCGCATACGAACCGGCCCAAGGCGTATCGCCGTCGCCGCCGGTGGCTATCTCCGGTGGGTCCAGCAGTTTGCCCAGTTCGGGCGTCGCCATGGATAGCGGATGCTGCGGTCGCGCCCGATGCACACGATTCCAGCTCCAGTCGTCCACGTCAGGTCCGAGCTTGGCCTTCAGGGTCCGCACCCCATCTTCTAAAGCGGTAATCAAAACGCCAGGCCAATCCGCGCCTTCGGGAAGAAGGTCGATGTCGCCGGCGCTCATCCCGTCGGTCATCAGGTTCTTGAAACGGTTGAGGAAAACGCCACGGCCCCGGTCGGCGGGCTGCCAGGCCAACGCGGCCAACTCCTCGCCGATGTTGTGCTTCAGCAGTCGCCACATCAGGGCATCGCGCATTGCGCTGTATATGGTCGGCTCCACCGCGTCCGTATCGATGCTGCCGGGCCACTTTTGCAGTCGTGCCAGGGCTTCGGCAGCGGTCGGATTCTGGGGCGGTTCCACCCCCGCGAGCGCGACCACATACGCCTGGGCCGGTATGGACAGCCGCTCGGAGTGAATGCGCCCCATATCGGCAGCGGCGGGTTTGCCGAAGCTGTTGACGCCATGGGCCACGCGCATGGCGCGGTAGCCGGGCGCAAAGTCCATCGATATGTAGTAGGGGTAACGGGCGTCAACCGGGCGGTTATTGGCGGTGACTACGTACCCTTCTGGCGGGTTGATGTTGCGCGGCATTTCATTAAACGGGATGCTGCCCTGCCATTCGTGCTCTCCATCCCAACCCGGCACGGGAAGGGGAGCCGGCACATCATTGGGCCGCCGGGGGATTTCGCCACGACACTGGTAGCCGTAATTGCCGTGAACGTCGGCCATCACGAAGTTGTTGACCGGGTCAACCCAGCCCTCCATCGAGTCTGCCAACTCGTTGACGCTCTTGGCTTCCAGCATGGCCGGCAGGATGTCCGTCCACGGAACCCCACCGTCTCCGGCGGTGTAGCGCAGGGCCAATCCGTAGCCGGACATGGGGTCGCCGCCGACCACCGGGCCGTGGTGGGTGGCCCAGGTGCGGATGTGGACATCGTCGCCGTCGCGTACCTTGATCACCTCGTCCCGCACGTCGGCGTTGAACCATATCCCCTGGTTTTGGTACAGGGCCGGGTCAGCGTCGTTGAACCACTCGATGTACAGGTCCTGGTAGTCGGCGGCGGTGTGAGTCACGCACCAGGCCACCCACGGGTTATGACCGAAATGGGGGAATCCGGGGACGCCGGCGAATGAGTTTCCGATCACGTCGAAAGTGTCGCAGGCCAGGTGGTTCTGGTAATAGACGCTGGGCGTGTCCAGGCCCCGGTGACTGTCGCCGGCCAGCAGCGGCCCGCCGGTGGCGGTGCGTTCCGGCCCGATGGCCCACGAGTTGGAGCCGCTGTCCATCTCGCCACCGATCCCTTTACCAATCACGTTCAGGTTGGCGGCGTGTTCCAGCAGTTGCGCCAGTCCCAAGTCAACGTCACCGTCGTAATCGGCGCCGGTGGGAATGATGACAGGCTGACCGGGCGGATAAGACGGGAACAACTGAGCAGCCCGCTCCGGTCCCAGAGCTTTGACCATCCGGGCTCGCCACGCCTTGGTCTCGAAAACCCCCATGAATATGTGCCGGACTTTGTAAATCGCCAGGCTGTGCCAGGGTTCCCATGGTTCGGGCGTGATCCCGGTGATGCGGTATTCGGCCGGCAGAGGCGCGTCGCTGTTGATGAAGGCGTTGACGCCGTCGGAGTAGGCTTCCAGCATGGCTTTGGCCCGCGGGCCGGCGGCTTCGCAGTCGGCGCGGGCGGCGTCTTCAAGACGATGCCGTCGCATCTGCATATCCTGGCCTATCGCGGACTTGCCCGCCGCCTCGGCCCAACGGCCCACGGCGCGGCGGCGGTCGTATTCCATGGCCCACAGCCGGTCCTGGGCAGTCACAAAACCCTGGGCGAACCATGCGTCGTGCTCGTTGGCGGCGCGGATATGGGGAATGCCCCACTGGTCACGCCAGACGTGAACGCCAGCGTAGAGGCCAGGCAGCGTGATCTTGCCATCCATTTTGGGAACGGCAGCTTGAAGGTCGGCAGCGGTGAGGCTCGTGGGGTCGGCGGCGGTAGTGGTCATAGAGCAACTCCGTGGGTTAGCAACTTCGATGCTCGGCGCAACAAAGGCATTATAGTGGCCGCCGCGCCGCCGCGCATCGAGCCGGCAGGCGGCGAGGAGCGACGCTTTCAGATGCTTATACGCCGGCCCGACAAAGCCTTGGGGATCGGCAATCTGATTGAGGTGGTCAGGTCTAACAGAGCCTTGCCGACTGCGACCGGTTGCGATTTGTTACTGACGGGGTTGGCCGTCGAAGTGAAATCCTGCCTTTTGAGATTTGGGATGAAATAGCTGTTTTGCCTTGGCTATATTTGGGATATATGTTCTGCAACGGTATGGTCAAGGGGGAGGGTGTCCTCACCAGGGCCTTTTCAAAGTCATTGCGAGGAGCCTAGTCCGCCGCAGGCGGACGGCAATCGTCGGTACGAACCCTGCTTCCGGCGCGTGATTGCCATCCGCCAGAGGCGGACTCGCAATGACAAAAGCGACTTTGAAAAGGCCCTGTGTCCTCACGCGTACCCAGTTCGTTGGTATGACCTACTCCGTCGGACAATTGCACGGAGATTTAACGCAAAGACGCGAAGACGCCGAGACGCAAAGGGGCAATTGAGCCCTGCGTAGAACGTGTCCGATGATGAAGTTCGGTACCCGGTCCGTGAGGCCCATGACGGTTTGACCAAACTGGGTAGGCGTGAGGAAGGGTGTCAGTTCGGCAGAAGCAGCGTTTTGCGGGTCTGACGGATCGGCAGGAAGGGCTTGGCGAAGGAGAAGGCGAATGGACGAATCGCCTTCACGAAATGGTACCAGCTGAATGGCCACGGCAACCGACCGACGTTGGGGCCGATGTTATACTTGCGGCGTCCAAGCATCCGCAACCACAAATTGCCATGAGGTATCACCGTGCAAACGATTGACGCTATTGCTGAAATTCTGAAACGGGAAGGGGTGCAGTACCTTTCCTGCTTCCCCACCACGCCGGTTATTGAGGCGTGCGCCGCCGCAGGAATCCGACCCATCATCTGCCGGCAGGAGCGCGTCGGCGTAGGGATCGCCGACGGTTACAGCCGCGTCACCAACGGCCGGCCTCCCGGCGTTTTCGCGATGCAGTACGGTCCGGGCGCGGAAAACGCGTATTCCGGCGTCGCCACTTCCTTCTCCGACTCCGTGCCCATCCTGTTGTTGCCCTTGGGTCATCCCCGCGAGCGGCAGGGAGTGTTCCCTATGTTCGACTCCATAGAGAGTTTCGCCAGCGTGACCAAGCACCTGGAGCGCCTGAACCTGTCGGGCAGCACCAGCCAGGTGATGCGCCGCGCCGTCAACGCCCTCTATACCGGACGGCCCGGGCCATCGATGGTGGAAATCCCGGCCGACGTGGCGCTGGAAGATGTTTCGGAGGAAGCATTCTACTGGAGCGGAAACGTCAGGCGTTCCGCGTCCCAGGCCGACCCGGGCGACGTTGAAGCCGCCGCGCGCGCCTTGTGTTCCGCCTCCTATCCGGTCATCCACGCTGGACAGGGGGTGATGTACGCCGAGGCCACCGACGAACTGGTGGAGCTGGCCGAATTGCTGTCGGCCCCCGTGATGACCACTCTACTGGGCAAGAGCGGTTTTCCCGAGCAGCATCCGTTGGCCCTGGGCAGCGGTTCAGGAGTGATGTCCGGCACCGTGTACCACTTCATGCGTCGCTCCGACGTCATCTTCGGCGTGGGATCCAGCTTCACCAAGCATGGCATGTCGATGAACCTGCCCGCTGGGAAAACCCTCATCCAGAACACCAACGACCCGCGAGACGTCAACAAGGACTACGACGTACAGTTCCCCGTCATCGGCGACGCCAAGCTGTCGCTGCGACAGATGATTGAAGCCTGCCGGGAGATCGTGGGCGATAGCCGGCGCAATAATGCGGAGGTGACCGGCGAAATCGCCTCCGTGCGCGACGCCTGGTTGGCGGAATGGAACCACAAGACCACCGCCGGCGGCCCGCCGGTGAATCCGTACCGCGTTATCACAGACTTCCAAAGGGCCGTCCCTGCCACCGAAGCCATTATCACTCACGACTCGGGCAGCCCCCGGGACCAGATCACCCCCTTCTACCGGTCCGGCGGCCCGCGTACCTACCTGGGCTGGGGGAAGTCCCACGGCCTGGGCACGGGTCTGGGTCTGGTCATCGGCGCGAAGCTGGCCGACCCCGACAAGATGTGCGTCAACTTCATGGGCGACGCGGCGTTCGGCATGGTGGGCCTGGACTTTGAGACCGCCGTGCGCAGCGGCGTTCCCATCACCACCGTCGTCCTGAACAACTCGTCCATGGCCGTGGAAACCAACGCCATGCAGCGGTCACACGAGCTGTACAGCACGCGAGACCTGGGCGGCAACTACGCCGACATGGGCCGGGCGATGGGCGGCTACGCGGAACGGGTCACAGATCCGGACGAAATCATCCCGGCGTTCCAGCGAGCGCGGGAGCAGAACGAGAACGGCAACGCCGTCCTGCTGGAGTTCATCACCAACCAAGAGATTGAGTACTCCCACCGCCGGGCTTTCTAAACGTCTCATCGTCACATGGGGCGACTCCTGGTGGGTCGCCCTGATTTTCTCACCGTGGTCAACAGTGCGGAACAACATCGCCTGCGAACTGCCCGATGAACACGCCCGCTGATACGCACGCGCGCAGCGCGGTGGCGCACCTGAAGCAAGGCCGGCCTCAGTCGGCCCTGGCCGATCTGGACCTGGCGCTTTTGGTGGACCCCGAGAGTGGTGTACTGCATTGCCTCAGGGGACAGGCGCTGTGGGCGTTGGGTCGGTCGGAATCTGCCCTCGCCGAACTGGACCGTGCCATCGAACTTGAACCGGATGTTGCGCACGCTTGGCCACGCCGGGCCGGGTTGCACCTGCAACTGGGAAATTGGAGCGCGGCCGAGGGAGACGCCACTCGGGCTCTGGAGATGGGACACGCCGAAGCCGCTGTCTGGCAGCTCCGAGGTCAGGCCCGGTATAGGCTGTCTCAGCTCAGCGGCGCGGTCGCGGACTTGACCGAAGCAATCAGCCGCGAGCCGGACGAGCCAGCCGCCTTCTACTGGCGGGGGCTGGCGCTCCGCGACGGTGGCGATGACCGTTCGGCCGTAGCGGACTTTGACGCTGCGATCGCGCTGAACGACCGCTACCCTGAAGCCTACGTGGCTCGGGGCAAGGCTCGGGCCAACTTGGGCGACATGCGAGGCGCGAGTTCCGACTGGGCGATTGCCGCTCAGATGTTGCACCAGTCCCACTGAAAGGGGCGTATCTTGCTGGGCGTCGGTTCACCTACGCCCGGATTAACCACACCGGCGCAAGCCGGTTTTTGATTGGAGGTTACGAAATGGCCGATTTGAAATCCAGGTACCTTTTCATTGCCAGCATGGACATCGACGCCGAACACGAAGCCCTTTTCAACGATGTTTACAACACGGAACATTGCCCGCTCCTGGATCAAACCCCCGGCGTCCTGGGCGTTACCCGCTACGAAACCCAGCGGCTCGTCATGGCGATGGGGGGCCAAGTTCAGGAGATCGAGATTCCGGGGATGCAGAAGCACCACGCGGTGTACCAGATAGAAAGCCCGGACGTGCTCACCAGTTCGGAATGGGCAGACGCCGTGGACGCGGGGCGGTGGCCCGAACACGTTCGCCCTTACACTACAAACCGTCGGCACGTCTTGATGAAGCTGACGTACCCGGAAAATTAGGACGTTGGACGACGATCCTGTTGCAAAGGATAGGGGCGAATGATTATTCGCCCCTACAGTTTCTTGGCCTGCCTGATAGTCTAGTTTGCGCCGCGCATCCGCGGGTCCAGCACGTCGCGCAGGGCGTCGCCCAGCAGGTTGACGGCAAACACCGTGATCGCGATGGCCAGCCCAGGGAACACCCCCAGCCAAGGGGCTACGTCCAGAGAGTTCTGCGCAACACCGTTGAGCATACCGCCCCAGGACGGGACGTCCGGCGGGATGCCAACGCCCAGGAAGCTCAGGGACGCCTCCACCACAATCGCCCAGCCCAGGGAGATGCTGGCAAGGACGATGAACGTGGCCGCGCAGTTGGGCGCCATGTGGCGAAGGATGATGCGCCAGTCGCCGGCGCCCACGGCACGGGCGGCTAGCACGTAGTCCACCTCTTTGATGCTGAGGGCCTGGGAGCGGATGGTACGCGCGGCCCCTGGTATGAACACGGCGCTCAGCGCTATTACCACGTTGGTCACCGACGCTCCCAAGCCGGCCATAATCGCCAGGGCCAGGATCAGCGCAGGGAACGACATCATGGCGTCCATGATCCTCTGGACGACCAGGTCGGTGATGCCACCGAAGTATCCGCTCACGATGCCGATCAGGAACCCTATCGTGACCCCGAACAGCACGCTCAACAGGCCCACGACCAGCGAGATCCGGGTCCCGTACACCAGGCGACTGTAAACGTCGCGGCCAATCTGGTCTCCGCCGAGCCAGGTGTCGCCAGTGGGAGGATTGAAAACGTACTTGGAGTTAGTCTCCAAAGGGTCTCCGGTGGCTATGGCGGGAGCGAAGATGGCTACGACAACCAACAAGATGACCAGGATCGCGCCGAAAGCGCCCAACGGTTTGCGTTGGCAGAACCAGAGCAGGTTTTTCCACCAGGGCGGCCGGGGGCGCATCCCCGCCAAGGTCTGTTCGGATTCAACCAACGGCCCGGTAGCCTGTAATGCCATTACCGGTACCTCCTTATTCCAAGCCGGTTGTGTTCGAGCGGCGTCGGGTTACTCGTAGCGGATGCGCGGGTCGATCCAGCCGTACAGCAAATCGACAACCAGGTTGATGGCCAGCACCAGGAATGCGATGACCATGACGATGCTTTGGATCATGGTGTAGTCCCGATGGAAGATACTGTCGATTAGCAGGCGGCCCATGCCGGGTACGAGGAAGATGGTTTCAATTACGACGGTCCCGGCGATCAGACGTCCGATCTGCCATCCGGATATGGTCAGCACCGGGAGGAAGGCGTTTTTGAGGGCGTGGCGGCTGATCACCGCCAACTCCCGGAGGCCCTTGGATCGGGCCGTCCTTATGTAATCCTCACGGAATACTTCCAGCATGGATGACCGGGTAACGCGAGCGATCAAAGCCATGTTGTAGAACCCCAGCGCCAGGGCCGGGAAGGTCAGCTGCTGGATATTCACCCACGGGTTCTCCCAGATGTGGGTGAAATCCAACGGTGGTAACCAGTTGAACCATTTGACCAGGAAGTAGATAACCAGAATCCCCGTCCAGAACGTGGGCATGGCGATGCCGGCTATGGCAATGATCCTCGAAATGTAGTCCGCGATGCTGTCCTGCTTCACCGCTGACAGGACTCCTAATGGCACCGACACCACGAAGGCAAACAGCAAAGCCAGGATCGTCAGCTCCAGGGTGATGGGCAACTTGGTGCTAATGTCCTCAGAAATCGGGGTGTCGTAGTAGAGGGACGTACCGAAATCCCAGCGCAGCAGGCCCCAGATCCAGGTGAGGTATTGCACCGGCAGAGGCCGGTCGGTGCCCAGCTCATGGCGCAGCGCCTGCAACTGCTCCTCGGTGAACTGACCCTCGCCGTCCGAGCCGGCCAGCAACAAATAAGCCGGATCCCCTGGTATCAGGCGCATCAGGGAAAATACCATCAGCGTAACCAGGAGCAGCGTGGGAATGAAAAGCAGGATCCTCTTGGCTAGATACCCTTGCATGGCTCCCCCGTGGACAGTTGCGGGCCGACGTACGTGCCGGCGTTCGTTTCAATCTCTCTCTTCATTCGCTGTCGTGGCCAACGGATTCTCTGTCCCGGCCCTAACAAGCCGGATCGCACCAGAGGTGTTCCTTCATGTTGTGGGCAAACAGGGTCGGCGGCAGGTGGAAATTCTGGATACGGGAATCGACCACCCAAACGGTGAGTTGCCAGTGAGTGATGGCCACGTGGGAATCGGTGTTCCGGAGGTACTCCGACATTTCCTGGACCAATGCCCGACGTTTGGTCTCGTCGGTTTCCCTAATCTGCGCGTCAAATAGGTTCCCAATCTCGGTGGGTTCCCAACGGCTGTAGTTGCGGGTACCGGCAGACAGATACGAGCCGCCGATGATGGCGTCGGGGTCCATGATCAGGAACCCGTTGCCGTGGAAGCCCGATTCCCAGTCACCAGCCTCATACCGCGCATAACCGGCCGTCGGTTCGGCGGGCTGCACCTCGATCTGAATGTCCACGAACCGGCGCAATTGGTCCGCCGCCAACTGTGCCATCTCCGGGAAGTTGACGAAATTCGCCGCCAACGTGGAGGTTTCAAATCCATCGGGGTAACCGGCTTCGGCCAACAATCGTTTTGCCTCAGCGATGTCGTCGGGGTGTTTCTCGCCGTCCTCTGCCTCCCGATAGCCGGGCAGTTGGAGCAATTCTTCGGTGCTGAGAGAGAACCACTGATCGGGCGGGAATGGTCCGCCCATGTGGTATTTGCCGTTCCCGAAGATGTCGATAAATTCCTGCCTATGGAGGGCCAGGTGGATCGCGCGACGAACCCTCGGGTCGTCGAAGGGTTCCCTCTGGGTGTTCATCAGAAAACCGATCCACGCGATCGGTCCGTGGTAGTAGATCTGCGCCCGGGCGCCGATACGCTCCTGAAGTTGTTCACCCTCCCGGATGTTCAGGTTGCTATTGGAGAAGGTGCTCATCATCACCTGGCCGGACAGGTACGCCGCGAGAATGGTGCTGCTGTCCACGATGATGAAGTACTTCAAACCGTCGAAGTATGGGTAGCCTTCCTTGAAATAGTCTTCGTTCTTCTCGTACTCGATGGAGACGTCCTTTTTGTACGACTTGAACCGGAAGGGGCCAGAGCCAAGGATGTTGTCCTCCTTCTTGAGGTCCACGCCCGTTTCGACGTGGTGCTTGGGAAGGATCTTCATGAACTCCGTGGCCTGATATTGGAGAAAAGCGGTGGAGGGAAAATTCAAATGTACCGCTACGGTTCTCGGATCAATCGCCTCCGATCTCTCGTAGTACGGGCGGATCTGCCCGGACCTGGGACGCGGCTCGTCGGTACGGACCATTTGATCCAAGCTGTAAACCACGTCTTCCGACGTCACGGGCATGCCATCCCACCATCTGGCGTCATCGTGGAGCCTGAAGGTGTAAACGGAGCCGTCTTCACTGATGCTCCATTCGGTGGCGAGGTCTCCCCGTATGTCCAGGGTTTCGGGGGTTTCACCATCGTATTGGACCAGGCCATTGAACATCGGCGTGGTGGGGGCCATGCACGTGCCACCCGAGCCGCAGTGCCAGATGCTCCAGTGGGCCACACTGCCCGAGTTCTGGCCGGTGAGTATCCCGCCGTATTTGCCCTCATCTTCCGTCTGGATTACCGCAGGCGCCTGGGTTGGTTCTGCTGTGGGAGCCGGACCGGCGCCCGCAGCCGGCGGGACAGTCGCTGCATCCGAAGATGCGGCGGCCGGGGGCGCCGTGGCGGGCGTCGTGTCACCACTGGAGGCAGGGTCGTCGCCTGGAGACGTAGTACCACAAGCCATTGTGGTCGCAAGGATGAACGCAAAGGTCGATGTTGCCAAAAGCCGCCATGACAAGAGATGGAACGTTCCGATTCGCATAGCACTTCCTCCCCATTTTCCACATCGTCAATCAACGGGCGTCTGTTGCGGCACGCTGTAGGTCAGCACGCAGGGTCGCACCAAAGGTGTTCCTTCATGTTGTGCGCGGAGAAGGTGGATGGCAGATTGAAGTTCTGGATCCGGTTGTCCACCACCCACACGGTGAGCGTCCAGTGGGTGATGGCCACATGGGAGTCCTGTTCCCGGAGATACCGTGACATTTCCTGCACCAGTTCCCGGCGCTTGGTTTGGTCGGTTTCCTTCACCTGGGCGTCGAACAGTTCCGTTATGCGGGTAGGCTCCCAATCGCTGTAGTTCCGGGTACCCGTCGCCAGATACGAGCCGCCGATGATGGCGTCAGGATCCAGGATGAGGAACCCGTTGGCGTGGACTCCGGATTCCCAGTCTCCAGCCTCGTAACGGGCGTAACCGGCCGTCGGCTCGGCGGGCTGCACCTCGGTAATGATGTTCACGTGCCGTCGCAATTGGTCAGCGGCCAATTGCGCCATCTCGGGGAAACCAAGGAAGTTGGCGGCCAGGGTGCTGGTTTCGAACCCATCGGGATACCCGGCTTCCGCGAGCAACCGTTTCGCCTCGGCGATGTCGTCCGGATGCTTCTCCCCGTCCTCGGTCTGCCGGTAACCCGGCAGCTCGAGCAATTCCTCGGAAGACAGTGAGAACCATTGGTCAGGCGGGAACGGGCCTCCCAGCGGGTAGCGGCCGTTGCCGAAGATTTCGGCGAAGGGCTGGCGGTGGATGGCCAGGTGGACGGCCTGCCGCACGCGGATATCATCGAACGGCTCGCGCGTGGTGTTCATCATGAAACCGGCCCACCCCAGCGGCCCGGGATAGTGCACCGTCGCCCGCTCGCCGATCCGTTCCTGCAATTGCTCTCCGTCGCGCACGTTCAGGTTGCTGTTGGCGAAGGTGGTCATCATCACCTGGCCCGACAGATAGGCCGCGGTGATGGTGCTGGTGTCCACGATGACGAAATATTTCAGACCGTCCAGATACGGATAACCTTCCTTGAAATAGTCCTGGTTCTTCTCATATTCGATGGATATGTCCTTCTTGTACTCCCTCAACTTGAACGGGCCGGAGCCCAGGATGTTTTCCTCTTTCTTCATGTCCACGCCGGTCTCGACATGGTGCTTGGGATGGATCTTGACGAATTCCGTCGCCTGGTACTGAAGGAAAGCCGCGGACGGGAACTTCAGGTAAACGGCAACCGTTTTCGGATCGATCGCTTCCGAGCGGTCGTAGTAAGGGCGGAACTGGCCGGAACGCGGGCGAGGCGCGTCGGTGCGCACCATCTGGTCCAGGCTGTACACGACATCGTCGGATGAAACGGGCGTGCCGTCCCACCAATTTGCGTTGTCGCGGATGTGGAACGTATAGATGGTGCCGTCCTCGCTGACGTCCCACTCACTGGCCAGATCGCCGCGAATGTCCAGGGGTTCGGGGGTCTCGCCGTTGTACTGGACCAACCCGTTGTACATCGGCGAGGTGGGCGTCATGCAGGTGCCGCCGGAGCCGCACTGCCAACTGCTCCAATGAGCGACGCTGCCGGCGTTTTGCCCGGTGAGGATGCCGCCATACTTGCCACTATCCTCCATCTGCGCGGCGACCTGAGCGGGCGCCGGTTCGGCGGTTGGAGCAGGACCGGATTGTGCGGCCGGAGGAGCGGTGGCGGGCGCCGTATCCTGGCTGGGCGTAACTGCTTCTTCAGGAGCGGTGGTGCCACAGGCCGCGGCGGCGGTCAGGCTGCAAACGACGGTGAAAACGATCAACGTGCGGATGGTGAGGAACTGAAGTGCGCGGTTCAGCATGACGTTCCCTCCTCAGGCGACGCGTTCCGATACCCAGCGGATTTTGGGTCAATCTTTGTCAATCAGCAGGCTGGGTCACACCATAGATGAGCTTTGTTGTTGTGGGACGAGAACGTCGCGGGCAGGTTGAAGTTCTGGATGCGGCTGTCCACGACGAACACGAGACGGCTCCAGTGCATGATGATGACGTGGGAGTCTTCGTCGCGCATGTAGTCCGCCATCTGCTGCACGACCTCCCGTCGTTTGGTTTGGTCGGTTTCCCTGATTTGCTGGTTGAATAGTTCCGTGATGCGAGGCGGTTCCCACCCACTGTAGTTGCGGGTTCCGGTGGCCAGGTAAGAACCGCCGATGATGGCGTCGGGATCGAGGATCAGGAAACCGTTGCCGTGGACGCCGAACTCCCAGTCGCCGGATTCGTACCTGGCGTATCCGGCGGTGGCCTCAGCCGGTTGGACCTCTGCAGTTACGTTGAGGAAACGGCGCAACTGGTCGGCGGCCATCTGGGCGTGGTCGGGGAAACCGAGAAAGTTGGCGGCCAGGATGGTGGTCTCGAAACCGTCGGCGTAACCCGCCTCAGTCATCAACGCCTTGGCAGCGGCGATGTCGTCGGGATGCTTCTCCCCGTCGGCGGTCTGGCGATAACCGGGCAGCTGCGCCAGTTCCTCCGTACTCAAAGAGAACCACTGGTCGGGCGGGAACGGCCCACCGAGGTAATATCTACCGTTGCCGAAGGCGTCGATGAAGGGTTGCCGGTGCAAAGCCAGGTGCATTGCCTTGCGCACCCTGACGTCGTCGAACGGTTCCCGCTCGGTATTCATCATCAGCCCCACCCAGTTGGTGGGTCCGGGATAATAGACGGTAGCGCGGTCGCCCAAGCGTCCCTGCAGTTGCTCTCCTTCGCGGATGTTCAGGTTGCTGTTTTGGTGGGTAGTCATCATGACCTGACCGGACAGGTAAGCGGCGAGGATGGTGCTGCTGTCCGGGATGATGAAAAACTGCAACCCATCCACGTATGGGTAGCCTTCTTTGTGATAGTCCTCGTATTTCTCGTACTCGATGGATATGTCCTTTTTGTATTCCTTCAGCTTGAACGGGCCGGAGCCGAGGATGTTTTCCTCCTTCTTCATGTCAACGTCGGGGTCGTCAAAATGGTGTTTGGGCTTGATCTTGACGAATTCGGTGGCCTGAAATTGGAGGAAGGCAGAAGAGGCGAATTTGAGCGTGACCTCCACGGTTTTGGGGTCAATCGCCCGGGAACTTTCGTAGTACGGGCGGAACTGGCCGGCTCGCGGCCGGGGCACATCGTCCCGCACCATTTCGTCGAGGCTGAACACCACATCATCGGCGATAACGGGCGTACCGTCCCACCATTTGGCGTTTTCGGCCAGGTAGAACGTGTACGACGTCCCGTCCTCACTGACATCCCACTCCGTGGCAAGGTCGCCCCGGATGTCCAGCGGGTCCGGCGTTTCGCCGTTGTATTGGACCAACCCACTGTAGAGCGGAGCGGTCGGGGCCATGCAGGTGCCGCCGGAGCCGCAGTGCCAAACGCTCCAGTGGGCTACGCTGCCGGTATTCTGAGCGGTGATGATGCCCCCGTATTTCCCCCGGTCGGCGGATTCGGGAGCGGTTCCGGCCTGGGCCGGCACGGCGGTCGGCGCCGCGCTGTCGGCAGCAGTGGGAGCAGCGGGTTGGGTCGGCGCCGCCGTGTCTGCCGCGGGGGCGGCAGTTTGGTCCGGGGCGGTTGACCCACAGGCCACCAGGAGCGCAAGCACGGTCACAGTGATTCCGAACAGGAATATGCGACCCGTGAAGTGATTCAGCACACGGTTCTGCATGGTAACCCCCTCATGCGACGGGAACGGCTCAACGCAATGTGTGTACGATCATCAGCGTGCGAAAGGCTAACAACGCGGAAAAACGATGTCAAGTGGGTTTTAAGTACCCGAAAATGGTGAAAATAATCACAATATAACGTATATCGTAACCAGAAATCTTTGAGCCGGCGCCGCAATCCGCGCTTACTCGGACGCTGAGGGTGCCCGACTGCGCGCTCTGCCAAAGAAAAGCGCCGGCGGCTAACCGGCGCGTTCGGTCGATCTATGTTTTCCGATGCGACTGGGATGTCGCGTCCGCTCAGCCGCTAGGCAGATCGGCCTCGATCCGGTTTGCCCGTGGTTTCAACACAGCGTACAGGGCGTCATTTACCGGCGTTGGAATTCCGTATTCTTGCCCCATCCGAATTACCGTTCCCGTAAGTCCTTCTAGCTCTACCGGCCGGCTTTCGGCGAAATCTTTCGCCAGCGACGCCATACCGGTGGCGGGGAAGTTGTCGAGTGCATTCATCGACCATTGCAGCGAGTCGGGTTCCAGCGGGGCGCCGGAGGCTTCACCCACAGCCAGGGCTTCCGCAATAGCGGACTCGATGGCCGAGCGGGTTTCAGGCACGGTACGCAATTCGCCGTAAGCGCACCCACTGGCGGCGCATACGCCGGCAGATCCGGCCAAATAGGCGAATTTCTTCCACAGCATCCCGGTCATGTTCTCCAGCAATTCGACGCGCCAACCGGCGTTCTGGAAGACTTCCAGCAACCGCCGCCCTCGTTCGGTGATCCCAGTGGTGCGCTCGCCGAAGGAGGCCGAGCCGGGACCGCCCTGGGTCACCACGCCCGGCTCGCTGATGCGTCCTTCCAGGTACGCGGAGCCGATCATTACCCGTTCCGCTCCGTAGGCCTCCACCAATCTCTCGCCGTTGTCGATGCCGTTTTGCAACGTCAGCACGATTGTTTCCGGCCCGACCAGCGGACCGATGGCGCGGATGGCGGGGTCGTTGTCGTACATCTTTACGGTGAACAGAACCAGTTCACGCGGTCCGACTTCGGCCGGATGGTCGGTGGCGTTGCCGGGGACGGTGAAGATACCGTCATTTCCGCTCTCGACCCGCAGACCGTTGCGGCGGATTGCTTCCAGGTGCGGCCCTCTGGCGATAAATGTCACGTCGTTTCCGGCACGGGCCAACAACCCGCCGAAGTAGCCACCGACGCCGCCGGCGCCCATTACCGCTATATCCATACCATTCCCTCCGGTCCCACTTTGGTTCCCGTTCAACTGTTAGTGACGGGATGGCCGAATTCTTCTCGCAGGTCGCGTTTCATTACCTTGCCCATTACGTTGCGCGGCAACACATCCACGAACACCACGGAACGAGGACGCTTGAAGCCGGCAAGCCGGTCACGGCAGAATTCGATCAACTCTCCCTCGGACACCGCCGGGTCAACGGCCACGACCACCGCACGCACCTCCTCGCCCCATTCCAGATCGGGAACACCGATGACCGCCACTTCTTCAACGCCGGGATGCTCCACCAAGGTCTGCTCCACCTCCTCCGGGGAGATCATTTCGCCGCCGCGTTTGATGAAATCCCGAGCGCGCCCGGCCAGGTAAATGTAACCGTCCTCGTCCTGCCACGCCAGATCGCCGGTGTAGAGCCAGCCGCCACGCAGGGTGTCGCCGGTAGCGTCGGATTGCTGCCAATAGCCGGTCATCATCCGCGCGCCACGGGCGACGATTTCGCCGACTTCGCCGTCGGGCACCGGCTCTCCATCCTCGGACACAATCATGACTTCGACGTCCTCCAGGGGTTTCCCAATGGAGGTCAGGTGGCGCACCTTGGTTTCGACTTCTTCCGGGGATCCCGAGAGGTCGTGATCGTCGGGCGGCAGCATGGTGATGGTGGACGCCGTTTCCGTCTGCCCGAAAGCATTGATGAACCGAGTGTTGGGGAACTTGCCGATGGCCTCCCTTATGACCGGCAACGGCATGGGAGCAGCGCCATAGGTGATCACGTCCAGCGACGAAAGGTCGTAAGCCCCGAAACTCGGGTGATCCATCACTCGCTTGAGCATGGTAGGCACGAGCATGGCCCGGTTAGCCCGGTGTTTGGCGGCCAACGCCATCCACTCTTCCGGGTCGAATTGGGGCATCACCACCAGGGTCCTTCCCCCGAAAATCGCCGCCAGCGCACCCTGTAATCCAGCCACGTGGTACATCGGCACCGTCAACAGGTTGGTTTCCTCGATGTCGGGATCGGCCGGCGTCACGCTGGTGAGCAGAAACGTGCTGAAGCTGTCGTGGGTCAACTGCGCTCCCTTGGGTATGCTGGTGGTGCCGGAAGTGAACATGATCACAGTGGTGGCATCCTCGTCGTCCTCCGGGAAGTGGAGCTGGTCCGGATCAGCGTTGGACAACAAATCGTCGTAGTTGTGGCGCCCATACAATCCGGCCGCGTCCAGCATCACGATGCGCTCCGGCGGAACAGAGCCGTCGGACGGCGCCAGCGGCAGGTAGCGTTCACCCAGGAAAAGCAGTCTAGGTTCCACTATTGACAGCATAGTGGCCAGTTCATCTTCCTTGGCCCGGAAGTTGATGGGGACGTAGATGGCGTCGAGCTGCGCGGCAGCGAAATATACTTCCATGAGGTGGTGGCAATTGGTCTGCATTGCCGCCACGCGGTCGCCGGCTTCGATGCCCAACTCCGCCATAGCGTTGGCGAGCCGGTTGACCCGTTCCTGGAGAATCTCGAAACTGATTTGCTGACCATCGAATACGATAGCCGTCCGGTCCGGCACGATTGCCGACGCGATCATCAGAAATTCCGTAGTGTTCATCGTCTCTCCATGCTAACGATTATCCCGGCGAGTTACCCCAAAGCGCTCAGCGTTTCTGAATATCATCGATGGACGCCAAAGACGCCGATAGTCGCCGCTCCGTTCGCAACCCATCGGCCAACTTAGTGATCCCGGTTTCCCGCAGCGCCACCCGCATGGCGGCAGCGAAACCCGGCGGCAATTGGGCGAGTTGGCTTGCGACAGCCCACGAGGTTTCCTCCGACTCATCGGGAGACACCACGCGGCTAATCAGCCCATAACCCAGCGCCGCGTTGGCATCGAAACGTCGGCCGGTGAGAAGCAGGTCCAGCGCAACCGACGGTCCGGCGTTAGCGGGGAGGGTTTGACTGCCACCGGCCGCGGGTATCATTCCCAACTGGACCTCCGGCATGGCGAAAACGGTGTCTGAGGCGGCAATGCGAAGATCCGCCAGGAGCGCGATCTCGATGCCCGAGCCGATGCAGTACCCATGAACCGCGACCACGATGGGTTTGGGCAGGTCGATGAGTTGGCCCCAGACGTCGCGCTGCCAGCGGACTCGGCGGGCAATCACCTGGGAGGGAGCCGAGCCGAACTCGCTGAGGTCGGCCCCCGCGCAGAAGGCCCGGCCCTGTCCGGTGATCAGCAGTGCGCCAACCTCGTCATCCTCCCCGACGGCCCACAACGCCTGGGCGAAATCGTCCCGCATGGCCACCGAATAGGCATTGAGACGCTCCGGGCGGTTCAGCGAGACGTGAGCTACGTCGCCGACCTTTTCGTAGATGATGGTGGGGAAAGGAGTCGCCATATGGGTGCGATGCGTCAGTCCAACGGAATGGCCCGACGGAACATATCGTCCAGGTCAACCAGGGTGCTTCCGGCGCCGATCTCGCCAAGCACATTTGCATCACTCACCGAAAAAGTGAGCAGGCCGTGGGCGTCGGCGACCCGTTCGACCGCTGGCCGACGAATATGCCAATCGTGATGGTGGTTGGCAACTTCGATACCGTGGATATCGTCTTCGATAACGATGTTGGGTGTGTAGTATCCGGGGTGGCAGTAGGTGCGAAAAAGGCGGCCGCCAGGCAGATACAACTCGGTGCAGTGGTATTCGTCGAAGGGGCTACTTGGCGGACGGACGTCGATTTCGTGCCCCGGGATTATGATGACCTCGTTGGGGAAATGGTCTTCCACGACCCGGTGCAGAGCCAATCCCCAGTCCCGACGCCAGTGGTCGGTGACGGCGATGCCGTCAAGGCCCGCCTTTTTGATCTGCGCTATCACAGATTCCGCGATTTCGGGCGTCGGCGGTTGGAACCCGAACATTTCCCCAACGTGGGTGTGAATATCCAATCGTACGTGCATGGGCAAATTTTGACTCAGTGGCCCTGGAATTGGGGCGAACGCTTTTCGGCGAACGCGCCCAAACCTTCGGCGCGGTCATCGGTGCTTTGCAGGATCACGCTGAGGTCGGCTTCCAAACGCAACCCCTGAGTAAGTGTCAGATCCCCGGCGGCGACCACCGCTTCTTTTGCGTAGCGGGCGGCGATTGGGGCGGATGCCACGATTGTGGATACCAAATCGTCAACCACGTCATCCAACCGCTCGGGAGGCGCGACGCGGTTGACCAGGCCAAACTCCAGCGCCTCCAGGGCCGAAAGGGCGCGCCCGGTGAACAGCATATCCCGCGCCAACGCCGGACCGACCAGGCGGGGCAACCGCTGGGTCGCTCCGTCAAAGGGGAAGCCGTCCACCATAGGATCGCCGGCGCCGAGGCGGGCCGTGCCTACGGCGACGCGCAGGTCCGCCGCCAAGGCCAACTCCAGGCCGTGGGCAATGGCGTCGCCGTTGAGCACCGCTACTACGGGCATAGGCAACGCGGCCACGGCTGAAGCGACCCACAACGCATCTTGCCAAGCCCGGCGCTTCGCCACCGTTGGCCTGGAGAGGATATCCGGCGGGGGTTTCACGCGGCCAACTGCAAACGAATGGCCGGACCCTGAAATTGTCACAACCCGCAGCTCGTCCGCCAGCATCAAGGCGTGGCAGCAATCGCGCAATTCAGCAGCGATCTCCTCAGTAATGGTGCACCCGTCGCCGCGGGCCGGCAACACGATGGCGGCAGCAGAGGGAGTCCGGGTGAAGCTGATATGGCGATACCGCATGGCAAAGGATGTTACGTTGACGCGATGCACTTCGCAAGGCCCGCCGGATATTCAATAGGCGCGTGCAAAATTAGGTTTGCTACGACGAGCGGCTCGCTACCCATAGTTAGGAATGACGGATTTCGGCATCCGTAGCGATGCACCACGTTTACGATAATCGTCGATCAGCAGGTTGTTAACTCCGATTCGTGCTGGGGTAGAGGAATGGTGCCCACACTGCTTTGAGCGGCCGCGTATGACGGATTTAAGCGGCATGACACCGCCGCCGAATTGTATTCACGGAGCCGTGGAAAATGGAAAAGCTACCATGGGTAGGCGAACGGCCAGTGGATCCCGAGAACTGTGTTTACGAGCCGCCCAACTTGTGGGTGAAAATCGCTTGGCCGGTCAAGCGAAAGTGGTCGATGTGGAAAGCAACTCGGCACGTATCGAAACGGTACACCGACCGTAACCACGATGAGATCTTCGGCTTACTGAAGGAAGACCGCAGAAAGCTGCTGCGCAAGATGAACAACGACAAAGCCATGGTTGCAATGGAAGAAATCTTCGGGTTGGGCGACATCTACGCTAAGGCGATGCAGATGGACAGGTCTCTTTGCGCGTGCATCAACAACCACGGTCACAAGAGGATTCCCCCGACGGGGGTACAGATCAGTCAGAGTGACGCTAACGGCGTCTGCCTAAACTGCCCGCAGCATTCCGACGAGGGATACCTCGGGCTTGTACTGGGGCATCCTGGCCAACGCCATGGCGACGAACATCACTGCTGACAAGAGGAAACGTAGGCCAGTTCGCTTTCTGCCTCGGCAAGTATGGCTCTCAACCCAGCCGGTGCTGAACCACCAACCAAAGAAGCGCTCGACGGCCCAGCGCCCCCCCGTCAGGCCGGTCCCAGTGAGGCGACACACGGCTGATTAGCCCGCCCAACGTGTATGGGTCGGCGCGAAATGAAGAAATTATCATCGGCAAAGCTGTGGAAGAGTTGAACCCCGCCGTTCTGCGCGGTTACCTCGGCCATTTCGGGTTGGATTACGTCGATCACCCAGGATTGGGAATCAACCGTCCGGATAGAGACCCATAGGTTGGAAATATCCATCACGGGGAAAGCGCCCCTTGCGTACCGGGAATAGACCTCGGTAACCGATCACGTCCCGTTTGCGGTCAACCGCAGAGTGTCCGGCCCCACGATGCCCAATTGGGCCAACGACGTCAGTTCAAACTGTAATTGACCGTTGGTTCGATCAGCGACCCGCGCAATGAACCCCGGCTCTACTTCGATCGCACCGGCAAGCAGGACACAGGGCAACAGGGTCCGGTTGACGCACGCGATCTGGAAGGTAAAGGTTTCGCCTTCGGTGGCCAATTCGGTCGTGTCGAAATTAAAGTCAGCGCCGTCCGGCCCGGTGGGACTCACCTGCACCCGGTCGGCCGTAGCCGGTCCTCCCCCACCAGCCGGCCCGTCACCCGCTGGCGAACGCACGAAAATCACAGTTCCGATGGCAATCAATATTAGGGATAAGGCCAGTTTGCTCATAACTATGCCTCCGGTTTTCGTCGCGATCTTCTGGCGGTGTGTTTTTGATCTTTATGGCTCATTTATCCTCTCCTTTTGGAGAGGGTAATCCGGTATCGGCAGTGTCAATCACTATAGCAACGAAATTTGTAATAAAATCTATACGGCTATATCTGATGGTGACGCATGGGGAAACGCATGGAGACCTAATCGTCAATGGACGGTGGCAACTGGCGATGGAGACAGATTGATGGTTCTCCCCCCGCCACACAACAAAAACGGCCCCGTTTTTGGAGCCGTTCGAGAGGTTCGGTAATGGCGACCCGGAGCGGATTCGAACCGCCGATCTCTGCCTTGACAGGGCAGTATGTTAACCGCTACACCACCGGGCCGTTTCGCAGCGCAATTTCACAACGCGCGTTATTATTGTATGCAGCACCGCCAAAAAATGTCAAACTCGCCGGCGAGTGGTTTTGTCGGTAACTGCAATCCTGTATAGTTTTTTGCGATGAAACCTGCGTCGGCGCCAACGGGTTCCGGCGCGTGGATGGAGCCTGCCATGACAGCCGAAAACGACGCGGACATCCGCCTACAGCCGCTGCCCCTGGACGGACTGCGTGTCCTCGACGCAACACACATCGTTGCCGGGCCATATTGCGCCATGATCCTGGCGGACATGGGCGCTGAGGTCATAAAGATAGAACGTCCCGGCAGCGGAGACCGCGCTCGCGCCAACGATCCTTTCGTTGACGGCCCCGATGGGACCAAGGTGAGCGCGCGTTATCTGGGCGTCAACCGCAACAAATTGAGCGTTTCCCTGGATCTCCGCGACCCGGTTGGCAGGAAGGCGTTCGAGAACATGGTGCGGGTTTCCGATGTGCTGCTGGACAACTGGGGTCCCGGCGCGATGGAGCGGTTGGGTTTCGGCTACGACCGATTGAGCGAAATTAACCCGGCGCTGGTGTACGCCAGCATAAGCGGCTACGGCGATAGCGACGGTCTGCGAGGGCCATATTCCAACTGGCCGGCGAACAATCCGTGCGTACAGGGCATGGGCGGATGGATGGTGATGACGGGCGCTCCCGAGAGCGGACCGCAGATGGTGGGGGACAACGTGGGCGATTCCGTGCCCGGCGTCTGGACGGCCCTGGGGGTAATGCTGGCCCTGGAGTCGCGGCGCAAGACCGGGAAGGGTCAGCACGTGGACATGTCCATGTACGACTGCATGGTGGCCCATACCACCAGCAGCATGCCCCTGTTCCAGTCCACCGGCCAGGTCACCACCACCGCCCGGGAGAATATGTTTTCCGCGCAGCTTACTCTGCGGGCGTCCGACGGCTACGTGGTGCTGGCCGGCGCCGGCGACGCCGACGACAAATGGCGCGCCATGTGGAACATCATCGGCCGCCCTGAACTGGCGGAAGATCCCCGCTACCTGGGACGAGGCGTGACCGGGCCGTTCTATTTCAGCCACATCCTGCCGGCCATCGAGGAATGGTCGCAGCACATTCCCAAGCGGGAGCTGAATCAGCATCTGCTGGACTGTGGCTTTTCCATGGGCATCGTGCAGGACGCCGCCGATTTGGATAGCTGTCCTCATCTGGAAACACGGAAGATGTTTGTGGACAGCGGCGACACCTACGGTCGGCCATTCCGCACGGTCAACACGCCGGTCCAATTGACGGGATGCGTGGACACGCCGGCCAACCCGCCACCCAGGCTGGGCCAGCACAACCGGGACATTCTCTGCACGATCGGCGGATTGACGCCCGAGGAATTGGCCCAACTGGAGGCAGAGGGGAAGGCTTAGGGTAATCGCGCGGTAAGTATGCAACCGCCGGTGTTACAATCTCCCAACAACGACGATCCAGCCTTAACGATCCACGGAGTTACTCCAACGCCATGCCAACTTTCCAAGCCCCTCGGGGCACTGCCGACCGCCTACCCGCTGACCAGAAATACTGGCGTTACATCGAGTCCCATGCCACCGACGTGGCCCGGCGATTTGGCTACGGTCGGATTGACAGCCCGATGTTCGAGGACGCCGGGCTATTCGTTCGCGGCGTCGGTGAGGGAACCGACATCGTGGAAAAGGAGATGTATGTCTTCGAGGATCGCGGCGGCGATATGCTCACGTTGCGGGCCGAAGGCACCGCGCCGGTTTGCCGCGCTTACCTGGAGCACGGGATGCATAACCAGGCCCAACCGGTGCGGATGTACTACATTTGCCCCGTGTTTCGCTACGAGCGCCCCCAGGCGGGCCGGTTCCGCCAACACCACCAATTCGGCGTGGAGGCAATCGGCGACGGCGACCCTTCGGTGGATGCCGAGGTGATTGAACTGGCGTGGACGTTCATGCACGACATCGGGTTGTCGGACATCACCTTGCTCACCAACAGCATTGGCGACAGCCAGTGTCGCCCCGAATACATCGCGGCGTTGAAATCGTATTACGAACGCCAAACTGCCCACCTCTGCCCAGATTGCCGGCAACGTCTGGAACGCAATCCCCTGCGGCTGCTGGACTGTAAAGTCGAGACCTGTCGCGCGCTGGGTGAGGAGGCGCCTAAATCGGCGGAATGTCTTTGCGCCGATTGCCAGGCCCACTGGGACAAGGTCCAATCGTACCTTGACGCCGCCGGCATCCCCAACCGCGTGGATCACCGGCTGGTGCGCGGCCTCGATTACTATACGCGCACCGTTTTTGAAATCCAGCCGGCCGTAGAAGGCGCGCAGTCCACCATCTGCGGGGGCGGGCGTTACGACGGCCTCATCGAGCAGTTGGGCGGCCGGCAAACGCCGGGGATCGGCTTCGGCAGCGGTATCGAGCGGTTGGCATTGAATTTGCGCCGCGCCGAAGCGCCGGTCCCCGACGAGCCATCACCCCAATACCTGATCGCCACGATCGGCGAAGCCGCCCGGGTGGAGGGTGTTCGCCTGGCCCGACGGATGCGGGATGCCGGCATCGGAGCAATTCTGGCCAACGGCGGCCGGGCCCTGCGGGGCCAGATGCGTCAGGCCAATGCTTTGGGCGTGTCCGCCGCCCTGATCATTGGAGACGACGAAGTACGAGACGGTACGGTGATGGTGCGGGATATGCAGACATCCAGCCAACAAAGTCTCAATGTTGACGCATTCCTGCAAGGCGCCGAGTAGTTTCCATCACCAACCCGATGTTCTCGTTGGCCGGGCGTAGTCCGTTCGGCCATTGCTTTGCGGACTAGGTCCCGCCGAAATCGGAACAAAAAAGCCAAAAGTGGCTGGCCGAGCCATTGACATAGAACATTTGATTGTTAGAACATATGCTCAAGACAAATGCGCTGATATGTTCGCGCGACGGGAGTAAACGCCATGATCACCACGGCCCGCATCAGCATGATGGACGCCACCCACGCTGTTACCACTTCGCCCATCCCTTTGGGCGGCCGGCGGATCCCATATCGCGGCCACCTCATCCACGGCGAAGTTCCATCAATCTGTTACGTCATCTACGGTCGCAATCGTTACGGGCAACTTACCGAGCTGGGCAACACCCGCAGCTTCGCCGACGCCATGCGGTGGGTTGACCGCCACGTGGAAGATATGCAACGACTGATTCCTGTCATGGGCGAACCTGGCCGGGTCGGGGACCGGGCGGACGACCACCCGATGGTCGCCTAGCGCCGTCGGTTATCATGCCGGCAACATGGAAACATCGATCACATATGGCCGGGTGGTTGATCTGACGCACCCCATCCGGCCCGATATTCCCCGGTGGCCCGGCGATCCACCCGTCGAATTTGAGCCCGTCGCCAGCATCGGCAAAGATGGTTATCGGTTACGGCGATTCAGTATGGGCGAACACAGCGGGACGCATCTCTCCACGCCGTCGGCTTTTTGGCACGACGGCGTCGGGCCAGCCCAAATCCGGTTGGAGTCGCTGGTCTCGGCGGCGGTGGTGATCGATGTCAGTGACTTGACCATGAGGGACCCGGATTACGCCCTGTCGGTTGATAGCGTGAAAGAGTGGGAGCGACGAAACGGAGAAGTCCCGTCGGGATGCATCGTCCTGCTCTTCACAGGATGGGAGCGCTATTGGGACCAAACCGAACGGTTCATAAACGCCGACGCTGGGGGTACGATGCATTTCCCCGGGTTCGGGATGGATGCGGCCCGTTTTTTGCTGGAGCGGCGCGGCGTTTCGGGCTTGGGCATTGACACCCACGGTATCGACCCCGGCGCGGATACGGACCTGTCGGTCAGCCGGTTTGCGTTGGGGAAAAACGCCCTGGTCCTGGAGTGCCTCAATAATCTGGGCACACTGGCGCCCAATGGCGCAACCGTGGTGGTCGGCAGATTGCCCCTGGTTGGTGGCAGTGGGTCGCCAGCATCGGTTCTCGCGTTGGTTCCCTGACAACGCAAACCCCTCTCCCAAAGCAGGGAGAGGGGCAAATGTCTTCCTCAGATCGTTACAGGGCTCCCGCGCCAGCGGATGCGCACTGCTCGTCCTCCTCGCTGGTCCCCCCGCCTACGCCACAGGCGCCAACCACTGCGCCATCCTGCACGATGGGAACGGCGCCCTGGCCGAAGATCATCTCCGCGCCGGAACGCTCCCGGATACCGGCGGGCGTGGGAGCGGTGGCCCGGTCCTGCATTTCGCCGCTGGGTCGGCCAAAGGCGGCCGATGCCACGGCTTTACCCTGGCAACCGTAGGCCGACGCCCAGATCGCGCCGTCCATGCGCTGCAGCCCGATAAGTCGTCCGCCGGAATCCACCACGGCGACGCTCACCTTGATGTTCAGTTCATTGGCTTGGGCGATGGCCGCCGCCATAATCCGGTTGCTGTCTGCCAGTGTTAATGCCATTTTGTGCCTCCTGTCCGTTCTGCACTCGGCTTCCGGCCGATTGTTCGCACGATATGATAGTTGCCCGCAGGGTTCGGGGCAAGAATGACGAGGATGTATGCCCGGCCGCGGCCTTGCGCCAGCGTCTCAAACCTGGATCGTAATGACGCAATCTATCGGGACGTTACAATGGAAAACGACAACAACAGTCGGTCAACGTGGAGATTCTTCGACGGGTCGGTCTCGATCAGCATCAGTATGCTGTTGGCCGTGGCTATCAACAGTTGCGCGCCCGGCGGCCAACTGCCGGTACTCGGCTGGCTGAAACTCACGCGTACCCAGTTTCGATCAAACTGTCATTGCGAGCGAAGCGCGGCAATCCCGTTGCCGGGGGGATGATCGTTCAGGAAGCGGGATCGCCATCCGCCACAGGCGGACTGCGCTCCTCGCGATGACAAACTGGGTACGCATGAGCTGGCTGAAAGGGCTGACCCAGCAGGACGACGGGATTATAATAGGGCTACGCTGCTTTTGTTCCCCACCACAGCGGCGCTGTACGGAGGTTTCAAAGTGTTCTTTGCTGCAAAAGAAGCGGTCGAGCGAAAAGCCAGAGCGAAAGGCCGCAAGGAAGAACGCGAGCGCATTCAGCGGGAGTTGGCGGCGCGTGGGGTACCTCTTACTCCCGAACAGGTCAAGATCGTGGCCGGCGAGTCCGAATAAGCTGACCAGCAATGCTAAACCGACCGCCGCTTCTACCGAGTGGATAGTAGGCCCACTGTGTTGACCCGCCGCATCATCCCCTGCCTTGACGTTGACGCTGGGCGCGTCGTGAAAGGGACCAGCTTCGTCAATCTCCGCGACGCCGGCGATCCGGCCGAACTGGCCGCCCGCTACGACCTGGAAGGCGCGGACGAACTGGTGTTCCTGGACATCACCGCCAGCAGCGATTCCCGCGATACCATGGTAGATGTGGTTCGCAGCGTGTCCGAGCAGGTTTTCATCCCTCTCACCGTCGGGGGCGGCATTCGCTCCATTGAGGACGTGCGCCGTATGCTCAACGCGGGAGCCGACAAGGTCTCGGTGAATACCGCCGCCATCAGCACCCCGGAACTGGTGTCCGAGGGGGCGGCGCAGTTCGGCAGCCAGTGCATCGTCACCGCCATCGACGCCCGCCGGGTCGTGCCGGGAGAAACCTGTCCGGAGCCAAAAGACCCCACCCTGGCGGTCGATGACGGCTCCGGATGGCAGGTTTTCACGCATGGGGGACGCAACCCCACCGGCCTGGACGCGGTGAAATGGGCGGAACGCACGGTGGCGCTCGGATCGGGCGAGATCCTGCTCACCAGCATGGACGAGGATGGTCAGCAGGACGGGTATGACCTGAATCTGACCCGGGCGATTTCGCGGGCCGTTCCGGTCCCGGTGATTGCCAGCGGAGGGGCCGGAAACCTCGAGCATCTCTACGATGCTTTCTCAGGAGGCGAGGCTGATGCTGTGCTGGCCGCCAGCATTTTTCACTTCGGGACTTATTCCATCGCAGAGGCCAAGGCATACCTCGCGGCCTGCGGTATTCCCATGCGGATCTAATCCACGGTCGTCACACGAGGAGCCTGCCGAATGAGCGCTTTCACCACCGTAATCTTTGACATGTTCAACACGATAGCGCAGGACGGCACTGAACACTGGCGAGAGACCTTCGTGGAAATCATCGAGCAGCAGAAGCTCGAAACTACGCCCGAAGCCCTGCGCCAGGCTTGGGATAACGGCGCCGACAACTTCCGCAAGCAACGCAACACCCGCGGCGCACCCTTCATCTCGTATCTTGATGGCTGGGCCGACGCTTTCGCCGTTGCATTCTCCGAACTGGACTTGGACGGCGACCCCCTGGCGGCGTCGCAGATCTCCATCAACAACCTGGCGACGCGCCCCCTTTTCCCCGACGCTCCTGAAGCTCTCAGCATCATCGGCAGCGACTATCGCCTGGCCGTGGTTTCCAACGCCGATGACGCCTACCTGGAACCCGTCGTAGCACGCATACCGGCCCGGTTTGAGTTCGTCATATCCTCGGAGGGCGCTAAATGTTACAAGCCCGACCGGAGACTGTTCGAAACTGCCGTCGGCCGCCTGGGCGTTGAACCGTCCCAATGCGTGTACGTGGGCGATAAGCAATTCGAGGACGTGTCGGGCGCTCGCGGCGCCGGCATGGCCGCCGTCTGGATCAACCGCTCCCGAGCTCCGTTGAACCCCGACCTGCCCATGCCCGACGGCGAAATCCAAGACCTGTTGGGATTGCCCGCCGTGCTGGAACGCATCGGGTAGGGGCAAATGATTATTCGCCCCTACGGTTTGGGAGGAATTTGAAATGACCGAAGTAAAGCTGGACGACAAGGGCCTCGTACCCGCCATTGCCCAGGATATAAACACCGGGCAAGTGCTGATGCTGGGCTATATGAACCCCGGCTCTCTCAAGCGAACGGTGGAAGGGACGCAGGTCTGGTTCTACAGCCGGAGCCAGGAGGACCTGTGGCACAAGGGCGAGGTTTCCGGCAACTACCTCAACCTGCGGGAGTGGTACGTTGACTGCGACGCCGATACCATCCTCTTGAAGGTGGAACCGGACGGCCCGGCCTGCCACACCGGCGAGGTCTCGTGCTTTTTCACCAAGATGGAGGGCCTGCCTGAAGATTACACTGCGTCCGACGGCGGACCTCGCGTCCTTGACGAGCTGTTCGCGGTGATCAGAGACCGCCAGCGCACCATGCCCGAGGGCAGCTACACGGCACAACTCCTGGCCGGAGGCGTCAGCCGAGTAGCCCAGAAGGTGATCGAAGAGGCGGGGGAGACCGCCCTGGCCGCAGCGTCGGGCGATACCGAGAACCTGCCTGGCGAAATCGCCGACCTTCTCTACCACACCATGACGTTGATGGCCGCAGCCGGAGTTTCGCCCAACGCGGTTTGGGAAGAACTGCGAGCGCGGAGAGGCTAGCCGGCCGGCCCGTCCGCCGTGAGGCCCGGAACCGCCTCGCCGCCGGCGTATCTGCGCCAACTGCCAGACTGATACACCGTCACGTTCCCAGCGCCGAGGGCGGTCGCTCCTCCCGGTTCGAGCATTATTCCTGATCCACCGTCGATACCCAAAACGGTCAGGCTAACCGTTTCGGGGGAAGAAAGTTCGTTGGTCACGGCTTGCGGGTCGCTGCGCTCATGATGTGGCAGCACCATGACGTCCGGGATAATCCCCAGCGCCGGCGAGACGGGAGAACCGGAAGAAGGTCGCCGCATCACCGCGCCCAGCACCATGGCGCCGGCGCTGGAGCCGGCCCAGATGGCGCCACCGAGATTGGCGGCAATCACGGCTTCCAGCAGTGGGCTGCCAGCCAATACCGTGTGCAGATGCTCCGGGCTTCCGCCGGTGAAATAGATCACGTCGGCGCCTTCCAACTGGGCCACGATACGTGGGTTCTCGGCGTCAGCCCGGCGGATCACGTCCACGCTGTAGGCGGATGCGCCCAAGCCGGTGAAATGCCGGACGCCGTTGGATGCGGCCAGAGCCGGGTTTTCGCGAGCGGCGGCAGTTGGTATGATAGCCACACGCGGAGCCGACTGGCCGGTTTGGTGGAGCATATGGCGGTCCATTCCGGCGCAAGACGGTCTGAACTCGTCTCCGCCCACCAGCAAAATTCGTCGTGCCACCGTTTCTTTCCTCGTCCCCAGATCAGGCGTTTGTTCCTAAAGGAGCCAGGCGATGTTCGAGTTTATACATCACGTTCGTATCCTTGTCCACGACGCGGATGCCATGGCCGCATACATCGAAGAAAACTTCGGGATTGCCCCCGTGAAGATTGAGGTTTATCCCGCCCGGGGAATGAAAAACGCAATTTTCAAAGTCGGGCAGACCAACGTGGAATTTACCGAACCACTGGACGCCGAGTCGGCCATGGGCCAATACCTGAGCACCTTCGGCCCGGGCCCTTATCACATGGCCTTCGGCGTATCTGACATCGCCGACAAAGCGGCGGAACTCGCTGCCAAGGGCAACGCAATGCGCGGCGAAAACGGGATGTCTCGAAGCGCCGAAGGCTACCTGACCGCCAACATAGACCCGGCCAGCGCTTTGGGATTTCCTTTCCAGATCGCCGAAGGATAGAGCGGAACCTGGTTAACCGATGGTTTGCGCAGCATAAGAATCTGGAGGTTACGATGCTCAACTCCGTTCACCACATCCACTACGTAGTTCGCGACCGCGACGAGATGGTGGAATACATCCGCCAGAACTTCGGCATGGAACCCGATGACCTGCACGTTATCGAGGAGCGTGGTATGAAGGACGCCCTTTACCGGGTAGGGGAGACGCTCATCGAGATCACAGAGCCTTTGGATGCCGACTCCGGTATCGGACAGCACCTGGCCGAGCACGGCCCGGGCGTTTATCACGTAGCATTTGGCGTGGATAACATCCACCAGGTTGCCGCTGAACTGGCCGGCAAGGGCAATCGGCTGCGCGGCGAAGGCGGCGTCACCCAAAGCCCCCGCGGTTACGTAACGGCCAACATTGACCCGGCCGACAGCCACGGCCTTTGGTTCCAACTGGCCCAAGGATAAGGGATCATGCGCTGATCAATCGGTGTTAGGATTTAACACCCCAACACCATGGGATTGATCCTGATTTGATGGATAAGCATTATGCTTGTTAGAGACACCGTGGGCGAAGCCGTCGCCGCAGCATTGGAGCGAGCGCAGCGCGACGGCGCGATCAGCGTAGCGACCGTGCCCAGCATCGAAATCGACCGGCCCAACAACCCGGAGCACGGCGATTTTGCCACCAACCTGCCACTAAGACTGGCCCGAGCGGCGCGAGCCAACCCGCTGCAACTGGCTCAATTGATCGCGGAGCGGGTCGAGCCGCGACCGGAGATCGCCAGCGTGGATCCGGCCGCGCCGGGCTTCATCAACTTCAGGCTCAGCGACCGCTGGCTCCAAGAGCAAGTGGAAGCCGTCCGAGCGGCCGGTGATGCCTTTGGCGCTTCTGACGTTGGAGCCGGTCGTAAGGTGATGGTCGAGTTCGTCAGCGTCAACCCCACCGGCCCGGTGCACGTCGGCCACACCAGGGGCGCCGTGCTGGGCAGCGCTCTCGCGAACACCCTGGAAGCCGCCGGCTACAACGTGACCCGCGAGTACTACATCAACGACGCCGGCACTCAGATGGAGGCTTTTTACCGCTCCGTCTGGACGCGCTACCAGCAGGCCCAGGGGCGCGACGCGGAGATGCCCGACAACGGTTACCAAGGGGATTACATCGCCGACATCGCGGAGGACGTCATCCGCGCGGAATCGTCCCGATTCCTGGAGATCAACGACCAGGCGGCCATCCGCGAAATTGGCGACATAGCCCGCGAAAAAATGGTGGCGCTGATTCGCGAGGATCTACAGGAGATCGGCGTTACGTTTGACAACTGGTTCAGCGAGAGAAGGTTGTTCCAGGCCGAATCCTCCGCCAGCGATTACGACCGGGCCATCGCGCGCCTCCGGGAAGGCGGCCATCTGGCTGAGCTCAGCGGCGCTCTGTGGTTTAACTCAAAAGCCCTGGGAGACGACCGGGACAACGTCGTGGTCCGTTCCTCCGGCGAACCCACCTACTTCGCTTCCGACATCGCCTACCACTACAACAAATTCAGCGAACGGGGTTTTGATCGGGTTATCGACATCTGGGGCGCCGACCACCAGGGCCACGTTCCCCGGATGAAAGCCGCCGTTGCTGCTCTGGGAATTGACCCGGAAAACCTGACCGTCCTGATCTCGCAGATGGTGACCCTGAAGCGGGGCGATGAGACCGTCCGGGCCTCCAAGCGCACCGGCGATTTCGTGACCCTCCGCGAACTGGTGGATGAGGTCGGCATGGATGCCTGCCGCTACTTCTTCCTGGCCCGGGCGGCATCCACGCAGATGGAATTTGATCTGGAACTGGCTACCCGAGAGTCATCAGAAAACCCGGTGTACTACGTGCAGTACGCCCATGCCCGCAACGCCAGCATCCTGAACCTGGCCGCCGAGCGCGGCATAGACTATGACAGTGGGGACGTGAGCCTGCTGACCCACCCTTACGAATTGGGCCTCATCCGCACCATGCTCCGGTTGCCCGAGTTGATCGTCCAGGTGGCCGAAAACCTGGAGCCGCACCATCTGCCCCATTACGCCATGGAACTGGCCACCGCGTTCCATCATTTCTACGAGAACTGCCGCGTCATCTCCGCCAACCCTGAGGACAACGAACTCACGTTGGCGCGCCTCAAGCTGGTGTCTGCGGCGCAGATCGTCTTCCGCCGTACCCTGACCCTGATGGGCATGTCCGCGCCGGAACGGATGGAGCGGTGAAGCGACCCTGTGTAACCGTTAATTGCGACCCCATCACCAGCAGGTTTTGGGGTCGGTTTGCTCTGGTCAAGACTCCGCAGCGAATCGCGAAAACGTCCAATTAGGCGATGCCACGGGATTGCCGGAACACGGTTTTGGGTGTATATTGCGTGTCCTATGCTATCTGATTTTGTAATCTTACGCTGGTTCGTTGCAGCCGGCGACGCCGCCTCCGATTCTCGTAATCCGGACGTCCAGCACCGAGGAAATCATCGGTAATGGACATCCTTTGGCGCATCATCGGCATGGCCGCCAAGTACCCCTTGCGGCTGAGCTTGGCTTACTTCACCGCGTTGGCTGCCATCGGTTTTTCGATGGCGTTACCCTGGCTTTTTGGCAACGCCATCGACACGATGGTGTACCAGGATCCGGATACCGACAAATTCCTCAAGTTGAACTTCGCCCTCGGCTCCGTATTGTTGTTGGGCCTGGGGATCCTGGGCGTAAGCCTCGCGCGGGGTTTTTGCGATTTCGCCAGGACTTACACCACTGAATCGCTCTCCCAGATGGTGTCGTTCGACTGCCGCAATTTGCTGTATGACAAATTGCAGAACGTTAGCTTCGCCTTCCATGACAAGGAGCACACGGGCGACCTGATGTCGCGGGCCACTGCTGACGTAGAGGCCATGCGCCGTTTCGTCAACATGGGCATGATCCGCTCCCTCGACGTGGTTATCCGCGTCATCGCAATTCCCATCGTCCTCTTCGTTCTCCACTGGGAACTCGCGTTGGTGAGCATGATTTTCGTGCCTGCCATCATCCTCCGCTCGTCTTTCGTGATGCGGGCGCTCCGTCGCAAATGGCTGCACGTGCAGGAGGTTATGGGCGAGTCGGTCACGGTGTTGCAGGAAAATCTTGCCGGTATGCACGTGGTCAAGGCTTTCGCATCCGAGAACTACGAGCGTGAGAAATACAACCGCAAAGCGGAAGAACTGCGGACGGAATACTACGATGCCGAGCGAATGCAGGGCACCAACAGCGCCTGGATGACGTTGTACTTCACTTTCGCCCTCGGCCTGATCTTGTGGCTGGGCGGCTGGTTGCTGGTGCGCGGGGAACTCAGCCTGGGCGACCTGGCGAAGTTCTTCCTCTATCTGAACCAATTGACCTTCCCAATTCGCGCCTCTGCCCAGGTCATCAACACCTTCTCCAGGGCCATATCATCGGGTCAACGCCTGTTCAACGTGCTTGACGCCGTATCGCCGGTTTCGGAACGTCCCAACGCAGTGGAGATGGGCCGGGCCAACGGGCACGTACGGTTTGAAAAAGTCGCCTTTTCTTACGAAGATCGCTCCCCGGCCTTGCGCCGAGTTGACCTGGACGCCAAGCCCGGACAGGTTACGGCCATTCTGGGCGCGCCCGGCAGCGGCAAGACCACGGTAGTCAACCTGCTGCCTCGTTTCTACGACGTGACCGGCGGCCAAATCACTATCGACGGCGACGACATCCGGGACTTCACGCTGCAGTCCCTTCGCCACAACGTTGGCATCGTTCACCAGGACGTATATCTCTTCAGCGCGTCCATCCGAAACAACATCGCCTATGGTGTCGTCGGGGCCACGGACGAGGATGTGGAACGCGCCGCCAAAGTCGCCCAGCTGCATGACCAGATCATGGCCCTGCCCAACGGGTACGACACCTGGGTCGGCGAGCGGGGCACTACACTGTCCGGCGGGCAGCGTCAGCGGCTCTCCATCGCCCGCACCATCCTGATTGACCCGCCTGTGCTCATTCTGGACGACTCCACCTCCAGCGTCGACGTTGAAACCGAACGGCAAATCCACCGCGCGATGGTGGAAGTGATGAAGGGGCGCACGACCTTTGTCATCGCTCACCGTCTCAGCACCGTCCGCGAAGCCGATCAGATACTTGTGCTCGATAAAGGTGTCATCGCGGAGCGCGGCACTCACGAAGAGCTGATTCGCCAGGGTGGCATTTACCAGAGCATTTACGAACTCCAGCTCCGTCCCCAGGAGGAAGTCCTGCTGGAGGCGGCAGTACCGGTCATGGCCGACGGGAGGGCTGCCGTATGATGCGAGGAGGCGGCGGTATGGGCGGCGGCATGATGCGGGGGATGCGCGGCACCTCCGCTGACAGCATGTTCGCTCCGACCAACGACAACCTCACCGACGAAGACGTTGTGGGCCGCGTGTACGACAACCGTGTCGTAACGCGGTTCCTGACCTACATCCGGCCATATCGCAAATACGCCCTGATCGCGTTGGTATCCCTCCTCACCTACGCCGCGGTCAACGCCTGCATCCCGCTGTTGATGAAATGGGGCATTGACTGGGCCATCGCCGAGGGCAGCGTTAACCGGGTCCACGTTATTGGCGCGGCCTTTATGGCGGTTACGGTCATTCACTTCCTGGCCAATCGCCTGCAGTTCATCTTCATTTCGCTGACCGGCCAACACATTCTGTACGACCTGCGTTCTGGGATGTTCAGTCACCTCCAGAACCAGTCCAACGCCTTCTACCACCGCACGCCCATCGGACGCATCATGTCTCGGATGCAGTCCGATATTCTCCAGTTGCAGGAGACCTTCGAACTGCTGGCCCTGGCCCTGGCGGAACTGGTCACGGTGGGCGGCATCATAATCCTGATGCTCATCGTTGACTGGCAGCTAGCCCTGGTCTGCATGTTGGTCGTGCCGATACTGACGTTGATAATGATGTACTGGCAGCGCTTCGCCCGGCATTCATTCATGCGTATCCGGCGCGCCATCGCCATGGTCAACGGCGAGTACAACCAGAACATCACCGGCGTAAGGGTGGTGCAGAGTCTGAACCGCCAGGATGAGAACCTCGCGCATTTCCGCACCCTTAACCAGGAATACCTGAACGCCAACCTGGAAGCAGCCCGGTATTCCGGGTTGCTGCAACCCCTGGTGGAGTTGCTGATTGGCCTGGGCATCGGTGTCGGCGTTGTGATCTTCGGAGGATTCCTGCTGCAACGGGACAGCCTGGAGGTCGGGACCCTGGTGGCGTTCGCCTTCTGGATCCAGCGGTTCTTCGAACCGATTCGGCAACTGACTATGCAATACAGCCAATTGCAGCGGGCAATGGCCGCCGGCGTCCGCATTTTTGAGGTCCTGGACCTCGAACCCGACGTCAATGATAAACCCGACGCTATCGAGATGCCGGAAGTCCAGGGTGAAATTCGGTACAACGATGTAATGTTTCACTATATCGAGGGCATCGACGTTTTGAAGAACGTCAACCTGCACATCAAGGCCGGTGAAAACGTCGCGCTGGTCGGTTCCACCGGCGCCGGCAAGAGCACGTTGGTTAACCTCCTGCATCGTTCCGCTGACGTTACCGGGGGAGCTATCACCATTGACGGTTGCGACCTCCGGGACGTGAAACGTCAATCGCTGGTGCATCAGATGAGCATGGTGTTGCAGGAGCCTTACCTTTTCTCCGGCTCGGTCCGCGAAAATATTTGCTACCAGAATCAGGGCGCCACCGACGAACAGATGATTGCGGCGGCCAAGGCAGTGGGAGCCCATGACTTTGTCATGGAAATGGAAGCCGGTTACGACTCGGTGCTGGCGGAACGTGGCGTCAATCTCAGCATCGGTCAGCGCCAGTTGATCAGCTTCGCCCGCGCCATAGTTGGCGATCCGCGCATACTTGTCCTGGACGAAGCCACCGCAAATATCGACACCCACACTGAACTGCTCATCCAGCGGGCCTTGGGACGGATTCTCAAGGGGCGCACCTCCATCGTCATCGCCCACCGCCTTTCCACCATCAGAAACGCCGACAAGATCGTGGTCCTGGACCGTGGCCGCGTTGCCGAGGTCGGTTCTCACGACGAGTTGCTGGAAGCCGGTGGCGTGTACGCCCAGCTGTACGCCATCAACTACGGCCTGTCCGGTCCCAGCGTGGACGTGGCGCCCGTAGGGGGCGAAGTCATCGGAGCGGACGGCATGTCTCCGGCTGCTGCCGATTAATCAATCCTCAGCAAGAAACTCCCTGACCACGGCAGCCAGTTCCGCCGGCTTGTCGTAGCCGATGTCGTGGACCGTTTCCGGTATCCAATGGATCCGGCCGTTCTGCAACGCTTGCTCCGCCGCGGCTACCATCACCTCGCGTTGACGAGAAAACTGGGAGTTGGCCCGCTCAGCACGCGGACCGGCCGCCGCCACCAGGGTGGGAACGGTAATCTGTGGCAGTACGACCGACGGCGGCTCGTTCCACATCGACTCCAACACCTGCGCGTGATGCTCGGGGCGCAATATGTCGTGCATCTGACCGTCTGGTCCTTCGTAAACCATGGTCAACGCGATCTCGGCCAGATCGTCGCCCCAGCAGAACCACAAGTTGTCCGCCAACCGGCGCAGGTATTCATCCCGAGTGCCAGCCACCAAACGAGGCGCCAACCGCTGTTGAAACGCCTCCCAGGTCGGCGTCGGCATCAAATGGCCGTCCTGAAAACCCCCATCGATCATCACGAGCTTGGTCACCCGGTCAGGGAAGCGCATCGCTAAATTGCTGGCGACGTGACCGCCCCACGAATGGCCCAGGACCGCGGCCCGATGGATGCCCAGATGATCGAGCAGGCCGATGGCGTCTTCCGCCAGAGTTTGCCAGTCGTAGCCCGCAGGGGCTTGTGACGTCATGCCATGTCCCCGTTGGTCAGGAGCGACGATGCGGTAATCTCCAGCGAGATGCGGGGCTACCCGTCGGTACCAATGTCCCGACGACGCCAGCCCGTGTAACGCCAACATTGGCGCTACGCCTCCATCCCAATCCAGATAGTGCATCGCGATATCGCCGATCTGAACGGTGTGCGATACTGGTTCGGCGTTGATGGGCGCTGAGTTGGAGTCGGGCATGACAATCGCTCTCTTTTCAGACTTCCCCGTGATTATACGCTGAAGCAATCAAGCTGCGCCGGCTCTACCGATTGGGTTGCGCGGCCATATGCTAAAATCGGGTTGATACGGTACAGCTGCGAGGCGAGGGAAGTTGCCATGACCGACCGTTACCACCTCGGCGACTATTCTCAACTGGTGTTCGACGCCGCCGGCCAATTGGACGCGGATAGCGTCCCGAAGCGTCTCTGCGCTCATGATGTTACTCTTTGGAGCGATGATCCTACCGAGATCGCGGATCGTCTCGCTTGGCTGACGCTTCCCACCGACGTTTTGCCCCGGATCTCAGAGTTGCGACGCTTTGCGGAATCGGTGCAGTCGGCAGGTTATCGTAACATTGTCCTTCTGGGCATGGGCGGCAGTAGCCTCGGCCCGGAGGTAATACGGCAGGTTCTGGGGCCTTCGTTGAATGGCGCAAGCTTTCCACGAATGTTGACCCTGGACAGCACCGTGCCGGGATGGGTGGCATCCACCACATCCGCCATCGACCCAGCCCACACCCTGTTCGTTTTGTCGTCCAAATCCGGCACGACTACCGAACCCCTGGCCTTCTACGCATATTTCCGGGAATTGGTGAACTCAAGGCTCGGGGCCGAGGGTGCCGGCGATAATTTCGTGGCGGTAACGGATCCGGGCACTCCCCTGGCCGAAATGGCGAGGACCGAACGATTCCGCCACGCGTTCATCAACGACCCCAACATCGGAGGCCGCTATTCGGTTCTTTCGTACTTTGGCCTGGCGCCGGCCGCGCTGGCCGGCGTTGACCTGGAGCGACTGCTTGAGCCGGCCCTGCGGATGCAACAGCGTTGCCTGCTCGCCGACTCGACGGCCGACAATCCAGGTGCCTGGCTGGGAACGGCAATAGGAACCCTGGCCAAGCAGGGTCGCGACAAACTGACGTTGATCGCGTCGGAGCAGATGGCGCCCTTCGGTTTATGGGTCGAACAATTGCTGGCCGAGAGCACCGGGAAAAACGGGACCGGCGTGATCCCAGTTGCCGGGGAGCCATTGGACATTGCTAGAAACCAGGGCTGCTATGGCGACGACCGTTTCTTCGTCCAGGTCCGGTTGGCGTCGGACGACAATGTGCATACCGACGAAGCCGTGCTAAGACTCCGGGACGACGGGCATCCGGTTGCCGTCCTGGAACTGTCCGATCCCAACGATTTGACTGCCGAATTCTACCGGTGGGAGTACGCCACCGCCATCGCCGGCCACCTCATGGGCATCCAGCCCTTCGACCAACCCGACGTGCAGGGGGCCAAGGACAGTACAGTCGCAGTGTTGGCTCGGTACCAGGACGAGAAACGCCTCGCGCGCCCGGAATTCGACGATCCAGCGCACCTCCGCCGTCTGCTTGCGCAAAGCCGAAGTGGGGACTACCTGGCGATCATGTCCTATCTGCCGGCCTCCTCCGCTGTTGATGATGCGGTACAGGGTTTGCGCCAAAAGGCGATGCGCAAATATCGTGTCGCAACTACCCACGGCTACGGCCCCAGGTTCCTCCATTCCACGGGACAGCTGCACAAGGGCGGCCCGGACACGGGCATTTTCCTGCAGCTGACACAGTCCCACAGTGAGGACATCCCCATCCCCGGCTGGCCGTTCAGCTTTGGAGTGCTGGCCGACGCTCAGGCCCTTGGGGATCTGCAGGCTCTACAGACTCTGGGACGTCGCACCGTTTCCATCAACGTCGGTGACGACCCAGCGCGCGCAATATCGGAGATAACCGAAATACTCTGAAGCAGGAGATACGCCAGTGGAAATCGGCATGATTGGTTTGGGCCGCATGGGCGCCAATATGACGCAACGGCTGATTGCGGGCGGGCACACGGTAGTCGCCTACGATCGGGATGCAGCGGCCGTCGCCGCCAGCGCTTCCGGGGGCGCGAAGGCGGCGGAGACTGTTGGCGACCTGACGGCGAGGTTGTCGCAACCCCGGGCAGTTTGGGTGATGGTGCCGGCAGGAGCGGTCACCGACGCGGTTATTGACGAGCTGGCCGACATTCTGGATCCGGACGACGCCGTGATTGATGGCGGCAACGCCAACTACAAAGACACCATGCTCCGAGGACAGAGGTTGTCCGAGCGGGGTATTCACCTGCTGGACGCCGGAACCAGTGGCGGCATATGGGGCCTCACCGAAGGTTATTCCCTGATGGTGGGCGGCGACAAGGACACTTTCCGCAGGCTGGAACCAATCTTCCAGACGCTGGCGCCCGGTCCGGATCGAGGCTACTCTCACGTCGGGCCGGTTGGGGCCGGCCACTTCACCAAGATGGTCCACAACGGAGTGGAGTACGCGCTGATGCAGGCCTATGCGGAAGGGTTCGAGCTGATGCAGGCGAAACAGCACGAATTCGATCTGGACCTGCCGGCGATAGCGCGAACGTGGCAATACGGGAGCGTAGTCCGGTCCTGGCTGCTCGATCTGGCCGTGCGAGCGTTGGAGGATGATCCCGGGCTGGAGAGCCTGGCCGCATACGTGGACGACTCCGGCGAGGGCCGCTGGACCGTAAACGAATCGGTGGAACTGGCGGTTCCGACGCCGGCCATTACCGCTGCCCTTTACCAGCGTTTTCGCTCCAGGCAGGAAGAACCATTCGGCTCACGGTTGTTGGCCGCTCTCCGCAATCAGTTCGGGGGCCATGCCGTCAGACAGGTCGGGCACGGGGACGGATGATCAGTCACGGAGCGACCGTCTTGCCGGGCGGGACCGGCTCAGTCACCGCATTGGTGATAATGGGCGCCAGTGGCAACCTGACCCATACCAAGCTGGCTCCCGCACTGTTCAACCTGTACCGGAAGGGCAGATTGCCGCGTCATGTCCATGTCATTGGCGTGGCCCGAGACCAATGGTCTGACGCCGAATTCCGGCAACGGCTGCGCGGAGCCATCGGCGATGCCAATGCTGCGGAGTGGGACGATTTCGCCTCCCGCCTCAGCTACGTGCCCGCAGACGTTACCGACGCCGACGCCTTGGGCGCCGTGAGCCGGCGAGTCGGCGAGTTGGCCGCCGACGATGACCGATTCAATTGCCTGTTTTATCTGGCGTTGGCCCCGGGATTGTACGCGCCGGCGATCACGGCATTAGCGTCCGCCGGGATGGCCGATGAAAGTCCAGGCTGGCGACGGATAGTGATCGAAAAACCGTTCGGTTCCGACCTGTCGACGGCCCAGCGTTTGAACCAGCACATTCACAGCGTGTTTAGTGAGGATCAGGTCTATCGCATTGACCACTATCTCGGCAAGGAGACCGTGCAGAACCTGCTGGTTTTTCGGTTCGCGAACTCCATATTTGAGCCAATCTGGAACCGGAACTACATTGATCAGGTGCAGATTACCGTTGCCGAGGACATCCTGGTGGGGGAGCGGGGCGAATACTACGACCGGGCCGGGGTTCTGAAGGATATGTTTCAGAACCATCTGCTGCAATTGCTGGCCCTGATCACCATGGACCCCCCGTTCGCCTTCCAGGCCGACGCGCTCAGGAACGAGAAGGTCAAAGCCCTCAGCGCGGTCCGCCGCCTCAATCTACGAGACGTGCGCCACAATCTCGTCATCGGTCAATACGACGGCTATCACTACGAACCTGGCGTGTCGCCGGGCTCGCAAACGCCTACCTACGCAGCTTTGCGTCTTTTCGTAGATAACTGGCGCTGGCACGGCGTTCCGTTCTACCTGCGCTCCGGGAAGGGACTGTCCCGGAAGACCACCGAGATGATCATCCAGTTCCGCTCGCCGCCGCATATGCTGTTTCCGGTGCCGGAAGGCGTCGATATACCCGGCAATACGCTGTCGATCTGCGTCCAACCCAACGAGGGTATGCGGCTGGAGTTCCAGTCCAAGGTGCCCGACGCCGAGCTGGAGATGAAGCCGGTTTCTCTGGAGTTCCACTACGACGAAGGATTTGCCGGCGTCGATCTGCCCGACGCCTACGAACATCTGCTGTTGGACCTTCTGGATGGCGACGCCTCTTTGTTCATCCGTAGCGACGAAATCGAGCTGGCTTGGAGCATAATCGATCCCATCGTCCACAGCCTCGACCTGCCCGGCGCGCCGGCTCCCTATCGCTACATACCGGGCATGGATGGGCCACCCAACGGCGAAGAACTCCTGCTGGGCGACAACCGTCGTTGGCTTCCGGGTTGTGTGGAAGTGGGATACGGAATCTAAATCCGCAATCGATACGGGCCATGAATTGGGAACACGTAGGGGCGAATGATCATTCGCCCCTACAAAAAACTGGCGCACAGTTGCCGTTATGCGCTGGCGAAAATTTCGTTGGCGATGTCCATGGCGCCCCGGGCGAAGGGGATACCGGCGTACAGGGTCATGTGGCCGAACACTTCGATTACCTGGTCCTTGGTGAACCCGATATTCAGCGCGCCCCTGATGTGGCTGCGCAGTGGCCCTTCGCGTCCCAGGGCGGCCAGGCAGGTCATGGTGCATAGGCATCGGCTGGGCAGGTCCAGACCCGGACGGGTCCAAGTCGCGCCCCAATAGTATTCGCCGGTGATGCGGCCCAGTTCCCTTTCCGCCTCGGTGGGTGGAGCCGGTCGCGCCGGCGACGACCCCATATAGTTACGCCGGTATTCGTCGCCCCGTTGGAACAGGCTGTCCGGGTCCTCCTCGGAATTGTGTATGCGGGCCGGGGTGAAGTCGATGCCCCGTTCCTCGAACACCCGCTTGCACAGGGTGAGCGCCTGGATGCCGGCCGGCGCGCCGCCGTACCAGGTATCGTGGATGATCAGCTCAACCACCTGCTCCGGGGTCAAGCCCACGTTGAGCGCGTTGCTCAAATGGCGCTTCAGCTGCACCTCGCGGTTCATGACGATCAGGCATGATAGCGTGATCATTTCCCGCTGTACCGGGGTTAACGCTTCCCGCCGCCAGATGGTGCCAAACAGGCCCTCGCCCAGTATGCGTTCCAGGTCCGGCGCGATGTCCCACGCCCCGGGCGACGATCCGCCGGTGATTTGTCCGCCGCCGAACATCCGCCGCGTTTCCTGCCCCCGTTCATAACGTTCATCCAGTTCGCTCATGTCGAGCCTCCGCTTCCGTGATGGCGGCAGTGTAAGACCGCCTGCCGGCTAAATCAACAAACCTCGAGGCCGTCGGTCAACGTGAAGTCCCAACTTGCCCGCCCCGGCGCTGGTCGTTATCATTGCCGCTATGATCGACCTACTCATCACCAACGGCCAGGTTATCGACGGCTCCGGCAGTCCCGGCTTCCACGCCGCCGTTGCCATATCCGGGGATACGGTCACCATTCATCGGGGCGACGACGCGGAGTTACGCCAAAACGCCGCCCGCGTGATCGACGCAACCGGCCATGTAGTCTGCCCAGGATTTATTGACCTCCATTCCCACGCGGGCCTGACCATCTTGGGCGACCCGCACCACGATCCCAAGGTGCGCCAGGGAGTCACCACCGAGTTAGTGGGCATTGATGGCATTTCCCACGCTCCGTTCAAGACGCAGGAGGACTTGCACCGCTACATCTGGTTAGACGCCGGGCTGAACGGCTACCCACCCATGCCGGCCGACTGGCTCACGGTGGCTGATCTGCTGGGCAAGTACGACGGGACGGTTGCTATCAACATGGCGTACATCCTGGGCAACTCTCCGGTTCGCATCTGGAGCGTCGGCTGGGAACAGCGCCCCGCAACCTCTGACGAAATCGCCGACATGCAGTCTGTGGTGCGTGAGGCTATGGAGGAAGGAGCATGGGGCCTTTCCACAGGCCTGGACTATCCACCCGGCGCCTACGCCGACACCGATGAGCTGGTCGCTCTTTCCGAAACGGCCGCTGCGCTGGGTGGCATCTATCACACCCACACGCGCGCCAGCCTGCTCAGCCAGGGCTACCTCGCGCCCTGGCACGAAGCCGTTGAGATCGGTCGGCGCAGCGGAATCCCGGTCCACCTCACCCACTACCGACAGTCGGTTTCCGGAGTGGGCAGCCATTTGGGACACCTGGGCCTGGTGGAGGACGCGCGCGCCGAGGGGATCGATTGCACCTTTGACTGCTACACCTATCCCTACTCCGGCACCACGCCCACCATCGGCCTCCCCCACTGGGCTAAGGACGGTGGCCCGGAGCGTCTCATCGCCGCTTTGCAGGACGCCGACGACCGAGCGCGGATGAAGCGCGAGATCACGCCCAGCAGGCTGGAAAACAACTGGCTGACCAACTTCACGAAACCCGAAAACCAAATCTACGACGGCCGGCTGATCACGGACATAGCGGAGATGCGCGGCCAGGAGCCGGCCGACGCGCTGTTCGACCTGCTCCTCTCGGAGAACCTGGGCATCAGCACCGTCGGCCTGGGGACCAACGCCCAGACACTCTATGCCTTCGTGTCCCACCCCTACGGCATGATCGCCTCCGACGCCATCCTGTTCGGAGAGTATCCCAACCCCCGAACCTACGGCTGTTTCCCGATTGTGCTGGCGGAATTCGTGCGCGCCGAAAAGCACCTGCAACTACCGGAGGCCATCCGGAAGATGACCTCATTCCCGGCACAGCGGCTGGGCATTCCCGACCGGGGTCTGCTACGGGACGGTTTCAAAGCGGACATAGTCGTCTTCAACCCTGACACCGTGAAGGCGTTGGCGACCAAGGAAAACCCCAAACAGTATCCGGTGGGCATCGAGTACGTCATCGTCAACGGCCAGGTGGTGATCCAACAGGGCGAGAACACCGGAGCGCTGCCCGGTCGGGCGGTGCGCCGAGGGCGGGCGGCGACGTGATCCTCACCGATGGCTGATTCCGTTTCCCCCGACTACCACTACTGTCCCCGGTGCAGACTGGAATTGAAACTAGCCAACCGGGGCGGTTTGCCACGGCCGAGCTGCACGTCATGCGGTTTCGTCCACTTCCGCAACCCGGCAGTCGGGGTCGCCGTGGTCGTCCTTGATAAGCAAGGTCGCATCTTGTTGGGCCGGCGTTCCGCCGGCGGCAACGAAGGTGCCTGGTGCATCCCCTGCGGTTATGTGGAGTGGGGGGAAGACATACGCGAGGCCGCTCGCCGGGAGTTTGCCGAGGAAACCGGCCTGGAAGTGCGAATTGGTGAAGTGTGCGCGGTCCATTCCAACTTTCACAACCCGGCAGCGCTCACCGTTGGCGTCTGGTTCTACGGGGAAATAGTTGGCGGTGAAGCGGAAGCGTCGGACGACCTGGATCGCGTGGCGTGGTTCTCGCCCGATGATCCGCCGGAACCATTGGCTTTCCCCACCGACCGTACTGTGCTGGTTGAACTAGTCCGGAACCGGGCGAACGTAAGATGACCAAACACGCGGTGATCATTCAGCACCACCCGGTCGAAACGCTGGGCGGCAATTTCACCGCGATCCTGCGTGATGCCGGTTTCGCCACGACTATGGTTCCGGTCTTCGCGGGCGAGCCGGATTTCGTCGAGTTCGATGCGCCCCACGCCACCGAAACCGACCTCATCGTATCCCTGGGCGGCCCGATGTCGGCCAATGACAACTACCCGGCGCTGATCCAGGAGATGGCCTATCTCCGCGATGCCGCCACCGGAGGCGTGGGGAGTCGACCGCCGACGCCGGTGGTTGGGATCTGCCTGGGAGCGCAACTATTGTCTCGGGCGCTGGGCGGCGCGGTCGCGCCGACCGGCGGTTACCAGTTCGGCCTCCGCAAAATCGACGTTACTGCCGCCGGCGCGTCGGACCCGGTGTTCAGCGAAATCCGCATCCCGCTGGTCCCCACGTTGCACGGCGAACAGTTCACCGTCCCCGCCGGCGCGAGCCTCCTGGCCGAAGGCACCATGCTGCGCCGTGATGGTGGTTACGTCCGCTTTCCCATGGCGTTCCGCTACGGCCCGTCCTACGGCTTCCAGTTTGAACCGCAGTTGACGCTGGACGAACTGCGGATCTGGAATCGGGAACTATTTGGCGACTACGAGCTGATGGGTGAGCGGTTTGATCCGGAAGAAGAGGCAGCGCGGAACCTCCGGGAGTTCACCGAGTTCGCTCCCCGACACGAAACGCAGATGGGCGAAATGCTCCGCGCGCTGTTGACCCAGGCCGGGCTGCACTAAGTCCAGAGAGCCGGGCCGAGCCAACGCTGCGACTCAGTCGGAGGCGCAGGGCTGTTTGACACCCGGCAGGGCCGATAGTAACCTTCCTGCGTGAGGCGCCGGGCTGTTCTGCACCGGCCCGTATTCGACCAAGAAAACATCCAAAAACAACGCATTCAATTGGGAGGTATCACACCATGGCTTACAACGGAATGATTGCTGAAGAAGTTTGGGTTGAGGGACACAACGGCGACGCCATAAACGCCTATCTGGCGCGGCCAATGGGCGCTGGCCCATTCGGCGCCGTAATGCTCTTCCACCACATGCCCGGCTGGGACGACGCCACCAAGGAAATGGCGCGAAAGTTCGCCCACAACGGCTACATCGCCATCTCCCCCAACCTTCACTACCGCGAGGGTTCCAGCGACCCCTACGCCAACAGCGCCAGCATCCGCGACAAGGGCGGGATGCCGGACGAGCGCACCATGGGCGACGCTGCCGGCGCCATCAGCTATCTGCAGCACCTGAGCGGGTATAACGGCAAGGTCGGCATTATCGGCTTCTGCTCCGGTGGTCGCCAGGTATTCCTGGCCGCCTGCAAGCTCAAGGGCCTCAGCGCAGCGGTGGACTGCTGGGGCGGCGGCGTGACCCCCCGCGACACGGAGCCTCCCACCGAGGCCATGCCCCACGCTCCCATTGAGTTCGTCAACGACCTCTCGTGTCCGCTGCTGGGCATTTTCGGTGCGGATGACGCCCGGCCCACCGTGGATGAGGTGAAGGTCACCGACGCCGCCATCAAGGCCGCCGGCAAGTCCTGGGAGTACGAGGTCTATCCCAACGCCGGGCACGGGTTTGTCGCAGTTGACCGGCCCAGTTACGCAGTGGAAGCCGCCAATGCAGCCTGGGAGCGCATCTTCCAGTTCTACGGCCAGCACCTATCGTAGGCGGAATCTTTCACGGTCCCCGAGTCGTAGGGGCGGGTTTGAAACCCGCCCCTACATTGCGTTTATTTTGGCAACGCATCAATTATCCGTCGACTCGAAGGCCAGCGTGGCAAAGCGCATGAAGATCCCACCACGTGGCGCGGCAAGTGGCCCGTTCAGGCACAGGCACGCGATGACGTATTGCGAACCGGGTTCACCGACCTCGGCTATCTCGACCCGGTGCGGCGTGTTCAGGCCGACAATGCTCCCGTAGGCCCGGTCAATTTCGCCGTTGACCCACACCTCTCCGTAGTTGTCGAAGTTGGTCTCGAACCAAACCCGGGAGCCGGCCACGCTGACTCCGTCGATGGACTCCGGCAACGTCACGGCGATGCGATACCATGCGAATGTAAAGCCCACGGAGAGGCTCTGGCGCACGTTATCGCATACATCCCAGCCGGAATCGTCGTAGTCGGTCAGCCTGGCCGGCGTATCCAGAAGCCGCGCGGTCAGACCTTCGTTGGGCTCGCCAGGCACCAGTCCCGGAGCGACGCGCCAGGGTTGTCCACCTACTTTCCCACGGCCCTCCGCCGTGTTCAGATCAACTGCGAATCGTGGCATGGTAACGCCTCCATTTGTGGGTAGGGGCGAATGACTATTCGCCCCTACGTCAAGATAACGAAATGCGAATGGCCTAACGGAACTCCCAGAGCTTCGCCGCCGTGCCGCCGAACACCATATCCCGCGCCTCGGTGCTGGGATATTCGATCAGCTCCATCGGGAACCGCAGGGCGTTGCGGTACCCTTCGCGGTTTGCCGAAGGTGGGAAGTCGCTGCCCCACATGAGCCGGTCGCCCCCGAAGGCTTCCACCGCCATTTCGATCAACGGGGGAATGTTATCGAAAGGTATCGGCTGGCGGAATGGCTGCGGCCGAGGGCAAAATTCCCCCAGGCCCGGTATCTTCATGTACACGTTGGGGTACTTCGAAAGTTCCAGCGACTTGCGGTAGGCATCCATTGGGATTTCCGTATCCGCGCGGCCCGGCCCCCAGAACGCCCCGACACCAGCCAGGTGCTCTACGACGACGTTCAGATTGGGCAGTTCGCGGATGATCTCCTCGAACTCCGGCGCGGCGTAATGTTCCGCTGGCCCCATCACGCTGGCCACCACGCCCAGTTCGGCGCACTTGCGCCACAGGGCCAATGGGTCGTCGCCGGGGGACCGCCACGAGCACTGGAACCTCAGTCCGTCCACGCCCTGATCCTTCAAATCAGCAACCCGGTCAACGGCGTCGGGCTGGGTGTGGTCAACGATGGCGATGACGGCGAACCGTCCGGGGAAACGCTGCACCGCCTCCACCAGGTAGCTGTTGTCGAAAACGCCGAAGAACTGGGTCAGCACCGCCTGATCCACGCCGGCCCGTTCCATCTCATCCAGCAGAATCTCCACCGGCTCGAACCAGTAGGGCGAGGCGTGGCAATGGGTGTCGATCACGGTAGCCATGTTGGGACCTCCTTACGCGGCGGTCGTCCCGCCGTCGACCACCACTTCCGAACCCGTGACGAACGAAGACTCGTCGGACGCCAGATAAATGGCCGGGTAGGCGATTTCGCTGGGTTTGCCCACCCGCTGCAGGGGCAGTCTCTGCATACGGAGCTCCATGTTCGCAGGATCGTTCAGCGTGTCCGCGATCATATCCGTCTCGATGGGGCCGGGGTGGATGGAGTTGCAGCGTATCCCCTCGCTTGCGTGCTGGATCGCCGTTGACTTGGTGAACAGGCGGACGGCCCCTTTGGTGGCGGTGTAGCTGGCCGAACCGTTTGGGCTGCCCACAAGGCCGGCGGTGGAAGAGATATTGATGATGGAACCGCCGCCGGCGGCCCGCATGGCTGGTATAGCCGCCTTGGTGCCGAGAAAAACGCCCTTGGCGTTGACGGCGAAGATGCGGTCCCAGTCCGCTTCGGTGGTTTCTTCAATGTTCTTGCGGATCAGGATACCGGCATTGTTCAGGAGTACATCCAGCTTCCCATAGGCGCTTACCGCGGTCTGTACCGCCGCTTCCCAATCCGATTCGCTGGTGACGTCCAGATGCACGTAGGTGACGTTGTAGCCGAGTTCCTGCAATTCCGCTTCGGTTTGGCGTCCCTGTTCGTCCAGGATGTCGCCAATGACGACGCTGGCGCCTTCCTCAGCGAACATCCGCGCCTCCACCGCGCCCTGACCCCTCGCGCCGCCGCTGATGAGGGCGACTTTGCCTTCAAGTCTGGCCATGATGCTGCCTCCTGTGCCTGCCTTGGTGTGGTCGTTTCACACGTAACACGCTCACTTTATAGGGATTGATTACGGGGCGCAACCGACCGTCCGGGGTCAGCCCGGTCGCCAGATTCGGCGGAAAACCAGTCCCCCATTGGCGTCGGATTGCAGTGCATACACGTCGGGATTGGTCAGATCCAGCCAACCCGCGTAGCCGAAGGATGGGTCGAGCGAGTGCAGGACCAGGCTCATCAAATTGCCGTGCGTGACGACCAATGGCAGTTGATTGCCTTCATTCAGGAGGTTATTCAGGCATTCCCAGCCTCGTACCAGCACCTCCCGGGCCGATTCCCCTCCCGGGGCGCGCAGGTCCCAATCTTCAAACGAATCGCGCAACACCTCCCGCCAATTGGCAACAGGCCGGGGTGAAAGATTGCGCTCGTTCAGCCGGGGATCAATATGGACGGGCAACCCCAGCCGTTGTGCCAGGGGTTTGATGCTTTGCTGGGCGCGGACGTAGGCGCTGGCAACGATGCGGTCAACCGGTGCGCCGGAGAGAAACTCGGCCAGTTCGCGAGCCTGTTCCAGACCGGCATCGGTGAGCGCGGCGCCTGGTTGCTGCCCGGATGCTTCGCAGTGCCTTACCAGGATGAGGCGGCGTTGGGCGAGACTCGTTTCGGTCAAGCGCGCCAACGCAGCCGTGCACCCACGTTCGTGGATCCGGCGCGCTGGTAGAACGGGATTTGCCGGTCACCATGAAAGGGGGTTCCCAACTCGACCATGCGGCATCCGCGGGAAACTGCCTGGTTCAACGCGAAACGCAGCACCTCCATACCGATGCCGGCGCTGCGTTGCGGGGGTTTCACCAACATTTCCTGGATGATGGCGTATCGACCCAGACTGCGCATCGCTTCGACGAAGGACACGGTGCAGACCGCAGTTATTTCGCCCCCGGTTTCGCCAAGAACCACGAACCCGGCATCGCCGCCGCCGCTGAAACGGTGGTACACCTCTGACATATCGTCTGCCGATGGTGGGGCGCCACCCAGTTCCGCCAGCAGTTTGCGGACCAAATTTACCAACGCGTCTCGGTCCGCCTCGGCTGCAATCCTGACATTGGTCACCAATTCACCGATCTCCGAAGTTTCTGGATGTTTACACTGCACATGCGGTCGTGCCGGGAAGGAACGAGTCAACCGCCCGTGGCCCGGCGCCAGGGCCTTTCCAAAGTTAATCCGTCATTCCGGCGAAAGCCGGAATCCGGCCTTCTGGATTCCCGCTTTCGCGGGAATGACGGTTTGGGGCGGAAGACCGCTATTCGTGACTTTGGAAAGGCCCTGGCCCGGCGCAGGATTTCCTCCTGTTCGCAAAGCTCTTGGGGAACGTTATCTCCAAAGTCCTCCATCTCATACAGGGGACGGATCTCGATTTCGCTGAGACCAAGCATGGGGTTGGGGCAACGCCTGATCCACTCAACCGCGTCGGCCATGTCTTTCACTTCCCACAGCCAGAAGCCGGCCACCAACTCGCGAGGCGGCAAAAATGGCCCGTCAGAGACCGTCCGCTCGGGTCCATGGAACGCCACCCGTTTTCCCTGGGATGATGGTTTGAGGCCCTCCCCACCTAAAAGGACGCCGGATGCGGCCAACTCCTGGTTGTACCTGCCCATCGCCTCCATCAGTTCAACGGAAGGCATAGTACCGGCCTCGCTGTCCACCGTGGCCTTCACCAATACCATGACCCGCATTGCTCAACCTCCTGGAAACGCAAGCTGGGCGTATAGTTGATTACGCATAAGGGCCGCGTATTTCCGAAGAAATCGCGATATTCCGGGAGAACGTCCATAACTATCAGCAATTCGGCGCCGCCATCGGGATGCTGGAGGATGTAATTCTCAAATGTCGGCGCCCATGCTGGAACCGCATCGCTGTAGGGACCCGCGGTGCTCTGGTTCACATCCCCGGCGGGCTCGATTGACAAGTGCTGGGTGGTCGTTGCATCACCGCGCAAAGGCCACGGATTGAGGGCATCCTAAGGGGCGTTGGTGGGCCGTGTGGGGATCGAACCCACGACACCCGGATTAAAAGTCCGGTGCTCTGCCAGCTGAGCTAACGGCCCGCGACGGCCATGCGCTGACCCTCGAAGGCAGTATAGCACAGCCCCCTTCTGCGACCCCTGCCAACGAGCGCGACTTGGCCAACATTACGCTTGCCAAACGGGACGATTTGGGGCATAATGCCCCCGTTGCTTTCTGGTGGTTCAAGCGCGAACACGGAAGTGAAACGCCCCAGCGCCGACGATACTGCTCTGGTAACGGAGTGGGAAAATAGGTCACCGCCGGAAAGCACCAAAAAGTCATTTGATCTACGTGTGGCGGGTGTAATGCCGCATGAAGAACCGACTGGCGACCCCAGGCCATTGCAACGTAAAAATGGATAACCATTATCAGCGGCTGTGCCGATAGAATCGGTGCGAAGTCGCTTTTATTTTTGGTTAAATGGGGTACAATAACGGCACCAGAGCGAAGCCATTGGCGTTATTCCAACCCAGGAGAGACTCATGGGCAGCAGATTCGAGAAGTTTTCAGAGCGGGCGCGGCGGGTTCTGTCGCTGGCCCAGGAAGAGGCTCAGCGGTTTAACCACAACTACATCGGCACGGAGCACATCCTGCTGGGCTTGGTACGTGAGACCGAGGGCGTAGCCGCTCGAGTGCTGTCCGGGCTGAGTGTTGACCTGACCAAGGTCCGCTCGGCCGTGGAATTCATCATCGGCCGCGGCGAACGGCCGGCGCAGGGCGAAATCGGACTTACCCCTCGGGCCAAAAAGGTCGTAGAGTTGGCCGTCGACGAAGCGCGGCGTATGAACCACACCTACATCGGCACCGAGCATCTACTCATAGGATTGTTGCGAGAAGGTGAGGGAGTTGCGGCAGGGGTGCTGGAGAGTCTGGGCGTTAACCTTGAAAAAGTGCGCGCCGAGACCCATCGCATCCTCAGCAACTCTGGCGGCAGCGGAACCAGCAGTTCCCGGTCCACCACGCGCACGCCGACCCTGGACCAGTTGGGAGTTGACCTCACCAACGCGGCCCTTGGCGGCAAACTCGACCCCGTTATCGGAAGAGATACCGAGATCGAACGTGTGACCCAGATCCTCAGCCGCCGCACCAAGAATAATCCGGTCCTGGTGGGGGAACCCGGGGTGGGGAAGACCGCCATCGTAGAGGCCATGGCTCAGCAGATCTCCTCCGGCGACGTGCCGGAAACTCTGCAGGGCAAGCGCCTCGTGACCCTTGATATGGGCGCGCTGGTAGCGGGCACCAAATACCGGGGCGAGTTCGAGGAGCGGCTGAAGAAAGTCATCGAAGAAATCAAAACCTCCGGCAACTGTGTGCTGTTCATCGACGAGATACACACGCTGGTCGGAGCCGGCGCGGCAGAGGGCGCGGTGGATGCCTCCAACATCCTCAAACCTTCTCTGGCCCGTGGTGAAATCCAGTGCATAGGCGCCACCACGATGGACGATTATCGCAAGTACGTGGAACGCGACCCCGCGCTGGAACGCCGCCTGCAACCCGTCCGGGTTGAAGAACCTGACCCCGATATGACAGTGGACATCCTACGCGGCGTGAAAGTCCAATACGAGGACCACCACAACGTCGAAATAACGGATGCCGCGGTGCAAGCTGCCGCGACGCTGTCCACCCGTTACATCCCCGATCGTTTCCTGCCCGACAAGGCCATCGACCTTCTGGACGAGGCCGGGTCGCGAGTGCGGTTGCGTGGCGCCCATGCTCCCCAGGAAGTCAGGGACGCTATGGAAGTGCTGGAGCGCGTTCGCAAAGAGAAAGACGAAGCCATCGCATCCCAACAGTATGAAGTGGCCGCCGAACTCCGCGACCGGGAACTCCATCTCACCGAGAACGTAGGAGACCTGGAGCGCGAGTGGAAGGCCGACCGCAACAAGGAACGCACGCAGGTCACCGAGGAGGACATCGCCGAGGTGGTCAGCATGTGGACCGGGATCCCGGTCACCCGGCTGGCTCAAGAAGAGACGGAACGCCTTCTGCGCATGGAGGAGGAACTCCACCAGCGCATCATTGGGCAGGACGAAGCAATCGTGGGAATCTCCAAGGCGGTGCGCCGGGCGCGCGCCGGTCTCAAGGACCCGCGACACCCCATTGGCGTCTTCCTGTTCCTTGGTCCCACCGGGGTTGGCAAGACTGAGTTGGTACGGGCTATGGCGGAATTCCTCTTCGGTCATGAGGACAACATGATCCGCTTGGATATGTCCGAATTCCAGGAGCGCCACACCACGGCCCGCCTCATCGGAGCGCCTCCGGGATACGTGGGATACGACGAAGGCGGCCAGCTCACCGAGGGCGTGCGCAAGAAGAACTACTGCGCCATCCTGCTGGACGAGATCGAAAAGGCGCACCCGGAGATCTTCAACATACTGCTGCAGATTTTCGACGCCGGTCAATTGACCGACGCGCGGGGCCGCCGGGTCGATTTCCGCAACTCCATCATCGTCATGACCAGCAACCTGGGTTCCGACCTCATCAGGCGCGACACCAGCCTCGGATTTGCGGTCAAGTCCGACCAGGCGCAGACCGATCACCAAGCCTACGAGCGAATGAAGGACAAGGTGATGGAGGAAGTCAAGCGCTTCTTCCGGCCTGAATTCCTCAACCGCCTGGACGCCACCATCGTGTTCCACGCTCTGAGCAGAGACGAGATCCACCAAATCGTGGACCTGATGATGAACATGGTACGGCTAGAGCTGCGAGAGCGGGAAATCAGCATAGAGCTAACGGAAGCGGCCCGCGAGTACCTGGGCGACAACGGTTTCGACCCGGTATTGGGAGCCCGCCCGTTGCGCCGTCTCATCCAGAATGAGGTGGAAGACCGGCTGTCCGACGAACTCTTGGGCGGCAAGTTCGACGAAGGGGACACAGCCATTGTGGACCTCGACGAGGATGGCAAAATTTGCATCAAGGTACGCAGCAAGGAGACGGCTGCCCTGCCTGTCGCTTAGGCCAGGCAGATATCCAATAATGGAATAATCGGGGGCGCCAACTCAGGGCGCCCCCGACTGCTAAAATATATGATAGCAATCCCATAACGGAAACTTCCGGGGCGAAAACCCGTCCGTTGACGGATAGACCCCTAACGAACATCTTCCGCCCGTCACGACAGGAATTGAGGTGACACAATGGCCAGGCGTTTGCTCAAGGAATTGGAGCGTTCCTACGGGTTCGACGAGGTTGCCATCGTCCCCGGCGAAGTTACCATCAATCCGGAAATGACCTCCACTCAAATGAGCATCGGCCAGTTCTCCTTCGATGCTCCGGTGTTGGCGTCAGCCATGGACGGCTCAGTGTCGCCGCGCTTCGCCACGTTGATGCACGAAATGGGCGGTTTGGGAGTTCTCAACGGAGAAGGACTCTACACCCGTTATGACGATCCCTACTCGGTTCTGGAAGGGATCATCTCCATGGACCAGAGCGAAGTCACCGAGTACCTCCAGGAAGTGTACAGCGACCCCGTTCAGGAAAACTTGATCGGTGAGCGCGTCCAGGAAATCAAGAAATCGGGTTCCGTGGCGGCCATCGCCTTCACTCCTCAAACTACCAAACGGTTCAGCCCTCTGGCGGTGGAAGCCGGCGCTGACATCATCGTAGTACAGTCCACCGTGACCACCGCCCGTCACGTTTCCCGGAGCTACCGGGGCCTGATCTTTGCTGAACTGATCGAATCTCTGAATGTTCCGGTCGTGGTGGGCAACTGCGTCAGTTACGGCGTCGCCAGCGAGTTGATGGAGACCGGGGTCGACGCCGTATTGGTCGGGGTCGGACCGGGCGCGGCCTGCACCACGCGAGAGGTGACCGGCGTCGGCGTGCCGCAGGTTACGGCCACGTTGGAATGCGCCGCAGCGAGGGAAGACTACTTCCAGCGCACCGGGAGGTACGTCAACGTCATCACAGACGGCGGACTGCGCACGGGCGGCGACGTGTGCAAGGCTATGGCCAGTGGCGCCGACGGGGTCATGCTCGGCACTCCCTTCGCCCAGGCTGCGGAAGCGCCCGGGCGGGGCTACAACTGGGGCATGGCCAACGCGCACCCGGAATTGCCCAGGGGCACTCGCATCAACGTGGGTACCAAGGGGACGCTGAAGCAGTTGCTCCACGGGCCGTCGAGCGTCACCAACGGGACCCAAAATCTAGTCGGCGCGCTGCGCGTAGCCATGGGGATGTGCGGGGCCTACACGGTCCGCGACTTCCACAAGACTGAAATGGTAATCGCCCCGGCCATTAAAACCGAGGGCAAGCACTACCAGATGCAGGGATAAGCGCTGGAGTCCCGCTTTCGCGGGAATGACGGTTGTAAGATTGTACGGAGGAACGCTATGACCACTGCCACCATCCAGATACTCGACCCCAGGCCGGAGCAACAGACCGCCGAGCGCGACTCTGCCCAGCGCCTGCCCGGTCTGGCCGGGAAAACCATCGGCCTGCTGGAGAACCGGAAGTACCACTCCGACAACTTTCTCCAGGAACTACAGGTGATCCTTGAAGAAGAGTACGCTGTTGAAAAGGTGGTGTACCTGCGCAAGTTCAGCTTCAGCGCGCCGTGCTCGGACGATACCATCGACGAGCTGGTGGCCCAGTGCGATGCGGTGGTGCACGGCATCGCGGATTGAGGGAGCTGCACAGCGTGGGGTCTCCACGACACAGTAGTTACCGAAACCCGCGGCGTCCCGTCCGTCAGCGTCATCACCGAGAGCTTCACCAGGGCAGCTCACGCCCGCGCCTCTTCGCTGGGAATGCCGACCGTGCAGATCCTGGCCCTGCCCAGCCCGCTGGCGCCCCGCTCCATTCCGGAGGTTCGGGAGCTTGCTCACCAGTACGCGGGTCAGATTGCCGAGATGCTGACCAACGGCGGTTAGCCGCTGACAGGGGCGACGGTTCATGTCCCTAGGCGTGGTGAACTGGAACGTTAAATGGGCTACGCCTCTATCGAAGCGTAGCCCTGAAATTCTGCGTCGAATTGGCGACCATTGCCCGGAAATAATCTGCCTTACCGAGACCAGTAACCAGTTGTTGCACGCTGGTGGCCACGCTATTTGGCCGCAGCCTTACTACGGATACCCGGTCGCACCCGGCCGGCGCAAGGTGGTGCTTTGGTCTCGTCATCTGTGGCGGAAAGTTGATTGGAAAGGCAGTTCGGCGCTTCCTCCGGGGCGATTCGTGGCAGGAACAACCCAGTCGTCAATAGGAGATGTCACGGTAATTGGCGTCTGTATTCCCTGGCGCAACTCCAGAACACCCAAGAAACGCGGGAATCGCCGAGCATGGCAAGACCATCTCGAATATCTTGACGGCCTGGATGCCGTGCTTGACCGTATTACCCACTCCCGACTGATAGTGATGGGGGATTTCAACCAACGCATCGGCGTCGTCCCTAATGGGCCACCAGATCGTGTACGCGACAGGCTGCGTTCGGTCATAGCATCACGCCTCGAGATCATCACCGCAAATATTGGTTTTCAGGATGGCAAGGCCATAGACCACATTGCCATCAGCACCGACTTGCGCACCGAACCCGTGGGCGCAATCAGCAATTGCAAGGATAAGCCGAAAGACCTGTCCGATCACTTCGGCGTCTTCGCCACCCTGACCCCACAGTCGAGTTAAACATGACCACCAACTCCCCCGCTTTGAACTCCCGCCGCATCAGCGTCGAGGACTCCTACGACGCTATCCAGGACTACTACGAAGAACAGGGGTGGACCGACGGGATGCCGGTCGTTCCGGCCACCGAAGAAGCGGTACGCCGGATGCTGGGGCCTTGGGGCGAAGATCCGTCGCTGTCCCTGGGCGTCGCCCAGCCTTCCAACTCGGACGTCACCATCGAGAAAGTCGCGATCAACGCGGTAATGGCCGGCTGCCGACCGGAGTATTTTCCGGTCGTGGTGGCTTGCGTCAAGGCCGCGCTGCAGACGCCGTTTAACCTGGCCGGGTGCCAGGCAACCACCGGCGGAGCTGCGCCGGTTGTAATCGTCAACGGCCCCGTCGCCGAGCAGCTGGGCATCAACGGCGACTCCGGCTGCTTCGGCCCCGGGTATCGGGCCAACGCCACGATAGGACGGGCGCTGCGCCTATTCGTCCGCAACGTTGCCGGCTTGATCATCGGCGAAATGGACAAGGCTACCCTCGCCATGCCCGGACGATATTCTTTCTGCTTCGCGGAGAACGAAGCGCGCAGCCCCTGGGAGCCGCGCCACGTCGAGTTGGGACTTGACCCCGAAGACAGCATGGTCACACTCCACGCCATCAGGGGTTTCTACCCGATTATGGAAACCACGGTGTCGCGTGGCATCGAGGTGCTCAACACCCTCGTGCGGGCGACGCGGGCCACGGGCTTCTCCAACTACTACCAGATTGGGACCGGCGCACAGGTTACGCTGGTAATCAGCCCGGAACACGCCGCCGAGATCGCCGCTGACGGCCTGTCCAAAAAAGACGTGCGTGAGTACATCTACTCCAACGCGCGAATGTCCATCCAAGAGCTTTCCGGGCTCGGACATTGGGGCAATCGCAACTACCCGGCCTGGATTGACGATACCAAGCCCGATACGATGGTTCCCATCGCCCCCCAAGCGGACGACATTGTGATCGTCGTGGCCGGGGGTGACGGTCGGCATTCCGCGTGGTTAGCCGGGTGGGGCGTGACGCGGGTCGTGACGGAAAGGATAGAGATTCCGGGATAGGCCCGCCGGGGTAGCCGGAATACCATGGCCCGTCGCTAATTTTGGCGGCGGGTCATTCGGTTTAAAGGCAGGTTTTTGGTGTCGGTACAACGAGTGATGACATAATGATACTGCCTGCCGACATTACGACTGCTATCATTGAGCCGTCGCCAATTTGACGAATCCAGCCCTCTAGCAGGTTCCATCATAGTGTTCACTCATCTCCATACTCACACTGAATACAGCATGCTCGACGGCATCAGCCGCATCCCGGATCTGGTGAACCGGACCCGCGAGCTGGGCATGGACGCCATGAGCATCACGGACCACGGCTCGCTCTACGGCGTGGTTGATTTTTACTCCGAATGCAAAGAAGCCGGGATCAAGCCGATTATCGGCTGCGAGTTCTACGTGGCGCACGGCAGCCGCCACGACAAGACGCCCAACGAGCGAACCGCCAATCACCTGGTACTCATCGCCAAAGACAACACCGGCTACCGGAACCTGCTGCGACTGGTCACTCGGTCCCACCTGGAAGGTTTCCACTACCGCCCGCGCATTGACAAGGAACTGCTGGAGTCGCACCGCCAGGGCTTGATCTGTCTTTCCGGGTGCCCGTCAGCGGAAGTGCCCACACTGCTGGCCGATGGCAATTACGATGACGCCAAAAGGCAGGTCGGTTGGTACCGGGAGCTTTTCGGCGAAAACTACTTCCTCGAATTGCAGCGACACGAACACATCGAACAGTTGCCGCGCATCAACGATGGGCTGTTGCGGCTGCACGGCGACACCGGCATACCACTCCTGGCAACCAACGACGCGCACTACGTCCGTCAGGCTGACTACCAGTACCAGGACGTGTACATCTGCATACAGACGGGCACCAACGTGCTGGACGACAAGCGCCTGCGGATGGAGGACTCTTCCTATTACATCAAGACGCCCGAAGAGATGGCTGCCCTATTCGCCGATTTCCCCCAGGCGGTGGAAATTACCGGCGAGGTGGCCCAGGAGTGCAACGTTTCGCTGGGGTTCGGTCAGATGCACCTGCCGCGATACCCGACACCAAACGGAGAGGACGCCGACGCCTACCTCGAGCGTATCTGCTGGGAGGGTTTCAACGAGCGCTACGGGCGAAACAACGAGGCCGCGCGCGCCCGCATGGAATACGAACTGGAAGTGGTGCGGCAGACGAGTTTTGCCAACTACTTCCTGGTGGTTTGGGACATCATCTCGTTCGTGCGCCGGCAGCAGATCCTGTTTGGGGTCCGGGGGAGCGCCGCCGCCAGCGTTGTTCTCTACTGTCTGGGCATCACCGATGTTGACCCGATGGCCTATAACCTGGTCTTTGAGCGTTTCCTCAACTTTGAGCGCAAGGAAATGCCCGACATCGATATGGACTTCCAGGACGACCGCCGGGACGAGGTTCTGCGGTATGTGATCGACCGCTACGGCAGCGACCGGGTGGCTCAAATCATCACATTCGGTACGTTGGGACCGAAGGCCGCGCTCAGGGACGTGGGTCGCGGCCTCGGCATGAGCTACGGCGACGTTGACCGCATCGCCCGCATGGTGCCGTTCAAATCCCGCACTCTCGCCGACGCAATGACCGCCAGCCCGGAACTGGGACAGGTGTATCAGACCGACGGGTCCATGCGCGAACTGGTTGACCATGCCCAGGCCCTGGAAGGCATCGTCCATCACGTCAGCACCCATGCCGCCGGCGTCCTGATTGCCGACGAGCCCCTTACCGAGACCGTCCCGTTGCAGCGTCCCTCTCGCGGCGACGAGAACAGCCCGGTCATGATGACCCAATATTCCATGGATCCCGTGGCCAAGCTGGGTCTGCTCAAAATGGACTTCCTGGGCCTGACCAACCTGACCATCCTGGACCGCACCATCAAACTGCTGGACGAAGAGCGGGGCATTCGCATTGATCTGACCCGCCTGGGGCTGGACGACCCGGAAACCTACGAACTGCTGGGCACCGGAAACACGTCCGACCTGTTTCAGCTGGAAAGCGCCGGGATGCAGCGTTACATCAAGGAGCTCAAACCTTCGGATCTGGGCGACATAGCTGCCATGATTGCCCTCTATCGCCCCGGTCCGATGGAGCATATCGACCGATTCATCCGCTCCAAACACGGGCGGGAGCAGGTGTCCTACCCACATCCCAGCATGAAGGAATTACTGGGCGAGACCTACGGAGTCATCGTTTATCAGGACCAGGTGCTCCACATCCTGCAAAATTTTGCCGGCTACTCGCTGGGCGAGGCCGACACGGTGCGGAAGGCGATGGGCAAGAAGATACCCGCGCTTATGGCCGAAGAACGGGAACGCTTCGTCGCCGGGTCGGTTCAACAAGGATACACCGAGCAGATGGGAACGGAGATTTTCAATCTCATCGAACCGTTTGCCGGCTACGCCTTCAACAAGGCCCACAGCGTGAGCTACGGCCTGATTTCCTACTGGACTGCCTATTTCAAGACGCACTACCCGTTGGAATACATGGCGTCCGTGCTGAACTGCCGTCTGGACCACGGCGAACGTTACGTCGCGTCGATCAACGAATGTACCCGCATGGGCATCGGCATTGGCCTGCCCGACGTAAACCATTCCGGCATCTTCTATACGATTGACAAAGCCGGCGAAAAATCGCCGCACGGGGGCCGGCTACGTATCGGCTTGTCGGCGGTGAAAACCGTGGGCGAAGCGGCCGTCGTCCCCATCGTGCAAGAGCGGCAGGCCGGAGGCGAATACGCGTCGATCAGCGATTTCTGCCGGCGGGTTGACGTTTCCGGGCTGAACCGGCGGACGTTGGAAGGTCTGGCCAAGGCCGGCGCCTTCGATTCCCTGGCTCCGCGAGCGGCAGTTGTGGGCAATCTCGACCGTATCTGGGCCGTTGCCCAGCAGGAAACACGCAACCGCAACTCGGGTCAGGTTGGCATGTTCGGTGAAGAACTTGACAGCGGCGCCGGCGGCACTCTGCTGGATTTCGACGCATCCCAACCAGACTACACGCTTCAGGAAAAAGCGGCGCTGGAGAAAGAATATCTCGGAGTCGCCCTTTCCTACAATCCGCTGTTGGCCCTGGCCGCCATCGATCCGGGCGACGCTTATAACTCGGTGGAACAACTCCACGAGGACATGATCAGCACCACCGTCACGCTGCTCGGCCATATCGCCAGCGTCGCGGAGCGTTATACGCGGGACAATCGCAAGTTCCTACGGGTTGATCTGGCTTTGGTAGGCGGCCTGGTTGAAGCGATGGTGTGGCCGGACGCATTGGACAAAACCGCCCACATCTGGCAGGCAGGTCGGGTCGCCCGGGTGACCGGCCGCCTGCAAATCCGGGGCGACGATTTTTCCATCGCCTGCTACGAAGCCCAGGAATACCAGCTTCCCGATCAAGCAACTGCGTCCGAGACGCAAGAGGAGCCGGCAGAGCCGCGCCCCCGGACGAAGCGCGCTCCGAACACCAACGGCTCCACCGCGACAAACGGTTCTGTCGCCCCCGCCAGCCCCGGCAAAAACGGTAGCCGGGAGGCCGGCGTGCTCATCAAGATGATCGAAACGGATGACCCGGACGAAGATCGCTACCGGTTGCGCCAAGCCATCCGCGTGATGTTGGAATATACCGGCGACGACAAGGTCTATTTGGAGTTGAACCTCAAGGAAGAGCGCCGGGTGTTGATGGAGATTCCTACCGTTTCAACGGCGATCTGCGACGAACTGCAACAGCGGGTGAAAGATCTGCTGCGCGAGGACGAAACCTGCTGCGAGTACCAGGGTAGCGCGGTATAACAGGGGCGAGTTTGAAGCCCGCCCCTACTCCGTCGCGGGGATTTGCAGGCCCAACCCAGCCGCGATAAATCGTCGGCCGTTCTCCTGGTAGCGGGCCGTGGGATTTTCCAATCTCTTGCGATGTACGTCCGGGAGTTCGCGAATCCTCCCGGGCACCCCGACGACCAATGATTCGTTGGGGATCGGCGTTCCCGTGACGATAGCGCCGGCGCCGATCAGCACGTAGTCGCCCACCTTGCAGTCCTCCAGGCACACCGCGTTCACGCCAATCATCACGTTGTTGCCGACTATGCCACCGTGCACCACCGCACCGTGGGTCATCAGCACATTGTCGCCCAACTCCAGATAGTCGTCGGTGTGCAGAACACAGTTGTCCTGTATAGAGCAATTTTTGCCAATGATTATCCGCCCGTAGTCTGCCCTGATCACCGCCCCGGGCCAGATACTGGTGCCCTCGCCTATGACGACGTCGCCGACGACGTAGGCGGCCTCACTGACGAAAACGCTGGGATGGATCTGGGGTGTTTTCCCGTCAATACTGCGAATCAAAAGAGCCCTCCTGAGTCAAAACTGCTCCGGCAATTATAGCGACCTCCACAACGAAACCCACGCCGCGCATTGATTAAAGAAAGCCACGGATAGCGTTGACAATACCGAACATGCGCTCTAAAATAATGTTCAATTACAGAACACATGTTTGTGAAGGAGCGCCACATGGTTGCCGCCGAAGTAACCGAAATCCGCTGTAAGTCCCTCATCAACCACGTCAACGCTTCAGATTTTCCCTTCCGCTGGACGATCAACCCGTACCGGGGGTGCCGCCACGCCTGCCGTTATTGCTACGCCCGTTCTACACATGAGTATTGGGGAATGGACTCGGGAGTGGACTTCGAACGGCGGATTTTCGCGAAGATCAACGCGCCGCAAGTCCTCCGCGCCGAACTCTCCAGACCCAAGTGGGATGGCGAACCCATAGCCATCGGCACCGCGTCCGACCCTTACGAGCCGGCCGAAGCCCAGTATCGCCTGACCCGCCAGTTGCTGGAGGTGCTGGCTGAGTTTCGCAACCCGGCCTCCGTCACTACCAAGGGCACTCTGGCCAAACGGGACGTTGATGTACTGCGTCAACTGAACGAAGTCGCCGGAGCCCAGGTGGTTTTCAGCGTGGGCACGGTGGACGAAACCGTATGGCGCCAGACGGAACCAGGAGCGCCGCATCCCATGGCGCGCCTAGAGACCATGCAATACCTGGTCGAGCATGGAATACCGGCCGGTGTGTTGGCGGCGCCTTTGCTCCCGGGTTTGTCCGACAGCGCTGCGAGTATCGATGCTCTGGTAAGCGCAGCTGCCGAACACCGGGCCCAGTTCCTGTCCAGCAACCTGCTGTTTCTGCGACCGGGCAGCCGCGAATGGTTCATGCCGCTCATCCGGGAGGCTTATCCACATCTGGCGCCGGGGTACGAGCGCCTATACCGGACCGAGCACGCTCCCAGGGACTACACCAATGCGGTGTCAGGCCTGGTGGACGACGCACGTTTGCGTTGGGAGTTGCCCCGACTTCCGTCGGTCAAGGGATTGCAACCCGCGAGGTTGGTGCCCCGCAACGAAGCCGATGAACAGGGTTGCCCGAGTCGGCCCGAAAAAACGGAGACCCCCACCCAACTCGCGTTGCCCTTGGCGGCCTGATCACGGTGCGGTCGTCCAGATCTGTCCACGCTCGCGGACTGGTCCGAGCAGCGACTCGTCTAAAGGCAGCGGATCGTAGTCCGCCCGGTTGGGAGCTCGATAGCTGAGAAGCGAATATACCGTCTCATCGGTGTAGTAACCGCGATACGCCTGGGTGACCAGTTCCTGGAAAAAGGCCGGGTTGGTTTCCTCGACCGATTTCAGAGCATCGTCTTGTGCCGTTTCCGACAGGGTCGCAAACAAGCCGCCCCGTTCCTGTGCCGCCAGTTCAATTTGGACTAACCCCTCCATGAACAGGCGGCGTTTGGCGGCGGATCCCGCCGCCACCGATTCGACGAAGGCGGCGATGCCCAGGTCGCCGGCGCCAGGCATCTCGTCCTGAGCCGGCACGATGCGGTTCAAAGTTGCGTCCAGCAGTGCACGCTGGGCATCATCCAAGATAGTGTTGCTGGTTGTCATCTTGCGTTTCCTAACTTCGATTGGTTTTGATGGTCGATGGCGGTTCAGTGGCCGACTCTACCGAAGTAAACGGCAGATGTTTCCGCCAAGATCCCGGTTCAGAGGATGATGCTCAACGCACCGTGGTCGGACAGTTCCTCCTGATCCAGGATCGCCCTTTTGTAGCACAGGCGCAGTTGACCGTCCACCCTGCGGAGACGAACATCGTAGCGACCTACGTAGGGAGCCGATTCGCCGGCGCGGAACCGCCACACCGCCACGGAAGCGGTAGCCTCAATTTCGTCCCCGTTGATCGCGGTCACCATGACGTTGCCGATGAAACGGCGGGTACGCGACCAGGGATATTCACGATGCGCGTGGCGGCTTTTGAGTCGGACGACCCGACCGGCCATGCGCCGGTAGTCATCGTCAATAAACACCAGGTCAGACGTCGGATCGCCTTCGGGCAAGTCGGTGGTGGGGACCACATACCGGGCGTCTGGGGTGTACAGCTCCAGCCAGGCGTCCAGGTTCCAGTCGTCCAGCAACCGGGCTTCCAGATACAGAAACTGTTCCACCTCATGCTGCAGCAGCAGGGACTCAGTCGTTGGCGGCAGCCCCTTGATGGGAGGTGCTGCCGGCGTCATTTGTGTCGCCATATCTTCAACCTCCCCTGGCTAGTCGTCCGCCGCAACGGTCAGCTCCGGTGATGGCGCGACCTCTGGTATTTCGCCCGGGGTCAAACCTCTTTCGTACTGCTCCACGTGCGGTTGATCCGATACCAGCGATTGCCACCGTCGCCAGAAGGAACGAATTTGCAATTCGTCGTTGCCACGGGGTTCCCGGTAAAAGCCCCGGGAGAGGTCCGACCACTCGATCCCGCCGGAACGGAAGCCTTGTTGGCAGGATTCCAGCGCCTCGGTGTCGTCCGGCGTAGCCAGCCCGCCGGGTCCCAGGAACGACAGGAAGGAATCCAATCGTCGGCTCAGTCGCATACCGGTCTCTCCGGAGGGAACCACCTGCCACGCGGTAACGTTCATGCTGTCCGGGCCAGTGGGCTGGAACACCCTGATCGTGACTGCCATGACATCGTTGACGACCAGGTTGGGGAAGATAACCATGTTCCGGCTTTTTTCGCACATGCGCAGCGCCTTGGTGGGGCCGTGTCTGGCGATGAGTTCATCCTTGATTCCCTGGATTTCCTCGCGAGACTCTTCCCCAAAGTAAGGATGCCACATGGCAATCGGCCGGCCGTATATGGCGTCGTTTTCCATCACGCCATGGCCGTTGCCCAGGGAGCGCCCGAATCCTCGGCGGTTGTTGATTGATGGCACATCTCCGCCCGCCTCGTTAGCCATGTAATCAAAGTAGGTCTGATGGGTGGGAAGCGCGTGGTAGCCATCGATGCTGTTTTCGGCCAGCAGCTTCCAGTTGGCTTTGATGGTGTAGCGGTTCGAGCCGGGAATTACACGCATCCCGTCCGGGGCCTGGTCGGCCACCAAGTCGAGGTATTCGGCGGCTCCGGCCAGGTAATCCACCAAGGGCTCGGCATTGGCGTCGAAGCACACGAATATGAAACCCTTGTAACTGTCGAAACGGGCCGAATGAAGGCCCATTTCGCCGCGATCGAAATCAGGGCCGTAACCCTCGACGTCGGGCATCCCGATTAACTCGCCCGACGTGTTGAAACTCCAGGCGTGGTAAAAGCATTGCAGCACCTGGGCGTTGCCGTGGTCGGTGCGACAGATGAGGGCGCCACGATGAGGGCAGGTGTTGTGGAAAACCCGCAACTCGCCGTTGCGGTCGCGCACGAAGAACAGAGCCCGCTCAGCGACGACCCGACGAGCGTAATCCCCTGGGTTTGGAATCTCGGACTCGTGACCCAAATACAGCCAGCATCGGTCAAAAATTCGTTGACGCTCCAGCTCGTAAATTTCAGAGGACGTCATGCTGGAACGGTGCACCCTGAACTTGCCCAGATCGGGACGGTCGTAAACAAGACTGTCGATTTCCATGCTGAACCCTCCAATGGGGAAATGAGCTAGCCAAGTGGAACGAGAACGTCAAAGATCATCGCCGGTGGACACCTCACCGAGGAATGATCGGCAGGGTAATGTGGGAGGGGTAACGCGCCGAGTGATGCACGGTCTGGCGCGCTGTTTCCAACCGCGTGTCCACCCCCAGGGCGGCGCCGGTGTTAGGGTTTCGGTCGAAGCGTGGGAAGTTGCTGCTGGATACGTCCACGCGGATGCGGTGGCCGGCCTTGATGACGTGGCTGGTGGCCCATAGGTCGATGGTGTAGCGGTAAACCTCGCCTGGATTGACAAAAGAGGGTTCGCGCACGGAAGTGCGATAGCGGGCGCGGATGATTCCGTCCTGCAGGTTGTGGGCGAAACCGTCGGGACGCACGTCAACCAGCTTGGCAGTGAAGTCGGTGTCGACGCCGGTGGTGGCGGCGTAGAGTGTTACGGAGATAGGACCGGTGACCTCCAGGTCCGCGGGGAGCGGTTCCGAGGAGAACGACAGCACGTCGGGGCGGTCTTCCGCCGGGCCCTGGTCGAAGACGCCGTAGTCGATAATCAGGGTGTTGCCACCCAGGGTGGGTACCGGGTCGGCGGGATCGTAGGTGAACTGGTCCGCTGACTCGTCCGGTTCCGGCGGAACGGTGGACAGGGCGCCGTCACCGTTGCGGGTGTTGGCGTTGCCTCCGGAGTGGAAGTACCAGTCGGTGTATTGGGTACGGGCCAGGGGCCACTCGTTTTCATCGCGCCAGCGGTTGTCGCCCATGACGAACAGGCGCACCGGCGGGTCGTCCATGATGCCGGTTTCCTCGCCCTTGAGCCAATAACCGTACCAGCGGAGCAGGTAGTCGTGCAGCTCGATGGCCGCCTCCGACCCGAAATCAATGTTGCCGGCGCCGCCCGTGGTCGGTTCGGTGTAGGGTCGCAGATGCGCCCAGGGTCCCACGATCAACTTCTGGTTGCGGCGGGCCTGTTCGCTGCCGCCGTGTTTTTGGATGGTCTGGAAAGCGTTCAGCGCGCCTTCCAGGAAGATGTCGTACCACGAGCTAACGTGGAACATTGGGATGGAGACGTTCCTGGCTTGCCGCATCAGGTTGATGCCCCACCAGTAGGGGCCGTCCAACTCTTCATCAAAGTATTCGTGGAAGTAAGGCGCGGCTTCCTTGAGGCGATCAATCCAGTCACGCAAGGGCAGGTGGCGATACCACTCGTCGGACAATGGTTGGCCGAAGTTTCCCGGCTCGATGACGTATTCGTCCATCTTGGCAAGGAGAGCTTCGTGGCCGCCCCGTGCCAGCGTGTTGCGTCCTTTCAGGATGGCGTAGGGGACATTCCAGCCCCACTCCATCGCGCCGCCGGTGTGATACACCCAGGACTGATGGAAGTCCGACGAAGCGGAGACGACGGCCATGGTGGCCAGATGCGGGGGCAACGGATGCTTGCCGGCCAAGGTGTATTGGGTGGCGCCCAGGTAGCTCTGCCCAGTGGTCGCGACCCGCCCACTGGACCAAGGCTGTCGCGCCGCCCATTCCACAGTGTCGTAGCCGTCCAGAGCCTCCTGGAACAGGGGGTTGTATTCACCCTCCGATTCGAACCGCCCGCGCACGTCCTGGCTCAGCAGCACGTAACCGTTTCGTGGGAAGAACCAGATAGAGTGGTCGGGGTTGTTCAGGTAGCTGTCCTTGCTGTAGGGCCCCCGGTTGATCAGCACCGGAAACCGGCCCGGGGCGTCGGGGCGGACGACGTCGGTAGCCAACCGCGTCCCGTCCCGCATAGGCACCATGACGTTGGGTTCGCGGATAACCTGGTACTGCTGTCGCTGGGCGGTCATGCGGTTTACCTCCGGTGCTGCGCCGGCGCGCTAAACCGGCTGCTATTGGCGTCAACGATACCCGTCAGGGTAATGAGCGTCAATGTACCACGGGCGACCAACTCCGGGGTGTTGGCGATGCGGTGCGGGCGGCGGAAACACGGCGGGATTGCGCCACCGCATGGGCTGGGATAGACTGACTCCGACTACTGGCGGAATAGGAACAGGAGCCCCCGTGACCACGATTACCAAAACGCCCGAAGAAGCCCGTTCGCAGATCGTCAGCATGGTGCGCGATTTCGTACGGCGCGAGGTAGAGCCGGCCGCTCCACAGCACGACGCCGAGGACACCGTTCCCTACGATCTCATCGACCGCATGAAGGAACTGGGCCTGTTCGGGATCAACGTGCCCGAAGAATACGGCGGAATGGGCCTGGACTACACCACCTTCGCGATGATCTTCGAGGAAATCAGCAAGGGCTACATGGCCTTGACCGGCGCGTTGGGGACGCACCACATCCTCACCTACGTGCTGACGCATTATGGAAACCAGGAACAACGGGACCGGTTCCTGCCGCGCCTGGCGAGCGGACAAATCCGGGGTGGCCTGGCCCTCACCGAGCCCGGGGGCGGCAGCGACGTGGGCGCTCTGCAAACGCGCGCCGTCAAGGACGGCGAGGAGTACGTCGTCAACGGCTCCAAGATGTTCATCACCAACGCGGAGTCCGGCGACGCCTTCTGCCTGCTGGCACGCACCGACCCCGATCCGTCCATCAAGCACCGGGGATTGTCAGCCTTCGTAATAGAAAAGGACGGCAGCCCTGGTTTCAAGGTGGGCCGCCATCTGGACAAACTGGGTTACCGGGGCTTGGATACCTGTGAACTCTTCTTCGAGGACTTTCGCATCCCCGCCGAGAATCTCATTGGCGGAGTGGAAAACGTCGGCTTCGGCCACGTGATGAGCGGGCTGGAAACCGGGCGCATCAACGTGGGCGCCCGGGCCGTCGGCGTGGCGCAGGCCGCCCTGGATGCCTCGATGCGGTACATTCAGCAGCGGGAGTCCTTCGGCGTCCCCATCAGTCAGCACCAGGCCATCCAGCTGAAGATCGCCGATATGGCCACCAAGATCCAGGCCGCGCGCCTGCTGGTGTACGACGCCGCCGACAAGAAGGACAGCGGCGAACGCATCGACCTGGAGTCCGGCATGGCCAAGCTTTTTGCCAGCGAGGTGTGCGGCGAGGTATCCATGGAGGCGATGCGCATCCACGGCGGCTACGGCTACACCAAGGACTTCCCGGTGGAGCGGTACTACCGCGACGCACCCCTGATGATCATCGGCGAGGGCACCAACGAGATCATGCGGCTGGTGATAGCGCGGCAGTTGCTGCGCCGGCCGGAATACCAGCTGTAGGCACGTGGGCGACAACATGGCCGGCCAGCCCCCGATAGACAGACACGCCGCGCTCAGTAGAGCAGAGGGACAAGCTGCCCACGAATTGGCGCGTCACCAGGCTGGCACGGCCCGTTTGCTACTTCGCATCATTGCGCTTCCAATTTGGCTGCCATTCTACGTGGCTCGCGTCATATTGGAGCGACAGGCGATGGTGAATTTCGTCCGCGAGCGCTCTGGCGTATTGATCACCGCCGATGCGCCGGGCCGAGAGCTCGCCTTGGCGTGGGTGGCTCAAAACCCGGAACGCTACCCCCACGGCCAATATGACCGCCGGTTCAACAAATTGGAACGCCGCTTTAGCCGCTTGGCGCATCAATGCAGAGAGGATAATAGATGACCCAACTCGACACCCCCATCCGCCTCACCGAACTTTCCCACTGCGCCGGTTGAGCGGCCAAGCTGAGCCTTGAGGACCTGGGCCAGGTTCTGAGTTACGTTCCGCTGCTGTCGCATCCCGACCTGCTGGTGGGGGCCGAGACCGGCGACGATGCCGCCGTCTATCGCCTGAACGACGAGACGGCTCTCATCGTAACGGTAGATTTCTTCCCGCCGATCACGGACGATCCCTACGAGTTCGGGGCCATCGCCGCCGCTAATTCCCTGTCCGACGTGTATGCCATGGGCGGCAAGCCCCTCATCGCGCTGAACGTGGTGGGGTTCCCGGCGTCACTGGACAAGGAGATACTGGGACGCACCCTGCAGGGTGGTTACGCCAAGGCGGCCGAGGCTGAATGCCTCATCGTCGGCGGGCACACCGTTGACGACCCGGAACCCAAGTATGGTTTGTCGGTCATCGGGCTGGTCGAGCCGGGCAAACAGGTCAGCAACGCCGGCGCGAAGCCCGGCGACGTCTTGATCCTTAGCAAACCCATCGGCACCGGCATCATAACCACCGCCGGCAAGCAAGGCGTGGTTGATCCGGACGTGATGGCCGGCGCCGTGCAGACGATGGCCGCTCTGAACCGTCCGGCGGCCCAGGCAATGCAACGCGTTGGCGTCAACTCCGCTACCGACATCACCGGGTTCGGATTGCTGGGACACCTCAAGAGCATGGTGAAGGGCAGTGGCGTCGCCGCTGAAATAAACCTGGGAGCCGTGCCGGTGCTGCCCGGCGTGCGGGACTTGCTGGAAAACGGCATCGCCCCCGGCGGCACGCACCGCAACGTGAGCAGCGTCAATGACGTGGTGAGTTGGGACGACGGACTAACCGACGAAGACCGACTGCTGCTCTGCGACGCTCAGACGTCCGGCGGCCTGCTGATATCGGTGCCGGCCGATCGGGCCGGCCAGTTAGTGGACGCCTTGCGTGAAGAAGGCGCGCCCTGCGCTGCGGTGGTGGGCCGCATCACCGACGGACCGGCAGGCTCGATCAAGGCCAATAAGTGAACATACCCGGAGCGCAACCCATGACGACATCGAATCAGCAGCAACAATCCGCTCCACCGCAACCTGAGTTCGGCCTGAAACGGCCCGACCAGATCAAGATCGCTCCGCCGGCCGGCGAGAGGGTTCCGCCGGGACAGTTCGTCGCCAAAACTTTCCCAGTGCTCACCTATGGGGATACCCCGGAAATCGACCTGGCAACCTGGAGCATCCGCGTCTGGGGGCTGGTGGAGCGCGAGATCACGCTGGACTGGCAGCAATTCAACGCTTTGCCGCAGGTAACCATGGACGCCGATTTTCACTGCGTGACCCAATGGTCCGCCCTGGACCAGTCCTGGGGCGGTGTGCTGGTTGCAACGTTGCTGGAGCAAGCCGGCCTTTTGCCGGAGGGCCGGCACATCATGGCCCATTGCTACGGCGACTACACGACCAACGTACCTCTGGATCTCGCTCTATCCGAAGGCCTGCTGGCACACCGCCAGAACGGCGCGGAACTTGGCATGGATCATGGCTGGCCCCTGCGACTGGTCATTCCCAGCCGCTACGGGTGGAAGTCGGCCAAATGGGTGAACGGCATAGAGGTGATGGCGGAGGACGCCCCCGGCTTTTGGGAAGAACGCGGGTACAACAACAACGCCGACCCTTGGCTGGAAGAACGGTTCTGGCCTGAGTTGACCCGCTGAGATGGTCGATGCGCCGCGAGAATCGATCAGGGGCGGGTTTGCAACCCGCCCCTGGAACTTGGCCGGTTCGGTGAAATTTGGTTATGCGGCCTTGAGCAGCTCTTCGCGCGCTTCGTATCCCGGCACAGAGGCTGCGGCGGGTGCCGGCTTGGCGAACTCGATCGCCTGGTTGGGCGCATCCAGGTCTCGCTGGAGTCCGCACTGGAGGCAGCTGACGAACATGCCGTAGATGTCCCGCCGAATTTCCAGGTCGCCGCGGCACTTGGGGCAGGCGTTGAACTTCAGTTTCATGATGACCTCCTTGCCAGGATTTCGTTATCCGAGGCATTGTTGTATGACGCAGGGACTGCCCTGATCGTTTGATATACGTCTGGGACCGTCCACCGGTTTTCTGGTTTCCTTATCCCGTAGCTGTGGTTTAGTATTCGCGGAGACCGGCCTGCTGTTCTTGATTCGGATGATAGACCTTGACACGGGTCGTGTCAAGGGGTATATTGAGAACGTAGCAATGTGATTAAATTCACGCACGGAGCTCGCGACGATGCAGCGACAATCGATACAGCACCGGCACGCCCGCCGCACTCGGTTGGAACCGTACCCGGATCCGATTGCCGGTGGCCCGCCCCGGTGGCCCGAAGGGCTGACCCCAGCGGCGTCTGTCACCCCGGACAGCATGACGACCGGGGCATCACCCCGCGCGATACCCGAATCCGACCCCGTCCCCAACATGGAGGTCGAGGGCGTGTACATCATCTCGGTGGCGGCCCGCCTGCTGGAGATGCACCCACAGACGCTGCGAAAATATGAGCGCTTGGGTCTGATCCAGCCCGTCCGGACGGTCGGGATGCTGCGGTTGTATTCGCAGGAGGACCTGCGCAAGGTGATGCTCATCCGTCATTTGATGGACAATTTGGGGCTGAACCTCGCGGGGGTAGAGTTCGCGCTTAAGTTGGTGAACAACCTCAATGTCTTCTCCCGCCGGCTGGCGCGCACGACCGGGGACCCCGACATCGTCGCCGCCATCCGCGAAGAGGTTGCCCAGCTTTGCAATAGCCTCAGCCTGCCGGCGCCCGTCTGACCAAGACTCTCTATTCCGACAGGAATCCCACATCAGGAAACAATCAATGGAAAACGAGCAAACCCTATTCCCCAGCGATAACCGGCCCGACGACGAGGCCGGGGAAACCTTGGCATCCGAGTTCTACGCCAACCCCGATGACGTGGCGGATACTGCGCCGGCCGACGAGCCACCGTTGACGCCGGAGCAGGAGGCCACCATGCTCAGGGCGGCGTTGGCCGAAGCCAATGAGGAAATCGCCCGGCAGGCCGACGCCGCTCAACGCGGACAGGCCGATCTCGCCAATGCCCGCCGCCGCCATGATGAGGAACGAATCAGCATCCAGAGGCGAGCCAACAGCCGCCTACTGGTACATCTTTTGCCAATCGTCGATGAGCTTGATCTTGCGGTGAATCATCTGGAAAACAACGGCTCCGGTCCTGACGAAAACGTAGCCTCCGCCTACGGCGGATGGGTGGAAGGAGTACGACTGATCCAGAGGAAGCTGGCCGGTTTCCTCGAATCCGAAGGGGTCACCCGCATCGAATCGCTTGGCGAGCCATTCAACCCGGAACTGCATGAAGCGGTGGGCATCGCCCAGGTTGGGGACGCCGACCCGGGCTCCATAGTAGAGGTGCTAAGGCAGGGCTATCTCCTGCACGACCAGGTGGTGCAAGTAGCCCAGGTGGTGGTCAACCAATGAGCCTGGGACTGTGGCTGGAGCGGAGCGCCATGCTGCCCCGGCCACAACCCATGCGATGCCGATTGCGGCATCAACTCGATTTGAACGAAAACAAAACTGAGGAGTTACAACAATGGCAAAGATCCTGGGCATAGACCTCGGTACCACCAACTCGGTGGCTGCGGTAATAGAAGCCGGCGAGGCCGAGGTGGTGGAGAGCGCCGAGGGGAACCGCATCACGCCGTCGGTGGTGGCCGTGAACGCGCGTAGCGGAGAGCGATACGTGGGTCAGACTGCCAAGAGGCAGGCCGTGACCAACCCTGACAACACCATCTTTTCGGTCAAGCGCCTCATGGGTCGCCGATTCGACGAACCCGAAGTCCAGGATGCTTCCCGTCGTTTGCCCTACAAGGTAGTGGCGGGTGACAACGGTGACGCCAACGTTGAGATGGCCGGCCAATCCTATGCTCCGCCCCAGATCTCCAGCATGATTTTGCAGAAAATGCGCCAGGATGCCGAAGCCAAGCTGGGCGAGCGCATTACCGAAGCCGTCATCACCGTGCCGGCCTATTTCAACGACTCCCAACGACAGGCTACCGTGGACGCCGGCAAGGTTGCGGGCCTGGACGTCAGGCGCATTATCAACGAACCCACCGCCGCAGCTCTGGCATATGGCATGGACCGCCAGAACACCGACGCCAAGATCGCCGTGTTCGATCTGGGCGGTGGCACATTCGACATCACCATATTGGACCTGGGCGACGGGGTGTTTGAGGTGCTTTCCACCAACGGGGACACCTACCTGGGCGGTGATGATTTCGACGAAGCCATTCTCAACTGGCTGGTAACCGAGTTTCGCGCGGAGACCGGCATCGACCTGGCCCAAGACCGCATGGCCCTCCAGAGGCTGCGGGATGCCGCCGAGCGCGCCAAGATCGAACTCTCCAGCACATTGGAAACGGAGATCAATCTGCCATTCATTACCGCTGACGCCAGCGGGCCGCAGCACCTGGTAAAGCCACTCAGCCGCTCCCGCCTGGAGCAGTTGGTGGGCGGTTTGATCGACCGTACTGAAGGCCCATGCCGCCAGGCGCTGACCGACGCTGGCATCTCCTCGAGCGCTATCAACGACGTTATTCTGGTCGGCGGGATGACCCGTATGCCGGCGGTGCAGGCGAAAGTACAGCAGATCTTCGCCAAAGAGCCATCCCGGACGGTGAACCCAGATGAGGCCGTGGCCATGGGCGCCGCCATCCAGGCCGGGGTCTTGGCCGGCGAGGTCGGCGATATCGTCCTGCTTGACGTTACCCCTCTGACCCTGGGCATCGAGACGCTCGGCAACGTTACCACCGCTCTGATCCCGCGAAACACGACCATCCCAACCCGGAAAACGGAAACCTTCACCACGGCGGCCGACGGCCAGCCCAGCGTGGACATCCACGTGCTGCAGGGTGAACGTCCCATGTCCGCCGACAACAAGACCATCGGCCGGTTTATGCTGGACGGCATCCTACCCGCTCCCCGGGGCGTACCCCAGATTGACGTCACCTTTGACATCGACTCCAACGGCATCCTCAGCGTTTCTGCCCAGGACAAAGGTACCGGCAAGGAACAGCGCATCGTCATCCAAACCAGCAGCGGCCTCTCTCAAGAGGACATCGACCGGATGATGACCGAGGCCCAGGCCAACGAAGAGGCCGACCGGCAGCGTCGTGCGGAAGTAGAAACGCGCAATCAGGCCGACAGTCTGGCGTACTCAGCGGAGCGCTTGTTGACCGAGCACGCCGAAAGCTTGCCCGCTGACCTCAAAGCCGACGCCGAGGCCAAACTGGAGAATCTGCGCAACGCTATCGCGGCCAACAACGTTGCCCAGATGCAAACCGCCATGACCGAACTGAACGCCGCGTTGGAGCGGGTTGGCCAGGCGGTGTACTCCCAGCCGGGCGCCAGTGGCCCGAGTGACGGGACCCCCGGACCGGACCCCGACGACACCGTAGAGGGCGAGTTCCGGGAGGTTTAGAGGCGATTCCCGCTGGAGAAACCCATCCATTTGCGGCGGAGTCTCGCCAATCTTTGCTGTATCGGGTCCCAACTCAAAATCGGGGCGACCAGGCTGAACCGGTAAAACGCTCGTAAACCAACGGCGCCACCGTGCCGGACGGAGTCTGGAAGTGCTATAATGCACCTGAGCTCACCATCCCCGGCAGGTGCCGCCCCGCCGGAAATCGGGAGAAACGCAATGAGCGCATCACCAAAAGACGATACTGAAGTCAGCGGATTCGAAAGCGAACAGCCGGTAGTGAGCGCTGCGCCAATTGGGGTAGAGCAGCAAGCTGGCCCCGAGGTCGAGGATTACGAAGGCGAATCCTTGACACCCCTGCAAGCCCACTACCTGGAGACACTACGACAGTTGATCGCAGTGAAGAACGAGTACCAGATCGCTGCCGAATATGAGGCGTGGCAAATGGATGCCATCAAGCGGTCCATCTACTCGGCCCTGCGAGATTGCATGGAAGCCAACATTGGCGAGATAGCCAAGGATTTGTTGAACCGGGAGCACCAAGTCAATTAGCCATTTGGCGCCCGAATGTGGCGGACTGCATCGATTTACTTCCAATCCGCCACATCACCATAGTGTTGTCAGCTTGATTCATAACTCGGACCAGGATTCCTAATCCTTTTTCTCGTAAGGCTGAAACAGCTCGGTCTTTGAACGAGGACTTCGCGACGCGAATCGATTTTCACCGGGTTTGACAGTGGATTCCCACTCTGTGATATACTTCGAGCATGATCCGGCCGAGGTGGTGGAATAGGTAGACACGCGGTCTTGAGGGGGCCGTGGGCTTTCGCCCGTGTGGGTTCAAGTCCCGCCCTCGGCACCATGTAACGTTCTGCAAGGTAACCGAGAACGCGAACCGGATTTCAATTGGCGCAAGGGCAGCCCAACGGGGCGACGTAGCCAAGTGGACTAAGGCGGAGGTCTGCAAAACCTCTATTCGGCGGTTCGAATCCGCCCGTCGCCTCC
>JAGWBI010000002.1:0-17912 GCA_021295965.1 Dehalococcoidia bacterium | reverse complement strand
AAGGGGTATCAATAAGCATTGCGGCGGCAGAAATGCCGCCATTTTGCCGCCATTAATGGCGGCAAAGCCGTTTTTCGGGCCAAAACATACCAGGTCGCGCCCAATCGTACGGGATCAGCCTGTACGGGCGGTGTGCTTGATGCGTGGCCGGATATTCCGGGCGTGGCGTGATTTCAGGGATTCCATTAGTTGCGACAATACTGTGAGGGTACCGAACTCGTTTGAGGCTGCCAGAGTCCCTGATCAACGTCGTGCGACCAGAGGCGATACGTCAGGCAAAACACTTATGGCAGTCCACAGGCCGCTGGTGTGCGGGCATGTCGCAATCGCTGGCAGTGCACTTACCAGACGGCGGGCGCATCGGTCTCGTTGGCACATCACCCCTTGGGCGAACGATGTTGAGGGTTTGCCCTGCATCCAATCTGTCGGGCCCGGTAGTTCCCGCGGCCTATTGAAGTCGAACGAGCAAGCTCATTCCGGGCAGCCGGCGACTGTTTCGAGCAGATATAAGCGGTGATCGAATTCTCGCCGCCTCGGTGGATTGGAATGTGGTGCCGCCGGCAGACACTGCTAAATGGCCTAAAGGCGAACCTGGATCGACAAATCCTGCAATGTTTTCTTCATTGCAGCTTGGTTCTGCCGAACGACACCCGTAACGTCAAGCCGGTATTGCGCCATTCTCTCGCTGACGCCGTGCTTCTGGGCGATGACTTTCACCTCGGCTCCCCTGCGTACTTCTGCCAATAGCAATGCGCGAGGCAGAAGGAGGCATCCGGAAAGCCAAGCGGCCTCTTCCTCCTGGATCGGGTCGCAGGAAAGGAAGGTGACGTCGCCCAACCTCTGTACCCGGCTCAGTTCGTGATCAAGGAGCGTATGCGCGAGCTCGTGCGCCACGTCGCTGTTTTGGCGCGATTCGGATGAGAGCGGGTTGTGCACGATCACGACGCGATCAGGGGAAGGCCGCAGTGTACATGCGGAAAACGCGTCGGGCTGAATATTGTGCAACTCTACGAACCTTTGGCGCGGGAGCAGTTCGTCTCCGGCTATCACCTCGATTCCGAGTAATTCGGCAACACGTTCCGGCGGGATGGGGTCTGCGGCGCTTAGCCCTATCTCGGTCTGAACTCGTCTGACGATCCGTTCCGCTTCAGACTTGAACCCTCTACGCAGGGCCATGATCGTGCTCCTCCGACAGGGCTTGGTTCAGGTCGCTGAGAAGCGTTCCCAACGCAGTGGCGGCTTCTGGCCGGAATGTCCTGGCGGCACGAAGGTGGACCGCAACAACCTCTTGCGGCCGTGCTAGCGCGTCGTATAAGTCTCCGACGATGGCGGCGATGCGGTCTGCGGCATCGGGCGGCAAGTTCCGGTCGGCACGGAGGTGCTCGGCAATGACTTCGGTCGTTGCCGTCGCTCTCTCGTGAACCTCGAAGAATTGCTGGATATCGGCACCGCACCACTCCACTAATCGTTTGAACTTCTGGAGGTCCGGAACGTGGCCCTTTTCGACGCGGGCCAGAGTATTGAGGGGTATCTCCGTATCAGCAGCCGCTTCTCGCAGGCTCATGCCTCTCCGGGTCCGCTCGGCGAAAACCAGCTGTCCTAAGTCGCTGAGGTCAAGTTTTCCCGTAACCATCGCGCCTCCTTGTTCGGCAAACGGTACAACGTACTATTTGAGGGTTGACACGCAGGCCGCTCACGATGTACCTTAATTGTGCGTCCCGGACTTGGTACTGTCAATAACTACGGGGACGGAGGAAAGGATTCATGAGTGGAGCTACGGAAATCTACGTCAGCGGCAGGGAGTATAAGGTCCCGGGCGATCTGGTCACCTACGAGCAGGTTGTGAAGATCTGGAACGAGTTGCACGCTCCCGAGAACAAGCACATCATCGGGACCCCCGGCATCGACTACGAGAACGACCTTAAAGGCAAGGATGGTGTCCTGTTGCCTGGCAAGGACGTCCAGGTCAAGGACGGAACGATCTTCACGGTGGACCCTGAACATGTCTCGTAAAGAACTTCTTGCGGCGTTCGCGGAGCAGATTGGGTTCAGGGTAGAGTACGACCCTGTCGCCGGCGAGGTGAGAGCGGTCGGTGTTCCCTGTCTGTTTGTGGGCGGGGTCCCCGGCACTTGTACGATTGCTACATCCTACAGCCCATCCACTGGAAAACCGGATGACCGTATAGGCCAAGCGGCCCATGCGGTTAAAATTGCAACCGATGGGGAACACGATGGACGCGTGTATCACGCGGATGGCACTCCCATTGGAAACTATCTGAAAGGCGACGGCAAAACTTGGTCGAATATCTCCGTCCATAAAGGCGCCAAAAGCAATCCTGAACCTGATGAGACGGCTGGCGACCTGCTCCATCGCTACGCTAAGCAGATCATTGGCGCCGTGTCTGCCGGCGGTTATGTCGATCCTGGTGCTTTCGTGATGCCCGACCCCTTCCACATACCAAACACGTTCGAAGCTCGTGCTGCCATTGCGCCTATTCAGGACCGTATCCGCGGCCAGAGCGTTGCGATCATCGGGTTGGGCGGCTCGGGAGCCCATTTTCTGGATATTATTGCCAAAACGCCTGTTTCAGAAATCCACCTCTTCGATTCCGACTGCGTCGACTGGCACACCCTCATGCGGGCTCCTGGAGTGCCAACCACCGAGGAAATTGAGTTGATTCGTGCGGGGTCGCCTCTCAAGGTCGATTACTATCGGTCCAAGTATGCAACCTTCCGGGACGGGATTCATGCGCATCCTGTCCGAGTGGAAAGCCCGGAAATGTTCGCGGAGTTCGTGGCTGAACACCCTATAGGTTTCGCGTTCATCTTTATCGACCAGCTTACCGAGGGCGATAACGCGCGCCAGGATGTGGTTTACCGGGCGGTTTCAGAGGCTCAGGTACCGTTCATTGACTCGGGTGTGAGTATCACGGTCGAGGATTTCGCGGTGTGGGGATCGGTGACGACGAGTTACTATGAGGCGGGTTCCGACGCGTGGAAGGCCGCTATACCGAACGCCCGGCAGCATGGCGACGCCCCTGGTTATCGGAATGTGCAGTTGCCCGAGGTGAACGCGGCCGCCGCGACCGCTGCGCTCATGGAGTGGCGGCGCCGGACCGGGCAGTATGTTTCAGAGCCCCCATCGTTCTACCAGAAATTCCGGTTCGACAAGGGGCGCATTTCTTATGCGTAGCGATTTGCGCGAGTTGCCGTCGGTACATTTACGACCCATTTTCGTAGATGTGATGCCGTCGTTTGACACGATAAATGAAGGGGAAATATGGATCAGCCACAAGTTGCGGACCGTGAACTTGCGCTGTCCATGCGGTTGCGGTGGGCTGACTGTGCGTCTACTTCGATGGCAAGTCGGTGTCGTTGATGGGTCCGACTGGAGGATCAGTGTGGACCAGTTCAAATTGTGGCAGTCACTACCATATAACGAACAACGAAGTCGTCTGGTCGTATGCGATCGACCCGTGCCTCCGCCCACATTATGAGGCTGCAGAAAGGGCGCGCATGGTTGGCGCTACACCAACCGTCCAGACTTCGGGCTCGATTCTCCGCCGCTTCTGGCGGGCCGTGTCAATGGAGCATCTGCGCAAGCCAAGAGGCGAGTCCGAAGATTCAGGTTGATGTAACCTCACGCCCTGGTCGCATTTATATCAATCAGGCGAAGGGGTAGCACCCAGGTTTTGGTATGATCCCAGTCCAGCTGTCCGTCCATTTGCAGTCGGTTTTATGCTCGAATGTGCCGTGTTTCCTTGGGCGCAAGCTGTTTATGGACAGCTTCGTGTATCAATTGATCGGGGTTGACGCAGCGGCACATGCGGAGCTCGGGCAAACGCTGTCGATCTAGATACTATTGGGCGTTCGTGGTCGTTGGAGATATGCACAAATAACAGTGCCGGCACTACGGAGTGGCCTTGTCTGGCACCCCGCTTGCCAACTATCCTGTCAAGCGGGATGCGTGGTCGCCACATGTCACCACCACGGCACGTTTATGCAGATAACGGATGGTAGTTTGGATTTGATGAATTCCGTTGAGTTGGGTGGCGACGAACCCGCAGCAATCGAAGCTGGCTCTGCCGCGAGCCCCTACGCCACGGGTGGTGGCGGTGTGACGTTCGAGCGGAAAGTTGCCGTTCAATACTTGGCGCATCTACTCGCTGGGGATGGCGCTGCCGAACTGGGTGACGGCCGCCATGTAGTCAGCGTTGCGTTCCAGCAAGCGCCAGAATCCCCAGTCGACGACCTGGTAATCGCCGCTGCATTCCCGGACGAATCAGAACCTTCTTTGCTACTGTCTCTGGGCGTCCGGCGTTCGCCGAACTTGGTGCAGAGTGATCCACCGACCCGGAAATTAATTCGGGACTACGTCAGCGCGTTGATCAACGCACCTCAAGACGGTCCACAACGCCGCTTGGGCTTGGTCGTTGCAGGGCCGCAACTACACGCCGAGCAGCTAGGAACGCTGGCCGATCTTGGTGCTGCGCAAATGGATGCGCCGGAATTTTTCAACCTGGTAGAGACGCCGAACAGGTTTGATGCTGGCATTCGGGGCAGGCTTGGCCAGTTCGAGGGACTCGTGAGTCGCGCTCTTCGGGACCTTGGTGTCGCCGAACCGAGCACAGCATTGATCCGGCAACGGACTTGGGAACTGCTCTCAAAGCTCACCGTCCTCATGCCGCGGCTCGAGTCCCCTGACGAAACGGATTGGGCTGCGGTCGCGAACAACCTTGTCGCCGTGGCAAAGACATCTGACCTGGAAGCAGCTACGCGCCTGCGTGATCTGCTCTTCTTTCTGGCCAGTGAGTATTCTCCCAAAGGAGCTCGGATCGACCTCAACATTTTGCGCCGCGATGCCCATGAAGTGCTTGACCCGAAGACGGGGCGTCACCAGCAGGGGTGGCAGGTATTGGGCCATCTCCATGATAGGGCCGTCAACTCGGTGCGCGACGAGATCGTTGCCAGCGATGGACGCCGACGCCTGCGAATCGACCGAAGCAGAATTGCCGCCGAACTTACCGCCATTTGCTCGGAATCCACAGCCGTAGTAGTGAGCGAGGAATCAGGCGTTGGCAAAAGCGTACTAACCCTTCGATCATTAGCTGCTGCGGTCGATGACGCCCCAGAATTGATGCAGGTGCAATGTATCAATCTGCGGCACCTTCACCAACTGACCGTCGAGTTCGAATCCACCTTGGGTTGCCCGCTCCCGACGCTTTTGTCCGAATTTAGCGCACCACAGCGAATGCTCGTGATTGACGGCGCGGACGCCGTCGCTGAAGGCATGGAAAATGCTTTCCGGTACCTGATTGACGCTGCTGGTGAAAGCGGCATGAAGGTCATCGCTGTGACCGCCGTCGACAATGTGCAGGTCGTTCGCGACGTCCTCAAAGACCGCTTGGGCACCGAAATCGCCGAGTATTCTGTACCTTCGCTGGACGACTCAGAGGTACGGGAGATCGTCGGTAACTTCTCAGAACTCGAACACGTCTATTCCAATCCGCGGTCGCGTGAGTTGTTGCGCCGTCTTGTAGTAGTGGATCTGCTCGTTCGTGGCGACGTTGCTGAGGTCCCGCTTAGCGACGCGGATGCGATGGAAGAGATATGGTCCGGTCTCGTTCGCAAGCGCGAGTCCACAGACCGGGGACATCCAGACGCCCGCGAGTTTGCGCTCCTGCGGCTGGCCGACCTCGAGCTCACGGGTGGTGACAGGCTCAGTGTGATCAGTGGGCTCGACGCGGCAGGTCTGACTGGATTGCGTCAGGACGGGTTGCTGCAAACGTCGGAGGAGAATCGGTTCATGATTGGACCGGACTTCGCCCACGATGAGATTCGCCGTTATGCAGTTGCAAGATTGCTCCTGTCGGGGAATGACCCCACCGCCAAACTGCTCGATGCTGGGGTTCCCCGGTGGGCTCTCGCCGCGGCCAGACTCGCGAGTTTAACACTGCTCGAGCAACCGGACGGGCCGCATACTCCCTTGCAGGGCAGGCTCGGTAAGTTGCAAGCGTCCTTTGATGCGCTGGTAGAAGCCGGACACGGGGCCCGCTGGGCCGACGTACCCGGCGAGGCCTTGTGACGCTTGGACTGATTTGAAATCAGACGATCGCGCTGGCCTTCAGAGGCTTGCACGCTTGGTTGATCAGCGGCTCAGCGGCCACAACGGAATTGTCAACCCCATCTCAATTGAGCCGATTGTTTGGTTGATGCTGGAAGACAGCGAACCTTGGCGATATGGGGAATACGCCAGCAATCTGTTGAAAGATTGGCTGCGTGGACACGTGGTGGCTGGAACTCCGACCGGGCATCCCGCGCGCGTCCGGTTTCGCGAGCGTTTGATGGAAGCATATGCGGAATCGGATCGACGCCTCGAGGAACGGCTCAAGGCCCAAGCGGCCGCCCGGTCCGAGAATGATGGCGGACCGGCACATCAATTGGAGCAAACTCACCCCGAGTTGTTCGTGTCTCAATTGGATTACGGTAGACCGCCTCGTCGGGAACGCCCTCAGGTCCCAAGTGTATGTAGGGACCGAGATTATCTCGAATTGCTGGCACTGCTTGGGCCAGACCTGGGCGACGAAGGCGAAGCCATTCTCACCAGAATCGCCCAGGATTCTCCATCGTCGTTGGCGCCGGCGTTAGAGGCGTTGTTCACACCCCTAGCACTTTCACAATACCGTCGCGGGCTGTTGGCCGAACTCACAGAAGCCTACTACTTGGATGACGAAGGGAATGGCTATCACTCTGATGATGATGGCATCCGACGCCACGACCCGCGGTACAGCAGCATTTTGCAACCGTTGGCTGCCTGGTATCGCGGCCCGTTCATGGTGCTGTTTCAGACCGACCCGCGCGACGGGATCGCAGTCCTCAACCGGCTGCTCAACCACGCTGCGCTCGTCCGCGCTGGTACTCTTGCGCGGCTCTACAGTATGGGAAACGGCCTTCCAGACGTAGACGTTGCCCGATACCGGGTAGAACTCGAAATCGCCAGAGGACGCGGAACCTACGTCGGAGATGAGCAGGTCTGGTATTGGTATCGGGGAACGGGCGTTGGGCCGTACCCCTGCATCAGCGCACTCCAGGCCTTCGAGCGCGCGTGCGATCAATTCATTGAACAAGGCATCCCGATCTATAAACTAGTCAGCGTGCTGCTCGATGGTTGCGAGAATCTCGCCATGCCCGGCCTTGTAGTGGGGATGCTCGTAAGGCACATGGAGGTCATAGGAGACTTGCTGGATCCGTATTTCATTCACCCATTAATTTGGGAATTGGAAATCCAGCGTGTCGTGAAGGAAGTTACTTCTTTCGCAGGCGGTTCGGAAGGTATCAAAGCCCCGGAACGCCGGAAATGGTCTCTGCGCGAAGCCGCCACTATGATGACTGCCAGGGCCGACCATGAACGCGTCGTGGAATTGCGGAAAATCGGGGAGACTCTGATCGAAAAAACTCGATTCATCATCGGCGAAAGGCGTCAGGCTGCTGCGACAGACCAGAACGCTGACGAAGATGAGAACTTAGACGAACAATTGGCAACAGTCATATTGTGGGCGAGCTGTCTTGACCGCGACAAATTGCAGATCCATGAGGCTGCCGGCGGCGTGTATATCCAGCCCACTCCGCCTGACGAAGTAGTTCAGACGCTGCGTAATGGCAACCAAGATTTTAAGCGAGCGTCGGAAGCGACAAGGCTTACGGTGCGCTACCTGATCAAAGCCAATGAAGTTCCTGCCTGCGCTATAGGATCTGACGAACTGACGGCCGATTTGATGTCCGCCAAGGCTCTGTTGGAAGAACCGCCTACGCTCGGCGGTGATCGTCCCTGGGACGTACCGACGTTGGTAGCGGCAGCGGTGCTGGACGTGAATCTATCGCGAGGCGTCGAATTGCCAGTTGAGTCGTTAGTCTCGGCTGCAGAAATCATACTAACGGTCTCGGAAGGTGCGGCACCTCCTGGGTTGTACGACTACGAAGAATCTTACTTCGAGCAAGGTGCCGACCGTAGCGCGGCGCGCGCGCTACCGTTGTTGCTGGTGCCGGCTGCCAATTCACTGCGGGCACTTGTGGACGAAGGAGATGGTTCAACGGCTTTCGATCGGTTTTTGGCCGGCGGGCTAAACCTGGCACAAGCTCTGGTGAACGAGGTGCGCCTCTACCTTGCCCGAGGTTTGGACATTCTTTGGACGACGCCGTGCCGTCAAGAAGGGATGTGTCACCACCAGTCAGGATGGGAGATCGCGAAGGCGACGATGCGAGACTGCGTCCTAGGCGGTTGGGATCGCGAAACGGGTATGCGCAGGGTAGTCACACTCGACGAACCCATCGCCAACTCGCTCAGAGATATTCCGGACGAGGCAATCGAACCGTTTCGACTTGATGCTGCTATACGAGCGCTCGCGCCGGCAGCAATGGCGGACATCTGCGTTTCAACTGATGCCCGGGAATTGCTGTCAGTTGTTATGGACGCTCAGAGGAGAGCATTGGTACGCCATGAGCACGATGACCTGGACGAGAGGGGCACGCATGTCCTCGTTACCGCCCGCGCTCTGTTGACGTTGGCGCAAAACGGAGATGAGACCGCGGTTTACGAACAAATAGATGCATACGCGGATTCCGCATCCCATCTCGGCAACCTGTTGAGGGGTTTGTCAGCGTCGGCTGAGGAAACACCAGACCGCGCGGCGACGGCGCGACGAATCTGGCCAAACGTGATGCTCCATGTACTGGGGTTGGCCGACGCGGGTCACACACCGTTTCAAGGAGACTCCGTCGGGGACATGACCCTGGCTGCGCTCGTACCTAACCCCACGTATTCAACTCAGTACCTTTACCGAGAACTCAAGGGAGAGCCGATCAATTGGTGGGATCCGGTGGCATTCCGGTCGGAGGTGGCGGCGTGGCTCGTGCACGCGATCGGCAATGCAACGTGTGTAGACCAGCTCGTGAGTTTCCTTGGGCCGCTCTCCCCGGAGGACCAGGCCCGATTTGGGTTGCCGTGGATGGCCGAGCTGGTGCTCGCGAGCCCGGGAAGCATAGCCAATCGGACCTACCTGCTGGCGAATTGGTTGATTGAAACCCGTGCGCCGGCTGCCGCCGTCGGCCTTTCGGCCACTTGGCAGCAAATCGTTGATGCCTTGGTGGTCGAAGGCGACTCACGTCTGGCACCCTACTCAGAGTAGCAATGGTCCGGGATAATGTGCAAACGATCGCCGCAAACGTAATTGGTAGGATCTGTTCATGAATATCTTTCCTGGCATCGCAACTTCCCTCCATACCGACGACGACTTGATCGCTGCGGCTAGCGCGGTCGTGGGCAAATTGGCAGGTATGCAGCGTCCCGTTTCCTTGTGCGAAATCGGACCCGATGAGGACGACTATATCTGGCTCTCCGAAGCGGCCGCTCAACTATCGCCTTACAGATTGTCGCGGTGGTTGGATGGAACTGGGTCCCGACGCACTGCGCTGCATTTGGACCAACTCAACCTGTCGTACCGCGAGGCGGTCGGATGTTTGTTGCTCTTGATTGCCTCTGAGTCGGCCCGTCGCAACGCAGGAGAAGGCTATCTAGCGCGGTCGAGCAATATTTGTTCATTCAAGGTCATCCGAGGCGCGAATTCAAGGATGCGCTGGAAGCAGCCTCCAGAAAGCTGCGGCTCCGCCACGTTTTCGGAATTGAAGGTACGCAGAATTATTACCTGAGCGTATACCTCCAATTCGGGTTCACTAGAAGGGGTTTAGAACGCATCGCCGATTGGTTGGCTGGCGTGCCTGTAAGTGAATCGGTGGCGTACCTATTAGGCGATGGGTATAAAGGGAGCACCTTGAGTAGCCCTTCTTTTCTCTCGCTATGGAATGCACTGAAAGATTTCCGCAGGAATAATATACGTGAAACCGCTGCACGCCGAATCTTGTCAAGGAGCGCATGGGTTCTGCCAGATTGGGCGGATGGACTTCTGGAGCAGGCCGTCAGAAGCCGGGAGCTGCGGAACTACGAGCAAGATGCCGATCTTGCGGAACCACCCCCGCAGGGATTCTTAACCGAGCCGAAACTGCGATGGCTACCGCCCGCGGCACCTACATTCATATCATCGGTAGAGAATCTGGCAGAGTTTGACCTTTCATCCAACCGATACCATGTCAAAGTGGGAGATCAAACGGTTGCTACATTGGTAAGGAATGATGAAGGAGGATTCGTCAGCTTGCCCGAGATCGTACATTTGCCGCTTGCTTCGGCGGAGTTAGTTGCGGTCCTGGTGGATGACAACGGAGAAATAGCAGCCAGTCAACTGAGTGAGCTATGGGCCACCGACGTTGACGTTGAATTATTCGACCTGCGAAGCGGCGAACGTCTAGACGCCTATGGGTCCATACGTTTAGCCAACAGGGATCATGGATTACTGCTCAGCCACGACCTTTCGGTCGAGCCATCTGGTCTTCAATTCCATCTCATCGGCACGGGTGCACAAAGAAAGAGATTGTATGAACTGCCGGCCAATGTTGACGGCCTAGTTCGAGCGGTCTTGTTTGACGATGGAGCCGAAGTTGGCGAGTTTTGGCATTCCGAAACCGACGCTAGAGTCGGCGGTGGTCGTTCAGAACCAGCCTGGGCCAATCAAGGCATAACGGAAATTTGGCCTCCTGGCCCTGAGTGGTTAGGACGATATCGTAGGATTCGTGTGGCGAGGCTCGACAGTGGCATTACCCTACAATTCATTAGGGTTGGGGCGTTACCGTTGGACTTCGCATTGGACAGGAGCGGAGTGTATTTGTCTGAGGAATTTGACATATCGCAATTCATTTCGGCGACTCCGCCGCACCAAATCAACGTGAAATTATGTTTGATGCGCGGTGGCGATCGCGTGGTCATTGACCGACCTTGTCTTGTGAATGCAAGCGGTCTAATGCGGGCGTCCGAGCATGGGTGGCAAGTGGTCGATCCCACCGAAAAACTTTCCGTTTCCGAAGCTCGGCAACACGCGTATCGCGTAGTCCTCCCCGACGGGTGGGTGAAACCCGCCGATCTAGCTTTGATGGAAGGGCCGGTGTTCTCGTGCAGACTCTGGAGCCGACCTAGAGCGCTAGGAGAGTTAGGCGGGTACGGCACATCGTTGGAGATAAGGACGCCGTACAACGCGTTCGAGGATGAAGACACACTAGTGATAGCCAGTGTCGTACGGGACTCCGGGATCCTTTCGGGGGTGAAGAGCGAGGTGGACGGAGTTTACCGTATATCTTTCCGGCATCCCCTGGAACCCGGAATTGACCATCAGTTGGTTTTTTGGAACCTCGGGGGTTTTCCCGAGATTAGTCCGGTTCTCCAAGTGGCGGAATGCCTAGACAATGAATGGCGCCTGGCCTCTACCCGATTTTCAAGATCGGTTCACTGCGTGGGCGTAGCATATCATGGCACACGTCTGGGTTCTTGGTGGCCCGATGAGATACCTTTCGCCACGGTGGCAGATGCCGCCTCGGCTGTGATCACCGCATCAATGCTGAAATGGATGCACGCACCCATCATGGCACCGGGGTGGATCCAATCGGTGAGGAGGTTGGCTTGGCAGTACCCGGCTCAGACGCTCACCGCTTGGCTCCTGGACCAAGGATTACCTGATGGGTTGGTCTACGGGTCAATTCAAACCGAACTTTGGGGCACCGTGGTTAGGGAAATATTTTCCGGCTGGAGCCCCAATGCGGAAGAAGCCGCGGAGGTCATCTTTGAATTGGGCGGGGTTGATTTTGATCAGGGGGACTCTCGTGCGTTCCAGTTGCTCTTGCGGGAATCTCCTCTTCTAATGGGCCGACTGATCGGTGCCTGGCTGGAAACTACTACCGATCTTTACCCGGAATCTCTCGAAAAAAAACGGCAACTGATCGATCAAATGCGCTTTCTGATCGCGGACGTACCTACCGCATCGCCAAATCCTTACCTGACGGAACAATGGCATCTCGGGAACATAGACTGTGAGCCGCAGCCCGAGATTCTAACTCACGAGCAGCGCATCTTCGAGGAACAGTCGAAACAGCGGGAACTCCTGGAATCGTCTGCGGAAGCAATGGTTGTGGATACGACGTACGTCGACCGTATCATTCAAAACGTCCTTGGCACGCTGGACTACCAAAGTCTCAACTACACAGACAGGAACAACGTCGAGACCGCGTTAATCGCGGCGCCGTTGAGAGAATTACTGGGGTTGAGGATCTTAGCTTCGTTGTAAAGGTAGGTTGCACTTATGACTCAACTGGATGCGCTCAAACTCACGGATTCAATCCGCAATCGGCTAGTGGACTTTGCGGTGGACGACAATTTCGTAAAGTCCACTGAGTTGTCGCAAATTGCTAGAGACATCTGGTCAGGGCCCCCGGATCAAGGAGGATTGGTCGGTGACATCTGGGTTGAAGGAGCCTTTCCAAGCAAAACATCGACTCAGACGCTGGATACCAATGTATCCAGCGGCGAGTTTGATGCAGATTTACGAGATGTGTTGGATGACGTGTCGGCAATGCCCAAGGACCGCCTGCTCTACACTCACCAGCTCGAGTCTATAAGGCTGACGCAATCTTACGCGCCCGGAACACGGCCCGCCATAGTCGCTACCGCCGGCACTGGGGCCGGGAAAACCGAGTCATTCCTGCTACCGATACTCAACGACCTTTATAGGAACCCACCGACAAATCGGCGCGGAGGGACCAGATGCATTATGCTCTACCCCATGAACGCGTTGGTCAATGACCAGACTGACAGGCTGTATAGCTGGTTACATGCCCAAGCACGAGTAACGCTTTTCCATTTCACCAGCGAAACCCCAGAAGATCACAAATCGGCGAGTCGGCAGGGGATCAAACCCTGGCGACCATGCCGGATGCGGACGCGTCAAGAAGCCCGCGGCTTGGAGTCTCGCGACGGGAAACCCGTTCAGGGCGGTCCGACCCCAGATATTATCATCACCAACTATTCCATGTTGGAATACATGCTTTGTCGGCCTCAAGACTCTGTGTTCTTTGGTCCAGAGCTCCGTGCCATTGTGCTGGACGAAGCTCACCTTTATTCCGGCACCCTTGCGGCCGAAATCACGCTTTTGCTGCGTCGACTATTGATCCGTTGCGGCCGGGACCCTGATGATGTCCTGCAATTTGCCACCTCTGCGACCCTGGGAACCGGGGACCAAAATGAGCTTCGGTCTTTCGCATCGCAGGTGTTTAACAAGTCCAACCAACTGGTTCATCTGGTTGTTGGGGAAGCAGCCCGCACCGAGCTATTCTCGGAATCCCCCCGGTCACCGAGCCAAATTCTGCTGCTATAAACGCCAGGAAATGGTTAGACAGCCCCACCATAATTGACGATGACGGTGTGCCAGCACTGGCTACCGCAGATTCCTGCGAAAGCCTGGTTGACGATTTGAAGACATTGGTGTCCCATGAGCACTTACAGACATTATCGGTTGCTGAAAATCGCCCTGCGGTTGTGCTGAGAGAAACCTTGCCGGCTGCCCCCATGGTCCACAAGTTGGAGCAAATCCTGTGGGAAAAGAAGCATGTCCCGTTGATGACGTTGGCACAATATTTGTTCCAAGACGCCTCGTCAGAGTCGCTGCAAGCAGTCGTGAGATTGCTGCAACTCACCGCGTCTGCTCGACGCCGAGCTACTGACTATCCGCTGGTACCGCACCGTATACATGTGATTGCTCGGCCTTCTGACTCACTGGTCGTCTGTATAAATCCCGCTTGTAGTGGGGCCCGCTCAAAATTTGGTGATTTGGGCGCGGTATCGGCTGGATACCACGATACCTGTGAGTTTTGTAGCAGCCGAACACTATCGTTGGAGCGCTGTCGCACTTGCGGAGAATGGTTTCTTTCTGGTCTAGTCAAAGAGGCTACCATTCTCCCTGCGTTCCCGAAGGTTAGGCGCGAAGAAGACTTCCAAGATGGCGTACCTGAGCGGCGCTTATTCCGCCCATCCTCTGGGTCAGACACTGGAGCAGTACCCGCCGTCTACGTCGCACCTGCTACCGGAGCGATCAGCGGAGCCGGAACCGATGGCACTGTCTGTTTGCGTCAGCATAGCGGATGCTACAACTGCGGCGCGGAATCGGTGCAGATCGTCTCATTCTACTCTGGTGCTCCACTCACTTTGTCTATCCTAGCGGAGACTCTATTGGCAGGGCTGCCGGAATTTCCCGGGAAAGGTACATCAAACGAATGGCTACCTGCCCGTGGACGCCGGTTGTTGGCATTCAGCGACAGCCGCCGTGAAGCTGCGCGTTTGGGACCGATGCTCACTAACCAGCACGAGCAACAGTTGGTGCGTGCAGCCATCATTGACGAGCTAGGCTCTGGGATTGATCCAAGCGTATTGAGCATCTTGCAACAACAGTTGAACAACGCACAGCAACAACTGCAAATCTCAACTAATTCAGACGACCTACAGCAGTTTTGGCAATTCCAAGTCAATACGCTTCAAGGCCAAATCGCCAAATTTTCAGAAGGCGGTTCTGTAGATTGGTGGTGCCAATCGTTGGTGCAGAGCACGGTGCTGAGTCAAATACTGGATCGTCCTACTGGGGAAGGTCATTTGGCCGACGAATGGTCACAAACCGCATGGGAATCTAATCGCCGGGAAGTTGAAGGGAGGATCAAAGAATTATTGGGCCGGGAATTCGCGCGACCCAATCGGGGCGCTAGCCTTACACTGGAGCCGTTGGGCCTCATTGAGGTGACGTATCCCGGCATCGATCAACTGGAACCGCCAGACGAAATTATCGGCTCCTTACCTCAAGATAACGTGCGCCAGAACATTACGGAAAACTGGACTGGCTTACTAGCGGCGATATGCGACACCCTCCGCATAGACGGTGTTGTCACCCTTGGGGATGAAGATTTGGACGAAGGTTACGATTTTGGCGGCGTCTTGATTGGGAGGTGGGCTACCGAAGATCATCAGCTTCGAACCCAGGGTGGTCTGATCCGCTTTGTGGGGTCTACCTTGGAACAACGTCGGCGGCGATTTGTGGCGGCGGTCCTACGCAGTTGCGGCATGGACGAGGAAGATCAAATCTTCGAATCATCTAGGACCGTACTGCGAGGGTGCTTCGCACAATTGTTTGCCGCGGCTGTCGGCCAAATCTTGCCCTGGCTGGAAGCAGACCAGCGTCAGAATAGGGCCGGTGGATTAGCTGATGCAATCAGGATCAAATTCTTCGAGTTGGCGCTGCGCAAACCGGAGACAGTGTTCCGGTGCTGGCAGACTGGTCACGTATGGCCTCGGAGCGTAGCAGGATGCGCCCCGGAGATGACAGACCACAGCACTTTGACTCCAGTATCCGCAGACGATCTGGATGTTGACACGAGGTTGGGCCGCAGGCGCCGTGAATACCGTGAATCGCCAATTTTCAAGATTGGCCTATGGGGTGAGGAGCATAGCGCCCAGCTGAGTCCTGGCGAAAACCGCAGGCTCCAAAATTTGTTCAAAGCTGGCATCAGGAACGTACTCAGTTCAACTACCACTCTCGAGCTAGGAATCGATATCGGCGGACTAAACGGTGTGTTGATGGGCAATGTACCGCCTGGGAAAGCCAATTACCTACAACGCGCCGGACGGGCCGGACGCCGTGCTGACGGTTCGTCTGTCGTGACTACATTTGCCAGGCCCCGTCCCTATGATCGAGAGGTTTTTCAGAGAATAGGCGACTACCTCGATGCCCCCATACGTCAACCAGTGGTTCTGCTCGACCGGGAGCGTGTGGCGCGCCGGCACATACACGCGTTCCTGTTGGGCGACTTTTTCAGATCAGTGTACAGTCCCGATCAAAGGACTGGCGCGATGGATGCATACGGGAGGATGGGCGCATTCTGCGCGGTCCCCAGAACCAGCTGGTGGGAAAGAGGCAACCAAAAACCACGAGTTCAGCAATCTGGGAGCCAGTCTTCATTGCGTTCTCAATTCGTCGATTTTCTTGATAAATCAAAACAGCAGATTTCCGGCGAGATCGCCGAACAGGTAAAGGACCTTCTGGTCGGTACGCCTTTTTCCAAAAGTCCAATCGATTGGGGAACATTCGTTGATGACGTTCGCGCTGCTTTCGACGACGCGTGTTCCGATTGGCAAGGCGATTACGACAGTCTATTGGAACAATGGAAACAGGCGGAGGGTTTTAACCAGGCCAATGCCCTGCATTATCAATTGAGGCTCCGGAGCGAGATGACGGTAATCGAGGCATTAAGTGATCGCCAGTTTTTGCCCAGATACGGGTTCCCAATTGGTGTGATGAAACTCCGAGTGGTTAGCCCCGAGGAGCGAACATCTGGAACATCACGGGAAGAAGGCCAGTTCCAGTTGGAGCGGCAAGGATTACTTGCGTTGCGCGAATATGTGCCTGGCTCTCGATTGTTGGCCGGCGGGAAGCTCATTACCTCTAGGGGGATCCTCAAGCATTGGACTGGGGAAAATATCGACACGCCCATCGGCATCCGCGGTCAGTACACCGAGTGCGTAAATGGGCACCTGTATTACTGGCAATCCCTGGATGAACAGATTTGTCCATTCTGTAGGGAAATCGCTGGCCGCAGTCCGACGCCGTTCATCATTCCCCGGTACGGGTTTAGTGCCGCCGTTTGGGATCCTCCCAAATGGAGCACTGCTACACCTGAGGCAGTGGGCGAGGTAGAGACACTACCGGCGTCGTTTGTGGTGACCGCTGGCGATTATCCGGAGCACGAAAATCTCGGAGGAATAGCAGGGCTGACCGCGCTATATAGAGAAGATGGAGAGTTGCTGGTCTACAACGAGGGTCGCAACCAATTGGGTTTTGCGTTATGCCTGAGGTGCGGATATTCCGACAGTGAACGCAAACGAGGAGAAGGGCGCGTAGATTTGCCCCAAGGGTTTACGGGACATTCGCCGTTGAACGCACGGAGGAATCGAGGCGGAGCAAGGGGCGGACGATTTCCAATTTGCGCGACTGATGCACCAGTACTCAGAAATCAGACTTTGGCAGCTCGTGAAACAACCGACGTTCTGCTGCTCGATTTTTCCGGATGCCTAAACCCCAGCCAACAGAACGATCGGGTCCTGCTCACTACGTTGGGGTATGCGTTGCGCAGGGCCGCGGCCCAACTCTTGGAGCTAGACGAACGCGAGCTGGGCGTATCCACTATGCCGGCCGGTGATATGGGCAGGAGCTTAGGGATTTTGCTCTACGACAACGTGCCTGGGGGAGCGGGTCATGTTCGAGAGCTTCTGGAAGTCGGCGCTGAGTGGCTGGTTTTGGCCCGGACCGTCCTTTTCGTCGACGATCGACACGATCGCAGATGTCGGTCCGCCTGCCTAGACTGTTTGCTGTCTTTTCAGACGCAGATCGCAATGCAACAAGGCTTGCTGGACCGCCCCAGGGCGTTGTCGGTTCTTTCGGACCTGCTGGACCCGGGGATGCCTCGGGCATCAACTTCGCCACCACCGGACAATCAACCCAAACCTGACACCGCCGATCAGAGGTCGCGGCCTCCGATGGATGTTCAAGACCGGTTGCGACGCGTCTCCGAGCGACGTGCTCGGAACAGGCGGCGATCGTGATAACCAGGTCATTGGGCCCGCGACTTCGCGGACATCCGGCCACCCTGTGAGTGTCGCGATCTGACGAATATCAGGTTGCGGTCGTTTGGTTAATCACCTCCATGGCTGCTGAGCAGCCCTCGTGGTGGAAGCGCGTCGCCGTTAGCGCACGGTCTGAGCCTTTTGGAAACCGCAGCCACAAAGTTCTTGACGGTGGTTGGCGCACTGAGAGTTTGGGATTTACTCAGGCAGATGTACAGCATGAATTGAGCCACAAACGGCATGCCTGCGTCCTGCTCGGGCGGTCATAGCGATGCTGATGGCGACGCGGGCTATCGGGACCACTTTGATGCGGATTGCT
>JAGWBI010000020.1:34115-93225 GCA_021295965.1 Dehalococcoidia bacterium | reverse complement strand
TTCGTCATGCTGACCCGCATCGGCGCCGGTTTCGGCAGCGCGGCCCAGCACTCGGAGTCCTTCTACTCCCTGTTCAGCCACATCCCCGGCCTCAAAGGGGTCTGCCCATCCGATGCCTACACCGCCAAGGGCCTGCTGCTGTCGGCCATCCGCGACGACGACCCGGTGATCTTCTTCGAGCACAAGGGCCTGTACGGCGACACCTGCCCCGTCCCCGAGGAAATGTACACCCTGCCGCTGGGCAAGGCCCGCACCGTGCGCCCCGGCTCCGACATCACCCTGGTGGGCATCAGCAAGATGACCTGGGTGGCCGTGGAAGCCGCCGAGGAACTGGCCAAGGAGGGCGTCAACGCCGAGGTCATCGACCTGCTCAGCGTGTCGCCCATCGACTACGACCACGTGCTGGATTCCGTCCGGCGCACCCACCGGCTGCTGGTGGTGGACGAGGACACGCCGGTGTGCAGCATCTCGTCGGACATCTGCGCCCGCGTCGCCGAGGAAGCTTTCGACTACCTGGACGCGCCGCCGTCGCGGGTCACGCCGCCTCACACGCCGGTCCCCTACAGCCGCGCCCTGGAGAACATCTACCTGCCCAACGCCGAGCGCGTGGTCACCACCGCGCGGCGGCTGATGTCCTGACCGAAACGGTTATTGTAGGGGCGGGTTTCAAACCCGCCCCCATGTCGCAACGGCGCACCACGTAGGGGCGAGGCATGCCTCGCCCCTACCACCAAACCCTTCAATCAGGAGGCCAAGACCATGACCACCGTCGGATCCGGCAAACACACCTACACCCTCACCTCCGATTGGGCCAAAATGCCAGCGGCCCATCCTCTGGGCGCGGTGAGCGCCCTGGCCAGCGACTCTGCCGGCGACATCTACGCGTTCCACCGGGCCGACCCGCCCATCGCCATCTTCGACCGCGCCACCGGCGCATTCAAGAGCGGCTGGGGCAACGGCGGCTATGTGTACGCCCACGGCTTCTACATCGAGGACGACATCGTGTACCTGACCGACCGGGACACGTCCACCTGCATGATGTACACGCTCGACGGCAAGCTCATCCAGATGCTGGGTCGCTACATGGTGCACTCCGATACGGGCGCCGAGGTGGCCGGCCAACTGGTGCCGCGAGCCGCCGGCCCGTTCAACTATCCCGCCGAGCTGGTGCCCTCGCCCAGCGGCGACCTGTACGTAGCCGACGGCTACCGCAACGCCCGCGTCCACCGCTTCGACAACGACGGCAACCACAAGTATTCCTGGGGCAAGCCGGGCAAGGAGCATCCCTACGAGTTCCACCTGCCCCACAGCCTGCTGGTGACCCGCGACGACCGAGTGTACGTGTGCGACCGGGAGAACAGCCGCGTCCAGGTGTTCAACACGTCGGGCGACTTCATCGCCATGTGGACCGACACCTGTCGGCCCACCGACATTGCCGAGACGCCCGAGGGCGACTTCGTGGTCAGCCAGCTGGCCCCGCTGGACGATTCCCATTCGCCGCGCGTCGCCATCTTCGACCGGGATGGCAACGTGCTGGCCCGCTGGGACAGTCGCTCCGCCCACGGCATCTGGTGCGACGCCCACGGCGACATCTTCCTCGCGCTGACGGGCGACCGGGCAGTGGACAAGTACGGGCGGAATTAGGCTGCGCTACGGCCACGCCATCCCGCATCGGGTGGGCAATATAGATTGGGAAGGTCCCGACCGGATCGGCAAGGTTTGGTTGGGGCCAATGTTTCATGCGCGGTCGGAAATTACGCATTCCGTGTTGTCATTGCGAGTCCGCCTCTGGCGGATGGCAATCTCGTTGGCGCAGCGATGATCCGGTCGGAGACGAGATTGCCGCCTCGCCGCGCTCCTCGCAATGACAGACCGGATGGACGTGAACACTGAGCAAGTACGGCTTCACCAGGCTTGGGGGAAACATGACAACTGAGATAGACGCTCCCGTCGAAGAGCAGATCGTCGGTGTGCTGCGACGTCTGGGTATCGAGCGGGCCCACTTCGCCTCCCGCAACCTGGGCGACTGGCGCGGCCTGGTGGTCAATCATCCCGAAGCCGTCGCTTCCCTGACCCTGGTGTGCCCCCTGGGTTTCGATGCCGCCGCGCTGGAGCCTCTCGGCGACCGGCTGCTGGTGTTCAACGCCGACCGCGGCGGCGCGACGGACACCATCAACCGCAACATGGCCGGCCTGCCGTCGGCGTCCACGGTCACCCTGTCCGGCTACGAGTATCCCAACAACTACGCCGATATTGCCGTTCAGCAGGGAGAAGCCGTCGCGCCGGCCATGCTGGACTTCCTGGGGTCCCGGAGCAGCCTGCCCAGCGTGTCGCCGTCCGTCGAGGAGGGCGAGGTTGGCGGCGTCTATTTCACGGTGCACGGTTCGGGGCCGCCCCTGGCGCTGACCGCCCTGGGGGCCGCGCCGGTCCAGTGGGACCCGATCCTGGCGGCCTTGAGCGAACGCTACTGCGTCATCTCCATGTTCGGCCCGGCGCTGGGCATGGTGGCCAGCCTGGAGGGACGGGGCCGCACCTTCGGCTACCTGTCCGCCGTGGGCAGCCTCATCGCGTCGGCGGCGATCCAGCCGGGAGAGAGCGTCCTCGAGGTCGGCTGCGGCACCGGCGTGCTGTGCCGGTGGCTGGCCCGGGAGACGGGCGGCAACAACCCGGTGTCCGGCGTGGACGTCAACACCTATTTCCTGCGGGAAGGCGCCGAGATCGCCCGGCGCGAGGGCGTGGCGGACGCGGTGAGTTTCCACGAGGGCAGCGCCGAGGAGATGCCCTTCGATGATGCCACTTTCGACGTGGCCTTCTCCAGCACCGTGGTCCAGCGGGTCAACGCCGACCTGATGCTGCCGGAGATGGTGCGGGTCACCAAGCCCGGCGGACGGGTGGCGGTGCTGGGCCACGCCCACGACATGAACCGCTGGGTGAACCTGCCCCTGGGTCAAGAGTTGAAGATGAGGATCGAATCACCGCCGTGGGTGGACGACCGGGGCCACCCCCAGGGCTGCGACGACGCCACCCTCTACCGGAAGTTCGCCCAACTGGGCCTGACCGACCTCCGCATGTACCCCTTCATCAGCACCTTCTCCGACCCCGGCCGCCTCCAATTCCTCGAAGGCGGCATCCTCCCCACCCTGAACCCCGAAGAAGCCGCCGAGTGGCGGACGGCGGTGGAGCAGGCGCGGGCGGACGGCACGTTTTTCATCTCAACGCCGTTCCACTGCGCGGTGGGGAGGAAGGGGTAGCCGTGGGTTAAATTTGGTAGGGTCCGCCATTTGAACGTTGAAGGGCACATTCTCGGCCACCATCGTGGCGCCACGATTGGACGGTCAACAAACTTCTCGTGACGCATGAAAACGAGGACTGCGATAACGTCCACAATGCCGATATCTCCCTAGTGGTTACTGGTGTCCAGTGAAGTGTTTTAGATTATCGTTTACATTCAACTACTTGGACACATCGAGGCACCTGATACCTCGCCGTGGTTCCTCAAAAATTTGTCATATAATCACTCATTCCCCACCCTTTCAAGAGCAGCGTTAACGATCGTCAAAGCACGATCGACAGGGTCGTGTTCCCATACTCGGACGACGATCCAACCCGCGTGTCGCAGCGCGTCGTCGTCGGCCTTGTCACGCGCTTGGTTTCTTTGAAGTTTCGGTGCCCAATACGCCACGTTACTTCGTGGTTGCTGCCCGTGCTCCGGGCAAGCATGCCAGAAGCAGCCATCAACGAAAACGGCAACGCGGCGGCGTGGGAAAACTATATCTGGTCTAACTCGGCGCCCGGGAAGTTTCAACGGCATATCGACCCGGAATCGGCGACCTTGACGATGGAGGGCAGACCTTAGGCGACGTTCAGGCGAAGTGTCTTTTCGTTTATTGGCCCTCATCGTAGCAGATATTGCTGCACTAGAAGGGATCGGATAACCGTTCTCAAATTGATTTCGCATAGAGTTCGAACCATGCTCCATAACCTCGCGCAACGTCTCAGCGACGGCCATCGCCAGGAGAGGAGGTACAGCATTGCCAACCTGTTCGAATTGGCTCCGTTTTGAACCTTTAAATTGGAACCAGTCAGGAAATGACTGTAACCGGGCCGCCTCCCGGATCGTGAGGGTTCTCCTAGTGCCATCAGGCAAACGGAGCCTCACCATGTCACCAGTTGCACCACTCAAATTGCGAACCGTAAGAGTCCGCGAAGGCTGGTCCAAATGCAGGTCTCGGGGGATTCTACAGCCCGATGCTCGTTCGTAGCGTTCGATGTAGGCACTCATCCTTTGCGAAACTGGCCGCGCTTCGCGAACTTGGCGCCAGAAGGTGCCAGGGATGGCGCGACGCACGGGCACCGGGCGGCTCCATGCTTGGGGATCCTTTAGGATTTTGTTGCCTCGAACGCCGGTGACGAAGATCCGTCGTCTGTTTTGTGGTACCCCGAAATCTGCCGCGTTCAGAATATGTTCCCCGACAAGGTAATCTAGATCCGTGAGCTGGTTCTCAAACACGTCCAAATACTCGCGATGGCCCTTGCGGGCTAAATCGGGAACGTTCTCCACTACTACTGCGGCTGGCTGAATGAAGCGTACGGCTTCCAGTATCACCGAAAGACCGTCGCGCTCATCCTGTGCGCCCTTGCGTTTGCCCGCGCGGCTCCAAGGCTGACACGGGGGACCCGCGATGACCAAATCAGCAGTTTTCAGACTGGGACTAGCAAACAAGTCGACACATTCGGCGTTCCCTACGTTAGACGAGTAAGTTTCCACTGCATCAGCACACCAATCCACGCCCGACACATCAAACCCACATGCGCGGAATCCTAGCGACAACCCTCCGGCGCCGCAGAACAAGTCAATAGCTTTCAGGTGCGTGACCGGTTCGAGCGTGAGCAACGAATCCATAGTCTGCAACCAGCTGTTGCGCGTTTCTCGGAAGCTGGTCATTTCGGAATACGATTGACCATATCGTCTCCCCACTGTCTCATCTGCTCTGTCAATTGGGGTGGGAAAATCTGACCATCCAACACGCTCAGAAGACGTAGTCGATCGAACGGTATACCGGGCATTTGCATTCCCTCCAGTCTTGCGCGGGGAGTGAGATCAAGCGTTTCGGGAAACGCCACTGCGGTTACCGGACGCGCTCTCCAGTTGATAAGGCGCGACTGTCTGGGGTTTCTGTCGGTCCACCGTGCAGGAATCTCTTCTTCCTCCCAGTCACCTTCAGTAATTGTGGCCTGGCCGATCAACGCGAGTTGCCCCGGAACTTGGTCTCCAAACGGTTTCCACACTACTGCATCTGCCTTGTAATCACCGACGCCAGCGGTAGGAACCTGACCTGTTGGTTCACGCGTGCGCCTGCCCAACTCCTGCACTGCCTGCGCTAAAGGTTGGGGCAAACCATCACCGCGCGAACCCCCAGCTACCCCAAACCTCACCTGACTATCAGGTCGGGCGCCGACATACGCTCCAAAAGCCCATTTAGTGAGCTCCTCGAAGAGAAGCCCTGAAACTTCCCCGTCGTCCTCGAGCGCATTTGGGTACAGTTGTCGCGCTCTAAGAAGGACGAGAAATCGGTATATATCTTGCGATGCCGCGCTGTCGTTCAGTTGGGCTGAGTCATGGCCAACGTTAACCGGATACTGGTCTCTAAGCCAACCGGCCCTCCTTGACAGTTCACCAAATGCGTCTACAGTGCTGTCTTCAGATACGATCCAAAAGCCCGGCCTCAACTGACCGTTTGGATTGGCGGGGTCTTCACTCGGCGATCTGAATTCGCTATCGTCGGCATCATCCGGCGGGTCCCCCGATAATTCGGCGGTTACGCTGTCGACCGACATGATTTCCTCTTCTCTGGACAATAAGTTAATCTCAATCCAGTCAGCCAGACGGATACGGTCTTGAGATGTGTCATCACCAGGAGGCGGCAGAGCGAACATCAGATAACACCGTAACGTTCCGCAGTTTCATTGGCTAGGTTGTAGATGCGCAACACCCCTTCCTTGATTACCCCATCATCCGAATACTCTTGAGCTTGCCCATTGACCTCAGCCAATTGTATGCGAATTTCTCTTAGGGTCGCGATCAACTCATCGCGACCACCACCACTGATGCGCCAAGCACGTTCTAGATCCCTGTTGCGAAGGAGATTGGCCCGTGCAGGTCCACTCGCCAAAACTTGACCGAGTTTGCGCAGTTGCCGCGAATCTGTGATGACGCGGTCGGTCCCCTTCGAAGGATCGCCGAACAGCAATCCAACCAACTCCGCCAATTCAGTTAGGCGGCTAACGGGAACCGGATCTACCGGCAATGCTCGGATCTCGATCTGGCGACCCAGTCCAAGGAACTCGCGTACGCCATCTTGATCTAGGGCGTTATAAAATACGCCGAAACCAAGTTCGGCCTGATCCATTGGTATCCCTTCTTCAGTAGCTTGCGTAAAAATTGCGTGGGCCTCAGCGAACCGACGAACCGTCCGGTGATTGCTACCAATCCGCCTGACTACATCATCGATCGTCCTATCATTACCTAGCAACCTTGCAATGTACCGAGCCTTTGCTTCGGGTCGCCATGGTCGAGGACCCGTAATATGCCGGAAACCGAGATAGTCTTCCAGGGCACTTTTGTCTGGGTACACAACCACTGGGACATCGTTCAAATCCCAGACGGACGCTTCTTCAGCCAGTTGGCTCCACTCACCGCTCGTTGCACCGACCACGGCTCGCGCTCTCGGGTTAGTCAACAACTTCAGGACAGCGAGCCGTCGGTTGCCTTCGACAATCAAATACCGGTTTGTTTTGGAAGGATGATCGATAGCCAGAAGTGCTTCGGCTCTGCGCGGGGTGAAGCCCTTATCCGCTATCGAGCGTGCAAGATCTATGAGATTGTACCGCTGGAAAAATTCTTGCAGCAATCGGTTCTCGGATTCCGATGCCCAATCATGATCACGCGGTAGTCGGGGGTTATCCGGGTCGAGCTCGAGTCGGCAGAGTGGGAGATCCGCGTACTTTTCATCAGGCATCATGTGCCTCCTTGCTCAGTGGTACGCTGATCCAGCAGACTGGGGCTCCGGGTTCGCGAACCATAACGGCCACAATCTTTGACAGAGCTAATTGATCGGAGACGAATCCTAACACGCGAGACATCGACCGGAAACCCCCCAGCTTGCCTACATAAACGCCAGTCGGCACCCAAAAACACCTCATCGAGCCTGCCAAAGGGTCTATAGAGATCGCTCGGTTCCTCCGCAGGCCCCCTAGCGCCAAAAAACGAGAGCCAGGGGTGGCCACAACCCCCGGCCCTCGCTGTGAGGAGAGGAAAATGTCGCTTTGCGCCTAGCTCCGGGCCGTGGCCTCGGGGTAGGTCTGGATGCCGTGCTCTGAGATGTCCAGGCCCGTCATCTCTTCCTCTTCGCTGACCCGGACGCCCATGCTGAACTTCAGCAGGAAGAACAGGGCGAACCCGGTGATCAGCGACCAGGCGGCTACCGCAACGATGCTGACGATTTGCGGCACGATCAGCGACGCGCTGCCGCCCACCAGTCCGCCGTCCTTGGCGAATATCGCAATGGCCAGCAGGCCCCACAGGCCGGTGAACCCATGCACGCTGATGGCGCCGACGGGATCGTCAATCTTCAGCACCCGCTCCACGAACATCACGGCGAAATACATCACGGGCGCGGCGATGGCGCCGATGACCACGGCGGCCCAGGGATCCACGAAGTTTACCGGCGCGGTGATGCCCACCAGTCCGGCCAGCGCGCCGTTGCACGCCATCAGGATGTCCGCCTTGCCCTTGGCGATCAGGGTGATGTACATGGCGACCACCGCGCCGGTGGCGCCGGACAGCAGCGTGTTCACGGCGTTGAGGCCGATGTCGTCGCCCCAGCCCACGTTGAAGCCGAACCAGCCGAAGAAGAGGATGAACGTGCCCGCCACCACGAAGGGCGTGCTGTGGGCGTGCAGCTCCTGGGGCTGTCCGTTGACGAACTTGCCCATGCGTGGACCGACCACGGCGGCGCCGGCCAGCGCGACGAATCCGCCCACCGCGTGCACCACGCCGGAACCGGCATAGTCCAGCGCGCCCATGGCGCCCAGCCAGCCGTCGCCCCAGACCCAGTGGCCGTAGATGGGGTAGATCAGCGCGGAGACGATGAAGCTGTACGCCAGGTAGGTCTGCAGCTTGGTCCGCTCGGCCATGGCGCCGGCCACGATGGTGGCGGCGGTGGCGGCGAAGACCATCTGGAAGATCCAGCCCACGTAGTCACCGCTGGTCAGGAACCATCCGGTCAGCCCGATGATACCGCCGGCGGTGTCGCCCAGCATGAACGCGAAGCCGAAGGCCCAGAAGCCCAGGGACGCGATGGCGAAGTCCATGAAGGATTTCGTAAGGTAGTTGGTGGTGTTCTTGGACCGGATCAGGCCCGCGCCCAGAAACGCGAAACCGGCCTGCATGAAAAAGACCAGCGCGGCGGCGACCACCGTAACGATGTTGTCGGCGTAGCCGTTGAGCCACTCGGTGGTCGGCCCGTCGTCCTGCGCGAAGGCGATGTTGAAGGACGCCAGCAGACCCACCGCCAGCAGCCCGACGGCCAACGCCAAAAGCGTCCGCCGCAGGGAGAAGGGGTATTCCTTCATCGCGGCAACGCCGTGCCCCAGTACGTCCCGATTGAATAGTGATCTCGTGGCCGAAAGCATTTTTGCCTCCTGTGCATTGTTGAGGCGTCGCCTCGTCCGCCGTAGGTGGACTGTGGCCGGCGTCCCTATTGAATGTGACCACCAAAATCGTAGGCTCGGTGTGTTAACCGGCGGTTGCAAGCCGATTAAAAAATTATTGCGGAAACGTTACTTTTCTGTTTCGCGGTTTTCCGAAGCGCTTGAGCGGCTTGGTTGACCGGAACTGCCCTCCCTCTCGTCGATGCTATCCTTTATCTGATACCTTTAGACGTTGATCTGCAAACTTTTCAAGACGCCCTGTGCCGGTTGGAAGAGGCAGTGCTCGAACGCGGTGGTGACCCGGCGAACGCATACCTGCGCGACGCCGTACTACTGCGTTTCTATATTGCCCTGGAAGCCTCCGCCGCCGCGTTGGGGCGGTATCTTGACGCGGTGTACTTCCGCCCCAATGCCCGCGTCCTTTCGCCCCGGCAGTTGTTCCGACACGCGGCCCGCCCGGGCCTGATTTCTGACTGCGAGGCATGGCTGCGGCCTGTCGAAAACCGCAACCGGATCGTTCACGCCTACAGTGAACCGATGGCCGACGCGATTGCGGCGAATGCGGCCGCCTTTGCCGCCGACGCCAGGGCGTTGCTCAACGCATTGGAGCAGGGTATCGCCGATGGCGGGTGAGTCGGCCCGCAGCATCGACCCGACTACGGAACACCGGGCGCAGGTGCTGGACATCATCCGCCGCCGGCTCCCCGATGCCAGGGTCTGGGTATATGGCTCCCGGGCCCAGGGATGCGCCCGCCGCTACTCCGACCTGGATCTGATGCTGGACGACGGTGGGAAGCCGATTTCGGCGTCTGTCATGGGCAACCTGGATGAGGACTTCGACGAGTCGGACCTGCCCATCATAGTGGAGCTGCACGACATGGCGCAGACTGACACCCGGTTCCTGGCGCGGGTGCGGAAAGATTTCTTGTTGCTGTAGTGGCCGAATAGCGGAGCATGGACGCCCAGCGCGCCGCCTCCGCTGAGCGCCTACCTTGTGTCGGAGGGAGCCGCGGCTCTGACGCGGTTGTCGCGAGACGGCCGTCCTGAATCGTCGCCAACCGGACTTGACAGGTCGCCCGCAGGAGCCCGGCCGCCTCCAGCGTGGATGAAGATCACGGCCAGGAGGCACAGGGCCGCCACTGCGGCTGCGACCAGGAACACCTCCCGCAGTGCCATGGACAACGTATCGTGAAGAACCGTGTGCAGCACTTGCTCCGCAACGGTGCCTTCGTTCATGGGCATCATGACTCCGCCCGCGTCCGGGTCGATCAGGGCATGAGGGTGCTTTTTGACCGCGTCCAGTTGCGCGGCCGGCAGGGGGGTTGATACAGCGTCGGCAAGCATCAGGTCCAGCTTTGTTGTGAAACGTTGCGTCAACAATGCACCCAGTAAGGACAATCCCAGCAAGCCTCCCACCTGCCGGTAGAAATGGAGCGCGGCCGTAGATGCTCCCAGGACCGAATGGGGGACAGAGTTCTGCACCGCCACCGTCGTGGTGGCCAATATCACTCCCGTTCCGAACCCGTACACTGATACGAAAACGGCGACTTGTGCGAGGGGCGTCTCGGTATGCAGGGTGGAAATGGAATACAAGCCAACAACCATGAGGACAGCGCCGACAATTGCATGGATACGATAACGCGGGCCGGTGATGGACAGCAACTGACCGGACGCGAAAGCCCCCATGATCAGGCTGATGAGCAACGGCGTGAACAGGCCGCCGGCGCCGGTCGGTGAAAGGTGCAAAATTACCTGGAGAGCAAGCGGGGTCAGCATCATCGTTGCGTACAGACCGAAGCCGGTGATCAGAGACGCCGCGACACAGGTGGAAACCATCCGGATCCGATAGACCTCGAACGGCATCATGGGCGCTTCGGAAGTGAACTGGATCGCCACGAAAGCCAGGAGCATCGCCGCACCAAGCGCCAACATGGCGATAATCAGTGGCGAGCCCCAGGCGTGATAGGCGCCGCCCAGGGACAGGCCGAGGGCCAACAGCCCGACGGCTGCCGTGAGCGTGAGCATTCCCGGGTAGTCCAATCGACGATCTTTCACCTCAAAAGTAATGCGAGGGAAAGTCCCCATTATCAGGATGAGAATTGCGACGCCCAGGGGGACATTCAGCCAGAATACCCAGCGCCACGACAGACCCTCCGAGACCGCACCGCCCAGGGGCGGACCAATGACCCAGGCCAGGGCAAGCACCCCGCTCAACACACCCTGCCATCGGGCCCGTTGTTGAGGCGGAAGAAGGTAAGCAATGGCGACGAAACAGCTGATCATCATGATGCCGCCGCCGACTCCCTGGATGCCGCGGCTGATGATAACTTGAGCCATCGTCTGGCTGAGACCACCAAAAATGGTACCAATGATGAAGACGGCCCCCCCAACTATGAAAAATATCCTGGGGCCATAGATGTCGTTCAGACGGCCTGCAATGGGAGTCGCAATGATGGACCCCAACAGATATGCGGTCGATCCCCACGTATATCGGTCGAAGCCGCCCAGATCGACGATGACCTGCGGCATGGCGGTGACGATGACGGTTTGACTTAGCGCGCTGGTGAACATGGCCAACATGATCCCGACCAAGGCCAGGAACAGCTGCCGGCCGGGCAACGGCGAGAATCCGGCGACGTCCGGGGTGTCGCCGTGGGGTCCGCTTGGGCGCTGTACTTCAGGATTCACGGAGTTTCACCGCCTCAGCAAACGGTAGGCCCGGTAGGCGCCGCCGGAAAGTGTGGAAAACATATTGGCGCGGCTGAATCGGGAACGACGCGCCGGCAAAAACTCGTCGGCCTCCAGGTCCTCGATGGCTGCAATGGACCGCCTGGCGCTGGTCTCAAACGCTTGCTGGGAACGCTCGGCGGCCAGGTTCAGCCCACCGCCCACAAAAACCATTATGAGCAGGCGACCCAGCACATGCTGGCGGTAGAGCCGCCAACAGTCCTCGAAACTGAACCCCTGGACTCCGTGGCTGCACACGATTTCGTGATACTCCCGCAGCGCTTCGTCTTCTACCTGCCGACGGGCCTCAGTGGGCAAGCTGCTGCAGAGAAGACACGCCACGTCATAGAGGCCGCTGCCGATCCCACAGATTTGCCAATCCACCACGGCGAAATCCCACCCTTCAGTTTTCCTGCGGCCAAAAAACATATTGGCCGCGCGGAAATCGCCGTGAACGAATGTCCTCGGACCGGCCGCCACATCGGCCACGTAGTCGGCGAGCCTGGTGCCGAACGTTTCGGCCAGCCGTCGCGTTCGGTCCGGAAATAGATGGGGGAAGTTCTTCATGGCCCGGGGCAGATAAACCAGATACGCTATCTGCATCAAGCCCCTCATCTTGGGGTCCCCGTCGTCGGGCAGCCCGGACCGGGACGGGCCGTCCACCTCGTTCCAATAGTGTGCGTGCAACCGGGCGATTGCCCGAATGGCCGACCTGGTTTCCGCAACGGTGATCCCCTTGACCTGATCCACCGTCGTTTCTTCTCCCAAATCTTCCATGACCAGCACGAATCGCTGGTCCGGTTCGCGGAAATCCCCGTACAGCAACTCCGCCCCCCGAATGGGCGAGGCGCTGGCCAGGCGGCTGTAATATATGTATTCACGTCGGTAGAGAGAGTGTCGCCGGTTCATTCTTGCACTCTTGCGGTCCGTGCTGGGTAGCTTGACCACCACGCTTCTGGGACCATTCCCGCCTTCGTCGGCATAGGTCAGACGGCAGCGCACGACAGTGCTCATAATGCCGGCGCCTGGTCCGGCGGGTTCCAGGGCAATCTCGCGAAGCGGCGGGAGGTTGTGCATGCCGCCTGCGGTTAGCGCCATGCGCATCCAGTCGACAGTTATATCGCTAGCAATCTCTGGTATGGGACGATCTATCATGGAGTCAGATTGAACGATTATTTGACCGATGTGCAGTTTACACCACACTCGATCTTTTGGGTAACAGTTTTCGGAAACCAAAATCAGGAAGGCCAACGGACGCGGTCGGGATTACATCAATACCGACCAGGTAGCGGGAGAAGCTCGTACGTACCTGCGTTCCGCTCCCGGTCATCGTGTGTGACGGGACCGCCGCGTCGCCTCGCTCCTCGCGGCGACGAACTGCTACGCGCAAGGCGGGCGAAGGGATAGCCAACGCGCCAAACCTCGGCGCCATTGCCGTGTATAATATTGCCGCCGGCGGCGGAATGAGCAGCCTTCCGCGTTGGCCTTACGCAGCGTCGAAACAGAAACAGCACCGCCCATACATACCTGACCACGAGGTGAAATCATGGCTGAATACGCACATCCCGAATCACTGGTATCAACTGGTTGGGTGGCCGAACACGGCGGCGACGCCAACGTGCGCCTGGTTGAGGTTGACGTTGACACCTCCGCCTACGAGCAGGGCCACATCGCCGGCGCCGTCACCTGGAACTGGCAGAGCCAGTTGCAGCAAAACGTCGCGCGGGACATCGTTTCCCGGCAAGAGATGGAAGGGCTGCTCAGCGGCAGCGGCATCTCGCCCGACACCACCATCGTCCTGTATGGCGACAACAACAACTGGTTCGCCGCCTGGGCCTTCTGGCAGCTGCGCTACTACGGCCACCAGGACGTGCGCCTCATGAACGGCGGCCGTGTGCTGTGGCTGGCCGAGAACCGGCCCACCACCACCGACGTGCCATCGTATCCGGCCACCAACTACAGCATCACCACCGAGAACAGCGACCTGCGCGCCCTGCGCGATTACGTGCTCCAGGCCGTCAACAGCGGCAGCCACGCGCTGGTGGACGTGCGCTCTCCCGACGAATTCTCCGGCGCACTGAACGCACCGCCCAACCTGCCGCAGGAAGGCTCCCAGCGCAACGGTCACATCCCCGGCGCGGCCAACGTCCCCTGGGGTCAGGCGGTAAATGAGGACGGCACCTTCAAGTCCGCCGACGAACTCAGCGAACTCTACGGCGGGCGGGGCGTGGACGGTTCCCGGGAGACCATCGCCTACTGCCGCATCGGAGAACGTTCCTCCCACACCTGGTTTGTCCTTAGCCAGCTATTGGGCTACGACAACGTGCGCAACTACGACGGCTCCTGGACCGAGTGGGGCAGCATCGTCGGCGCTCCCATCGCGCGGGACGTGTAAGGACAGTCGCTCACCTGCCGTCGATCATCGTAGGGGCGAATGATTATTCGCCCCTACCCTTTACTTCAGGCTGATGTACTCCTGGCAAACGCGGGCGGCGTCGTAGATTTCGCTGAGGTTGGCCGTCTCGCGGGTGGTGTGGAAATCGCGGACGCCGATGCCCACGGGCAGGGCGACGATGCCATGCTCGAAGAACACGTTGGCGTCGGAGCCGCCGCCGGTGGTCTCCATGGTCGGGGTGAGGCCGATGCTGGATACAGCGCGGGATATGTCGGCCAGGGCCGGGTCCTTTTCGGGCACGCTGTAAGCCCGGTATTGGCTCCAGATATTGAGTTCGATCTCCGCCTTGGGGTACATGGCGGCGACCTGGTCAAAGGCGCGGCGGAACTCGGCGGTATAGTTGTCCAGCTTGGCCTGATCCCGGGAACGCAATTCGCCGTCCAGGTAGGCCCGCTCGGGGATGATGTTGCGCTTCAGGCCTCCCTCCAGCAGGCCGATGTTGCTGGTGGTCTCGTGGTCGATGCGGCCCAAGGGCAGGCGGGTCAGGATATTGGCGGCGACCAGCAGCGCGGATACGCCGTTTTCCGGCTCCAGGCCGGCGTGGGCGGCGACTCCCGTGATGTGGCACTGGACGATGTTCTGGGCCGGCGCGCCCACGCAGACGCGGCTGACGGCGCCCTCGCCGTCGAAAACCATGCCGCTTTTGGCCTCGACCAGCGAGAAGTTGAGGTTGCGCGCGCCGTTGAGTCCGCCCTCCTCGGCGCGGGAGAACACCACCTGCAAGGGGCGTAACGGGGCGCCGTCCTCGATGGCCGAGGTCAATCCCTCAAGCACGATGGCGATGCCGGCCTTGCAGTCGCCGCCGAGGATGGTGGTTCCGTCGGAACGGAGGGTCTCGCCGTCGGCGTCCAGCGTGGGCTTGATACCCCGGCCCGGCTCCACGGTATCCATGTGGGCGGACAGCATCACCGGCGTCTGGCTGCCGCTGCCGTCGGATCCGGGGAAGGTAGCCACCAGGTTGCCGTAGTCGTCGTGCCGAACGACACCGCCCAGGTAGGCGAGAATGCCGGAAAGGTGGGCGTCGATAGCGTCCTCCTCCCCGGTGGGGCTGTCGATCTTGATGAGGTCGATGAGGGTTTCGGTGAGGCGTTGTCGGTCGGGCATGGGTGGGGCTCCTGCAGAAAGTACGTGTGGTAGGATTATATCGCCGATTGACCCCGAACGAACTGCTGGCAAAGGCGGCCCCCTATGCCCATCCATTCGTTAGAACTGTCCAATGTAGGCCCGTTCCGACGCCGGCCCGACGGCAGCGGCTCCGGCAGCATCAAGCTGGAGTTTGATGCCAACGTGAACCTGCTTATCGGGCCTAACAACGTGGGGAAGTCCACGATTTTGCGGATGATCAAACTGCTTACCGCAAAAAATAACGGCTTGCGTTCCGGAGAAAGAATGGTCTCGGCCACTCCACCCAGTTCGCTTGCCATCGAATGGCAGAATGACCAAAATGTACTCCGGTCAATCAGTCTTCCTGCAGTGTATTTGGCATCGGACTATTATCAGCACTTGAACGAGGGAGACTGGCTGACGTTGGGACTAGGCGATGTATCATGCGCGAATATGAACTTTGCCGAATGGGATAGCCTGATGCAGGAACACGGCTATATTGCATATCAGGGCACCGCATTCTTCCCTGAGATTCGTCCCAATGCCGAAACATACTTCGTGCCCGTATCCGCCGATGGAGATGGTCTAACCACAATCTATAGTTCAACAGCGAACATACACGATGGCATAGAATACGACATCGCAGATATCTTAGAAGGATACGACGAAGATTTGTCCGAATATGATGACAACGGCGCTGGCTGGAGCGTTCCCATACTTGTACAGCTGCAAACCAGCAATTATCCCGAACACCGAGCTGTTTTCCAAGACATTGCTCACGTCGTATCGCATATTACATACGAGTTTGACATAGACATATCGACAGGGATCTTTGACTACAAGCAAGGTGCAATTGGCTATACTTCGCGAACTGCGGACGGCGAAGTAAAGATGCACGAATTTAGCCAAGGAACACGATCCGTTATTGGGTGGACGGTTCGTTTCCTGGCGGGTATGGCTTTGTATTATCGCTGCGCGCCTGATTGGATGAAACGACGTGGCATCTTCATCATCGACGAACTCGACGCCCACCTGCACCCCTCGTGGCAACGTCGCATCATCCCGACGCTGCAACGGCATTTCCCCAACGTACAGATTTTCGCCAGCACCCACTCGCCGATGATGGTGGCCGGATTGAAGAAGGGACAGGTTCACCTCCTCAAACGGGACGAAACCGGGCGGGTGGTCTGGTCGCGCAACGAGCAGGACATCATCGGGTGGACGGCGGATGAGATTTACCGAACTTTTATGGGGATTGATGACCCAACGGACGAGTTGACGGCCCGGCACGCTGAGGAATTGCGGGAGTTGAGGAACAAGGCCTCGCTGACACCTGGGGATGAAGCGCGGATGCAGGAACTGCGGCGGCTGGTGAACGAGGACTTGCTGGCCGGGGGGTGGCTCAAGGCTCAGGACGAGCGGTTTGACGAGATGATGCGCCGGTTCATGGCCAATCGTATGTCCGACTTATCGCAGGACGGGGCGTAGCCACCGTGCGTTGGGTAGATCGAGGACCGGCTCCATCCGGCGTAAGTTACTACGCTAACACATACACTCACCTGTGGGTGCAATATTTCCAGCAAGGCGGCAGCAACCCTAGCCAGCACGACTAATGGACCACGTTTGCACCCGACTTGCGCAAGCGGTTTCACGGCAAGTGCGGCTATTGCGAGCGACGGTGTGGCAATGAGGAAGGGCATCAGGGCAGTCGGTCGCCGACGGTGGACCATTTCAGGCCTCGTAGCCAGTATCCAGAGCTTACTTACGAATGGACAAACTGGATTTTCAGCTGCCGCCAATGTAACGTCGAATACAAGCAGGACAAGTGGCCGTCGTCAGGATACGTTGACCCCTGCGCGTCGGAAATGGCGGAAAGACCGGAACGGTACTTTGACTACGACCACAGCACGGGGGAATTAGTACCCAAACCCGGCCTGCCTTTTGATGCGCAAGACAAAGCCCGAAATACCGTTGAGGACTTGGGATTGAATGAGCGCGATCTGCGGTTTAGCCGCATTCGCTGGATTGAACGCTTCCGAGATGAACTGTCTGAACACGCTCAATCAGAGTGGCTAACGATTGTTGACGGTTACGTTGATGCAGCAGAAGAATACTGCGGAATTACCAGGATGTTCCTCGCCCAATATCAGCGCTTCGCCCGTTGACACCACCGCATCCGCCCGCCCATAATCCTAACCATCATGCGTTTCGATGTTCGTCTCTTTGCCCTGTACCGGGAGCGCGCCGGTTCCTCGCTGGTGTCGGTGGATGTGCCCGATGGTGCATGCGTAGGCGATCTGACTGCCGCCGTGCGCGCCGATTACCCCCGGCTGGCGCCGCCGGAGGTGCGCATCGTGGTGGCGGTGAATGCCGAATATGCCGACGACGACCTGTTGCTGCAGCCCGGCGACGAAGTGTGCCTCATCCCCCCGGTTAGCGGAGGTTCCTGACGATGATCATTCTTACCGACGAACCCCTGGACCCGGTGGCGGTCACCGACTCGGTGCGAGCCGACGGCAACGGCGCGGTGGTTACGTTCCTGGGCACCACCCGGGACAACTTCGGCGGCAAGACCGTAACCCGGCTGGAATACGAAGCCTACGACGTGATGGCCATCAAGAAGCTGGAAGAAGTGCGCGACAGCCTGTGCGCCGACTACGGCATCGAGGATATCGCCATCGCCCACCGCACCGGCCGGGTGGATGTGGGACACATCAGCCTGGTGGTGGCCGTGGCGTCGCCGCACCGGGTGGCGGCCTTTGAAGCTTGCCACGAGGCGGTGAACCGCATCAAGACCATCGTGCCCATCTGGAAGAAGGAATGGTTCGCCGACGGCTCCCGGTGGGTGGCCTGCGAGGACCACGAATTCGCCGACGAGACTGAGCACGCCCATGCCCATGCCGAACGGCACGCAGCGGCGGTTGGGGATTAGGCAGAAGGTCGCAGCCTACAACGGTAGTAAGGGCGAGGTATGCCTCGCCCCTACGAATTTAACGCAGGCCGTCAATCAGATGCACCAGCATCGTGCCTGACGCCAGGTCGATCTCCTTCACCACCTGCTCTATTGCCGGCAGCAGCACCTCAGTCCCGGTATCCGATACTGCCACGTAAACGTCGTTGCTGCCGGTTTCCAGCACTTCCCGCACTTGTCCCAGGTTCTCGCCCTGGTCGGTGATGACGGTCAGGCCCACCAATTGGTAGTGGTAATACTCGCCGGGGGGCAGTTCGGGCGTAGAGTCGATGGGCGCGAGGATCCATTCGTCGGCCAGTCGTCGCGCGACGTGGGGATCATCCAGCCCTTCCAACCGGAGCAAGGCGTCCCCGTCGGGCAGGTCGCGATACCAAACTACGGTGCGGATTTGGCCCGCGATGGTGAGTTCACTACCGGCCTGAAACCGGGTCGGGTTGTCGGAATGGGAACGGATCCTGATGGCGCCGTCCAAGCCGTGGCCGCGGATGATGCGGCCCACCACGATGGCGTCGTCCGGAACGTTCGGGGCCGCACTTGGGGTACTCCGGCTGCGCGACGGAGCCGGTCTGAAATACCGCCTGGAGCGACGACGGCTAGACAATCTCCAGCACAGCCCGGGTGCCGTCCTTGACAGCGGCCACCCGGAGCAGGACACGCATTGCTTGGGCCACTCGTCCCTGTCGCCCGATCACTTTGCCTTTGTCTTCGGGGGCGACTTCAAGGCGTATTACTATCTGGTCGCCTTCGTCGGTCTCCGTGACCCGAACTGCTTCCGGGTTGGAGGTCAGCGACTGAGCGATGAACTCAATCAGCTCTTTCATCCGCATGGACCTTACTGAAGATGTCGTTGCGGTCGAAAATCCGGCGCACCGGGTCTGAGGGTTGAGCGCCTTTGCGCAGCCAATCCACGGCCCGCGCCTCATCCAGGGTTACGGCCGGCGGGTCCGCCATGGGGTCGTAGTGGCCGATGCCGTCAATGTACGCGCCATCCCGGGGGTTGCGCTTTTCGGTGACGACGATTCGGTAGTAGGGGCGGCCTTTTTTACCTACGCGCCGCAGGCGAATCCGTAGCATTTGTTCTCCGTGTCACTGTTGAATGGAATAAATGATTGCAATTCAGGTTAGGGTTTTCCGCCAGGTTTGTCAAACGATTGGCGCAACCTGACACGCACGATTCGCCGCAGGGAGAATGTAAACGCAAGCAGCAAAGGGCGGGGACTATCGTTAAAAGGGTATCGGGCCCAGACTGGACCTTTGGCTTGCCGCCCGATAACTCCCAGAACCTCTGGGGCGACGGTAGACACTGGTCTGGGCCCGACTGACGGGCTAAATGCCGATTTTTGAAAAGCGATGACGCTAAGAGGCGTTCACCCCGTCGTGTCCAGACTGGTGCCTACCATCGCCCCAGCATGTTAAACTGTGTTCCATTAGCAATCACCTCCTTTTCTCAAAATTTCGCGCAAGCGCTTGAGCACAATTTACAACCAGGGAGGCTCCTTGTCAACCCATCGCCCAACCGATTCTCTAGCGTCGTTTCCACCCGAAAACCCCTTGCGCGTGGTTTTCATGGGCACGCCGCAGTTCGCAGTGCCGGCGCTGGACGCATTGGGTTCAATTCCTGGGGTTGCCGTGGTCGCCGCTTACACTCCACCCGATCGCCGGCGGGGACGCGGCCAAAACCTCGCCCCTTCCCCCGTCAAGCAGCGAGCGCAACAGTTGGGCATCCCGGTGGAGCAGCCGGCAACGCTCCGCAATTCCGATGCGGTGCGCCGATTGGCGGAGCACACGCCCGACCTGGTGGTGGTGGTGGCCTACGGCAGGCTGTTGCCGGCCGACGTTCTGGATTTGCCCCGGTTCGGCTGCCTGAACCTGCATCCGTCCTTGCTCCCCCGGCACCGGGGGCCGTCGCCGGTGGCCGGCGCCATCTTGGACGGCGACGATACCACCGGCGTTACCGTGATGCTGTTGGATCCTGGCATGGACACCGGGCCAATCATCGCGCAAAGTCGCCATCCCATCGCGCCGACGGACAACGCTGAGACACTCACCGCAGAGCTTTTTGAGGACGGCGCCCACCTGCTGAGCCAGGTAATTCCGGGGTGGGTGCGCGGAGCGGTTGAGGCAATCCCCCAGGATGACGCGCGGGCGACTTACACCTCTAAAATGGAACGGGCGGACGGCTTGGCAGACTGGACCAGGAAGGGGGAAGTCCTGTGGCGACAGCAGCGGGCATACACGCCGTGGCCGGGCCTGTACACCAATTGGGATGGAAAGGAGGTCAAACTGCTGGATGTGACGCCGATATCGGATGGGTACGCTGACCCCGGAATAGTGGCCTGCGCCGACGATGAGCCCATCGCCGTCGGTTGCGGAGACGGGATGCTGGCCGTCCGTCGTTTGCAACTGCAGGGCCGACGGCCCGCCGGCGCGGCGGATTTCGTTCGCGGATATCCCCATTTCATTGGAGCGAAGTTAGGGTAAAGAAACTCTCTCCCCGACCATCGCGTCCGTCAACGAGTGGGACCGGTCTCGAACTTCCTTCCGCCACATCGAAGACAGGTGGCTATCGTGGCGGGTCTGCCGTTCCTCATGGTGACGATCTCAACGTCCCGGGACGGGGTGTTGGCCTGGCACCTGGGACAGTAGATTATGATTTCGTCTGACCGAGCGGTCATGGGTTATCCCCCTTTGCATATCGAGCTGCAAGTGGTTACTGCCCGGCTTGACATTGATGCCGGGTCCCCCGCGGATCCGCAGGTAATTGGGCCAATTGGCGAGCCGTCTGACGGAAGCCCCCTGGTAGGAGGTCTCCGGTCGTTGGGGGTGGTATCACCCCGTCCGGGTGCGCCGCCTCGCTTTATGTTTATGACATTATCAGGTTGTATTTACCGCATTTAATACTACGTTGAACAGGGGCGAGTGGTTTGGCCGGTTCGTTTAATCCGCCTTCTCAGTTACGAATACAATGTCAAATTACCCATTACAGTACCGAATGCACACTCCGCACTTAGAGTTTTCGTCTTTCTATGCTCGCAATGACATGGGAAAATTACAAAACTGATATGTCAATTCTCCCGTGCCGTCTTGCCGCTTTCGTTGGTGTAGAATGCCCGTCAAGATTGCCCGCAACGAACGGCGGATTGCGACGGAGGGAACATGGCTTTTGCAGGAGTACCCACCGAGACGGAAGTGCTGGCGTGGTATCAGGACGAAAATAACTGGGGACGCTGGGGACAGCAGGACCAACTGGGGGCGCTGAACCTGATCACCACCGCCAAAAGGACCCAGGCGGCGGCCTTGGTGCAGACCGGAGAGACGGTTAGCTGCGCCCGCCCCATCACCACCGACATCACTCCGGACATCACCAACCAGGTGCAGCGGTTCATGGTGGACAGCGGCGAGGGCCGGGACACCGACCCGCTGGAACGGCGCAACTCGCGCCGCGGCGCCGCCGAGTTCATCGGCATGGTCTTCCACGGACAGACCATCACCCACATCGATGCCCTGTCCCACTACTCCTACGACGGGCTGATGTACAACGGCGTGCCGGCTGCGGCGGTCACCTCACGGGAAGGGGCGCAGAGCCACGCCATCGACCTGACGGCCCAGGGCCTGGTGAGCCGGGGCGTGCTGCTGGACGTGGCCCGAGTGCGCGGCGTGGACTGGCTGCCCCCCGACGCGCCGGTGATGCCGGAAGACCTGGACGCCGCCGAGCGGGACCACGGGGTAACCGTGCAGGAGGGCGACATTCTCCTGGTGCGGACGGGCAACTACCGCCGGCGCATGGTGGAGGGGCCGGTGCCGGGCACCGAGCCCAGCGTGGCCTGCCACGTGGCCTGCGCCCCCTGGTTCAAAGAGCGGGGCATCGCCATGCTGGGCACCGACACCTCCAACGACATCCGGCCCAACCAATATGAGAACATCGTATCGCCGCTGCACATCGCCTGCCTGGTGTACCTGGGCGTGTGGCTGATCGACAACGCCAACCTGGAGGACGTGGCCGAGGTTGCGGCCCGGCACGACCGCTGGGAGTTCATGCTGTCCATCGGCGCGCTGCGACTCCGCAACGTCACCGGCAGCCCGGTGAACCCCATCGCGATTTTCTGAGCGGTAGGTTTAGGTATCTCGGAACTGGACATAGTCCTTTACGCCGGCCACATCGTCATTTGGTTTCTGGTGTGGTCGGCCTATCTATTGTGGGCCAATGTTACAGGACGGCACGGCATCGGCTATTACATACTGACGATGGGCATTTGCGGTGCGGCGTCGGTAGCGTATTATGCGGCGACCGATATGGTGCTGACGGCGTACTACTCAATCACCGCCAACGTATTCGGCTGGTAACGGAACAAGCTGGCTGACTGCCGTGTGTTTATCCCCCCGTTTACTGGCCCTGGAACCACGCCTGACGTTTCTGCGAGAACGCTCGTATCCCCTCCTGGAAGTCCCGCGTCAGGCCAATGTTGGCGATGGCGTCGGTTTCAGCGTCCAGTTGCGTCGCCAGATCGGAGTCCCAGCTGCCGTCGAAAAGGGCCTTCACCTTGCCGTAGGCGCGGGTCGGCCCCTGGGCGAGGCGGTCGGCGGTCTCCATGGCGTGACGCTCGAAGTGGGACGGCTCGAACACCTGGCTCACCAGGCCCAGATCCAGGGCGTAGTGCGCTCCGATGGGCTGGCGGGCCAGATAGATTTCCATGGCCCGGCCCTGCCCCACGATGCGGGGCAGCATATAGGTCGAGCCGCCGTCGGCGGTGCAGCCGATGTTGGCGTAGGCCAGCAGGAACCGCGCGTCGGATGACGCCACGCGCAGGTCGCAGGCCAACGCCAGGCTGAAACCGGCGCCGGCGGCCACGCCGTTTATGGCGGCGACCACCGGCTTGTCCAGACGACGGATGCCCATTACCACCTGTCGGTGGAGATCATCGGCCAACTCCCGCAGGTGGTCGGAAAGACCCACCGGCCCGCCGGATTCCAGCTGCGCGGTGAAGTCACGCACGTCGGCGCCGGAACAGAAAGCTCCGTCGGTGCCGGTGAGCAGGACGGCGCGGATGTCTCCGCCCCGGCAGGATGCGATGGCCTGCCCCAAATCGGCCACCATCTCCGGCGACAGTGCGTTTCGCGCCTCCGGGCGGTTCAGCCGAATGACGGCCAGGGTTCCCTTGCGTTCCAGTTGAATGCGGTTGTCAGTCGTGGTCATGCTCCCACCTCCCGGTTCGTTGACCTGTTCGGCTCAGCGAAGCAAATCGATTAGCGAGTTACCGCTCCCTCTGAGGCGGAAGACACCAGCTTGGCGTACTTGGCAAGGACGCCGGTGGTGTATTTAGGCTCCATGGGAACCCAGGCGGCCCGCCGGTCGGTCATCTCTTCCTCGGTGATGCGGGCATCCAGCCGGCGGTTGGGGATGTCCAGGGTGATGATGTCGCCCTCGCGCAGCATCCCGATGGGCCCGCCGTCCATGGCCTCGGGCGCGACGTGGCCGACCATGGGGCCGTGGGACGCGCCGGAGAACCGGCCGTCGGTGATCAAGGCCACTGTGTCTCCGAGCCCCTGCCCGATGAGTGCGCTGGTCACGGCCAGCATCTCGCGCATGCCCGGCCCACCCTTCGGACCCTCGTAGCGGATCACCACTATGTCGCCGTCCTTGATCTCGCCCCGCTGGATGGACTGGAAGGCTGGCTCCTCTTGGTCGAACACCCGGGCCGGACCTTCGTACACCTTCTCCTGATGGCCGGCTACCTTGATGACGGCGCCGTCGGGGGCCAGATTGCCGTGCAGGATGGCCAGGCCGCCCGTGGGACTGCGCGGCGCGTCCATGTTATAGACCACGGGCTGATCGTCCACGGTGTCGGTTTCGTTGAGGTTTTCCGCCAGCGTCTTGCCGTTCACCGACAGAGCGTCGCCGTGGAGCAGGCCGGCGTCCAGCAGACGCTTGCCGATGAGGGCCACGCCGCCGTACCGGCTCAGGTCGGCCATGACGTAACGGCCGCCGGGCTTCATATCAGTGATGTAGGGCGTGCGGCGGCTGATGCGGTCGAAGTCCTCCAGGGTCAAATCAACCTCAGCCTCACGGGCGATTGCCATCAGGTGCAGCACGGCGTTGGTGGAGCCGCCCATGGCCGCCACCAGCGTGATCGCGTTTTCAAAAGCCTGCCGGGTCAGGATGTCCCGGGGCCGGATACCCTCGTCCAGCATCCGCATCACGGCCTCACCGGCCTGTCGCGCTTCGTCAGCCTTGCGGGGATCCACCGCCGTCAGCGACGAGTCGCCGGGCAGGGACAGGCCCATGATTTCGATGGCGGTGGACATGGTGTTGGCGGTGAACAGGCCACCGCACGAACCCTCGCCGGGGCAGGCCGCGCACTCCAGTTCGGTCAGTTCTTCGCCGGTGATGCGTCCGGCGGCCCAGGCCCCAACCGCCTCAAATACATCCTGAATGTTCACGTCGTTGCCGCGATACTGACCCGGCAGGATGCTGCCGCCATAGATGAACACGCTGGGGATGTTCAATCGAGCGATGGCCATCATGCAGCCCGGCATATTCTTGTCGCAGCCCCCCACGGTAACCAGGCCGTCCATCCGCTGCCCGAAGACCACCGTTTCAATGGAATCAGCGATGACTTCCCGGCTCACCAGCGACGCTTTCATGCCTTCGGTGCCCATGGAGATGCCGTCGCTGACGGTGATGGTGCCGAACTGAAAAGGCGTGCCGTTACTCTGGCGGATACCCTCCTTTGCGGCGGCAGCCCAGCGGTCCAGGTGGACGTTGCAGGGCGTAACGTCGCTGGCCAGGTTGGCCACGGCGACGAAGGGCTTAGCCAGGTCGTCGTCAGTCAGGCCCATGGCCCGAAGGTAAGAACGGGCTGGCGCCCGTTCCGGCCCCTCGGTAATGTCGCTGCTGCGGTGCTTCAACAGGGCCTTCGGGCTGCGTGTGGTAGTAGTCAAAGCGGCCTCCTCAATGGGCATCGCTGCCAGTGTAAGCGGATGTATTCGCACGAATTCGTCGTTTGATTATAGATTGGGCCTACGGGAGCGGCAAGCAAGGGCAGCCCGGGCCAGTCGCCGCGCCGCCTTATGCTAGAATTGCGGCATAGAACCGCCGGCTCCCCGTTGCGGAAGGGATGACGCGGCGATACTCCGGAGGCTTCCCCATGACCGAACTGTACAGTGAACGATGCACCGCCTGCCGCCGCGATTCGCCCCACGTAACCGACTCGGAAATCGCCGAGTTGCATCCCGTGGTCAACGACTGGGCCATGATCGACGAAGCCGGCATACCCAAGCTGGACCGGCAGTTCAAATTCAGAAACTTCGTGCAGGCCCTGGAGTTCACCAACGCCCTGGGCGAACTGGCCGAATCGGAAGGACATCACCCCCGCCTGACCACTGAGTGGGGCCGCGTCAACGTAACCTGGTGGACCCACAAGATCCGCAACCTGCACCGCAACGACTTCATCATGGCCGCCAAAACCGACCAGCTCTACGCAGAGCGCGCGCCGGCGGAGGCGGAGGAGTAAGACGGTATCGTTCGGTGCCGGGATGTCGCGCGTGCCCGGTATATCCGCCTCAACATGGGAGAAGATGAACGGCGTTTTTGCGACCCACCCCGAATTGACGTCGGTAACCCTGTTCGGTTCCAGGGCCACCGGCAAGTCAACGCCACGCTCAGATTTCGACCTGGTGACCCACGGCATCACCGACCACTACCGCCTGGGCCGCTTGACTTTGGAATCTGGAAGATCTGAACATACCGCAGAAGTGCGACGTGCAAGCCTAGAAAAGTATCGCTTATCCTCCGTCGAAACGGCACATCGACACATCCGGCGTTGATATCTACCGCCGTCAGGATTGATCCTCTCACCTGCATCAGGAGACCACCCCCATGCGTGTTGTCTATTCCCTCCGATCCCGCGACCTGAACGCCGTGGCCGCCGAGGCGGCCTGGGCCGAGTCCATGGGTTACGACGGCGTTTCCACCAACGAAACGGCCCATGACCCGTTTTTGCCGCTGGCCGTGGCCGCCACCTCCACCAGCCGGGTTACGCTGGAAACCCACGTCGCCATCGCCTTCCCGCGCTCGCCCATGGTGGTGGCCTATACCGCCCGCGACTTGCAGGACAACAGCGGAGGACGCTTTCGCCTGGGCCTGGGTACGCAGGTGAAGGGACACATCGAGCGGCGGTTCGCCACCCGCTGGACCGGCTCGCCGGGGCCGCGCCTGCGGGAGTACGTCCAGTCCCTGCACGCCATCTGGAATTGCTGGGACACCGGCAGCAACCTGGAGTACGCCGGCGACTTCTACCAGTTCTCGCTGATGACGCCCTTCTTCAGCCCCGGCCCCAGCGAGTACCCGCATCCCGAGGTCTTCACCGCCGCCGTCAACGGGTACAACTGCCTGGTGGCCGGCGAGTGCAGCGACGGCCTGATGCTGCACAGCCTGGTGTCGCCGGAGTACGTGCGCCAGGTGGTGCTGCCCAATGTGGCCGAGGGCGCGCGCCGCGCCGGACGCAGCGTTGACGACGTCACCATAGTCGGCAACGGGTTTATAGTAACCGGCCCCAATCAGGCCGCCATCCGCGAGGCAGCGGAGGAGACCCGCAAGCGCATCGCCTTCTACTCGTCCACCCGCACCTACTTCCCGGTGCTGGAGTGCCACGGCTTCGAGGACATCGGCAAACAGTTGCACGCGCTTTCCCGCGAGGGCCGCTGGGACGATATGACCTCTCTCGTTCCCGACGAGATGCTCAATGCCCTCTCCATCATCGGGGAATATGACGAGATACCCGGTATGTTCAAGGAACGCTACGGCAGTATGGTTGACGAGATGCACTTCACCATCGAGACCTCCGGCGATGCTGAGGAGGCTCAGTTGCGGCGCATCGTCCGCGAGTTGCAGGAGCAGTAGCGTCGGAACATGGGCGGGGAGGCGGCCACTCAAACACTGAACCCCCAGCGGTTCAAGCTGGGCAGCGAGTCGGAGCGAGCCTACCGGCTGAAGTGGGAGGCGTGGGAGTGGCTGTACTGCGAGGCTCGGTGCCGATGTATCGGGCTGGAAGTTCGGCTGCAGGGGCCCTGGGGTTCGGTCGTTGACGTGGTGGGCATTGGCCCCAACAACGTGATCTACGCGGTAGAAGTCAAGGCGTCCCGCGCCGATTTCACCCGCGATAACCACACCGAGGCGGACATTGCCCGTCTCCGCCAGCGCCAGGACGCCCTGCGCCGACGCATGGAGTTGGCCAACACTCCGGGTTATCGCTCGGCCAACGGAGACCGCACCCGGCTGGAGCAAGAAGCGGAAAGGCTGAAGGAGAGGCTGAGCACCATTTCCACCAAGTTCCACGACCCGCGCTTCCTGGCCATCGCCGACTACCACTACGTCATGGCTCCCGCCGGAGTGGTGCTTGCGGAGAACCTGGCGCCGGGATGGGGCCTACTGGAGCCGGGCCCACGCGAGGCGGTATCGGCTCCCGAAAAGGCGATACGCAAGAACGGCGGCATCGTGTCCAACGTGCTGCGCGCCATCGCCCGCGCCAACTCCACCACCATGATGCGCGCCTACGGCGTCCGCTTCGGCGCCGAGGGAGCGCGATTTCCCCGCGAAGACGATTGCCAAGTTCTCTGACATCCGCTCATGGTGAGCTTGTCGAACCACCGTCCTTCGACGGGCTCAGGACGAGCGGATAGGGTTAACTTTCTCAGTTTTACATTCGCCCCGTTTGTTAACATGGAGGAAAACCATGCCTGACGTTACCATCGACCCCAATTGCACCGCGCTGCTGATACAGGATATGCAGAACGAACTGATCAAGGGCGGCGCGATGCCCGTGCAGCCCCTGACCGGCGCGGAAATCATCGGCAACAGCGTGCGGCTGCTGGAAAAGGCCCGTTCCGTCGGGATGCCTGTCATCTACGTAGTCGTGAACCGTCGGCCTGACCGCCGGGACGCGCCGCGTCCACCCTTCGGCGCGCCCGCCAGCGCCGCCGATGCCGGCCCGCGGCTCACCGCCGGCACCCACGACGCCGAAGTCGTAGCCGAGTTGGCGCCCCGGCCGGAAGACCCGATCATCATCAAGCACACCACCAGCCCCTTCAACACCACCGACATCGAGGTGTACCTGCGCCGGTTCGGCATCACCACGCTCATCCTGACCGGCTACTCCACCACCGGTGTGGTGGAAGGTTCTCTCCGCGACGCCCGAGACAAGGACTACGACTGCATCGTGGTGCGGGACTGCTGCGCCGCGGGCACGTCAACCGAGCACGACGTTTGCATGGATATCATCTTCCCGCGCATGGCATGGGTGGCGACGGCGGACGAGGTGATTGGGGCGATTGGTGGCTAAGGTTCTGCAACACTACGCTGGAATCATTCCGCCCGCGACTCACGGTTAGCCAATGCGTGCCAGTACACCTGCCCGCTATCGATTATGTCGCGAATACGATGGTCGTTGCGAACACTGGCGACGGCCGGGTGGGCAGGTTGGCCGGTGAAGCGGGACAGGAATTCGGCGTTTCTGATCGCGCGACGGGTATCGCGTTCGTCCGCCGTGTTGGAAGCTTCTACGGCAATGTAGTGAATATTCCCGTCCGCGTCAGTGGCTTCCATTACCAAATCGGCGCGGCGGAAACTTTGCAGCTCGGACGTGGCTATACCAGATGTATCCGAGGTACGGAGCAACTCCCTCAGGTCATCCCCGCTCAATATGCGCAGCATCCGGAACCCCATATACTCGGCGATATCCACAGCCTCGCCAATGGCGGTGTTCCGGGCGTGTTCGCCCCGCATATTCGAGATGTCGTCCTCAATCCGGCTAAACCGCTGGTTGGTTCGTTCGATGAAGCCGTCCACCCTATCGTTGAATTGGCGTTGTTCTTCGTTGAATTGGCGCTGTTCTTCGTTGGTTTGACGCTGTTCTTCGTTGAATTGACGCTGTTCTTCATTGAACTGCTGCTGTTCCTCGACGAACTGGTCGAACCGGGCCGGCAGGTTCATCAATTGCTCGCTGAGGATCTCGCGACGCACGGCTTCCTTCCACTCCGGTCTTTCGCGGAGCACGCGCAGGAGGTCGTCGGGAGTGTTGATGGTTACCATGATAAACTGCTCGCCCTGAACCATTATACGCCGTACACCAAGTTTAGCGGTTGAGCAGCCACCACTCGTCGCTGCCCAGGTTGAACTCGATGCGGCGGAAACCCTCGGCGTACGGAACGCCGCAGCGTTCGCCCTGCAGGCGGCAGCCTTCGGTCATCCGGTCCAGGCGTTGGGACCTGGTGCGGGCGCTGATCTGGGATGCGTGCTTGCTGAGGGCTTCGGCTTTCTGGAGAATGTGCTCCTCGGTGATGGAGACGAAGGTGTCGGGGCGCTCGGAACCCCAGAGCAGGGCTTCTCGGACCATGTGAGGTTCCAGCCCCTCCTCCTTGATTTGTTCCGGGAAGTCCAGCCAGCTCCAGGCGTAGGAAAAGGCGGCATCCAGCGCGGCCTGTCCGCTGTGGCGGTGGTCTCGGTGGGTGTGGGACGTTACGCGGTACGGATCGATGCCAAAGATAACCTCCGGCTTGTGCCGGCGGATCTCCCGGACCACCTGCCCCCGATATTCGTGGGTGTCCTCCAGTTCGCCGTCGCCGTAGCGCAGAAAGACCACCTCGGACACGCCCAACACGTTGGCGGCGTTCTGCTGCTCCACCTCGCGGGTGGCCGCCAGACCTTCGGGGGTAAGGGAACGGTCTCCCGTTCCCTTGTTTCCGTTGGTGCACATCAGAATGACCACCTTGGTGCCCGCCTCGGCGATCCACTTGGCCATGGTGGCCCCGCACCCGCCCTCGGCGTCGTCGGGATGTGGCGTGACCACCACGGCGCTGCGAGGAGCCTGGGTCATCACGCGTGGGACCGGCGCGTACTCCTGATTAGGGTAACCCCATCCGTCGATGCCGTGCGGTCTGCTGGTCATGTTGTATCTCCGTTGTATTGGAATGGGTAGGGGCGAATGATTATTCGCCCCTACATCGGCCTGGGTTCCCGCGAAACCGGGAATGACGGCGCGTTGGACTAACCGCCCATGTGGAACACTACGGTCTTTAGCTCGGTCATTTCCTCGATCCATGCCGCTGTCCTTGAGGCCGCCGTAGGGCATCACGTCGGCGCGCCATTGGGGCGACGAGTTGATGTGCAGGTTGCCCGAATGGACCTCCAGCGCGAACCGCATGGCCCAGTCCACGTTCTGCGTGAAGATGCCGGCGGAAAGGCCAAATCGGGTGTCGTTGGCCTTGGCGATGGCGTCGTCGATGTCGTCAAAGGCGCTGACGGCAACGGCCGGGCCGAAGAGTTCCTCCCGGGAAATCAGCATCTCCGGTCTGGCGTCGGCGATCACGGTGGCGGTGTGCAGGGTGCCCTGCCGGTCGCCGCCGGCGATGACGCGCGCGCCCTGTCCCACGGCTTCGGCGATCCAGCTCTCGACGCGCTCGGCGTCGTTCTGGCGGATCATCGGCCCCATCTTCACGTCCTCGTCGAAGGGGTTGCCGACGCTGAACTCCTGGGTCGGCTTGACCAGCGCGTCCAGCAAGTCGGCATAGATGGTGCGGGCGGCGAAGACTCGCTGGGTGGAGATGCACACCTGTCCTGCGTTGGAGAAACTGCTGGACACGGTGGCCGCTGCCACCTTCTCAATGTCGGCGTCGGACATGATGATGAGCGGGCTGTTGGAACCCAGCTCCATGGTCACCTTCTTGATGCCGGCGTTTCGGCAGATGCGGTCGCCCACTTCCATGCTGCCGGTGAAGGTGATCTTGCGGACATCGGAGGACCCGGTGATGGCATCGCCGATCTCGGCGCCGGAGCCGGTGATGGTCTGGATGGCCTCTTCGGGCAGACCGGCTTCCAAAAGTATCTCGGTGAGTTTCAGGGCCGAAAGCGGCGTGTCGCCAGCCGGCTTGAGGATCACGGCGTTGCCGGCGGCCAGCGCGGGACCAACCTTGTGGCACACCAGGTTGAGGGGAAAGTTGAACGGCGCGATGGCTGCGACGACGCCCACCGGCACGCGCACGGTGAACCCGAACTGGCTTACCACGCCGGGCGCAGCGTCAAGTGGGATGGTCTCGCCGTGCAGGCGCTTGGCCTCCTCTGCTGACAGGGTGATGGTCTGGATGGCCCGCTGCACCTCGGTGCGTCCCTCGGCGATTACCTTGCCCTCTTCCCGGGTGATGGTCTCGGCCAGGTCGTCGGCACGTTCGTCCATCAGGTCGGCGGCGCGCTTCAGGATCGTGTAACGGCGATGGGCGGGCAGTTTGCCCATCACGGCGGCCCCACGGACCGCGCTGGCAATGGCCGCCTCCACGTCGGCTGCCGAGCCTCGCGGCACGGTGTCAAAAGCAGTCTGGTCAAAGGGATTGATAACGGGCATCTTGTCATCGCGGTCAACCCACTCACCGCAGATGTACATTCGCATGGCTGGATCTCCTTATGTAGGTTCCATGCCGCCGGAAGGAAGCAGGACGCCTGTGTTGGGTATCGTGGCGAAGATTGTACTACGGCAGCCCGAGTTTTAACCAGATGGCGCAACGGTGGCCCATCCTTCACATTCGGGGTGCGCCTCGACCGGCGGCGTGGTGCAGCAGGGAGATCGGCGGTTTCCCCAAACCGTCATTTGACGAGTATGCAGTAGCTGTACAACCCTGCCAGAGGCGCCAGGGCGCCGGCATACTGCGGAGCGCGGCTGTGAAATACCTCCTCCATTCCACCGGATGCGGCTATTTTGAGAGGGGTCGCCCGCTCAAAAACGCCGGGATCATCGAAACCGGTGATGAATGGGGTGAACTGCTCGTAAAAGTAGTCGAAAACGGCGTTCACGCTGTCAACACCGGTGGAACAATTGACAACCCTGGTGGACATGTAATCGAAGGCAATGGTGAAGGCGGGCAGTTCCGCGTCCAGCTGATTGAGGAAGCCGAAAATCAGGTTCCGCGGCAAATACATGGTGTTGCCTTCCCAGATGAAAAGGGACGGCAGATCGGGGTCGAACCCGGCCTCCTGCAGTCGCCGGGGTAGGTTCACGTCCAGGTAGTTGCCGGCGACCGCCGGCCAAGGTTCCAGCCCGTGCCCTTCTAGGACGTCGCGCTTGTACTGGACGACGGCGGGTTGGTCAACATCGAAAAAAGTGACGCCCTCAGTACGGAAGATGGCCGGCCGGGTATCGAAACCGGCGCCCACCGAGACCACCTGCCTCACGCCATATTCGATCTGCTCGCGCACCAACTCGCGAAAGAAGAGCAGCCGGCAGCGGATGAGCGTCTCGAATTCAGGACATAGTTCGGCGAATTTTTCGGCGTACGTTCTGACCTCATCAGGCACGAACCACCGTGAATAGGGGTCGTCGAACAGGCCATCCGCGCGATCACGCTCCGCGTCGCGGAAATGAGCGATGAAGAAAGCCGTCATCCCGACGTCATTGATATCCATGGTTGTGGTCATAGTTATGCCCCCGGGATATGAGAAGCGTTGTTGTATTGGGGTTCTGCCGCCCTGCGTGGGCAGAACCTCATTGACGCGAGGTATCAGACACGGGCCGCCGTTTGGGATGGACCGAGACGCCCTGCCTCATATGGCAGAGGCGATCTGTCGAAAGTATTCAGTCCTGCCCGTCGGCTTCTGATTGCGACGGCGCCGTTTCTAACGACGGGAGGTTTTCACCGAGCACGATGCTGCGGCCGGTGTTGGTTACCTTGTAGTGTCCGGACTTGCCCGGTATGCGTTCCAGCCAGCGGAACTTGGTGCGCGCGGCGTTGCGCAGGGTCTGGACGAAGCTGTGCGGTATCGGCCATCCGATCAAGGTGAACAGGCGCTCGAGCTCGTCGGGGTCAACGCTGACGATGTTAAGGTAACGGTGCGCTGCTTCCGCAGCCACCACGACCTTCCGCATATCGCCCAGTGGGTTGACCCTTTGGCAAAAGGCCATGAACTCCAACTGGTCCGGCGTCGTTCTTACTGTCGGGTTCGCGCCGTTGGGTCCGCCGTTCAGCGCATCCGACTGGGGAGCCGCGACGAGTGGGGCGGCGGTGACCTGCTGAACAACGACGGCTGGCCTGATATCGCCTTGAGGAACTGCGGCCATGGGTTCCGGCGCCTTTTCTGCAGGTCTCTCGTAAGCAACACCGTTTTCATGGCTGTGCCCGTTGGTAGAAACCGGCGGCCCGGATGCGGTTGGCAGCGCCGGCGCGGGCGTCTCGCCGTTGGACCCGATCAACTGGGGCATGAAGGAATACAGCACCTCACGCACTAACTCCGGGTCATCGGATTCGATAGAAACCTGGGCGCCCAGTGGCAATGTTATGCTGAGCTTGTTCATCCTGCGTCTTCCAATATTATGATGTGCGCCCTAACGCAATAGTAAAGGAACGTCGCGTTTTCTGGCAAGGCAGTTTGGCGCGCCAATTCCGCAATCTCGTCACCCCAAAGCGCTCACCAAAAACCCGCCGGCCGCCAGGAAAATGAGGAAGCCGAACACGTCCGTGAAAGTGGTCACGAATACCGCGGACGATACCGCTGGGTCGATGCTGAGCCGGCGCAGCAGCAGGGGCACGCCGGCGCCGGTGAGCGCGGCAACCAGCAGGTTCCCCGCCATCGCGATGGCCAGCGCCGCCCCCAGGCCAATGCTGCCCTTCCACAACCAGCCCAGCGCGCCGGCCACCACCGCCAACGCGAGGCCATGCAGCAATCCGAGCAGCATTTCTCGTCCCAGCAGACGCCACCCGGACTGAAGCGGCGCCTCTCCCAACGCCAGGCCGCGCACTACCAGCGTAACCGTCTGCGTCCCGGCGATTCCTCCCTGGCCGGCAACCACCGGCAGGAAGACCGCCAGCATGGCGATAGCTCCGATGGTCGATTCAAACAGGTTCACCACTGCCGCAGCCGCAAGGACGGTGCCCAGATTAACCACCAGCCAGGGCAGCCGGTGCGCCACCGACAACCGCAGCGGGCCAAATACCCGCTCGCCCGGCGCTGAGGCAATGCGCAACATATCTTCCGCTGCTTCCTCCTCTCCGACGTACATCGCTTCCTCAGCCCGAATGACACCCAATACCCGTTGCTCCTCGTCCACCACAGGCACGATGCTGAACGAGTGGCGGGTCATCAAGCGATGGACTTCCTCCTGATCCGTTGCCGGTACGACCGACACCAGGCGATGCCCATGCTCCTCGGTGATGTGCCGAACCAATCGCGCCGGCGTGGCCAGCGCCAGCTGAGTTATGCTAACCGCGCCCATCAACCGCTGCCGGTTGTCCAGAACACATACCCAACCGAACCCCTCGGCGTCTTCCCCGAAAAGGCGGAGCACATCCAGGGCGTTGCCGGCGGTGACGTCGTGGCGGATTCGAGGGAAGTCCGTCGTCATCATGCCGCCGGCGGTGTCCGGCGGATACTGGAGCAACGGCGCCACGTCCTGGGGACGTTCCAACTCCTCCAGGATGGCGGCGGCGCGTTGGTCGGGCAGTTCCTGGAGGACGTCGGCCACCGTGTGGCTGTCAACGTCGTCCAACAGGTCCGCGGCGCGATCCGGCGGAAGTTCCCGCACGATCGCTGCCGCCGCTGGAGTGGGAGCCTCATCCAGGATGTCCGATAATTCCCGCTGCGGCAGCCGGGCAACGAGCAGGCGGCGCTCTTCCCTGGACATCCCTTGCAGGAGGATGCCTTGGTCCGCCGACAGCATCTCTCGCAGGAGCGCCGCGGCGGTCCCCACCTGGTCACGACCCAGGGCTTCCCGGATTCGTTGGCCGTGGAAATGAGGATTGGCCCGGCTACCTTCGCCCCCCAGGGGCAACGACACGGCATCCGGGTCTCCGGTGGATTGAGGGTCGGTCTGGCGATTCATTCCGGCTCACCTGCGACCGACACTCACTGCGCCGGTCGGTCTAAATCGTTTGCTTTAATCTCACCGCCAGCGAACGGGTCAGGCCGGGTACGGCGGCAATATCCTCAACGCTGGCTTCCTTGATGCCCTGCAGCGACCCAAATCGGCGCAGCAACATCCGTTTCCGCTTCGGCCCGATGCCCGTGACCATATCTATGGGCGACTTCAGGCTGCTCTTGGAGCGCAGGTTGCGGTGGAAGCTGATGGCGAAACGGTGCGCTTCGTCCCGTATCCGCTGCATCAGGTAGAGGGCCTGGGAATCCCGGGGCAGCATGATGGGTTCCGGCGTGTGGGGAACGAAAATCTCCTCGTTCTCCTTGGCCAGGGAACACAATGGTATTTGCTCCAGGCCCAGGTGCAGCATCACCTCCCGCGCCGCTGAGAGGTGCCCCTTGCCCCCGTCAATGATCACCAGGTCGGGCATCACGCCCCAGGTGTCCACCTTGCCGTCCGGGTCGGGATTCGCGATAGCCTCGCTCAGCCGCTTGAACCGGCGGGTTAGCATCTCTTTCATGCTGGCGTAGTCGTCCACGCCGTCCACCGCCTTGATCTTGAAACGACGATAGTCCCGGGTGCGTGGCTTGCCGTCGTCAAAGACCACCATGCTCCCCACCAGGTTGCTGCCCTGGATGTGGGATATGTCATAACACTCCATGCGACGCGGCGCAGCCGGCAGGCTCAGATCCTCTTCCAGCTCGGCAAGCGCCCCCTGTATCGCGTCGGACCGGTTCAACCACTTCACCCGATGCTGGGCCAGACCCTCGGCGGCATTGTCGGCCACCACCTGCATGAGCTTGCGGTTCTCGCCGCGCTGGGGCCGGTAGATACGTACCGCGCCGCCGCGTTTGTTCCGCAGGAACTGTTGCAGGACATCAGCGCCCTCCGCCGGCGGGTCGTGCTGTACCATCACCAGCGGTGGCACCTCCAGGGCGTTGGCGTAGAACTGCTGCACGAACTGGGCGATTATCTCTCCTGGCTCGTCGTCCTGTGGCCCTTCCATGAAGAAGTGGTCGCGGCCGATGAGCTTGCCCCGCCGCACGAAGAACACTTCAACCCAGGTCTCGTTGGCCGCCACTGACAGCGCGATGGCGTCCAGATCCGTTGACCGCCCCGAATCCACCTTTACGGTGCGTTCCTCCTCGAACTTGTGAATAGCCGCCATCTGGTCGCGCAGGGCGGCGGCGCGCTCGAATTCCAGCGCCTCCGACGCCTCCTCCATCTTACCCCGCAACTGGCCGGTTACCAATTCGGTATTGCCTTCCAGGAACAGGATGACCTGCTTGATAACCTCGTCGTATTCATCACGGCTGGCCAGGCCGGCGCAGGGTCCGACGCAGCGGTGGATGTAGTATTCCAGGCAGGGCCGTGGGTCGGTTCCCGTGATCCGCTTGGTGCAGGAGCGGTAGGGAAACAACTTTTTCACCAGGTCCATGGACTGGCGCACGCTGCCCGCGCTGGCGAAAGGCCCGAAATAACGAGCGCCGTCGTCATGCACGCCACGGGTGATGTACACCCGGGGAAACTCTTCGCTGAGATCAACCTTCAGGTAGGGATAGGTCTTGTCGTCCTTGAGGCGGACGTTGAAGTAAGGGCGATGGCGCTTGATCAGCGTGTTCTCCAGGATCAGCGCCTCGGCCTCGGTGTCGGTGACAATATATTCGAAGTCAGCCATCTCGCTGACCATGCGGCGCGTCTTGCGGTCCAGGCCGGCCGGGGAGCCGAAGTAGGAACGCAGCCGGTTGCGGAGCACCGCCGCCTTGCCGACGTAAATCACCGCGCCGCCGGCGTTCTTCATCAGATATACGCCTGGACGCTCCGGAGTCACCAACAGGCGATGGTCAAACTCTTGCCGCGCCATTGCCGCCCCTTCCCTTGCGGGTCAGTCTATAGCACGAAGGAGACGGCGATCAGGGCCACCAGCAGGACGCCGGAAAAGATGCCGATGCGCCTCAGTTCCGAGCCAACGTGATTGTAGGCCGCCGGGCGCTGGAACCGCCGCCCCTGGGGCTGCCTGATTGGCCGAGCGCGCTCGCCAGTGGCCGGCGCCGGATCCGCCGGCGCTGCGGTTGCCGCCGGGGCTCCGGGGGCGGCGCTGGTTGCTGGCGCATCAGCGACGGCGGTGGCAGTCGGAACCGTTGCCGCGTTGGGCCGAGGCCCCGTATTGCGGTTTGCGTTGCCACGACGGCGACGCAGGTTGCTCTGGCGGGAAGCCACCCGTTTGCCTTTGCTAGGCATAACCCACCTCCAAACGCCGCGACGCCATTCCTCGCGTCAGCGACGTGCTCAAAAATCTCCAATCGTCAGGAACGCTCCAATATCGTGGTCCGCTCCCATGCCTCCATGATACCAGCAAAGTAAATGGGCATGACGCTGTATCACGTGCGGGTTTATGTAAATTGAGGTTCGTTATTACCGCGTTTTAGCGGCGTCCTGAAGCGCCATCACACTCCATTTCGGGGACGCCTCGGTTGGTGGCGCCGGAGGTCCGGGGCCGGTCACTCGGCCGACAGGTCGTCAAGCAAGGTTTCGATCAAGTCCACGCCACGGGCGCCGGCGCTGCGGTGGGCAATGCGGCCCTCTTTGTCCAGGAACACGTAGCTGGGGACGCCCTGTATGCCGTAGGCGGACGCCAATTGGGCATGCTCATCGTAGATGTTGGGAAAGGTCAGCTGGTTGCGTTCCACGAAAGCGATGGTGTCGGCCTCTGTGGTCCTGAACTGAGAAACGCCGATGACGTTGATGCCGGCCGGCTCGAACTTCTCGCGGTACCGCTCTGCTACAACGGGCAACTCCCGTTGGCAGTGTGGTCACCAGGGCGCCCAGAAGGCCAGCAAGGTCGGGGTGCCGATGGTGTCCGCCAGGACCAGGTCGGTTCCATCAAGCAGGGGTGCCTTGAAGGGGATGGACTGCTCTCGCTCGCTCGATCCGCCCGATTCAGCCTGCGCCGGCAGAGGGCGCGGCGTATAGGTGGGCCGGAGGGTGGCAGTCGGCTCAGGTGTATCGGTCGGCGAAGACGTGGCAGTGGGCGACTCGAGCGTGGGCATAGCCGTCGGGGCGGGAGGTTCCGTGGGTTCCGCCGTGGGCAGCAAAATCTGTATGGTTGCCCGGTAGTCCGGCGTCGCCGACCGCTCGGCAGGCGCGGCGCAGCCGGCCAGGATCACGCCCAGGGCCAAAATGAGAACCAGCAAAACGCAAGACGAGAATTTGAGCGTTCCCGGCTCGCGCTCACAGACGCTGAATGGGTTGCGCGGCCATATCATTGCGAAACTACCCTAGCATACTTTTCTTGTCGGCGCATCGGATGCCTGTCAGGGCCGAGGGCAATCGCATTTCAAACTGGCTCACCCGTCACTCCTGCGGAAGCAGGAGTCCACGAATCTACTATTTGGGCCACTGGATTCCCGCTTTCGCGGGAATGACGGATGCCTTCCTGTCCAAATGCGATTGCCCTGTGTCAGGGCCTGGCGGTTTCCGGTTTTGTCATTGCGAGTCCGCCTCTGGCGGATGGCAATCTCGTACACAGGATGCGGACAATCCTGACAAAAGCGTCTGACAACTAGACAAGATTGGCACGGCGCGGGCACCTCGCAATGACAACTGAAAGACCCCGCAGGGCCCGCGCCGTCGATTCAGTCGCCTTGGGGGCGATGGTAGAATGGTGTAAAGACTTGCCGAATTACGCAGCCTTCGGGAGCGATGGCTATGAACACGATCAAGACGTTTTTCCTGTTGATGATACTGACCGGGCTATTGTTGCTCATCGGCGCGGCGATAGGTGGTCAGGCCGGCGTCATCATCGCCGTGATAATTGCGCTGGCGATGAACTTCGGAGCCTATTGGTTCAGCGACAAGATCGCCCTCAGCATGGCCCACGCTCGCCAGATAACCGAGGAAGAGGACCCTGAACTCTTCCGGCTGGTGGCGGAGCAGGCTGAACTGGCCAATATGCCCATGCCCAAGGTGTATGAGATAGACACCGACTCCCCCAACGCCTTTGCCACGGGACGCAACCCGCAGAACGCCACCGTCGCTGTCACCACCGGCATCCGCCGCATACTTACTCGCGAAGAATTAGCGGGCGTGATGGCCCACGAAATGGCTCACGTGGGCAACCGGGACACCCTCATCATGGCCATCGTGGCCACCATCGCCGGCGCCATTTCCATGCTGGCGATCATGGCCCAGTTCGCCGCCATTTTCGGCAGTTTCGGCGGCCATCACGACGATGACGACGATGGCGGGGCCGGCAACATAGTCTCACTACTCATCATCGCCATCATCATGCCCATCGCGGCGACGATAATCAAAATGGCAATCTCCCGGGCCCGGGAGTTCCAGGCCGACCAGACCGGGGCGCACAACTGCGGCAACCCGGAGGCCCTGGCCCGCGCTCTGGAAAAGCTGGAAATGGGTTCCGAAATCCGGCCCATGAAGGTGAACGAAGCGGCGTCGCATCTGTTCATCGTCAACCCCCTCAGCGGGCGTTCCATGGCTCGGCTGTTCTCCACCCACCCACCCATCGAGGAGCGGGTCCGCCGCCTCCGGGAAATGAACGTCCGCCCCAACTACGGCAGCATCGACAGCCCCAACTACGACCTACCGGACAGCAACGACCGGCCTAACTTCTAACGCTTTTTGCCGCGGTGTTGCCGACAAACAGCCATGGTACACAAAAAAGCCGACCCCAAAGCCGTCACCGTGGCGCAGACGGTGCAGGAGCAATTACAGAACGACGCTGTCATCGTCCTGTTCGGCTCCCGGGCCCGCGGCGATTACCATAATCGCTCCGACATCGACCTGATGATGCTGGTGCCCGACCGGGAAGCCAGCGGCCACGATGCCTGGGTCGCGGCTTCCCGTACCGCCCGCGCCGCCGCCGAGCGGGAGTACGGCCACTCGGTAAAAGTGGACGTTTTGCAGATTGACCACCCGCGCTTTCGCCGGGGCCGCCGCGCCGTCAATCACGTCGCCTACGACATCATCAGAGACGGTATCCCGATGACGCAAATCCCTTTCTCCGCCATCGACCCCGACGCCGACGACGATGACGGCTACCCAGATAACTGGCCCGACATCAGCGAACGCCTTCGGGATGCTCTTGACTCGTTCAGGTCAATGCGCCACGACTTTGCCGATGGCGCCGAAAAGTACATGGGCCGACACGCTCAGGAAACTCTGGATCACTGCTACAAGGCCCTTATCTCGGCTTTGGGAATGGCCTACACCCGCACCCACAACCTCCGGGAACTGGAAGCGCAACTCGACCAACTCAGCGAAAGGCACGGCCTCCACATCCCACCCTGCCTGGGGTGGCTGGAGGGTTTCTATGGTGGAAAGCGTTACGATCCGCCCGGGCCCATCCCCATAGAACCCCAAGCGTTCTTTGAGCAAGTAGAACAGGTCAAAGACGCCATCGTTGCCCGCGTCCACGAAATCACGGGCACGTCCGAGGCTGACCTGCACCCTGACGGCTAAACGGCGCCCCCTCGGGTTACGTGCCTTACGAAAAGTTGCCGGGTCGGCCCGCGAGACGGTTGATAACGTTCTCATTTGCAACCGCCACCACCCGCCCCTATACTGCCGGCATCAACTACCGGCCCGGATTCCAACGGTCCAGCGCCGTCCGCTCACACCGAGGAGGCTCCTGATGCCGAAAGACAAGGTGGAAGTTTTCTGGTTTTCCGAACAACCCTACGGCCATGTCACCGATGAGGACGTTTCGCAGTACGACTCGGGGCGGCTGGATTTCTCCAATTCCCATTTTGACCCGGAGAAGGCCCACGTCCTCTACACCAACTATCACGACCAGTACGCCTGGGCCGACGAAAACGGGTTCGACGGCATCATGTCCAACGAACACCATGCTTCGTACTGGTGCATGAAGCCGGCGGTCAACATCGACGCCGCCGTCATCTCCAAGGTGACGCGCAACACCAAGATCGCCATCCTGGGCAACGTGATCGCCATCAACGACCCCATCCGCATGGCCGAGGAAATCGCCATGCTGGACTGCATCTCCGGCGGGCGGATTATCTCCGGTTTCGTGCGGGGCACCGCGGTGGAAACACTGCAGGGCGGCGTGGCTCCGCCGCAAAACCGGGACCGCTTTGAGGAAGCCCACGACTTGATCATCAAGTGCTGGACCGAGCCGGGGCCGTTCCGTTACGAGGGCGAGTACTACCACTATCGGAAGGTGAACCCCTGGGTGCTGCCCATGCAGAAGCCCCATCCGCCCATCTGGTTCCCCGGGTTCAGCAGCCCGGAGTCCGTGGTGTGGGCGGCGCGACACGAGCATCCGTACATGAACCTGGGATCGCTGCTGGACCACACCCACCGGCTGCGTGACGTGTACATCGACACGGCACGAGAAACCGGGTTCGAGCCGGGGCCGGAGCACTTCGGGTACCTGCTGCGGATTTTCTGCGCCGACACTGACGAGAAAGCCCAGGAGATTGGCCGCGAGTTCCTGTGGACCCAGGAGCATCGCAACCGTGGCCCCCGCGAACACAACGACCCGCCCGGGTACCAGTCCCGTGAGGCGGTCAACATCCAGCGGACCCTGCCGGGCGCCGGCGGCTTCGGACGGATGATGACCTACGAGGAACTGCAAGAGGCCAACAACATCATCGTGGGCAGCCCCGACACGGTGCGGGAAAAGCTGTCCATGATCGTGGAGCGGCTCAACCCCGGCTACCTGCACATCTACGGCAACGAGGGCGCCATGGCCCACGAGGACGTGATGCGGTCCATCGAGCTGATTGGCCGTGAAGTGATACCGGCGCTGCACGAGATCCCATTGGTGGACCACTACTAGAAACGATGCGGTTGTCGGCATCAGTAATCGCCGCCGCCGCGCTGTGCCTGCTGTTCACGGTGGGCTGCGCGGTCGGCGGCGATTTTGAATGCCCTGACGGGATGGATACATTCATTGAATTGAATGTGTACTTTGGGCAGGAGAAAGGAGACGGCGGGACCGTCAGCGAAGAAGCGTGGCAAACCTTCCTCGCGGATACCGTCACTCCTCGGTTCCCCGACGGGCTGACCGTGCTGGAAGCTCGCGGCCAGTGGCTCGACACCGACGAGGGCCGCCTGTATCGGGAATCCACCAAATTGTTGAACGTGCTGGTTCCTGCTGGTGCGTCTGACGCCAGCATGGCCGCAATTCGGGAGATTTCGGACATATACAAGGCGCGCTTTGAACAGCAGGCGGTGTTTCACACGGCCCTGCCGGCCTGCGCGGAAGTGTACTGACGGAGCAGTCCAGTCTTGAGAATTAGCGTCGCACTATCCGCGTTGATAATTGGTCTGCTCGTGTACACGGGCTGCATCACCGAAACCGAGTTTCAATGTCCCGAGGGATTGCAGGAAGTCGTTCGGTTCGAGTTGTTTTTCGGGCTGGACCACGCCGACGGGAGATCAGTTTCGCCCGAGGAGTGGGACGCTTTCCTGGCGGACACCATCACGCCGCGCTTTCCCCAGGGGTTGAGCGTGCTGGAGGTCAAAGGGCAGTGGCAAAGGCCGGATCGAGTTATTGAACGCGAGAACACCAAAATGGTGATGCTGGTCACGCCGCCGCCCATCGAGGATGGCATGACGCTCATTGACGAAATTTCCCAGGAGTATGCGCGGCGTTTCGATCAGGACCCGGTATTTCGTTCAATCAGCCAGAATGAGTGCGTCGGCTTGTACGCAGGGTGACCCGCGCTGAGCCGACGGAACGTCATTGCCAGACCGGCGAGTCAGATGCGCCGTCGGCGCGGAGGTTGACCACCACTGATGTTTAACTTCGTCGTTTGGCTGGCGGTATGGGCTATTCAGGGGCCGGGGCTTATACTGCACTACATCACGATCCCCGGAATATTCTTCCACGAGCTGGCGCACCAGCTGATGTGCTATCTGCTGGGTCATCGCGTGCTGGAAGTGAGATATCTGGAGTTCAACTCGGGCGGCGGACGGTCCGGGTACGTCGTTCACGAAGGGCCGCCGTACGGTTGGCACAGTTTCCTGATTGGCACTGCCCCGCTGCTCCTGGCAGCGCTGATCTGGAGCGGCACACTGGCTTACGCGTGGTGGCTGTTTCGCGACGGTTCGGGCAATCCCATTTGGCAACTGGTAATCCTCGGGATGAGCGCCTGGGTCGCGATTTCGGCGACTTATTCGGGTTTGCCCAGCGATCGCGATCTGGAAAATCTCTACGATACCGATATGACGGTGTGGAATTTCCCATTCCGTTTGATTACTTGGCCTCTCTATATGCTCGGCTACACCGAAAGGTTTTGCGTGATGGGATGGACGCTGTGGCGGGTAGCAGTCACTGCAGGTACGGTTTATGCAATTATCAGCATCTGGTTCTAAACCAAAACACTCCTTCATCGGCGTTGGCACCATGGGCAGCCTGATGGCAGGCTGTCTGCTGGACGCCGGCGCTGACCTCACCGTTTTCGACATCAATCGCGAAGCGGTGGAACCGCTGCTGGAACGAGGCGCGCGTTGGGCCGACAACGCGGAGGATGCGGTGCCGGGCTGCGAAATGGTCTGGACATCGCTGCCCGGCCCCGCCCAGGTAGAGTCGGTACTGCTGGGCGACGAGGCCGCAGTGTTGGCGGCGATGTCGGATGGCGCGGCGCTGGTGGACACCACCACCAACGATCCGGACGTGGCCCGCCGGGTGGCCGCCGCCTGCGCCGACCGGGGCCTGGCCATGCTGGACGCCCCGGTGAGCGGCCGCCCTCCGACCATGACGATGATGGTGGGCGGAGACCGGTCGGTGTTTGAGCAGGTTCGTCCGGCGTTGGACGCGGTGGCCGCGCAGATATTCTACGTCGGACCGGCCGGCGCGGGATGCACCGCCAAGCTGACCACACAATACATGGGCTACACCAACCTGATCGCAGCCATCGAGGGTATGCTCATCGGACGCCTGGGCGGGGTCGATCCGGCGGTGTTGGCGGAGATAGTGCCGGTGAGCGCCGGCGCCAGCCGTGCCTTCAACGCTATCCCCAACAGCATACTCAACCGTTCCTTCGCGGCCGGCGGCACGCTGGACATTGTCGCCAAGGACGTGGCGTTGGCCTGCGAACTTGCGAGACGCCTTGATGCTCCGGCTGGCACGGGGTCGGTGGCGGACGCCCTGTACAAGCAGGCTCAGGAAGCCGGCTGGGGTGGTGAAGGTTATCCGACGGTAGCCCGCATCTTGGAAGCGTTGGCGGGCGTCGAGTTGAGCGGCAGGTAAGGGGTTCTAGCCAGCCGGCGGATTATCGTCGGGTTCGCCGGCGAGGATGCCAGCGACTTCTGGAGGCAATTCGACGCCGTGCTGTGCCAGTACTTTACTGATGCGCTCACGTTCCTCGCGCCGCCCTTCCCGACGGCCACGTTCCGTAGCCCTTTTCTCAACGGCTTCTTTGGCTGCGAACCACATCTGCAAAACTCCATAGAGGGCGACGGTGGTGGGAAACAACAGCAGCGTCGCCAGTATTATTTCACCGTCGTCTTTGTCTGTCAGGCCCCTGAGGAACCCGATTCCCCAAACTCCCAAGCAGGAACGACAAGTGCTTATCGCCACCGCAATCGCCATGCTGACTGTCACCGACAACGAGCCGTCAACAAATCTCCACCACGACCGATTGCTCTCCCTCGTTTCCATTTTACCAGCCTGACACGTTTAGTCTATTGCAGAGTATCAGCGACAAGAGCCGGAAGTCTGCTTGGGTATCGGCTGATTACCGCTGATTCCGCAACTGGCGATTGGACACTGCCGGCGTGTTCGAAAAAAGCGGCGTGACAACATCCTCCCAGCTTGTTGTGATACCATTCAGCGGGGCGAGCCGCGCCCGGAGGATGAACATGGCGATTACGTTCCAGCCCAGCGCTTACAGTGGTCTGGTTGACCAGGATAACGGCATGGTCAGCCGCGAGATCTTCGTCAATCCCGACATCTACGCCGAGGAACAGGACCGGATTTTCACCCGCGCCTGGCTGTTCGTCGGCCACGAAAGCCAGGTCTCCAAACCGGGCGACTTCTTCGTCTCCTCCATGGGCGAGGAATCGGTGATACTCTGCCGCGACCGGCAGGGCGAGATCCACGTCTTTCTCAACTCTTGTATGCACCGGGGGATGAAGGTCTGCCGTTACGACGAGGGGAACACACCCATCTTCACCTGCCCCTACCACGGCTGGAGCTTCGCCACCGACGGCGCGTTGGTAGGCGTGCCCTTCTACAAGGACGCCTACCACGAGGAACTGGACAAGTCCCAGTGGGGCCTCATCCGCGTGCCCAAGATGGTCAACTATAAGGGCGGCATCTGGGCGACTTGGGATCCAAACGCGCCCGACTTCCTGGAGTACATCGGCGGCTTCCGCACCTACCTGGACATCCTGTTTGATGGTTGGGACGGCAGCGAGGGTGGCACCGAGATCATCGGCGGCATCGAAAAGTGGATGGTTCCCAGCAACTGGAAATTCCCCGCCGAAAACTTCATCGGCGACCGCTACCACAACATCAGCCACCGCTCCGTTGACCTGGTGGGCATCGGCCCGTCCGGGCAGGGGCGGCGCGACAACAGCGAGCGGGAAGGAGCCAAGTCCCTGGACGTATCTTTCCCGGAGCGTGGCCACGGCACCGTCATGTTCTTGCGCCCCGAGGACGCCCAGCCGGTGGCGTCCTACCAGAACGACCCCATAGTCGCGGAGTATTTCTACCAGTGCGAGATCGCGCGCAAGGAGCGGCAGGGCCAGTTGTGGCGCATACTGGCCGGCCCGGGAACCATCTTCCCCAATATGTCCTACCTGCCCCGGCAGCCCCGCAGCATCGCCGTTTGGCATCCGCGAGGGCCGGACCGGACTGAGGTCTGGCGCTGGTTCCTGGTGGACAGTTCCGCGCCGCCGGAGGTCAAGGAATTCCTGCGCCAGTACTACATCCGCTACTCCGGTCCCGCCGGCCTGACCGAGCAGGACGACATGGAGAACTGGAACTACGCCCACTCCGCCAGCCGTGGCGCGATGGCTCGCCGCCATCATTACAACTACCAGATGGGTATGGGCTATGCAGTCACCGACTTTGAGGACGGCGGGCTGAAGCTGGACGGCACCGTCCTGGACACCACCAGGGCCCGCGCCGGCGAGCAGAACCAGCGCGGTTTCTACAGCCGCTGGCGGGAATTCATGGCGGCCCGGGACTGGGATGAGCTGGCTACTTGGCGCAACAATGGCGCCAGGTGCTAGGTGAGATCATGGTTGTTGCCAATGACCCGCTGGCGATGCTCCTGCTGAAGCAGGACATCGAAGCTTTCCTGTACCACGAGGCCAACCTCCTGGACGACCGGCGGTACGAAGATTGGCTGGCCTTGCTCGCCGACGATGTGCGCTACTGGGTCCCCATGCGCCGCAACGTCAAATTCGGCGAGCTGGAGCGGGAGTTCACTCGTGAAGGCCAGGACATCAACTGGTTCGACGAAGGCAAACAGACGCTGACCCAGCGGGTCAACCAGATCCTCACCGGCGTCCACTGGGCCGAGGAACCGCTGTCCCGCATCTCCCATCTGGTCACCAACGTGGAGATACTGGAGGCGTCGCCCACGGCTGCGGACGCCGCGGAGGTCTCCCTGCGCTGCCGATTTATCATCTACCGGAACCGCGTGGAGACGGAAACGGACATCCTGGTGGGCCGGCGGGAGGACACGCTGCGCCGGATTGACGGTGAATGGCGCATCGCCCAGCGAAAGGTTTTGCTGGATCAGAGCGTGTTGCTGGCAAAGAACCTGACCTTCTTTTTCTGATGGCACAGCCTACTGTCATTGCGAGGAGCGCAGCGACGTAGCAATCCGGTGAAGGCTGACTGCTAATCCGACGAGATTGCGACGCTTCGCTCGCAATGACCGTGGGCCGGAATGATGGTGCTTTATGGCTGACATAGTGAACCTGTTTGAAGTGGAGCCGGGTCAGAAGATACGGCTCTACGGCGAGGCCACCGCCGAGGTTGTGTCCAACCCCAAGGACGGCGTATGGCTGTTCGTCCGTTACCTGACCAGCCCGGAGGACCCGGATCAGGTGGGCGAAGAGGACATGGTTTTCGCCCAGGACGTGCTGGAACTGGTATCCGACTAGCCTCATGGCCGACACCTTGACCAGCAATACCGGTTCCGTTGGTGGGCCGGTGGTCCCCAACCCTGACGAAATCCTGGCCGCGCTGCGAGCCGGCTACCGTTCAATTGACGATGGCTACGGGTTCTATCCCGGGTTCGACGGTTGGCTCGAGTCTCTGGGCTATCGCCGGCGCGACGACATTGACTGTACCTGCCCGGACCGGGGGTATCGCGGGCATCTGCCGGAATGTCGGTGGGTGAGATGAATGCCGACGGCGATTCACTTTGCCGCCACACACTCTGCACAACGCGCCTCGGGCGCGACATTCTTTTACGGAGTAAAAACGATGTCCCAGCAAATGGTTGACCTCATGGAAGCGGTGTGGAAGTCCATCGACGGGCTTTGCTCCGATCTGTCTCCCCAGCAGTGGGCCATGCCCACCGAGTGCCCCGGCTGGTCGGTGCAGGACCAGGTGTCGCACTTGGTCGGCAGCGAGTGCCGGCTGCTGGGCCGCCCGGCGCCGGCTCACGAACCGTCGGACACGGCCCACGTGCGCAACGAGGTGGGGCAGGGTAACGAGGTTCTGGTGGACTATCGCCGGCAGTACAGTGGCGCGGAGGTGCTGGCCGAGTTCCGCGAGATTACCGCCGAGCGGTTGGGCGTGCTGCGGGGCATGTCTGAAGAGGATTTCGCCGCCGAGACGCCCAACCCCCTCGGCAGCGGCCCTTACACCGACCTGCTGGCCATCCGCATCTACGACGCCTGGGTCCACGAGCAGGATATGCGCCGCACCCTGGGCATTCCCGGCCACCTCAGCGGCCCGGTAGCCCAGCACGCCTACGGGCGCACCGAAATGGCCATGCCCTTCGTGGTGGGCCGCAAGGTACGACCCGACGACGGGACGACGGTGGTGTTCGAAATCACCGGCGACGTGGGCGGCGCCATTGTCCTCAACATGGACGGCGGCCGCGCGCACCGGATGGACGCCGCGCCGGCATCGCCAACGGTACACCTCACCATGGGCCTGGAACCCTTCAACGCGCTGGGCACCGGCCGGTGGACGGCGGAAAAGGCGCTGGCTGACGGCGCGGTGGCAATAGCCGGTGACCGAGCGCTGGGGGAGCGGATTGTGGGTGAGATGAACTTTATGATCTGATTGAGACGAATGCTATCATTGTCCGAAAGCGAGGAGAGATTATGGCGCTGGCACTGCTAACTCGGGCAGACGAATCCCTGGCGGCGGAATGGGCGGACAATATGGAGGAAGAATCGCGGCGGAAGGAACTGCGCGAGTTGGGAAAAGCCAAAATCGCCGAACTGGTGGCGGAATGCGAGCGAGATGGCTGGGAATACGAGTTTCATGAGGTGACTCCGCAGCTGATAAACCCGCCGGTATCCCCAGGATAGCTTGATGCCGCCATAAATTCCGGGAGTTGATAGACGGGAAGTTATCAGACTATTGAGACGGCTCAATTTCAGAGCGGAAGAAGGCGGTGACCACCCCACCTTTCGTCACGACGGGCTAGGTTTGCGGACTACCGTTCCAAGGCATCGCGGCGACGTTGACCCGGTAACGATGGGTTCCATCCTCGATCAGATTGGCCCGACCCGCGCCGAGTTTGACGAGGCTCGTCGGCGAAGGGGAAGAATACCGGAATGGTTTCGACAGTAAACACCGTTATTGGCTTGGCCAAAACAATCCCACCTACTCGTACCCGCTATAATGGCTCCGTCCATCATCACCTTGATGGCGGGGCTGTTGCATTTACAGGGAGGTTCACCATGGAGATTGGCGTTTCGGTTCCCATTGTTGAGATTGGGGACGACTTTGGCGCGCTGCGGGATTACATCCAGGCCGCCGAGGACTTGGGTTATGCCCACGTCCGCATACTTGACCACGTTCTGGGGGCGGTGCCGGAGAAGCACCCGGAGGTTCCGCAGTTTCCCTACACCCACGAGTCCTATATCCACGAGCCGTTTACGCTGATGGCGTATCTGGCGGCGGTCACCAAGACGATCGGGCTGACCACCGGCATCCTGATCCTGCCCCAACGGCAGACGGCGCTGGTGGCCAAACAGGCGGCGGAGATCGACCTGCTGTCCGGCGGGCGGCTGCGCCTGGGCATCGGCGTAGGCTGGAACTCGGTGGAGTACGAGGCGCTGGGCGTGGACTTTGCCACCCGCGGCAGCCGCTGCGACGAGCAGATTGAGGTGCTGCGCCAGCTATGGACCGAGGACGTCATCGACTTCCACGGCAAGTATCACGACATCACCCACGCCGGCATCAACCCGCTGCCGGTGCAGCGGCCCATCCCCATCTGGATCGGCGCCGGGCGTGGCGCATCGCCCATGCCGCCCAACGCTGCCATCCGTCGCATCGGGCGGCTGGCCGACGGCTACTTCCCCATGCTCGCTCCCGACTCCGATGGTCGGGCCGTCCTGGGCCGCATCCGCGCGCAGGCCGAGGCCGCCGGGCGGGATCCCTCGGACGTGGGCATCGAAGGCCGCATCACTATCACCGCCGATAACAACCCCGAGGACTGGCTCACCGAGCTGAAGTCGTGGGAAGAGATTGGCGCGACCCACATGGCCGCCGGCCTGCGCGGCGCGACTTCTCCCGACGCTCACATCGACGCCATCCGCCGGTTGAAGGATGCTATGGAGTGACACCCCACTCCTGAACCCTCGCGAACACCCACTTTGTCATTGCGAGTCCGCCTCTGGCGGATGGCAATCTCGTCGAGGCAAGGCCTCCGCTGCGGTAACGAGATCGCCACGTCGCTTCGCTCCTCGAGATGACAAACTGGGACAAAATGGGCCGTCACCCTCCGATTACCAAACCCTCGCCCCGCAGCTCGTCGATCAGCTCATCGGCCATGGACTTGCGGACTTTGAACCGGCGTTCCAGCATGGCGGAGGTCAGCCGCGGGTTGCGCAGAGCCAGATCGCGGGCCTGGTCCAGAATGTCGCCCTGGTAGAGTTCATCGGGGCGCTCCGGCTCGTCCGGGTCGAAGGGTGTATCGTCATCATCATCATCGTCAAGGTTGATCGGCGGCAGCGGCGGCCCGATCTGGTTGCGCCAGAAATCAACCAGGCGGTCCATCTCATCGTCGTACACCAGGGTTCCCTGGCCTCGGCGGGCCTTGGGAAAGTCGTTGTTCTGGAGCAGCAGGTCGCCCTTGCCCATGAGCGCCTCGGCGCCGGCGCCGTCCAGTATCACCCGGGAATCCACCTGGGATGCGACGGCGAAGGCGACCCGGGCCGGCACGTTGGCCTTGAGCAGCCCGGTGACCACTTTCACCGACGGGCGCTGCGTGGCCAGCACCATGTGGATGCCGGCGGCGCGGCCCAGCTGGGCCAGGCGCACCAGCTGCTGCTCGACCTCCAGGCCGCCGGTCATCATCAGGTCGGCCAGTTCGTCCACGATCAGCACCAGGAAGGACATCGGCTCGGCGGCCTTGGCGTTGTAGCCGGCGATGTTGCGGACGCCGGTTTCCTCCATGAGCTTATAGCGTCGGGTCATCTCGTTGATGAGGCCGCGCAGGGCGGGCTGCACCTCGTCCGGCTCCACGATCACGGGCATCACCAGGTGCGGGATGCCGTTGAACGGCGTGAGCTCAACACGCTTGGGGTCAACCATGATCATCCGCAGCTCGTCAGGCGGGCGGGTCATCAGCAGGGACGCGACCAGCGAGTTGATGCAGACGCTCTTGCCGGACCCGGTTGCGCCCGCGATGAGCAGGTGAGGCATGGCTGCCAGGTCCAGCGCCAGGGACTGCCCGCCGGCGTCCTGTCCCAGGGCAAAGGCGAGGCCGCCCTTCTGAACGATTTTGCTGAACTCCGGCTCCTCGACGATGGAGCGCATCAGCACCTTGCCGGGGGACGGGTTGGGCACTTCCAGCCCCACCAGTCCCTCGCCGGGTTCCGGGGTCTCGATGATGCGGATGTAGGGGCTTTTCAGGGCCAGCGCCAGGTCCTTCTGCCGCTTGGCGATGTCGCCCACGCGGACCCGGCTGGGGCGCTGCTTGGCCGGCTCACCGTTTTTGTCCAACCGGGGCGGCACGTAGCCGGGCACCAGGCCGAACCGGATGACCCGGGGGCCGGCCTTGACGTCCTCAACATCCACATAGACGCCGTGCTCGGCCAACGCATCCTTGATCTCGTCGGACATGGCGGCTACGGCCGAGCCGTCGATCTGGTGCGGTTCCGGTGGAGCCAGGGTTTCCAGGGGCGGCAACTGCCAGCCGCCGGAACGGGAGACATTGGGCATCGGCGCCGGGGCTGGCCTTGGTGGCGGCGTTGGCTCCGGAACATCCACGACCGGGTTTGGCAACGTGCGCAGCCTCTCCGGGACTTCGTCATCACGGTCGCGGGTGCCGATGCGAGAGCCCACGCTGCGCCCCACGACCGCTACAGCCGCCCCGGACCAAGCGCCCAGTTTGTACATTCCAAGACCTAGGAAGATCAACACGTTGCAAACGCTGATCGCGGCGTACCGCAGTCCCAGCGCGTACCCGCGGGCCGCCCTCGGGATCACCAGCAGGCTGATCAACACCAGAGCCGCCAGCAATTCCACAATTGCCAGGGCCGCGCTCCCGCCGGTGATGAGGTAACCCCAATGCCCGGATAATCCGTAGGTATAGAAAACGCCGCTCTTGCCCTGCACCAACGACAGGGCAATCACGGCAGTCGTGGCCCCGATGGCGCCAATGGGCCACCATCGCCAACGGCGCACCAGGAGGGAGGGCCGGACGAACAAAAGCAGGAACGCGATGGCGGCGAACGCCCCAACCGGCGCCCAGCCGACGCCAAGGCTGGTCACCATCCACTCCCGGGCGGACGGTATCATCAGAAATGCGACGACACCCAACAAGCCAGCCAGTAAAACGATGCCCACTGAGACCCCGGCACGCAGCCAGTTGGCTCCGTCGAAGGGGGACAGTGATTCCGAAGGGGATCTGGGGTCGCCGGTAAAGGTAGCCGCAGACATGGCAAGTCTCCTATGCCCAGGCACGCCAACTTGACAGATAACAGAACCGCCGCGACGAGGCGGCGGTGGAAATTGAATCAGCGCTTCTGCAATCGGTCGGCGGGCCGTCACGTATCCAGAATTACCGGGATGATCATAGGACGTTTGTTTAAATCATTGCGGAGGAATTGCCGAGCGACTTTTCGGATATTTGCTCGGGCTAATTCCCGGTTGTCGGGGGGCAGGTCGCCGGCTACGCCCATTTCGACCGCTTCGGCCAAACGGCGGAAGGTGTCCACGGTATCGCCGGGATCCATGAACCCGCTGGCCGCCACCTGGACGGGGCCTACCATTTCGCCGTAGGCATCCACCGCGGCGCAGATGATCACCACGCCGTCCCGCGCCAGGGACCGGCGTTCCCGCAGCACCACGGTGTCGGTGTCCATCACCGTGGGGCCATCCAGATAGATGGGGCCGGCGGGAATAGAGCCGACGATGCGGGCGCCGTCGTGGTCAAATTGCAGGATGTCGCCGTCCTCCAGCACGAAAATACCGTCCGGGGCCGCGCCCAGTTCCCAGGCCAGCTGGGCATGGGCGCGCAGGTGGCGATACTCCCCGTGAACGGGCACAAAATACCGGGGCCGGGTGATGTTGAGCATCAACTTCAGCTCTTCCTGGCTGGCATGGCCGTGGACGTGGACCGGGGCAATGCGGTCATAGAGCACGTGCGCGCCCCGGCGGAGCAGGTTGTCGATGGTCTGGCTCACCGCCCGCTCGTTTCCGGGTATGGGCGTGGCCGAGATGATTACCGTGTCCCCCTCGATGAGTTCCACGTCCCGGCTTTCCTCCTTGGCGATCCGCACCAGGGCGGAGGTCGGTTCACCCTGGCTGCCGGTGGTCATCAGGACGACCCGATCCAGAGGCAGTTCGCCGGAGTCCCGCACGGGGACGATGGTTCCGGGCAGCGCGTCCAGGTAGCCCATCTCCGTGGCCATCTGCACGTTGGCAACCATGCTGCGGCCGACGAACGCGACGTGTCGCCCATGCTTTTCGGCGGCGGTGATGACCTGCTGAATCCGGCTGATGAGAGAGGCGAAGGTGGCAATGATCACCCGGCCCGGAGCGTCCCCAATTGCCCGGTCCAGGGCGGAGCCCATGGTCTGCTCGGACGGCGTGTAGCCGGGGAGTTCGGCATAGGTGGAATCGGATAGGAGCAGCAGAACTCCGTTGGCGCCGCGCTCGGCCAGGGCGGGCAGGTCTATGGTGTGTCCGTCCACCGGGGTGTGGTCGATCTTGAAATCGCCGGTGTGAATCACGGTGCCCCAGGGGGTGTCGATGCAGATGCCCATGGCGTCGGGAATGCTGTGGCAGACCCGGAACCAGGTGGCGCGGAAGTTGTCGCCGAAACTGACGGGCTGTTCCGGCTCGATGGGGTGGACGACGGCGTCACGGGTGCGCCGCCGTTCGTTCAGCTTCACGGTGATCAGGCCGTGGGCCAGGCGGGGCGCGTACACGGGCACGTCCAGATCGGGCAGCACGTGGGGCAGCGCGCCGATGTGGTCCTCGTGCCCGTGGGTGATCAGGATGCCGCGGACCCGGTGGGACTGGGAAGCCAGATAGGATACGTCGGGAATGATCAGGTCAACGCCGGGCATATCCTCCGTGGGAAACTGTATCCCGCAATCGACGACGATGATGTCGTCGCCGCATTCCATCACCATCATGTTCTTGCCGATTTCGCCCAGCCCGCCCAGGGGCAGGATGCGAAGAGGCGGCGTTTCAGGTCCAACGAACGAGGTCAAGTCGGTCACAGGCGCAAGGGTCAGAACAGACGTTGCTGGCCCGGCGGCGGTTCTGGCGGAGCCGGTGGTTGTTCCACGGAATCCGATTCCGGGGGGACAGGCGCGTTCTCGGCGGTGGGTTCCGGGATGTCCCACAAGGACGGTGTTTGGGCCGGCGGTCCGGTTTCGTACGAGGGATGCGACGGCTCACCGACGCGGCGGACCGTCTCCGAAGCTGGATCGGCCTGGATACGCAGCACGTCCAAAAGACCGGGAATCTTGGCGAAGTCCTCCTCGATGCCGGCTCGCATCTCCTGGCGGCGGAGGCCGGCGGCGGGGTGCATTATCGGGAAAACGCGGCGTCCGCCCACGGAGTGCAAGCGTCCCCGAACTCGGCTGATGGCCTGGCCGGGTACAAACTTGGCCGTGGAGAAACGTCCCAGGGTCACGATGAGCAGGGGGTTAAGGAGTTCAATCTGGCGGTCCAGGTATTTGCTGCAGGCGGAAATTTCGGCTGGGGTGGGGTCACGGTTCTCCGGAGGACGGCATTTGACCATATTGGCGATGAAGACCTGTTCGCGGGTCATGCCTATGGATTGCAGCAGGTCTTCGAGAAAGTTTCCGGCGGGGCCAACGAAGGGACGACCTTGCCGGTCTTCGTGGAAACCCGGACCCTCACCAATGAAGAGTATCTCGGCGTCGGAGGGACCTTCGCCGGGGACGGCATTGGTGCGCCCGGTATGGAGCGGGCAGTCGGTACATGCGCTCACCCGGCGGGCCAGGTCGGCGAGGGTGTCCATGGTCGGGCAACATTCGGACGTGACGGGTGTGGCGCGTGGCGCAGAATTATCTTATTCGTCGGCCACGCCCTTGTCTTTGAGATAGTTGACGGCATCGGCGATGGTGTGTATTTCGCCGGCGTCTTCGTCGGGTATTTCGATGGTGTTGTCGTCGGTGCTGAACTCCTCCTCGAACGCCATGATGAGTTCCACCAGGTCCAGGGAATCAGCGCCCAGGTCATCCTGGAAGGAGGAGGCTTCGCTGACTTCGTCGGCATCTACGCCGAGTTTGTCCACCACGATATCGGTAATGCGTTCAAGGACGGTACTCACAGGTTCATCTCCGTGAAAAGGTGGCTTGGAATAGCCTTGGTTTTGCAGTGTAAATGGTGGCGACGGCTTTATCCAGCGTCGTTATCCGTTGATTGGGGCAAATCATTCAACACCGAGCCGAGGACACCGTTGACGAAACGGGCGCTGCTTTCGCTGCCGAACATTGAGGCTAGTTCGACGGCTTCGTTGACGACGACGTTGCGCGGTAGTTGCTCCCGATAGGTCAACTCATAGATTGCCACACGCAATATGTTGCGGTCAACGACGGCCAGCAGATTCACCGGCAGGGCCGGGGCATACCGTTGTATGGAATTATCCAGGTTGGTGGCGTCCCCGGCGATGGCGGTGATCATGGCGGCGGCAGTGCGGCGGGCCGACTGCTCCGCCGGGAATTCATCGCAGAGCCATTCCAGAAAATCGTCGGGGTCGTCGGAAGCGTGTATGTCGCGGGCGTAGAGGTATTGCAGCGTAAGAATCCGGGCTTGCCGTCCCACCGGGCCTCTTCGCCGGCTGCGATTGCGAGGTCGGGCAGCCATATCGCACTGTCGCCGGACGAGGATGCAGCCTGAACCGACGTTGACGCCGCAGCGCCGACACGCCGGTACAGGCGGGGATTACGATGCGTCGGCGGCCCCTTTGCGGATGGTCTGCGGGTCGGACAGGGTCATGGCTTCGACGCCGGGGTCGATGCGACGAACCAGGCTGGACAGCACGCGGGCCGGGCCAAATTCGACAAATCGGTTCACGCCGGCGTCAACCATGAAGCGAACCGAATGTTTCCACATTACGCAGTTGCAGAGGCCGGTCAGCAGTTCCTGCCGGGCCTGTTCGGAGTTGACGATGGCGGTACCCGTCGAGTTGGCGATCACCGGAAATGTCGGATCCCGCAGGGCGATGCCGTCAATGGCATCGGTCAACCCCTCCTGGGCGAGCGCCATCAGGCGAGAGTGAAAAGCGCCGCTGACCGCCAGGGGAACGACCTTCTTCGCGCCCCGGGCCGAAGCCAGGTCCATGGCGCGGGCCAGTGCCATTTTGTCGCCGCTGACGACAATCTGGTCGTCGGAGTTGATGTTGGCCATCTCAACGCCAGCGTCCTGGGCTACCTGGGCCACGGTGTACTCGTCCAGGCCGATGATGGCGGCCATGGAACCGGGGCGGGCCTCGGAGGCTTCGTGCATCAGCCGGCCGCGCTCGCGAACCAGCCGGATGCCGTCGCTGAACTCCATCACGCCGCCGACCACCATGGAGGTGTATTCGCCAAGGCTGTGGCCGGCCACGGCGGCGGGCCGGGGCGCCTGATTGCCCAGGAATTCCTGCCACGCCCGCCAGATGGCGATGCTCACCGCCATAATGGCCGGCTGGGCGTGGGCCGTATCCATGAGTTCTTCCGCAGGGCCTTCAAACATGAGCCCGGAAAGGTTGATGCCCAAGCTATCGTCCGCCTCCGCGAAAACATCGCGGGCGGCGGCAGAGGTTTCGTAAAGATCACGGCCCATGCCCACTTTCTGGGCGCCCTGGCCGGGAAAGATGTACGAATACACGGGAGCTCGTGCGATGTCAGACATAATCACCGCTCTCCTCATCACTTTGAGATATAGGTCGGGGTTAGGCAGGGGGTATGGGTTCCCCGAGAAAAGTTTGAGCCGTCATATGGCGACGGCACGTCCACGGTAGTATCCACATTCCGGGCACGCGGCATGGGGTCGTTTGGCGGCCCGGCAGCGCGGACAGCGCGCCGGGTGCATCGTCCGCAGCCGGTAAGCCGGTGACGATAGCCTTCGACCCTTGCGGGCTCGGGTCAATTTCTTGTTCGGCAGTGCGCCCATTTTCAATACCATCGTCGGCGCGTCAACCATCCCGGTCAATCTGACGGGAAAGCGCCGTAGGGCCGACGTCCTTTGTCTTCAGGTTTGCGGTTCGGTCATCAGTGAGCGCAGGGCTGCCCACCGGGGATCAATGTCCAGCGCATAGCAGTCGCAATCATTGACGTTGCGGTCGGCGCCGCAGCGGTCGCAGATTCCTTCGCATTCGGGTTTGCAGAGGGGCTTCATCGGCAGCGTGGCCAGAGCGGACTGGCGGGTGGCTTCGTCCAGGTCCAGGATATGATCCGCGCCAATGTACAGTCCCTCCCAATCGTCGGGAGGCAACAGTCGGTGGCCCGTTCTCACATCGACCTCAGGAAAATATTCCTCGTCCAGCTCCAGCTCCAGGGTCCTCTTGAAATCGGCAAGGCAGCGGCTGCAGTCTTGCGATATGCGTACGATCAAATCAGCCTGAACCCAGATGCCCTGATGAGTGCGCACGAACGTTGCATCGCCGGTGACTTGATCCATCAACTGCTCGACGTCACTCACGGCTTCCGAGATGCTGAACTGGCGTTGCGAGCCGATGGCTTCTTTCAGCAACTGCGCCACATTATACTTCATGGCCGGAATCGCCCTCAGCGACGGATCCAATCCAATTTTGCGCGTCGATTATAGTCTTGGGTCAAGTTAACCGCAAGACAACCCGGAAACACTTCTAAGCAATTTTTGATAAATATTTTGAGGCCAAGCACGCACCCCGCGTTCCGGCGATGACGACCGGATGCGCCCGCGGAGTCGGCGAACTCTAAGCGTCTGACACGTTGGTGTTAATGTATTCGATAATGTCGTTGGTGGAAGTTCCGGGGCCGAAAACCGCCGATACGCCAATGTTCGCCAGGCGTTCCCGGTCTTCCTCCGGGACAATTCCGCCCAGCACCACCAGAACATCCTCCATGCCCTGTTCGCCCAGCAGCCGCATTATTTCGGGCATGAGCTCCATGTGCGCTCCCGAGAGAATGCTTAACCCCAGCACGGCTACGTCTTCCTGTGCGGCCGCCTGAACCACCATCTGCGGCGTCTGGCGAATGCCCGTGTAGATGACCTCCATGCCGGCGTCGCGCAGAGCGCGGGCGATTACCTTGGCGCCTCGGTCATGACCATCCAATCCCGGCTTGGCGACGAGAACGCGGATGGGGTTGGCGTGCTGGGTGGTCATTGGCTTCGATCCGGACTGAGACAAGACTTCTTGGGCGCCGTGGGCGTCAGACTATTTTCGCAGACCATCGGCTGGGGCGCAACGCTGGCACGGTATCCTCACAATCACCAGGTTGATCCTGTGGCGATGTGAAGACATTTTCACAAGGCCGGCGCGCCCTATTCCTCATCACCGTACCGGCTCTCAAAGTAGGGTATGACACTGTCGCCCATCTGCTCGACCACCCGCATCGCCATCCGCGCGTCCATGCCCGGATACCAGATGCGGAACATGAAGTGGTTCGCGCCCACGCGCTGGCGGTGGTCCTCAATCTGCTGGATGACCTCTTCGCTGCTGCCCAGTATGAACCGGTCGCGAGCCAGTTCCTCAAAGGGTATGCGGAAGTCCTCGTCCCCCGGCAGCGCCTTGTCCTGGCCCCAGTCGGCGTAAGCCTGGTACTTCGCCTCCATGTAAGGTTGGGCGTTGCGCACCGCCTCCTCGTGGGTGGGGGCGATGTGCATCTCCTTGATGATGGGCATTTCGGGCGGCATCTCCTTGCCGCCGGCCTCCAAGCCCTCCATATATATCGCGGTCTGCCGTTCCAGCGTCTCCAGCGTGGCGTGGGGGTTCACGAACCAGGGCAGCCCCAGCTCCCCGGCGCGACGGACCACCGTATCGAAGTTGGCCGCCACCCAGATGGGCGGATGCGGCTGCTGCACGGGGTGGATGGCGCAGGTGGCGTTGTCCAGGTTAAAGTGTCTCCCGTGGAAGGTGACCTCGTCCTCCGTCCACAGCCGCTGCACCAGTTCCAGACTTTCCAGGAACCGGCCCACCCGGTGCCGGCGCTCCACGTTGAACGCCTGGTACTCGATGTCCCGGTAGCCCAGGCCCACGCCCAGCACCACGCGCCCCTCGCTGATCACGTCCAGCGTGGCCACCGTCTCGGCAACGTCGGCCGGCGAGTACAGGGGCAGCAACAGGATGGACAACACCAGCTGCATGTCGCCGGAGTCCGCGGCCAGCCGGGCCAGCAGCGGAATGCTCTGCAGGTTCTGGTACGGGGGCGACAGAAAGTGCTGCCCACAGGCGATGGAGCTGAACCCGGCGTCCCGGGCCAGTCTCGTAAGTTCCACCGTCTCGTGGAAACGTTGGGTCGCTGAATCCGTGGACGGGTGCTGGGGCATCGCCATAACGCCGAATTTCATTGTTGACACTCCAAATTGGACACGCGGCCTGGGTCGGGCAGACCGCCGATAGTTCGAGCATCAAGGCTACGGGTCAACGCCCGGCCTGTCAACGCGGG
>JAGWBI010000020.1:30226-33979 GCA_021295965.1 Dehalococcoidia bacterium | reverse complement strand
GCGATTGCCCTGACCCGAAGCGTCGGTCTCACGCGTACCCGCTTTCCCCAAACTGTCATTGCGAGAATGCCGCCAGGCATTCGTGGCAATCTCGTTGCGGTATTGACGGCTGCTTGCAACAAGCGCCTGCTACGCCGACGAGATTGCCACGCTTCGCTCGCAATGACAAAGTGGGTACGCATGAGAGCGTCGGTTGATTGACAATGGCGATACCTCGCCGTTAATATGCGCCGGCTTTTGTTGGAGCGGCCTGACGCTCCACTATATTTAACTCTGTCCGGAAAGGAGGGACACCAAGCCATGAGACCTTTTACCTTACCGCGATTGCGGTTCTACCAGCTGCTGATCCCGGCGGCTGTGATCGCAATGATCGTCGGCGTGGCCTGCGGCGGCGCCAGCAGCCCCAGCACGGCCGACACGTCCGCCGCGCCCACCGCGCCCCCGGCGGCTCCGGCTGCCGTCGGCGCAACCGCAACTCCGTTGCCCACCCAGGCGCCGCCCGCCGCTGAAGTTACCGGCGAGGATCGCCGCCTGGTGGTACTCACCGAGTCCTTCGGCAACGAAGTTTGGGACCCCAAGTACGAGAGCGGCGACAAGCACGTTTGGCACTTCCCGCTCCACTCCCATTTGATTACCACCGACGACGAGCTGAACTACACCAAGGACGGCCTCGCCACCGACTGGTCGGTGTCTGAAGACGGCAACAGCATTTCCTGGACCCTGCGGGAGGACGCCGTTTTCCATAACGGCGACCCGGTGACCCCTGAAGACGCCGCCTGGTACCTTCGGTACATTCAGGACGACGGCGCCCGCTCCGTGGTGCGCATCCGCATCTGGCGTTTGGTCGCTGCCGACGAGCCCAACGAAGCTTACGAAGGCGACAACACCGCCCGCGAGAAGGAAGGGCACGCCCGCGTGACCGGTCCGAATGAAATCACCATGACCTTCGTACGCCCGACCCTCAACTTCCTGGCCGACGTGAGCGAAGTCGGCGGCGGCACCGCCGGCTCCGTCATGTCCAAGTCCTACTTCGAGAGCCTGGGCACGGATGACCAGGCTCGCTCCGACGGACTGATTGCCAACCCGAACCCCGGCGCAGCCGGTCCCTTCGACCTGGTGAACTTCGTTTCCGGCACGCAGATTGTTTACGAGAAGCGCGACGAGCACTTCATCCTGGAAAAGCGGCCCTACCCGTTCGACACGCTGGAGATCAACCTGGTCTCCGAGGCCGCGACCCGCAAGGCCGCCCTCCTCAGCGGCGAGGCTGACATCTCTCCCATCGACGTGGACTCCCGCGAGGAACTGGAAGCCGCCGGTCTGCAATACCGTTTCGGCCCCGAATCCACCGTCATTTGGATCAACGCCTGGAACTGTAGCGCAGACGCGCCCCAGAACCTGGGCCACGACCAGAGCCGCCAGCAGGACGACCAGGGCGCCTACATCGGCGACCCGGTTGGAAACCCGCTGATGTGCCAGGATAAGCGCATCCGCCACGCCCTGGACTACGCCATCGATAAGGAAGCCATCCAGGAACTGGTTGGCGGACCCGATATCTTCCACATCGCCGGTACGGCCGCCGCCGCTCCGTCCGGCATCGGCTACCGGAACGACGGCACTCTGGACCCCTTCCCCTTCGACCCCGTCAAGGCCCGCGAACTCTTTGTTGAGGCCGGCTACAACGTACCCGAGGTCAACACCGACGCTCTCACTGCCCCCGCGGTGACCGGCCTCCAGGACCCGGTCATGCCCGGCGGCGGCGACGAGTGGAACGTGTGGACCTGGGAAGCCGGCGCCACCGTGCCGAAGATGCTGCAAATCGTCGAGTTCGTCTGTGACGACTGGAGCACTTACCTGGGCCTCAACTGCAAGGTCAACGTGGGCGAGGAAGCCGCCATCAAGGACCGGCAGTACGGCGGAGAAATCCCCGGACAGTACCTAGTGCGCTCCAACGAGCACTCCTACGACACCGGCTCCAAGCTGATCGGCCGCTTCGGCGACCCCGCCGGTTCCTACATCAGCTACGACCCATTGGTCGAGCCATTGGTGGCCACGGCCGTGTCGTCCACCAGCCCCGAAGCCCAGGAGGAGAACTACTACCAGGCTCTCCGCCAGGCTCACGATGGCCACTGGGACTTTGCTCCCGGTTACCTGGACGCCCCCTACGCCATCAGCGCCCGCATCGACGACTGGCGGCCGCGGGCCCTGCGCCCGTCCCCCAGCGCCCTGTGGACGATCCGCTGGTCCCAGTAATCCGTCCCTGACGGATTCCGCGCTACCCTGTAGGGGCGGGTTTGAAACCCGCCCCTACGCTTTGATTTAAATGCAGTACAATTATTCCCGCACCAATCCAATTGCATCCAAAAGGACGGGCAATCATGTTCAAGAGTTTTAGCGCATCCTACGCCGGCCACGTGGTGGACGATGAACTGGGCCTGGAAGGCACCCCGGCCAACGACCGCTGGTATTCCAACGAGCGGCTGGCCGAAGCTTTCGACTGGGCGCTGGACATTTCCCAGCACCTGGAAGCCAACGGCTACGACGAGTTCTGGATGGCCGAGCACCACTTCCAGCCCGAGGGCTACGAGTGCATCCCCAACCTGATCATGCTGGGCCTGTACCTGGCCTGCAACACTCAGCGGCTCAAGTATGGCTGCGGCTTCAACATCACCCCCATGTGGCACCCCCTGCGGCTGGCCGAAGACTTCGCCATGGCCGACATCCTCTCCGGTGGGCGCATCATCTTCGGCGTCGGACGCGGCTACCACTCCCGCGAGGTGGAGACCTTCGGTTCCCCCATGTTCGACGGCGACGCGAACCGCGAGCTGTTCGAGGAACAGGTGGAAGTGATGGTCAAGGCTTTCAACGAAGAAGCCTTTTCCCACGAGGGCAAGCACTACCAGATACCGGCCAAGGTCCCGTACCGGGGCTACACCCTGGAAAAGCTGAGCCTGGTGCCCCGACCATTGCAGAATCCAGTGGAGATCTGGCAGCCCCTGGTTTCCGGCAACCCCAAGGGCGTTGACTTCATGGCCCGCATGGGCATCAAGGCCATGGTCGCCAACACGCCGGAACCGGCCCGAAATGAGCGGCTGACCATGTACCAGCAGGCCGCCGCCAGCCACGGCCGGGAGCTGGCCCTGGGCGAGGATATCGCTTTCGGCTACCGTTTCTTCATCGGCAAGAACAAGGAGGAGGCCATCAAGGAGGCCAAACCTTACTTTGAAGAGGCCATGAAGTTCGCCGCCCCGCTGGGCCTCATGCGTCTGGAGCCGGAGCAGATCGACGCCGTAGCCAACCCTTCCCTGCGCCGTGGCGTGGAACTGCCCACCCTGGAAGCCGCGGTTGAAACCGGCGCATGGCTGGCCGGCTCGCCCGATGACATCGTCAACGCCCTCAAGGAGGATGAGGCCCGTTATCCCGGAGTGGAGCGGGTCAACCTGGGCTCGGTTATGGGAATGCCCCGCGAGGTGTTCAAGGAACAGCTTTCCCGCTTCGCCGCGGATGTCATGCCGGCATTCGACCGCAGCTGACCACACTGAATAGCCAACTGAAGTTGGGGGCAGGCTCCGCACCTGCCTCCTTTAATTTAATCGTCTCACCAAAAGCGTTCCCAATGGGGTCCAAAACGACGCGCTGCGGCGGGATGCTGCAGGGCAATCGCATTTGGACCGGAAGGCATCCGTCATTCCCGCGAAAGCGGGAATCCAGTGGCCAAAATAGTAGATCCGTTATAGGTTTGCTTGCTTTTCGGCT
>JAGWBI010000020.1:0-30126 GCA_021295965.1 Dehalococcoidia bacterium | reverse complement strand
ACGGTGGCATCCTTCGACAGGCTCAGGATGAGCGGAAACCGCGGAAACCAAAGAGGCCGATTACTTTGCACAGGCCCTGCGGGATGCTGATGTCTTGTGTTGCCCGATTTATGTTTCTGCTATACTTGCTGCGCAATCGCGCGGTCACTGACCGAACGAAAGGATGCGTGCCGCCACAGGCTCGGGTCTGTGGGGGCGATTTTCTGGCTGATTTTTGACCATCTGAGAACTTGGGAGCAGAGCACAATGCCGGCTTACGCCGTAATCGGGGGACAATGGGGTGACGAGGGCAAAGGCAAGGTAATCGATTACCTTGCGGGGCAATCCGATTGCGTGGTGCGTTACGCCGGCGGCAACAACGCCGGGCATACAGTGGTCAACGATCGCGGCGAGTTTCAGCTGCACCTGGTCCCCTCGGGCATCTGCTGGCCGGGCGTCACCGGCATTATCGGCAACGGCGTGGTGGTGAACCCCGAGGTGCTGCTGGGGGAGATTGCGGGGCTGGAGGAGCGTGGCATCGACACCAGCCGGCTCTTTGTCAGCGACCGCGCCCACGTCATCATGCCCTATCACATCCTGCTGGATGAGTTGCAGGAGCAAGCCCGGGGCAGCGGCGCCATCGGCACCACCGGGCAGGGCATCGGCCCGGCCTACGTTGACAAAGTTTCCCGCGACGGTATCCGTGTGGGCGACCTGCTGGACACCACTGAGCAGTTGCCCGACCGGGTGCAAGCCGCCGTAGCGATGAAAAACCGGGTCATTACCGGAGTGTACGGCGGCGAACCCGTGGACGCCGATGAAATGCTGGAGCTTTGCCGCCAGTGGGGGGAGCAACTGCGGCCCCTGGTCCGTCCCACGGAACAGATGGTGCAGGACCTGCTGGAGCAGGGCCAGCGCGTGTTGCTGGAAGGAGCGCAGGGTACCCTCCTGGACGTTGACCACGGCTCGTATCCCTACGTTACATCGTCATCCCCGTCTATCGGAGGCGCAATCACCGGTCTGGGCATCGACCCGCAGTCGATAAAAGGCGTGCTGGGCGTGTTCAAAGCGTATTCCACCCGGGTCGGCGGCGGACCCATGCCCACGGAGATGCACGACCAGGCCGGCGAGGACCTGCGCGAGAAAGCCCACGAATATGGCACCACCACCGGGCGGGCCCGGCGCGTCGGTTGGTTCGACGCCGTGGCCGCCCGTTACAGCAACCGGATCAACGGTTTCACCGGTATGGTGTTGACTCGCCTGGACATCCTGGATGGCATGGACGACGTGAAGATCTGCGTCGGCTACCGGGTGGACGGCAAAGACCTGGACCGTTTCCCGGCCAACACCGGTATGCTGGAGCGCTGCGAACCCATATACGAAAAAATGCCCGGCTGGCAGGAACCCACCGCCAGCGCCACCCGACCCGAACAGTTGCCAGCCAATGCGTTGGCCTACGTGCGCCGCATCGAGGCGTTGGTGGGCTGTGAGGCTCAGATTATTTCCACCGGCCCCAGCCGCGACGAAACCATTGCAATTGACCGAATAATCCACTAGCCGGCCCGTGAGCCGCGTAATACTATCGTTGGAGTAGTTCCGTTGACGAAAAACGTCAGCGTACCATATCACGAACTACTAAAAGGAGAACGTCATGGCCACAACCAACGCCCAGGCTCCGGGCGGAGCCGCGCAGGATACGTCCCTGTTCGGACGGCTGTTCCTGCGATACACCGATGAGTTCTACCTGCTGTTCCGATTGATCTTCGCCTTCATCGTGTCCCTGCACGGGGCGCAGAAGGCTTTCCAGATGTGGGGGTTCCCGCCTCCCGGCAGCGGTCCTCCCGGCATCGTGTACGTCGCCGGCTGGATTGAGTTCATCTCAGCGTTGCTCATCGCCTCCGGCGTGCTGACCAGGTTGGGCGCGGGCGCCTTGTGCGTGACCATGGTGATTGCATACTTTATGATGCACTTCCCCAACGGCATCGCTCCCCACATCTTCCCGGCTGAGGGCGGCTTCACTGCCACCGGAGGCGAAGTTTCTATACTGTGGTTCGCCATCGCCGGCATCATCGGCATCATGGGTAGCCGCAAGTACGGCCTGGAACGCCTGATCCTCAAGAAAGAACTCCTTTAGACTCAATCCCCACTCCACAAACCCACCGCCCGGCGTCGTAAACTACGGCGCCGGGCAAAGAGTACGTGTCATGCAACAGCAAGCGGCAAGATTCGGTATCTATTACAACTCCACTCAGAACCAGGTGGTTCGCATCAACTCGCCATACTGGTTCCCGCCCGAACCCGAGTGGCAGAAGGTTACGGCTGAGGTCAACGCCACCCTGCTTGACCTGCGCCGGATGGTGGGGGAGCAGGGACTCTCCTCCGACCCCGACGGCGTAACCTGGACTACGTTGCCGCTGCTGGACGAAGACGCCTAGATTTCCATGACGCCGGAAGAACCGGGCCAGCAGACACCGGAACCGGCGGCAGAAGAATGGGATTACGCCCGCCCGCCCGGTTGGCGCGGGCGCATGATGGCGACCAACCCGGAGCAGGCCAGACGCTGGATGCGCTGGGCCTGGCTCAGTGGGTTGGCATGGTGGGTCTGGACCATGGTCGTGCTGATGGTCTGGATCTCCGCGCCGGTGCTGGCCGAATCGGAAGCGGAAGGCGCCGCTCCGGCGATCCCGCCCGCCAACCTGTTGATTTACTATGGTGTAGAGGGCCTCGCCATCGCGTTGCTGGCGTTGGGAGTGATGCGCCGATGGCGGCCAACGGCTATCCTGCTAGCCGCCGGTTTCGTCGTTTCCCGCATCGCCCTCATCCTGCTGGGCCTCATCACCGTAGAAGGCTTCCGCGACGTGATCTGGCTGGCAATCTACGGGCTGTTGCTCTTTGCCTTCGTGCGCGGAGTGCAGGGCGCTTTCAGCTACCACTGGTTCACCCACCCGCCGGAGCCCGGACGCCGTCAGACTACCAACTGAGTCATCATGCTGCTCACCATCACCACCACGCATCACCCTGCTACGGACCTGGGTTACCTGCTGCACAAGAACCCCAGCCGTTTGCAGTCCTTCCCCCTTCCCTTTGGACGAGCCGACGTTTTTTACCCCGAGGCGGAGCCGGACCGTTGCACCGCCGCGCTGCTTTTGGATATTGATCCGGTGGGTCTGGTGCGGCCCAGGGCTGGCGCTCCCGACTCGGCCGGCTGGCTCCAGCAGTATGTGAACGACCGCCCCTACGTCGCATCGTCCCACCTGAGCGTGGCCATCGCGTCGGTATTCGGCAGCGCGCTGGCCGGCAGGAGCCGGGAGCGCGCCGAGCTGACGGAGCAGGCCATTCCGCTGGAAGCCCGATTGCCCACCCTGCCGTCGCGAGAGGGAGCCGGTCTCATCCGCCGGTTGTTCGAGCCGTTGGGCTACGACGTGGATATCCAGGATCATCCATTGGACGCGGATTTTCCCGAATGGGGCGCCAGCCCGTATTTCAGCGTGACAATCAGGGGAACGGTCAGATTGCGGGAACTGCTGGCTCACCTTTACGTGTTGCTGCCGGTGTTGGATGACAACAAGCACTATTGGGTGGGCGACGATGAGGTGGACAAGCTGCTGCGCTTCGGCGCGGGTTGGCTGAGCGACCATCCTCACCAGGAGCTGATCTCCGGTCGCTACCTGAAGCATCAACGCAGCCTGGTGCGGCAGGCGTTGGCGCAACTGCTGGACGCCGGCCAATCCGACCCGGACGAAGCCGCCCAACGACACGAGCAGGGAGAAGCGCGCCTGGAAGCCCCCATACGGTTAGGAGAGCAGCGGCTCCAAGTCGTTCTTGATGCGCTCCGCGAACTCGGCGCAGCACAAGTGCTGGACCTGGGCTGTGGCGAGGGCCGTCTGATTGGCGATATGCTACGGGAACCCTCCATCCGCTCCATAACCGGCTTTGACGTTTCCCATCGCGCCTTGGAATTGGCCAGCCAACGCCTGCGCCTTGATACGCTGCCCGCTGCGCAGCGGCAGCGAGTCACTTTGCTCCACGGATCACTGACCTACCGGGACCAACGGCTGTTCGGCCATGACGCCGCCGTCGCCATGGAGGTGATCGAACACATTGACCCGCCACGTTTGGGGGCGTTTGAGGAAGCCATATTCGGCGCCGCCCGGCCCGGCGCGGTACTCATCACTACGCCCAACGTCGAGTACAACGCCCTCTTTCCCGGCCTCCCCGCCGGCGCTTTCCGCCATCAGGACCACCGCTTTGAGTGGACGCGGGGAGAGTTCCAAAACTGGGCGAACGGAGTAGCGGAGCGTCGGGGCTACGACGTGCGTTTTCAGAACATCGGCCCAGAGGACGACGCGCTGGGCACGCCGACGCAGATGGGAGTCTTCACCCGATGAACATCACCATCCCGGAACTGTGCCTGGTCGCGCTGGTCGGCCCGTCCGGGTCGGGAAAGTCAACCTTCGCCGCCCGTCACTTCAAGCCCACCGAGGTGGTGTCCTCCGATGCCTGCCGGGCCATGGTGGCCGACGACCCCAACGACCAGGCGGCGACGCCCGACGCCTTCGCCCTGCTGAACTTCATCGCCGACACCCGCCTGCGTGCCGGCCGGCTCACCGTCATCGACGCCACCAGTGTGCAGCCCCAGGCCCGCAAAGACCTGGTGCAACTGGCCCGCGACCACGACTGCTTCCCCGTCGCCATTGTGCTGAACCTGCCCCCGGCAGTTTGCCAGGCCCGCAACCGGGAGCGCCCCGACCGCCAGTTCGGTTCCGGCGTAGTGCGCCGGCAGGCGGAACAACTGCGCCGATCCATTCGCGGCCTGCGACGCGAGGGGTTTCGCTACGTGTACGTGCTCAACTCGCCGGAAGAGGTGGACGCGGTCACCATCGAACGGACGCCCTCGTGGACCGACCGTCGAAACGAAACGGGGCCTTTCGACATCATCGGCGACGTACACGGGTGCTACGACGAGCTGGTTGCGCTTCTGGAACGCCTGGGCTACCGCTGGTCGCCTGCTGGTGTGAACGATGACGGAAGGTATGGTTTTTCCGTCAGCCACCCGGAGGGACGCAAGGCCGTCTTCGTCGGCGACCTGGTGGATCGTGGCCCCGGCGTGGTCAACGTCCTGAAACTGGTGATGTCCATGGTGGCCGATGGTTCCGCCTTGTCAGTCGCCGGCAACCACGAGTCCAAGCTCGTCCGCAAGCTCAAGGGCCGCAACGTGCAGGTGTCCCACGGGCTGGCGGAGTCGCTGGCACAGCTGGACGAGGAACCGCCGGATTTCCGGGAGCAAGCCGCCGAGTTCATGGACAGTCTCATCAGCCACTATTTACTGGACGACGGGAACCTGGTGGTGGCCCACGCCGGCATGAAGGAGGAATACCAGGGGCGGGCCTCGGCACGGGTCCGGGACTTCTGCCTCTACGGTGAAACCACCGGCGAAACGGACGAATGGGGCCTGCCCGTCCGCGCCGACTGGGCTGCCAACTACCGAGGCAAGGCCACGGTGGTCTATGGCCACACGCCGGTGACGGAACCCGCGTGGCTCAACCGCACCATCAACGTGGACACGGGTTGCGTCTTCGGCGGTCGGCTCACTGCGCTCCGGTATCCCGAAAACGAGCTGGTATCAGTGCCGGCGGCGCAGGTCTATTACGAGCCGGCCCGGCCCCTGGGCGACGCCGTAAGCATGGCGGAACCCGCTGTGATGACGGAGGCAAGAGCCGCCAACGTCCTGGACATCAACGACGTGCTGGGCAAGCGGGTGGTGGAGACCAGGCTGCGCGGCAACATCACCGTGCGCGAGGATCACGCAACGCCGGCCCTGGAGGTGATGAGCCGTTTCGCCCTCGACCCCCGCTGGCTGGTGTATCTGCCGCCCACGATCTCGCCCTGCGAAACCTCCAAACTCCCCGGCCTGTTGGAGCATCCCGCCGAGGTGTTCAATTACTACCGCAACAACGGTGTGTCCTCCGTCATCTGCGAGGAGAAACACATGGGTTCGCGGGCCGTCGTCGTGGTGGGGCGAGATGCGGCGGCCATTGAGCGGCGATTCGGCATCGCCAGCGAAAACGCCGGCGTCTGCTACACCCGGACCGGGCGCCGGTTTTTTGAAGACCCGATCCTGGAAGGGAAGTTCCTGGAGCGCGTCCGCGATGCGTTTGCCAAAGCCGGCCTCTGGGACGAACTGGAAACCGACTGGACGTTGCTGGACTGCGAACTGATGCCGTGGTCGCTGAAGGCCCAGGAACTGCTGCAAGAACAGTACGCGGCCGTGGGCGCCGCGTCGCGGACAGGTCTTTCGGCGGCGCAGGAGTTGTTGCGCCAGGCCGAGGCTCGCGGCATCGACGCCGGCGAAACCCTGGGCCGAGTGGACGAGCGGCTCCGCCTGGCGCATCATTACCGCGACGCCTACGCCCGTTACTGCTGGCCGGCGACGTCGCTGGCCGATATTCAACTCGCGCCGTTCCACCTGCTGGCCAGCGAGGGAGCGACGCATACGGACAAGAATCATCGGTGGCACCTGGACATGGCGGCCCGCCTGCGCCAGGCCGACGGCGAACTATTTCGCGCAACGGGTCATAAGACGGTGAACCTCGACTCCCTGGACGAGGCGGACGCCATCCGCTGGTGGGAAGAGCTGACCGCCGGCGGCGGCGAGGGCATGGTCGTCAAGCCCCTGGAGTTTGTCGCCACCGGCCGGCGTGGCCTGGTGCAGCCGGCGATGAAATGCCGGGGCAGCGAGTACCTGCGCATCATCTACGGCCTGGAGTACACCCTGCCGGACAACCTGGAGCGGCTGCGCAATCGGGGCCTGGCCACCAAGCGGTCGTTGGCCCTGCGGGAGTTCGCGCTGGGTCTGGAGGGCCTGCAACGGTTCGTTGACCGCGAGCCGCTCTACCGGGTTCATGAGTGCGCCTTCGCGGTACTCGCCCTGGAGAGCGAACCGGTCGATCCGCGCCTGTGATATTGCGGCGCAGCCTGGGCAACGAAGCGCCGATTTCAGGGCGAGCCTGCCTCCTCCGGGCGCCAGGACGATTGCACCGGCTTCTCAATCCGCTCATGGTGAGCCTGTCGAACCATCAACCGCCGTAACGAGTGCCCTTCGACAAGCTCAGGATGAGCGGAGCGAGGACTACGAGGCGACTTGGCAATCGCCCTCCTCCGGGCGCTCCGCCGGCTTTATTTGACGCTCGCCGGCCCCGATGCTAACCTGCGCCACGCCAATCGGGCAGCCCCATGGGGCCGCCTCCGGAGGGAACGGAAATGAAGGCAGCAGTTTTGCGCGAAGTCAATCAGCCGGTGGTCGTCGAGGACGTTCAGGTGGACGCGCCGGCGCCCCGTGAAGTGCTGGTGCGCACCGGCGCGTCGGGTGTGTGCCACAGCGACCTGCACTTTGTCGAGGGCCTGTACACCACGCCCATGCCGTGCATCCTGGGCCATGAGGCCGCCGGCATCGTGGAGGCCGTTGGAGATCAGGTCAGCTACGTGCGGCCCGGTGATTCGGTGATCATGTGTCTGTCCGTGTTCTGCGGGACCTGCGAATTCTGCACCCGTGGTCAGCCTTACCTCTGCGACCGGACGGCGGTCACGCGCCGGCGCGACGACCCGCCCCGGCTCCGCAAGGACGGCGAGGCCATCACCCAGTTTGCCCAGTTGGGTTCCTACGCCGCTGAGATGCTGGTGCACGAGAACGCGCTGGTGAAGGTGGACGACGACATTCCCTTCCCGCAGTTGGCCCTCATCGGCTGCGGCGCGACCACCGGACTGGGCGCGGTGCTGAACACCGCCCGCGTTGAGCCGGGCAGCACGGTGGCCGTGGTCGGCTGCGGCGGCATCGGCATCCACTGCGTCCAGGCGGCATCCCTGGCCGGCGCCCTGCGCATCATCGCCGTGGACACCACCGAGGACAAGTTCGCCCTGGCCCGCGAGTTCGGCGCGACGGACGTCATCGATGCAACGTCCGGAAACGTGGCCGAGCGCATCGTGGAACTCACCGGCGGCGGCGTGGACTACTCCTTCGAGGCCATCGGCCTCAAGCAGACCGCCGAGGACTGCTACAACATGCTGCGCCCGGGCGGTATGGCCACCATCATCGGCATGGTGCCGGAGGGTGTGAAGATCGAGCTGGACGCCGGCAACTACCTGCGTCGCGGCCGCGCCATCCAGGGCTGCACCATGGGCTCCAACCGCTTCCGCACCGACATGCCCCGCTACATCGAGTTCTACAAGCAGGGCCGCCTCAAGCTGGACGAGCTGGTCACCCAGGAGCTGCCGTTGTCGCAAATCAACCGGGCTTTCGCCGACATGAAAGCCCAATCCGTCCGCCGCAGCGTGATTACGGATTTCGAGAACTAGCCAGCGGTGACAACACAGTGCAATAGCGTCGGCGTTCCTTTTCGAGCGCCGGCGCTATTGTTCATGATCTGCGGCGAGAGTGAATCGGATGCGGCGGTACGTCTACGCCGACGAATCAGGCAACTTTGATTTCAGCAACCGAACCGGAGCGAGCCGTTATTTCATCCTCACATCAGTGACGGTGGCTGACCACGCCATCCAATCAGACCTGCTCGAACTGCGGCGGGAACTTGCCTGGAATGGAGAGCCGCTGACGGGCGGTTTCCACGCCACCAACGACAAGCGACACGTCCGGGACCAGGTGTTTGCTGTACTGGCCCGGCACGAATTCAGGGTTGACGCCACGATTTTGGAAAAGCGCAAGGCGGATCCGCGCATACGTCCCACGCCTGCGTTATTTTACGGCTTTGCTTGGTACTACCATCTGACAGGCTTGATTCCAGCACTGGCCCCTACGTCAGAAGAACTGTTAATAATAGCGGCGTCTGTGGCAGACGCCGCTATGCGTGCCGATTTTCACTCAGCGGTAACCGCCATACGGAGTGCAGTTGCGCCAGCGTCGGTCATGAACGCGACCATGTGGACTGCGGCGAGTAGCGCACTGTTGCAAGTGGCCGATTACTGCGCTTGGGCAGTCCAAAGAAAATGGGAACGCTCAGATACTCGCGCCTATGACTTGGTGAAGGAGAAGGTTGCGTCGGAATTCGAGGTTTTCCTACAGGGTACTACCTACTATTATTAGGAATAAAAAAGCGAGCCGGCTATCCGACTTTTCGTGAGAGTGGCCAACTCCCATCGGAAGAGGCCCCGGGCCTCTTGTCACCGGCTCAAGTACCATTTTTATCGTACTATTGGCGGCCGGCGGCGTCAAGTATAATGCCGCCCATAGCTACCCTAGCGCTCCGCCGCTTCTGGACTGACTGCCATGTATGTTATCGGCACCGCCGGCCATGTTGACCACGGCAAATCCACGCTGGTCAAGGCCTTGACCGACATTGATCCCGACCGCCTTCCCGAAGAGAAGGAACGGGAAATGACCGTTGACCTGGGTTTTGCGTGGATGACGCTGCCCAGCGGGCGTGAAGTGAGTATCGTCGATGTGCCGGGGCACGAGCGATTCATCAAGAATATGCTGGCCGGCGTCGGCGCCATCGACCTCGCCATGCTCATCGTCGCCGCCGACGAGAGCGTGATGCAGCAGACCCGCGAGCACCTGGCAATCCTGGACCTGCTGCGCATCCGGAGGGGTCTGGTGGTCATCACCAAGACCGACCTGGTTGACGAAGAACTGGTGGAACTGGTGAAGGCCGAGGTTGAGGATGCCCTGGAAGGCACGGCTTTCGAGGGTTGCACTATGGTCGCGGTGTCCGCCTACACCGGCGACGGCCTGGACGAACTGAAGGCCACCATCGACGGCATCCTGGACGACACCGAGACGCGGCGCGATCTGGGCCGTCCCCGCCTGCCCGTGGACCGCTGTTTCACCGTCAGCGGGTTCGGCACCGTTGTCACAGGTACGCTCATCGACGGCTCCGTGGCCGTGGGTCAGCAGGTGGAACTGGCCCCCTCGGGCCGGCAGGCTCGCATTCGCGGGTTGCAGAGCCACAAATCACGGCTGGACTCCACAGGGCCGGGCGTGCGCCTGGCCCTGAACCTGTCGGGTATCTCCCGCGATGACGTGCCCCGGGGCGAGGTGCTGACCAACCCGGGCTGGCTGCAGCCCACCCGACGGCTGGACGCCAACCTGCGGATGGTAAAGGGCGCGCCCCATGCTTTGAAACACAACGAGGGCATCACCTTCCACCTGTTCACCAGCGAGACCACCGGCCGGGTGCGCCTGCTGGACGCCGACCGTCTCCAGCCCGGTAGTGAGGGCTGGGTGCAGGTGCTGCTGGATGAGCCGGTTCCCATGGTCAAGGGCGACTTTTTCGTGCTGCGGTCATCGGAGGACACGCTGGGCGGCGGGCAGGTGGCCGACCCCAACCCGCGCCGACGCCATCGCCGCTTCGCGCCGGAAGTCCTGGAACGGCTGACCATGCTGGACGCCGGCGCCAGCGAGGACGTCATCCTGACCATCGCCGACCAGATGGGACCCTGCGACCTGCGCACCCTGTCGCAACGCTCCAACCTGTCCGAGGAGGAGATCCTCGAACGGCTGGAGATCCTGGCTGGAGACGGCGACGTGGTGGTGCTGGGAGAGATGGGAACGCAGGGGGATGCCGTGGCCTATTCACGGCGCGGCTGGGACATCGTGCAGAACCAGGCCCAGGTCGCGTTGCAGGCGTACCACAACCAGTATCCGCTGCGACGGGGCGCGCCGCCCCAGGAACTGCGCAGCCGCCTGGGGGTGTCGCAGCCCGTTTATCTGCGGGCGGCGGCCCGGCTGGCCGAGGAGGGTGTGATTTCCGACGGCGGCGGCTTGGTGCACACGCCCGACCACACTGTCGAGTTGAGCGACCGCCAGCAGAACGAGATCGCCGACTATCTGAGCGCGCTGGCAGCAGAACCCTGGTCGCCGCCCACCGACCGACCGGTGGATCCCGAACTGCTGGCCCATCTGCAGGAACGGGGCGACGTGGTCAAGGTCAACGAAACGGTGGTATTCACCACGGCGGCCTACGAGGACATGGCCGGACGCATCGTCGCCCACCTCCAGGACAACGGCAGCGTAACCGTCGCCGACGCCCGCTCCATATTCGACACCAGCCGGAAATATGTCCTGCCCCTGCTGGAATACATGGACCAGCAGCGCATCACCCGGCGCATCGGCGACGAGCGGGTGCTGCGGTAGGCCGGCGGGACCGATGGAACCGGAGGTGAAAAACAATGACTGAACGCAGGAAAATGCCCTACGATGAGCAGAAGCGTCGCGGCCAAGCCATCTACGACGCCCAAATCCGCCACCAGATTGCCCCTGAGGACGAAAGCAAGTACGTGCTGGTCGATGTTCTAACCGGCGATTACGAAATTGCGGAACGGTCAGCGGAGGCCAGAAGCAAACTGCGTCGTCGCAGACCCAACGCGGTTATCCACACCATGCGCCGGCACAAAACCTACGTTGGCCGTCTGCGCAGCCCGCGTCGCTTTATGCGCAATGAAAAAGGCGCCCAGTAATGCACTACGGCACAGTCAACGACGCTGTTGAAGCCGGCGTTACCCTCACCATTCTGGGCGACAATGGCACAACCGAGCACATCAACTTTGTCATTGACACCGGCCTCACTGAGGAAACAACCCTTCCTCAAGAGGTTATAAGTCGCCTCAATCTCACGTTGGCCAATGATGGGGACGATTTTGAAATTACTTTGGCCGACGGCACGACCACTGCCCCCATGATTTATACGGTCCGGATTTTGTGGCATGACCGTCTGCGGGAGATTGAAGTTGTCAATATGGAAACCGATCCCCTCATCGGAATGAAGTTGCTCCGGGGCAGCAACCTCAGCGTCGACGCTGTCCCCGGCGGCCAGGTGACCATCACCGAGTTGCCGCCCACATCCCAAACCGAAACGCTGTCTTAACAAAGTAATGTCCCTGGACTTTGGCCAAACCGCCCGCCAACTGATGGCCGCCATGGGAGATGTGGCGGCCACCACGCGCACCCGGCGGCAGCGTTTCGCCGACACGTTGGACCGGGCCCTCGCGATTTCTCCTGCTGAGGCCGCCAACCGCACCGGGTCAGCCGGCCGTCGTCCCTTCATCGCGGCGCGCACCGGCGACGAGGGCCTGCTGGCCAGCATACCGCCGCCGGAGCCTCCGACCGACTGGTCGGCCCTTTCCGTGGACGGCTCCCACATCGACGTGGACCGGCACCTGCCCCTGCGTTGCTACCTGATCAACCTGGGCGGTTGCGCGCTCACCTATGGCTCCAACCCCGATTGCCGACTGTTCAGCGAGCCGACGCTGGCGGTGGGCGACGCTGATCTCTACCTTCGTCCGCCTGACGGTTCGCTGGAGGAGACGCCCATCTCGGGCCCGCTGCTGGGCGCATTGCGCACCGTTCGCGAGGTGGAGCGGCTCGCCGACGCGGTGGACGCGCTGCCGCCCGACCTGCCGGCGCTGGCCCTGCTGGACGGGACGCTGGCCTTCTGGGACCTGCAGCGGGGGAGCTATCCCCGGTACGTCAGCGAAACCCTGATCGGCGAACGGCTGCACGCGGCGTTGGCCCAGCTGCGGGAGGCTTCCCACCGCGGCCGGCCGGTGGCGGTTGCGGCCTATACCTCGCGCCCCCAGACCACCGAGGTGGCCGGCGCCGTGCGCGTCTGCCTGTGCGGCAGCGATGCCACGGAATGTACCCGACGCTGCAGCGCGCGCCGCTCCGATTTGGCGCAGTGCGACGGCGCAGCAGGGTTCGACGACCGCGAACTGTTCGATGCCCTTCTGGAGCCCGGCTTTCGCTCATCTTTGTATCAATCGGGCCGCGTGGAATCCCGTTTCGCCATGGGTTTGACGGTAGGCGCCGAGTGGAGCCATTTCTTCTACGTGAATAGCGGCACGGAGATTGCCAGGGTGGAGGTGCCGGATTGGGTGGCCGACGACCGGGAGTTGCTGGCCCAAGGGCACGCCATGCTTATCAAACAGTGCGAACTGGGGCTGGGCTATCCCGTGGTAATCTCCGAGGCTCACGAGCAGGCGGTGGTCAGCAGCCACGACCGGGCGGAGTTTCGCCGCCTGGCTATAATGCTGATGGAGCAACAGGGCTTGCCGACGCCGGGATCGGCCAAGACCGTATCAAAGCGACTTCCCTGGGTATGACCCACTTTCACCCAATCAGAAACAGAGAGGTACACACATGGGCGAACTCAACGATCTGGCCGCGTCGGTGGCGGCTTTGCTGAAAGAGCGTGGCGACACCCTCGCGGTGTCGGAATCCTCTTGCGGGGGTCTGATCTCCGCCGCGCTGGTTTCCATACCGGGCGCGTCGGCCTACTACGTGGGCGGTTCGGTGGTCTATACGCGCACGGCGCAGGCCGGGCTGCTCCAGGTACCCGAGTCGGCGATGGAGGGACACCGGGCCAGCACGGAATACTACGCGCTGCTCAACGCCCGCACCTCGCGGGAATTGATGGACACCACCTGGGCCCTGGCCGAAACCGGAGCCAGCGGACCCACGGGCAACCGTTACGGCGACAACTACGGCCACGCCTGCTTCGGAGTCGCCGGGCCGGTGGAACGCTCCCAAACGCTGGAAACGGGCAGCCCCGACCGCGAGGCCAATATGTGGGTTTTCGCGCAAACGGCCCTGGCCCTGCTGGAAGAGGCGCTGAAAGCGGCGTAACCTCCCGCGCATCCACGCACTTAGCGCAAGGGACTGGACAGCAGGTTCGACAAATCGGCGGGGTTATCAATCTCCGCGGCGATGCGGAGAAAGCGCTCCAGCGTCGGACTGCGCCTCCGCAGCTCCTCGACCTGTTGGCCGATGATGTTGACGCCGGCTGCGCCGGTGGTGGCATAGGTGCCGTGGAAGGCGAAATAGGCTTGGTTCAGCCGGCGGATCAGGTATCCGTTTTCCACGAACTCGCGCCGTCGTTCCTCCATGTACGCTTCGGCTCCGGCAACGTCGCGGGCCGCCAGCAGTTCATCGACCCTCTCCCTGGTTATCCGCATCTCTGCCTGGAAATCGAAAGCCAACGGATTGACGGCGGGTTGGCGCTCTCGCTCCGTATGCCCGTGCCCCGGATGGGGCCTCTGCGGCGACGCAGTTCCCTCCAAACGACTGCGGGCCAGTTCTCCGATCTCATGGCCGGCGATGTCGGCGACCGTTTCATTGATGGCGGTCATGTCGCCACCCTCAAAGTAACGCCGGCCCAGGGGACGGAACCACAGCCACTGATGCACCCATTCGTGGGCGATGACTTCCAGGGCAAAGTCCAGGCCGGCGTCGGGCAGCGTTATGGACGGATAGAACGCGATCCCCCCGGTGTTCACCACCAGAGCTGATAATCCCGTTTCAGACTCTACGCCGTTTTCAATGCGCTCTCGCTGCTCGTTGGTCAACCCCATCTGGAGTATCACATCGTCCAGGCGAGCGATCCGGTCTCGTGGTGACGTAACCAGCACCGTCGGGGAGCCGGTCAGCACTGTATCCACCGGCGGAAACACGCCGGTCCACGCCCGAAATCCCAACGACACCAGCTCATCGGCAATTGCCCCCTCGACGGTCTCTTCAACCTGCGGCCGGAGGCGGGATTGCCGCTCCCGAAGCCTGGCTTGCTCCGCCCGCAATGCCGCCGCGTCGCCCGTTGCCTGGGCCGCTGGGGATGCCCGCGTCGCCAGTTGGATGATTTCCCGGTCAATCTCCCGCAAGCGCGCTCCCAGGGCAAAGAACTCTTCCACTTGCGCCAACCGCCGTTCGCGGTTCTTGGCCTCGATCAATCCCTTTGGTCCGCCCCAGATCCGATGCAACCACTTGTCAGGCAGGTTGCCAAGTTCCCAGGCAACCGCGCCGAAACGATACGGCGCGGTTGCCAGCCCGATGGCGTCAGGCCGGTAGTCTTCGATATACAGAAGCAGACCGGTGATGCCGGCCAAAAGCAGCAAGCGCCAACGTATTCTGGGTCGGATTTGGCGTAAAACTTGTGGCATCTCAGTGGTGGTTGGTTGGCGAGGCGATAGGGACCATCGGATATAGATTGAATCACCCTCGCGATTCCCGCATCATCCTCGGTATTCCCGCAAAAGCGGGAATCCGGTGACCGGAATCAGCAGGTATATTGCGCTGATCCAACGCATCTCAACCTCTGGACTCCGGCTTTCGCCGGAGTGACCGCTGCCTTTTCTTGACACTCGCCCCGGCCCGTACCATAATTTCGGCGCGCTTGTTTCCTGTTAGCTCAGGGACGGGTCGTTTGATTCAGTATATCGGCGGCAGGAGGTTTTCGTTGTCCACCATTTCTTTCACCCTCACCGATGAGATGCGCGGGCAGTCCATCGGCGTGGAGAGCCCCCCGACCACCCTTGAGGTTGAGAAGGGCCACATCGCCCGCTTCGCCGAAGCCATCGGCGACGACAATCCAGCGTACACCGAAGGCACTCCCGAAACCGGCGGTATCGTCGCGCCCCCAACATTCCTGCGGTCCATGCGCGCGGTGCGCCCGGAGATACCCTTCGACATCCCGTTCACGCGCCTGCTCGACGGCGGTAGCGACTGGGAGTATTTCGACCACGTGCGACCCGGCGATACCATCACTGCCGTGGGCCGCGTGGAGAACATCCTCGAGCGCACCGGGAGCATCGGCCAGATGCTCATCACCACCATCAAGATCACCTACCGCAACCAGACCGGCGCCATCGTAGCCACCCAGACCAGCACGTCCATACGGCACTGACACCGGGCTCATGCACTTGGACAGATACACTTCCGTCATTCCCGCTTTCGCGGGAATCCCGTGACCGAAATCGTTAATCACCTTCCAATCGGTTCACCTGACGACCCCTGGGATCCTGATTTCGCAGGAGCGACGGGGGCGTGATTTTAGAGGAAACATCATGAGTCAACAAATCTACTTTGAAGATGTCAGCGAAGGCATGGAACTGCCGGCCGAGGTTCGGGAACCCAGCACCCGTCAGTTGGTCCAGTATGCCGGCGCCTCCGGTGACTTTTACGAAATCCACTACGATAAGGATTACGCCGAGGGCATCGGTCTCCCCGGAATCATCATCCACGGCGCGCTGAAGAACGCCATGCTGGGCACTTACGTGACCAACTGGGCCGGCCCGGCCGGAACCCTGCGCCGTCTGACCTGCCAGTATCGCGGCATGGACTTTCCGAGGGAACCCATCACCGCCAAGGGCCACGTTACCCGGGTGTATCAGGAAGGCAATCAGAACCTGGTGGACTGCACCATCTGGCTGGAGAACCCCCAGGGTCAGCAGACCACTCCGGGGACAGCCACGGTGGCGCTACCCACTCGCGCCGGTTAGATAACGCCGCCGATCGTCCTCCCGTCAACAATTTGTAGGGGCGAGTTTGAAACCCGCCCCTACGGGAATCTCAAAGAGAGGGAATCTATTACCATGCCCAACAATCTGGAAGGAAAGGTAGCCATCGTTACCGGATCGGGCCGTGGCGTGGGTCGCGGCATCGCCATGCTGATGGCCGAGGAGGGAGCCAAGGTCGTCGTCGTTGACCCCGGCGTCAACGTGGACGGCACCGGCTTCGACCAGTCCATCGCCGAGGTGGTGGTCGGAGAGATCCGTGACGCCGGCGGCACCGCCGTTGCCTGCACGGAATCCGTTGCCACCATGGACGGCGGCGAGCGCATCGTGCAGACGGCCATCGACAACTTCGGCCGCCTGGACATCGTAGTGTGCTGCGCCGGCATCCTGCGGGACCGCATGGTCTTTAACATGACGGAGCAGGAGTGGGACGATGTGATCGCAGTCCACCTGAAGGGAACTTTCACGGTGGTCAAGCACGCCTGCATCCTTTTCCGGCAGCAGCGCTCCGGGCGGGTCATCACCTTCAGCAGCCAGTCCGGTTTGGTGGGCAACAGCGGCCAGGCCAACTACGGCGCGGCCAAGAGCGGCATCGCTTGCCAAGGATATGGGTCGCTACGGCGTGACGGCCAATTCCATCGCGCCTCGCGCCACCACCCGCATGATTGGCGCGATCCCCGAGTCAGCCGCCGAGATCCGCGCCCGGGGCGGCGTCGCCTCCCTGTCCGGCGACGGTGGAGACGATGTGCAGAACCTGGATCCCGAGGGTATCGCTCCCTTCATCTGCTACCTGGCCTCCGACCACGCCGCCAACATCAACGGGCAGACCTTCCTGGTGTACGGCAACACCGTCTCGCTCATGTCACAGCCCCGGCCCGAAAAGGCCATCTGGACTGAGGAAGGCCACTGGGACATGGACGACCTGTCCAACCAGGCCCGCGGCTATCTGACCGCCGACATCGTCAATCCAGCCCCCGCCCAGCAGCGCTAACACGTGGGGACGACGCATGCGCCGTCCCTGCCACGAAGGAAATAAAATCATGCCTCTACTGCAAGAGAAAGTAGCAATCGTAACCGGCGGCGGGCGCGGCATCGGGCGCGGCGTATCCAAGCTGATGGCCGAGGAAGGCGCCAAAGTCGTGGTCTGCGACCTGGGCGTCAACGTGGACGGAACCGGCGCAGACGTGTCGGTGGCCCAGCAGGTGGTCAACGAGATCGGCGAGGCCGGCGGCGAAGCCGTGGCCTGCACCGAATCCGTCGCTACCATGACGGGCGGCGAGAACATCGTCCAGACCGCCATCGATAACTTCGGCAAGCTCGATATCGTGGTCACCGTGGCCGGCATCCTGCGCGACCGCATGGTCTTCAACATGACCGAAGAGGAATGGGACGACGTTATCGACGTTCACCTCAAGGGCACCTTCACCGTGGTCAAGCACGCCAGCATCCTGTTCCGGCAGCAGCGGTCGGGCCGCATCATCACCTTCAGCAGCACCTCGGGGCTGTACGGCAACAGCGGCCAGGCCAACTACGGCGCGGCCAAGGACGGCATCGCCGGCTTCACCCGTGTCTGCGCCCGCGACCTGGGCCGGTACGGCGTGACTGCCAACGCCATTTCCCCGTCGGCCAGCACCCGCATGACCACCAGCGTCCCCGACGAGGCCCGCGCCCTGCGCTCGGCTCGCGGCATCGCCGCCGGCGGCGGGCTGCGCGGCGAACCCGAGGACGTTGCGCCCATGGTCACCTGGCTGGCCTCCGATGAAGCGGCCCACGTCAACGGCCACGTTTTCCACGTGACCGGCGGGCTGGTGACCCTGCTCAACGAGCCGGAACCGGTGAAAACCATTCGCAAGGACACCCGCTGGTCCGTTGACGAACTGGCCGCCGTATTCCCGGCCACCATCGGCGTCGAGCTGTACAACCCGGCGCCCGCTCCGCCTCCCACCGCGTAACGGGCGTAAGGGTCATGATAATCCCGTGACCCCGGCCAGGTGATTGCCACAAGAGTAACGCACTCGCATCTGCCTCGCTCGTCCAATCCGGCTGCGGGTGCTTGCGCGTATGGCATTTCTGTTATAATCCGCCCCGCCGCAAACTTGGCGGCCATTAATTTGGGATCTTAGACACGGAGGGTTTCGGCTTGGCACGCTTTATCCTGTTCCGCATCATACAGGCCATTGCCACGCTGGTTGTGCTGAGCGCGGCCGTCTTCTTCGGCACTGACCTCACCGGCGACGCCGCCCTGGCCATGGCTCCGGGCGACGCCAAGCCGTCGGAGATCGAAGCCATCCGCAAGAACCTGGGGCTGGACCGTCCCGTCGTGGTCCGGTATTTCGATTACCTGGGCGGCCTGTTCGTGGGAGACTTCGGTCGTTCCTACAACAAGCGTCAGCCGGCCTTCGACATCGTCATGGAGCGCATCCCGAACACGATACAACTGGCGATCTCGGCGTTGGCCATCGCTATCATCATCGGCATACCGTTAGGCATCTTATCGGCGGTGAAACGGGACAGCATCCTGGACCGGATAGGCAAGTCCTTCGCCATCCTGGGCATGTCCATGCCCCAATTCTGGCTGGCGATCATCCTCATGTGGATCTTCGCCGTGGAATTCCAACTGTTGCCGACCTTTGGCAAGCAGGGCCTGGACCCGCGCTACTTCATCATCCCTGCCTTCTCCATCGCGGTGTTCACCATGGCCGGTTTCATGCGCCTGACCCGCTCGGCCATGCTGGAAGTGCTGGACAGCGAGTACGTCAAGTTCGCCCGCATCAAGGGCCTGGCGGAGCAGTTGGTAATCTTCAAGCACGCGCTGAAAAATGCCGTAATACCGGTGCTGACCTTCGGTGGTATCAGCTTCGCCGGCCTGCTTAACGGCTCCATCGTGGTGGAGGTCATCTTCTCCTGGCCCGGCCTGGGCCTCCTGATGCTGGAAGGCATCCGTACCCGCGACGTGCCCATTATCGAAGCAACCATCCTCACGTCGGGCTTCCTGTACATCCTGATGTCCACCATCGTTGACATTGCCTACGCCTACGTGGACCCGCGCATCCGGTACGGCTAGACCACCGGACTGAAGAGCCCTGCAAGGAGCGCTGAACTTGGCAACGCAAGAACTGGCAACCCCGGCGCCGTCCGCCAACGCGGCGACCCGCGCCATGCGCAAAGCGCGGGAACTGCGCCTGCCCTGGATCCCCTTGACCATTTTGACGCTGCTGATTATTGCGGCGATATTCGCGCCGCTACTCGCCCCCCATGACCCGGAGAAACTGAACAAGCGCGACCGGGAAGTTGCGCCCTTCGAGAGTACCAAGTTCCTGCTGGGAACGGACAAAGCGGGCAAAGACGTTTTGAGCCGCCTGATCTACGGCGCGCGCACCTCGGTGTTCATCAGCCTGGTGGCTTTGGGCACCGGCGCGGTCATCGGCAGTTCCCTCGGCGTGATTTCCGGCTACTACGGCGGGCGCGTTGACATCGTGCTGATGCGGTTGGTGGACGCCGTGCTGGGCTTTCCAACGGTGCTGTTAGCGCTGATTATCGTTGCCATCGCCGGCGGCGCCGGCATCGGCAACGTGATTGTGGCGGTGGCGGCCACCGTGTGGGCCAGGTTCGCCCGGCAGGCCCGGGGCGAGGTGCTGAGCATCAAGGAGCGCGACTTCGTGACGCTGGCAATCGTGGCCGGCGTCTCTCCTCCGGTGATAATGTGGCGGCACATCTTCCCCAACGTCATCAACACGGTGCTCATCGTCATCAGCCTGCTGGTGGGCCAGACCATCCTGCTGGAAGCCTCCCTGAGCTTCCTGGGCGTTGGCGTACCGCCCGGCGATCCGGCCTGGGGCATCATGGTCTCCGAAGGCCGCGACCAGATCTTCGACATCTGGTGGCTCGCCCTCTTCCCCGGCCTGGCCATTACCATCGTCGTGATGGCGATGAACTTCTTCGGCGACTGGCTCCGCGACACCCTCGACCCACGGTTGCGGCGGACCCGGTAGCAAGCCCGCGACGGCACTCACTGAACCCTGGGGGCGAGCGGCGGCTCGCCCCTTCTCTTTTGGATGGTCGATGCGGGCAGAGGGTTTCGAGGGTAGGGCAGGGGCGAATAATTATTCACCCCTGCACCTGCTCCGCAAACCCTTGGCCTTACAAGCCCATTGCCTCCAGGCCGACGCGGGATAGGTCCTCGTCGCGCTGGCCGCTGGGATAGCCTCCCACGCCGATACCGCCCAGGATCACGCCGTCCTGCATGATGACCAGGCCGCCCTGGCCGTAGGTGAACCGGGGGTCGCCCATATCGGCGATGTTACGACCCTGAGCCGCCAGGCCGGCGGCGTGCTCGCCCGAATCCCGCCCTATGATAGCGGAGGTGTACGCCTTGCGCAGGGCGTGGCGGCGGCTGAAGACCCGCAGATTCTCCATGGTGTAGTAGGCCACCAGTTCGCCCCCGGCGTCCACAATCGCCATCGCCACCGGCTCGTCGGGGAGTTCATGAGCCTTTTCAATCATCGCCCGCATTGCCGCCGTAACCTGTTCGTTGCCAAGTGCTGGTTTTGTTGCCATCTTTGCGCCTCCCGTTCAATGTTCTTTCGTGCTGGATTCGCTGCGGATGATACCACGATGGGCTCTGATGCACCGTATGATTGTCGTTGCTGCATCCTCGACGTCCCAGGCGTCGAAGAGTTGGCAAAATGAAAAGTCAGCGGGTTCGGATGTGCTGCCGGTGGCAACATTCGGTTTGACAAGGCTTGCTCGCGCCGTAATAATTGCCAGCACTCGATTGACTTGCTGGAAACGTTGCGGCCGATTTACGCCAAAATACGCGCGCGAATGACTTGAACACTTCCCGCAAATCAGCCGTGCTGGCGTCGTAATCGTGGCGCCAATAAGCCTGCCACCCAACGAAAGGTTCAACGTGGCCTTGGGAAACGACCGCTGGCGCAACGGAGAGAGTCATGGCTACGATCACCGGAGAGGAAACCCAACCGACGACGGCCATAAGCGCCGACCAGCCCGGTTCGAGACCGACGGTTTCGCTGGTTCGTTCCATCCCATCGCGGTACCTGTGGGCCGCCGCAATTGCGACCCTGCTGGTGGTGTTGGTGATATGCCTGTTGGTATGGGGACCGCGAATGGACTATCCCACCACGGTAGCCTACGTAACCTCCAGCGACGGGACCACCCAATTCCCGAAGTCCCTGCGCGATGTCACCGGAGGCGCCATTGACGCCGGGGCCAAATGGGTGACGCGGGAAGCCAGTTGGCTGTTTGGCGGCATCAAGAACGGCATAATCTACGCCCTTGGTTTTATCGAGGATGTATTGAAGTGGGTGCCCTGGCCGGCTTTGGTATTGGGGCTGGCCCTGGCCTCATTTGCAGTCGGGCGCTGGGCGCTGTTGATGTTCACCGTGTTCGCGATGCTTTTCATCGGATTCATGGATTTATGGGAAAACGCGATTGACACCATCGCTCTAATGGCCGTAGCGGTGGCGCTTTCAGTGGGCATAGGTTTGCCGCTGGGTGTCATGGGAGCGCGCAGCCAGCGTTTGGACAACCTCATGCGTCCCATACTGGACGGGATGCAGACCATGCCCAGCTTCGTGTACCTGCTCCCCGGTATTCTGTTCTTTGGCCTGGGCAAACCGGCTGGCATTTTTGCAACCATCATCTACGCCGTTCCCCCGGTAATTCGGCTGACCAATCTCGGTATCAGGCAGGTGTCCCCGGAAACCGTGGAAGCGGCCCGTTCCTTCGGCGCTTCTCCGCTGCAGATTCTTACCAAGGTTCAGATCCCAATGGCGCTTCCGACCATCATGGCCGGCATCAACCAGACCACCATGATGGCGCTGGCCATGGTGACCATCGCGAGCATGGTGGCCGCCGGCGGCTTGGGCGACAATGTCCTGCGGGCCATTCAGAAAAATGAAGTCGGAAATGGAGTAATCGCAGGCTTGGCCATCGTGTTCATGGCTATCGTTATCGACCGCCTCACCCAATCCGTTGCTCGGGGTCGTCAGGAAGCATTGAGCGCCGGACATTAGGATTAATGTCGGATGGCGACGCCAAACCAGGAAGGCGATGATGAGAACTCGAGCGCGCTGGACGGTGCAGATTCGCCTGACCCACTTGAGGGCGGCGAGCCTTGGTACAGTTGGAATCGCTGGAAGTACATCGGCGGCGCACTGTTTTTGACATTGGGCGTCGCCGGAGTAAGCTACGTAATCTGGGACATCGTTGACCTGTTGCCGAAGCCTGTTACCATAGATGTGGTACAGGCGGCGCTGCGGGAATCGCCGGGCCGGATAACGGATATAGTAGCACTGGTCGCGCTGATCTCATTTGGGCCGCCAGCAGGAGTTGATTTGATGTTTGGAGCGACCGCCGCCGCCAAGCAATGGGCGCGGGAGCGGCAACGGAAGGAGCGGGCTAAAGGCCGGGCGGAAGGCCGGGCTGAGGAACGCGAGCGGATACGGAAGCGCTTCCAGTCTCTTGCGGAAAACAACCCGGATGTTCGGCGACTACTTGACGAACTCCAAGACGAAGACACTGCATAGCGCCGGGCAGTCGAGGCGCTCGTGCCGCCCCATGAATACGAAAAACTTCCATTATGTAATCTGATTATTGCGGCAATCGTTGGTTTGACAACGATAATCCACACTGCAATAATCATCGCCATTCTAATGCCGCGCCGGAAGTTGCCGGCAATTCAACCACCATGGAGGAAATCGCCTTGTTCACAAAGTACAGATTACTGGCCCTGGCCATGGTAATGGCGCTGGTTGCAGCCATCGCCATCATGGCCTGCTCGCCAGCCGAACCGCAGGTCATAACCGAACGGGTCGAAGTTCCGGTCACGCAAGTCGTTGAGCGAGAAGTCGAGAAGGTCGTGACCGAACAGGTTGAAGTTCCCGTTACACAGATCGTTGAGCGGGAGGTTGAAGTCGAAAAAGAGGTCCCGGTCGAAGTCACCCGCGTCGTTACCGAAGAGGTGGTCAAAGAGGTCGAGAAAATCGTTGAGGTGATGGCGCCGGAAGGGCCGAAAGAAACCATCATCTTTGGTGACCTGAACTGGTCCAGCGCATTGCTCCAAAACCGTATCGCCCAATACATTGTGGAAAAGGGCTACGGATACCCGACTGACGTGAAGTTTGGGGCGACCCTACCTCTGTTCCAGGGCCTGCAGAACGGCGACACTCACGTAACTATGGAAATCTGGCTGCCTAACCAGAATGAAGCCTGGAATGCCGCGCGGGAAGAAGGTGCAGTGCTGTCGGTCGGCCAGAGCTTGGGCAAAGACTGGCAGTCTGCCTTCGTCATCCCGGCCTACCTACAGGAGGAATATCCGGACCTTGACAGCGTGGAAGACCTGAAGGACCAGCAGTACAAGGACCTGTTCAAGACTGCGGAAACCGGCGACAAGGCTCGGTTGGTTTCCTGCATCATCGGCTGGGCCTGTGAAGGAGTTAACGCCAAGCAGATTGAAGGGTATGGTCTCAATGACCATGTGCATATCGTCAACCCCGGCGATGGCGCCGCGCTGAACGCCGACCTGTACGGCGCTTACGAGCGAGGCGAGCCTTGGCTGGGCTATCAATGGGGCACCAACGACCCGGCCCTGAAGCTGGACCTCGTTCGTCTCGAAGAACCCCCTTACAGTGCGGAGTGTGAGTACACCACATTTGCCTGCGGCTACCCTGATGCCACTATCCTGATCGCAGTGTACCCGGACCTACCAGCCCGCGCCCCCGGTGTCGTCGAGATGTTGCGGAATTGGGATTTCAACATCGACATCTACAAAGCGGTAGTGCGCTGGCAGGATGCTAACCCGGACGCCGACGTCAAAGCTACTGCCATCTGGTGGTTGAACAACAACGCCGACGTGTGGGGCAATTGGGTCACTGATGACGCCGCCGCCGCCATCCAAGCCGCTTTGAGCGCGGGTGAGGAGGCGGATGGGTGGCCTACTGAGTAACCAATAGCGCCAACTTATACCGGTTAGATGCGAGGCGGCCTCTGATGTAGAGGCCGCCTCCTTTTCTGCTACAATGCAGCCGCTTTCATACCGCCGACTTGACGCAACGGAAACGACGCTCCCCATGACCATCGCTTCTACCAACACCGCTGTATCGGACGAAACCCTGGCTACCCTTAAGGCCATTCCCACCCAGACCCTCATCGACGGACTGTGGGTGATGGGTTGGCCCATGAGTATGATCGAGGGCGCGAAACCTCTGCAGCCCGGTCAGCACATGGCCGGCCGCGCCGTTACGCTGCGGTTTGTCCCGCATCGGCCCGACCTGGCCGCCGACAAACCCAAGGGATCCGATTCCGCCGAGTACGTGGCCTTCGAGCTGTGCGGACCGGGAGAGGTGCTGGTGATCGACGCCATGGGCTGGGAGTACAGCAGCATCGGCGGGGACATCAAGTTCTACCGCCTCTTTCAGCGGGGCGTGGGCGGCTTGGTCACCGACGGGGCCGTACGCGACACCAATACGCTGAAGGAGTACGGCTTTCCCGTTTATTCGGCCAACGCCACCGCCAAGCAGGGGCCGGCCGAGTTCTGGCCGTGGCAGGTGAACGACTGCATCCAGTGCGGCGGGGTCCTGGTGCGCCCCGGCGACGCCATCGTTGGCGACGACGACGGCGTGGTGGTAGTGCCCGCCGCAGCCGCCGACGAGGTAATCCAGATCGCCCACCAGCGGGAGGAAGTCGAGGCGGTGATCAAGGCGCAATTGGAAATCGAGCAGTGCTCACCCGGCAAGTACTACCCGTTCAACGACAACACCTGGAAACTTTTCGAAGAGAAGACGGGCAAGAAACCGTACCGTTAAGGTTCAAGGGCAACTTGTTTTACTGGTTCGCGCTCATGGTGAGCCTGTCGAACCATCCCATGCGTCCTTCGATACGCTCAGGACGAGCGGCAACGTTCACTTTTATATAGACAAGGAGGAACCACAATGGCCCGACTACCCGCAGCGACCCGCAGCACCGTGCCCGCCGGACAGGAAGCCACCTTCGACGAAATCACCCAGAACGGGACCGCCGTCCCTCCCTATGGCCCAGGCTCCGTGATGGTCCACGTGCCGGAGGCCAGCAAGCACGCCACCGGGTTGAACCAGTACCTGCGCAATGCCTCCAGCGTGCCGCTGAAATCCGCCGAGTTGGCGATGCTGGTGGCGGCCCGCGAGATGGACTGCCAGCACATCTGGAACGCCCACGCCGGATCCGCCCGCGCCGCCGGCGTGCCGGACGCCGTGGTCGATGCGTTGCGTGACAAGAAGCTCCTGCCGGAGTTGTCCGCCGACGAGTCCGCCGTGATCAACCTGGGCCGGGAGATTCTGAGGAACCACCAGGTCAGCCGGGGCGGTTACCAGAGCGCGCTGGAGGTCTTCGGACAGCAGGGCGTCATCGAACTGACCCTCATCCTGGGCAACTACACCATGCTGGGGATGCTCATCAACACCTTTGAGACCGACCTGCTGCCCGAGCGGTCGGAGCCCCGTATACCCCCACGTCGGGGCGACCCATGCGTGGCCCCTACGACAACGGTATCGTTGGCGTTTTACGAAACTTTGCGATAGATCTGCACTCTGTGGCGACAGGAATCCACCACGTAGATGCGTCCTTCTTTATCCAGAGTGACGGAAGTGGGTCCCCAGAAGAGGGCTTCCACGCCGGCTGACGTTTCCCGATGGTGGTCGCGCCAGGGATTTACCACCGGGGCCAGGTCCGCTTCCCGGCGGGCAGCGGATTCGTCAGGATTGGCGGCCAGGTAGTCCTCCGCCCACGTTGATGTGGCGGCGTCGCCGCGCAGGATGGCGGCCACCTCGCCGTCGGGAGCGAATATCTGCACCCGCTCGTTGCCCCAATCGGCCACGTAGATATAACCCTCACCATCCACCGCCACGGACGAGGGGCGGCTCAACTGGCCCTTGCCCTCGCCGGACACGCCCCACTGGCCGACAAACCGGCCGTCCGGCGTAAACGCCTGGACCCGGTCGTTGCGCCAGTCGGCTACGAACACGTTGCCGCTGGCGTCGCAGGATACACCCCAGGGGGTGTTGAACTGGCCGGCCTGGGTCCCGTAACCGCCCCAACCGTTCAGGTACTCGCCTTCCACGGTGAAGCGCTGGATGCGATGGTTCGACCCCTCGCTGATCAGTAGGGTGCCATCGGGAGCGGCGGCGATGGCCGCGGGGCGGTTCAACCGGCCCGGGTCCTCCCCAGCTTCGCCCCAGTGCTCAATGAATTGGCCGTCGGCGTCGAACACGTTGACGCGCTGCAACGCCTCATCGGTGACGTAGAGACGGCCATCGTGGCCGCGGGCGATGCCGCTGGGCCACCAGAACTGCCCGTCCTCGGTACCGCCCGTTCCCCATTCTCCGATGTATCCCTCGTCCGCCGTGCAGACGCAGACGCGCTTGAGTTCCAGCCGGCCCACGGACTCCGGTCCGCCCCTGTTGAGGACGTACATCACGCCCCCATCGGCCAGCGCCAAGTCCACCGGATGAATGAACCCCCGGCCCCGGTAGGCGAGGAAGCCGACCGTGTGGCTGTAGGTGAATGTTGCGGTTGCGGTGGTGGTCATGCCAACTGGTACTCCCGGGAGGCCACGATGAGCTGAAGCATTTCCACGACCCGTTCCTCGGAGCAGGCGATGGCGTCAGGGCGGTCAAAGCGGACCTCGCCCCACTGGTCTGCCAACGCCACCAGGCTACGCATCGTTCCTTCCGTTACCTCAAAAATCCCCACAGCGTCAAGGCACGCCTCGGCCAGCGCCCGGGGCTGCAGGACAGGGCCGGCGGACTCTACACGCTCAATGACGGCGCGGACGCCGGGGCGGTTGGTATCCCGCATCTCGGCGCCGGCGGCGTTGATGCGTTCCACCAGGTTGCCGGTGTCGATCCACTCCCGGCCCGTGTGCCAACCCTCCACCGTGGGCGGGTTCAGGATTTCCTGGCCCATGAAGTTGACGTCCATGGCCAGGTTGGAGATGGTCCACTCCGGAGTGCGGTGGCTGCCGGCCAGCCGCGCGGTGCCCCCAACCAACTCGGCGGGACTTTTGACGCGGGCCAGGCGCGCCGCTTCATCCGAGAAGAACTCAGAGAGGAAAAGGCAGCGCATCACCGCGCGAATGTCGCCGCCCGTGCGGGTGAACTCGTCGGCGAGGATGCCGACGGCCTCTTCGTCAGGCTGATCCGAGACGAAGAAACCGTAGAGTTTGCCGGCAATGTAGTGGGCCGTGGCCGGCTGCCGCACGATGATGTCGATGACATCCTGCCCGCCGAAAGGACCGGTGTGGCCCAGGAAGGTCTTCTCGCTGTCGTCGTGGTCGTCGTCCCGGTAGCGGAACTGCCAGTCGATGCGACCGTAGGGCCAGAAGGAGTCCCGGCTGGCACGGATGCTCATGTACTGGGCATTGTCAATGGTCCAGCCGGTGAAGGCGCGGGCAGCGGCTTTAACATCGTCCTCGGTGTAGTTGCCGATGCCCATGGAGAACAGTTCCAGCAGTTCGCGGCCATAGTTCTCGTTGGGAGCGTCCCGGTGGTTGTCCTTGTTGTCCAGCCAGAAAATCATGGCGGGGTCGCGGGACAACTCCAGCAGGATGTCGGCAAACTTGCCCAGCCCGTGACGACGGAACGTGTGCGTCTGATTGACCACCGCCTTGGCGTGGTTCAGCTTGCCGTAGGCGGTGGCGAAGAGGCCGTGCCAGAACAGCGCCACCTTCTCTTCCAGGGGACGCTGGCTGTTAATGATGCGATACAGCCAGTAGCTCTGGCTGCTCTCCAGCAGCATCAGGCTGTTCTGATCGACGTGGTACCGCCGGATCAAGTCCTCGATCTCCAGATCGGGCCGATCTTCAGGATGCAGCAGTTCCTCGACCGTCGCCTCGTAACCCTGCTCCACCGCACGGTCGATCTCGGCGCGGGTCGGCGTGAACCCGGCCCGGCGAAGCAGATGGGCGGCGCGAATGCTGTCGGCGTCGGCGAGGGAGATCCTGCCGGCACCGAGTTGCGGATGTTGCGTCAGGGTCATTCTTGCGTTCCTTATGAATACTATTCGTAAAGGTTTTCACCCTAACCCTCTCCCTTGACGGGAGAGGGAACTTTCTACATCAGGTTCCAGCGCGGGTTTGCATCCACCAACTCCCGCAGGTAGTCCACGAGCCAGGGGCGCACCTCCTCGGCCATGTAGAAAGTCGGCGCGATGAGTTCCGTCTCGTCCGTGATGATGCCCTCTTCGAGGCAACGGGCCGCGACATCCGTTCCCGGCATTACGCTGACGCCAACGCGCAGGTTGGCCAACGAGGGTTTCAATCCCCGCAGGAACTCCAGCTTGTTCTCCACCGACTCGCGGGTTTCGCCCGGTTCGCCGAACTGCTGGGAAATGGTGTAGTGCAGGTCGCCGGCCTCGCATAGTTCGGTGGTCTCTTTCAGCGCCGAGTAGCGAGACGTATCGTTGTCACCCTCGTGGGGGTCGCCGCCGCGGGTGCCGCCCATCATGACCAGGCCACAGCCGGCTTGCTTCATCATGCCAATGAGCTCGGCGTCGCAGGCATAGGGGGCCAGGCAGGTGTTCCAGCGCACCTTGACCTCGGCCTCCATCAGGGCGTTGCACAGTTCCTTGGCGTGCTCCAGCGGTACGTTGAAACAGTTGTCCACGAAGAAAATCTTCTTCAGGCCGTAGCGGGCGGTCACCTCGGTTACTTCCTCGACCACCTCGTCGATGGGGCGTATGACTCGCCAGGCCCCTTCCGGCGTGCGAATGTCGTCGGCGGAGGTCGGGTAGTAGAAACCGCCCAGCTTGGTCAGCACGCTGACGCCGAAACCGGCCTGGGCATACTTGGGCATATCCAGGTCGTCCAGGCTCGGGCGGCTAACGAAGTCGGAGGAGCAGCGCATGCCGTTGTACACAATCCCGCCGCTGTCGTCGCGGAACAGAACGCCGGTCATGCCTCGGTAGTCCGGCTCGCCGATCTCCACCCGGTTGGCCAGTTCGGCGAAGGTTTCGCCAGCGTCTCCGGCGATGCCTATGTCCGGTTGAACAAAGTCAAACACCTGCTGCGGCATGATGCTGAAGGCCGGGCCTCCGCATACTATCGTCGCGTCGGAGATGGTCCGTATGCGCTCTATAACGCTCTTGGTGATGGGCAATTGCCACTGGGGGTCCACGTAGCTGTGATTGCTCAGGTTGCGGATGGAGATGCCCACCAGCTCGGGACTGAAATCGCGCACGGTCTGCTCAACTTCATCCAGATAGTTCTCGCTGGCGAACATGAGGTCCACCAACTTGACCTCGTGCCGGGAGCGGTCCACATGGCCGGCCACGTAGGCCAGTCCGATGGGAATGGGCTGGGCCCGCATGCGGCTCATCACCCGGTTGTGTCGGTTGGTAGCAATCAATAGGATACGCATCTGCAATTCCCCCCTCGGGAGCGCGACCGGCGGCGATAATTGCCCCGATTGTACACCAGGCCGGCGAACCGCGCTATTCGGTGTCTTCGCGAGGCCCGCTTTCCGACCCTGGGTCTGCGCTGTCCAGGACTCCGGTTGGCAGCAGGATTTCAGCGGCGTGCCATTCCTCCACGACATAACGCATGACCCGATAGCCGGCAGCGGCGAACGGCGCCGCTACCAGTACGCCCCAAAACCCCAGGAACAACCCGAATATTGCCAGGGCGAGGACTATCGCCAGAGGATGCAGACCCAATGCCTGACCCTGGAACCTGGGCGCGATGAGCGAGTTTTGGAGCACCTGCCACACCAGGTACAAGGCCACCACCAACGGCGTTTTCGCCAGATCCGTTATCAACATCACGACGACGGCGACGGCCAACGAGATAGTAGCCCCCACGATGGGACC
>JAGWBI010000059.1:10293-11940 GCA_021295965.1 Dehalococcoidia bacterium | reverse complement strand
GGTAGAAGGAACGGGACAGGGAGAAGACCAGGATCATCGCGTGCCACATCATCACGGCGATGATGAGCAGCGTACCGGGGCGGCGCAGGTTGGGCGCCATCGCCAGTCCCAAAGACCCGCTGAGCGCTCCGACGCCGAAGGCGAAAAGCAGCAATCCCAGGCCGGCCGAGTCGGTCCCCAGCACGTCGCGGGCGAAGATGGGCGCCAAACCCGTGTGTACCGTCCAGCCGGCCAGGTTGATGATGATCGCCACCGCCAGCACGGCCCAGATGACCTGGTTGCCGACGGCGTAGCGCAGACCGTTGGTGATGGTGCGCAGCACCGATTCGGGCCGTCGGCTGCTCTCGGAGCGGTCAATCCTGATGCCCGATGCGACCATCCCGCTGGCCAGATACAGGCCGGCGATGGCGAGGTAGGCTCCCTGGGGACCGAAGCCCTTGAACAGCACGCCGCCGATGACGGGGCCGCACAGCATGGCGATGTTCATGGCGATGGTATTGAAGGCCGCGCCGTTGTTCAGCCGTTCCCTGGGCAGAGTGTCGCCCACCAGCGATTGCGCGACGGGCATCTGGAACAGGCGGATGACGCCCATGAAGAGGGTGATGGCGAAGATGTGCCAGACCTCCAGCAGGCCGCTCAGGATCAGCGCCAGCATCAGGATGCCCATGGAACCCATGATGAATTCCACCGACATGAGGAGCAGGTTGCGGGGCAGCCGGTCGGAAATCGCGCCGGCGAAGAGAGCCATGAAGTTGAGGGCCATGCGGGCCGCCGCGATGGAACCGACCAGGAAGGGAGAGTCGGTGAGCGTCAGGACGAACCAGCCCAGCACTGCCGACTCCATCTGGGTGCCCATGCCCACCAGGGCGGTGGAGCACCATACCAGGGCGAAGTTGCGATGACGGAAGATGCCCAGGGGCGTGGAGGCCCGGGACAGCGTGGCGGTGAGTCTCAAGCTGATGCCCCGCGCTGGCATCGCCGCTCGCGGGCAGCCGGGTTGTCATTCCGAGGAGCGTAGCAACACTGCAATCTCGTAGCCGTGGCAACCACCGTTGCCGGTACGAGATTGCCGCGCTTCGCTCGCAATGACAGAGTTTGGAGGATTACCACAGCTCTTGGGACGCCAGCCGCGCTCCTTCCGCCATTGAGGCCAGCTTGGCCCAGGCGACGTTGGCCTCCACCTTGCGGCCCCAGGCGGAGGTGCCGAAGCCGCAGTCGCTGCCCCACCGCGTTGGCGTAGTTCAGGATGCGCTGGGCGATGAGTTCCGGGTGCTCGATGAAGTTGGTGGTGGTGTCCAGCACGCCGGGTATCAGCACCTTGCCCTCGGGCAGACTGACATCTTCCCACACCTTCCACTCGTGGCCGTGCCTGGGATTGGCGCCCTCGATGGACAGCCCCAGGGGGCGGGCCTGCAGTATCGTGTGGACGATCTCGCGCAGGGGAACGTCATGGTGATGGGGGCCTTCGGTGTTGCCCCAGCAGACGTGCAGCCGCATCCGCTCCGGGTCGATGCCCTGGAGGGCGTAGTTGATGACCTCGACGTGCATTGCCACGATCTTCTTGAACTCATCCACCGACAGGTGGGAGAACTGGGAAACACGGGTCATGGCCAGGTCGGGACAGTCGAGTTGCAGGATGAGGCCGGC
>JAGWBI010000059.1:2225-10058 GCA_021295965.1 Dehalococcoidia bacterium | reverse complement strand
TGCGTGGCGGCGTATTCCGGGAAGTCGGCGTCGTCCAGCCTCGGACGGGAACGCACCTCCCGCTCGCCCTCGAAGCCGGTGAGCCGCTCCTTGACGTAGGTGGCGTACTGGGAACGGCCCTGCTCGCCGTCGTTCACCACGTCGATGCCGGCGTTCTGTTGCCGGTCGAGTATGTCGCCCACGGCATCGCGGACGCTGGAATGGAACGACGTCTCGTCGAAACTCTGCCGGTCCTCGCGCAGCCGCAGCAGTTCCTGTAGCTCGGGAGACCGGGGCAGGCTGCCGGTGTGGGTGGTGAGAATCCGGGACGTGCTGCGCTTCATGTTCCCTCCCGTGGCGTGGCGCGTGAATGAATTGGGACGCCGGGAGCAATTGTACTCCACCGGGCGGGCGGGGGCCGCGTGAAACCGTCAGAATCAGGATTACCAGGATTTTAGGATTGGCGGGATTGAGAACGCGTCACCGCACAACATTCCCAACCCTGTCAATCCTCAAATCCGGTAAATCCTGATTTTGACGAATTAGCGCAGCAGCGCGACAGCCTCGTCAGCTCAGGGAGGTTACGCAGCGGGCCGGGTCGGATTCGGCCAGCGGCTGGGGTTGGTGGCCGGTATGCACGTAATCGGCGATGAGCTTGCCGGCCATGGGGCCGCGCCCGAAGCCGGACGAGGCCAGGCCGCTGACGATGTACAGGTTGCCCAGCTGAGGTATCCTGCCGATTATGGGTCGTCCATCCAAGGGAAAGGGCATCAGGCCGGACCAGGTGCGGCTGATGGACTGCTGGCCGAGGAAGGGCAGGATTTCGGCGGTGTGAGAGAAATTGACCTCGACGCCGCCGGCGTCCACCATCCGGTCGTATCCCAGCATCTGACGGTCGCCGCCGAAGATTATCTCGCCGTCTCGGGTCTGCCGGCCGTAGAGATGCCGGGTGACCCGCCGGCCGTTGATGTGGGTCAACTCTGGGGGAGTATTGGCGTCACCGCCGGGGTTGCCACTCCAATGGGCGTAGGATTCCACCGCCGACATTCCTTGGAACACCCGGGGAGGCATGGGCTGCGTCGCCCACATCTGCCCGCGCACCGGAACGATGGGTATGCCGATGCCCAGCATCTCGCCCAGCGGCCGGCACCACGCCCCCGCCGCCAGGACCAACGTATTGGCTCGGTACTCCTCATCGGGGCAGGTAATTAAGTAATCCCCGTCGGCGGTGCCGGTGATGCCCGTGACCTCCCACCCGGTCAAAATCTCCGCGCCACGAGACTCGGCGGCGGCGGCAAAGGCGCGGGTGGCCTTCTGCGGGTCGGCCTGGCCGCGCAGGGGGAAGTACAGCGCCCCGGCCAACTCCGGGCTCAGCTCCGGCTCGATGCTCCGCGCCGCGTTTATGTCCAGCAACTCAACCGAATAGCCGCGGGACTTCAGCGAGAGAACGCGGTCCTTGGCGTAGTCGTACTGCGCTCCTGGCTGTACCGCCTGGAGGCCGCCGGAGGCTCGAAACTCAATATCGTAGCCCAGGTCCAGTTGCAGATTGCGGAAGATCTGCAGGCTGCCCATGGTCAGGTGGGATTCCAGGTCGGGAAGGTGGCCCCAACCCAGTGCGCCGATGCCGCCGGCGTTTACGCCCGACGCTTCCGAGGCGATTTCGCCGCGCTCCAGCAGGGTGACGCTGCGGCCGTGCTCGGCCAGGTGGTAGGCGGCGGAGGTTCCGGCGATGCCACCCCCGATTACGATGACCTCCGAATGGGTCATACGTGCTTCACTCAGCCGGCGGTGTGTAATCGCTCATCAGGGTTTCGACGAAAAGGTCCCTAAGGGGCGCGTTGTCGATGACGTCGTACAGGATCATCTGGACGATGGAGTCGGGCGCCAGACGCGAGCGGCGCTCGTCGTATGCCAGATCCCGGACGTCAGGAATGGTGCACAGAGAACGCATCAGGCTGAGGGCGTCCGGGTTTTCCTGCAATTCCCGGAGGAACCGGCCCATGTCACCGGGAAACCGGTCCGGGTCGGGCAGGGTCGGTTCCGCCGACATCGACGTCCTCGCAGGGTTGGCCAAAGACCCGGGCCGGGTCAGTCGGCCGGCAGGCCCATGGCCCGGTTGGCGCGGCGTTCGGCCCGCTCCAGATACCAGTCATCCATGGTCATGGGGCTGCCCTTGCCGCCGCGACGGGCCATGATGACCTCGGACATGATGCTGACCGCCAGCTCCTCCGGTTCCAGCGCGCCGATGTCCAGGCCGATGGGAGCGCGAACCTGGGCCAGCCGCTCGCGAGGCACGCCTTCCTGGAGCAGACGCTGGTAGATCATAAGCGTCTTGCGCCGGCTGCCCAGCAGGCCGACGTAGCGGGCGCGGGTGGTCAGCGCCGATTCCAGGGCCACGTCGTCGAACCAGTGGCCCCGGGACGCCACGACGATGAAGCTGTTGACGTTGATGTCCAGGTGTTTGGCCCAGTCGGTGTAGGGGGCGACGATGGTTTCCTCGGCGTAGGGGAAGCGCTCCGCGTTGGAGAAGTCCTCCCGGTCGTCCACGATGTACACCCGGTAGCCCAGGCGGTGCGCCAGGTCGGCGGTGGCCTTGCCAACGTGGCCGCCGCCCACCATCACCAGCGTCGGCGGGGTGGTGAAGCCCTCGATGAACAGCTCGGTGTTTGCGTCCAGGTCAACCGCTTCGTTGGCTCCGATGGAGGCGACCCGACCGCAGGCTTCCAGCGCGACCTCGTCCAGCTCCGCCGTGCCGATGCCGCCGGCGATGGAGCCGTCGGAACGCAGCAGCAGCTTGGCGCCCAGGGCCGCGGTGTCGCCGTCGGAGCGGACGACGGTAGCCAGGGCGGCCGGCTCCGCGCCGTCGTATGCGCCCAGCAACTCCTGTCCGATGTCGGAGAAGTCGTCGGTTTCCCAGAAGGGTTCCAGGTAGAAGTACATGGTGCCGCCGCAGACCAGACCGTCGCGGGCGGCGATGTCCTCGTTGAGGTAGTAGTCCTTGAACTCCGGGCCACCCCGATTGCGAAGAATCTCACGGGCCGCAAACCAGATATCGCCCTCGACACAGCCGCCGCCCAGGGTGCCGACGGCGGTGCCGTCCTCGCGGACGAGGAGCATGGCGCCGGCCTTCTGCGGGGTGGATCCCTTGGTGCGGACCACCGTGGCCAGCACGCAGGGATTACCGGATTCCAACTGACTGACTGCTTCCTGAATTACTTCGCGCACGCCAACACCTGCCTGATTGCCTGATTCCGGCGTATTTTGTCGATGCCGCCGGCCAGTAACAGCACAACGGCGGACTGCTGCGGACATTATAACTTAACAGCGGCGGTAAGTTGCATAAACCGCCGCGCTCGCAGTTCACGCCGCCAGCGTGGCGACGTCGCAGCGCTGCACAGCCGCGTCATCGGTGACCAATATCAGGCTCTCGGCGTGCGCCTGTGCAATAAGCATACGGTCGAAAGGGTCGCGGTGGAGGAGGGGAAGGTTGCCCGCCAAATACCCGTGCTCAAGTGTCAATGGCAAGCCGGTAAAGCCTTCCTCCCTGATTATCAAAAGCAGGTTGTCCGGGGCCTGCAATTTGCCCAAGATGCGCTTGAGGGCAATTTCCCAGACGGTAACCGCACTGACACACCCGCTTTTCAGGAGAGGCTATGGCCGCTCGGGTAGCGCGGTTCATTCGGGGACTGTCTTCCAACCACCACAGCAACGCGTGGGTATCCAACGGCAAATCGTCCATTATTTTTCGTCCGGGAAAACCGGACCGTTCTCAAACAGGTCGATTAGCTCTGGTGGTGTTTCGTTGAAATCCGGCGCAATCCAAATTTGTCCCTTCAGGCGGCCCGGCTTGCGCTCTTTCTTTGCCACCGGCTCTGCCGGCGGTTCTTCTCGATACATTGTCAGCGCCAAGTATGGTTTGCCGGCTTTGGTGATGATTATCTCCTCCCCCTGCCAGGCTAGTTCGCCCAATTCGGCAAGACGAGTCTCGGCTTCATTGATATTGATTTGCATGGCAAACACCCTCAGCCCGCTAGCGTCGGCGACGGAATAGTTGCCAAACGGGTACGCTGAAGCCGGGCAGCAGTTCGCCGCCGTCCAGAATGTCATCCTCGCTCAATACCACCGGCGGCGCGCCGGGCCGGTATCGCGTGACAGTGACCGTTGCCGGGTTGGGAACCCACACTTCCCGCGCTCCAAAGTCAAGCCACATCTTCGCTTTGCCGGACAACAGGCGGTCGGAGCGGGAGTTGCTGGGGGATTCGACTTCAACGCAGAGGTCGGGAGTCAGGTTAGGGAAGCCGGCGGTTCCGGGCGGGATGCGTCCCGGCGCGAACCAGGCCACATCGGGGCAACGCACAGTGTCAGGGTTGGATTCCAGCCGATAGCCGGGTTCGCCAACGCGAATTTCGCCAAAGTCCGTGGACTCGGTGTATTGAAACAGAAGGCCGCTAGAGCGAGCCACAGTGATAGCGTGAGGTTCGCCGGTACCCACTTCTTTCTCCGTCAGTACGCCTCGGATCAGTTCATAGCGCTTGCCGGGAATCCGCTCCATTTCCAGGAATTCGTCGGCGGTCATCAGGCGCGGTTTGATGGTGGTCATCGTTCGCCTCAGCATGATGGGCAACGCTGGCCCAATTTTGCCGTATTATACGCCATCGGTTTATCGTCGTTCCCACAGCCGGCGGCCGTTGGTAGCAACTCCCGAAGTCTATCGTGTATCATTGCTCGCACATAACAGTTGGCCGACATTCTCCGTTATTCCGCATTCCCTTCAACTCAAATGGCGGTGTGATGATGACTATGACCAGGCGACGAGTTACCAAGCCCGTGTACGTTGGCGGCGTCAAGGTTGGCGGCGATGCCGACGTTACCGTCCAGTCCATGACCAAGACCGACACCCGTGACGTGAAGGCCACGGTGCGGCAGATTCACGAACTGGAAGAGGCGGGCTGCGAAATAATCCGTTCCGCCGTGCCCGATATGGAAGCCGCCAAGGCGATGGCGGAGATCAAGAAGCAGATCCGTATTCCCCTGGTAGCCGACATACACTTTCACTACCAGTTGGCGCTGGAGTGCGCCGCCGGCGGGATCGATTGCCTGCGGCTGAACCCCGGCAACCTGCGCAACGAGGACCAGGTGCGCCAGGTGGTGCAGGCCGCCAAGGAGCGGAACATTCCCATCCGCATCGGCGTGAACTTCGGCAGCCTGCCCCCGGTGGGCGGCATCGGGCGCACGCGCGGCTTCTCCCGTCACATGGACTTGGTGAACCGGCTGCCCAAGGCCGGCGAGGCCCAGGCCGGCGACTACAGCGTGGTTGACCACATGGTCGCCACCGCCCTCTGGGAAATCAGTCTGCTGGAAGAGCAGGACTTCGACCAGATCAAGATCTCCATGAAAGCCTTCGATGTGCCCACCACCGTCGAAGCCTACCGCCGGCTGGGCGAGATGGTGCCCTACCCGCTGCACCTGGGCATCACGGAGGCCGGCACGGCCAAGTCGGGTTCCATCCGTACCGCCGTGGGCCTGGGCGTGCTGCTGTATGAGGGCATCGGCGACACGATCCGGGTGTCCTTGAGCGACGACAGCGTTGAGGAGGTCATCGCCGGGTTTGAAATACTGAAATCACTGAACCTGCGGGACAAGGGCACGACCATGGTCGCCTGCCCCAGCTGCGGCCGGGCCGACGTGGACATACGCAAGCTGGCCAACGACGTGGACGCGCTGCTGAAGAAGACGGACAAGAACATCAAGGTGGCCGTGATGGGCTGCGAGGTGAACGGCCCGGGCGAGGCGAAGGACGCCGACGTGGGCATCGCCGCCGGCGCCGGCCGGGCCATCATCTTCCGCAAGGGCGAGAAGATACGGGTGGTGCCGGAAGACGAAATGCTGACCGCGCTGATGGAGGAGATTGAGAAGACGCCGGCCGGGGCCTGACCGAATATGTACGAAATCCGGCAAACGCCAGAGTTCAGCGAGTGGCGACGGGTTGGACTCTACGACCAGGGACCATATCATCAGCGTGCTTGACCGCATGGAGCGAGGCAATTGGGGAGACTATAAACCCGTCGCCGGCGCGCCGGGGGTATTTGAGCGTCGATTGAAGGGCAAAGGTCCGGGCATCAGACTATATTTTTGCCGTCAAGGAGCCAATCTGGTGATGTTCCTGACCGGCGGAGTCAAAGCCTCACAACAACGCTCGGATATTGCTCGAGCCCGCCGCCTTCGTGAACGCTACGCCTAAAGGAGCGAAAACAATGGCTCTCATCAGACACGATGATTATGTCAGAGATAGAGCGGCCTGTGACCCCGAGTTTGCCCGCCTGCGCCGCCAAACCGCAAGCGACCTCCTGGACGGCAACGATGAAGACCGCAGCATCGCCATACATATACTGAGGGACCAACTTGACCTCTCGGAGGACGAAATCCAAGCCCTCCAATTTGCCCGGGCCAACGCCCTGCGTGACGCGGCTTACTTTGTCAGATTCGGCGACTACAGACTGGATGCCTGCGATTACGCTGATGCTATTGCCTACTATGACCGCGCCATCGCACTGGCTCCGGATGACGCGGATGCCTATCACAGCCGGGGCATAGCCAAAGATGGACAGGGAGATTACGCTGGCGCCATTGCCGACTTTGACCGCGCCATCGCACTGGCCCCGGATGACGCGGATGCCTACCACAACCGAGGCGTCACCAAAGCCGAACAGGGAGATTACGCCGGCGCCATCGTCGACTACGACCGCGTCATTGCGCTGGACCCGGACAACGTAGCAGTTTACGACGACCGGGCTGTTGCCAAAGCTGCCCAAGGGGACCACGCCGGCGCCATTGCCGACTACGGCACTTATGATGATTCCGGATCGCTCGAACACAAAGAGACCACGGTATGACCGCCGCCACCGCTGCCGCTGAGGCAATCGCTCCCTTTGACGTAACCGCCCTTGAGGATCTGGGCATCCCTGCGTTGCCGACCGAGCGGGAGGCGTTGCGCCGCCACCTGCTGGATGCTATCGCGCGCATCCGGCCCATCCTGGAGGCTGACGCCGAGGCCAACGACGCCGGGCAGACCCTGTCGTGGCCGTCGGTGGTCGCGTTGTATCGCGAGGGGCTGATGTCGCTGAAGGTGCCCCGGGAGCTGGGCGGGCCGGAGTGCGACCCGCTGCTGTACCTGGAGCTGTGCGACGAGCTTTGCTACATCAATCCGTCGGCCGGCTGGTGCGCGTTCATCAACAGCACCAGCGCGTCGTGGCTGGGGGCGTTTCTGCCCGACGCCGGCGTGGAGCGTATCTTCGGCGACCGATCTTTGACCAGTCAGCCTTTGACCAGTCAGCCTTTGACCAGTCAGCCTTTGACCAGTCAACGGATGCCCATTGCATCGGGCGCGATCATCCCGCGCGGGCTGGCGACGCCGGTTGACGGCGGGTGGAAGGTCAGCGGGCGTTGGCCCTTCGCCAGCGGGTCGGCTCATTCCTCGTGGCTGCTGGCCGGCTTCCGCATCGTGCGGGACGACGAGCCGGGACCGCAGCACATGATTTTCGCAGCCCCCATCGAGGACGTGCAGTTTCTGGACAACTGGCAGGTGATGGGTTTACAGGGCACGGGCAGCCGTGATTTTGTGTTCACCGACTACTTCGTGTCCGAGGATCTGGCCTTTGACCTGATGTCCACCGATCCGCGCAAGGGCGGGCCGCTGTTCTGGCTGGGCCGGCCGGGTTTCGTCACGCCGGACCACGCCTCCTTTGCGTTGGGCGTAGCCCGCCGCGCCCTGGACGAGATTGCGGCACAGGCCGGTTCCTTCCATCGCGGGTATCTGACCTCGCCCATCGCCCAGCGGGGCGCGTTGCAGCACGA
>JAGWBI010000059.1:0-2106 GCA_021295965.1 Dehalococcoidia bacterium | reverse complement strand
GCCACCGACGTGGCCTGCCAGGTGACCACCACCGCCTTCCGCTACGGCGGGGGCAACGCCATCTACAATGACCGCATCCTGCAACGCTGCATGCGCGACATCAACGCCGCCGCCCAGCACTTCATGGTCAACACCAGCGCCTACGACAACCTGGGGCAGTTCCGGCTGGGGATGGCGAATGTGAACCCGATGGGGTAGCGGCTCGGCCAATCCTTTCGCATCGTTCCGGTGCTAAAATAAACCATTGTCTCGGACGGAGGTGGCGCGGTGGTCAGCGTAAACTTGGACGGTCTTGACCATGTGACGGCGGTGCGCCTGCGCGCCAGGGCCGTCGGCAATGGGCGCTCCATCGAGGAAGAGGCGCTGAACATCATCCGTATTGCGTTGGACATGACGGGAGCGCTCCCGCAGCCCAAACACATGGGAAAATCCATCCACGAGCTTTTCAAGGACCTAGGCATTGTGGAAGTCGTCCATCCGTCTCGGAGTTCCGGGGAGCCGATACAGCTCGTATTCGAGGACTCCAAGGACGACAACCGCTGAATATTTACGGACGGAGGTGGTTTGATGCCCAGCATAGTCGTTTGGGATAGCGATGGAGAGATGGGACGCCGTTTGCTGGCGCGCGCAACCCCGCACGGTAGGTCGCCCGAGGAAGAGGCACGCCACATCCTTGAGGACGCGCTGGAGTTGCCCCACGCTCCGCAGAATCTCGCCGAAGCTATCAGGGCCCGGTTTGCGCCGTTGGGCGGCGTCGAACTGGAACTGCCGCCGCGGGAGCCTGCTCGTGAACCGCCCACCTTCGATTGAAACAAACCGCATCATAATACTGGACACCAACGTGGTCTCGGAGACAAAACGGCCGGTTCCAAATCCCGTTGTAGTCCAATGGGTCGCTGAAAACGCCCGGGCAAACCTGTTTATCACTGCGGTAACCGAAGCCGAGTTGCGCTACGGTCTTGCCATCATGCCAGCCGGTCAGCGACGCGAATCCCTGGCCCGGGAAACTGAGGATATGCTCCGCAAAGACTTTGCAGGAAAAATCCTGCCTTTCGACAGCGCGGCGGCTCAGGTTTACCCGGAGATAGCTGTCAGCCGTCGTCGGGCCGGCCGTCCCATCAAACAGTATGATTGCCAAATTGCCGCTATCGCCCGCTCGCAAAACATGGCCGTAGCCACCCGCAACGTCAGCGATTTCACCGACTGCGGCGTGGAACTCATCAACCCCTGGTCAACTGAAGGAACGCCACTGTAATGCGTATTTCCCGTCTCGTTACCCGTACCCTCCGCGACGATCCGCCTGAGGCGGAAACGGCCAGCCACCGGCTGATGCTGCGGGCCGGCCTCATTCAGCAGGTCGCCGCCGGCGTCTATGCCTACCTGCCGCTGGCGTGGCGGTCGTTGCAGAAGATTGAGCAGATTGTCCGCGAGGAGATGGACGCCGCCGGCAGCCAGGAGCTGCGTATGCCGGCGTTGCAACCCATGGAGCTTTGGGAGCAGACCGGGCGCGCCGCTGCGTTTGGCGACAATATGTTCTCGCTGGAGGACCGGCGGGGGAGGCCGCTGGCGTTGGCTCCCACCCACGAGGAAGTGGTAACCAACATCGTCAAGGGCAACGTGCAGAGCTACCGCGATCTGCCGGTGATCCTCTACCAGATGCAGACCAAGTTCCGCGATGAGCCGCGCCCTCGCGCCGGCCTGGTGCGCGTCCGCGAGTTCACCATGAAGGACGCCTACTCCTTCGACGCGGGCGATGATGGCCTGGACGACTCCTACCAGGCCATGGCCCAGGCGTATCGCAACGTGTTTCGTCGGTGCAGCATCCCGGTGGTGATGGCCGAGGCCGACAGCGGGGCCATCGGGGGCAAGGATTCCCACGAGTTCCTGCTGCCCACCGACACCGGCGAGGATACGGTCATCACCTGCCCGTCCTGCGGCTATGCGGCCAACGCCGAGAAGGCCGCCGGGGTCTATCCCGACCAGGCCGTGCCCGACCCGCTGCCCCTGGAACCGGTGGACACCCCCGGCATGAAGACCATCGCCGCCGTGTCCGAGTTCCTGGGCGTGGACGAGGCGCAGACGCTGAAGGCCGTCTTCTACGCCGCC
>JAGWBI010000058.1:7853-17854 GCA_021295965.1 Dehalococcoidia bacterium | reverse complement strand
ACATGGGGGACTTCCTGCGCCGCCCGCTCTCCGACGTTGTGCGGGCCTCAGGGGTGCGTGGCTATGAGCACTACGTCCAAGACCCATTTATCGAGCCGGATCTGGTGGCCGAACGGGGCAAGGAAGGCATGGCAGCCATCGGCAGCCCCGAGAAGGTCACGGTGGCCATCAAGGAACTGGAAGAGAACCATGTCACCCACTTCATCAGCTACCTGGACGCCGGGGGCCTGTCCTACGACCAGGTGTCCAGCTCGCTGCAACTCTTCGCAGAAAAAGTGATGCCCAACTTCCGCTGAGCCCCAATCCACCGAAGAGCTGAGTGTTGCGGCGTGGTGAAGGGGTAAGAAAGTGATCCCGGCTTCGGGGATAATGGTTTCTGACGCATTAAACCAGCCCGAAAAGAGGAGCGCGCAATAGCAACTGCCTTGAAAGTCAACGGGCATGAGCGACGACCGGCTGAGTCATATCGCGCCAAGGGTAGCCATGTTTGAGCATGGCGTTGAGCATGACCGGCAGTTTGCGCACGGACGCGACCAGCGCCATCTTTTTCGGCTTGCCAGCTGCCGGAAGCCTCCGGTAGAAATCCCGGATGGCAGGGTTGTGGCGGCTGGCCATCAACGTCCGATGTAGAGGACGGCCCGCACCCGGGAGCGTCCGCCCCAGACGGCGCGTTGGCCCCGCAGGGCGCCGCATTCGCGGTTGGAGGGAGCCACGCCGACTGGGGCAGCAATGTGCTTGCGATCCAGTGTGCCCAAGTCCGGCAGATGCGCCAGCAAGGTCAGCGATGGCTGCGGGTCCACGCCGGGAACCGTGCGGAGCAGGTCATCCTTCTCACGCCACTGGACTCCGGCGCAAAGTCTGACGTAGCCCCTAGTCCAAGTCGCTCAACTCTTGCTCCAACCATGCGATGTGGTGATAGACGACAATAAGGGGGTTTGTTGAGAAAGTCGTCTAGCTGGCAAAGGTTCTAGGCCGAGGACCCAGCAACTGAGCCAGATCAAACAGTGCAGTGGAGTAACGGCATCCACCAATCCATCGTCCATGGCCTGGTCTGCGCTGGAGGCAACAGCATCGGCGGGCGCCACCGGACCGGGCGGCCCCACACCGCGGCCGAGCTTGCGCACCATTTTGAGGACGTTGTGGGCGAAGGACGCCAGGTACCCTTCGCAATTGACTTTCCACAAGCCCCTCAGCCGTGTTCTCGCCCATCCCAGGCGGTCCAGGGAAGCGAAGGTCCCTTCCGCAATGGTCTGGCGTCGGACCCTCTCGCGACGATATTCGCTGGTCCGGTTCCTTTCCCTGGCTAACAGTGTCATCGGGTAGTACCGGATCAGAGACACGTACCTGCGCTGTGATCTGGGCGGAAGGCAATCGTTGCTCTCCACACCGTCATCGTCCACACTGGTCTCAGTCAGTACGAAAAGGCCATTTTCCTCAATGGCCAGTTCCTGGAACTCCGCCACGGTCATCCCGCTGGGGACCATCTCAAAGCTGCTGGCGTTGGCTTTGACCAGGCTGGCGTCAGCGTACATCTCCGGAGACAGGAGCCCCAAGCGCAGCAGTTCCTGGTTCAGACCCTCAAAGATTGCCGCAAAGCCATCACGCCCGATCCGGTCGATGAAGTGGCTGATACTGGAATGGTCGAACACCGGATCGTCGATGGTCAGGAAACAAAACCAGCGATACGCGATGTTCTCGGAGATGGCCGAGCACAGCCTGCGGAAGGAGGCGATGTTGTACACCGAGCCGATGAGCAGTGCCCTCACCATTACCTCAGGATGAATGGCCGGTCAGCCGAAGTCGGGGCAATAGCAATCTTCCAAAGGCGCCACCAGCCTGGCGAAATCCAGCCGTTCATCGATCCGGATCAGGAGGTGGTTGGGATCGATGAAGTCTCTTAACTGCCTGGTGGTGAACTGGAACAGGGCGGAATCGCGACGGGATCGATCCTGAGGTTCAATCATGAGCACCCTCGGCACGGCGGACTGTCCCGGCATTGTAGCCCAACGCGCAGCCGATCCCCGCGATCAAACTGACTTTTTCAACAGGCCCTCTGGTCGTCGGTCATCGTGGCCTCCCCATCCTTTCCGTGAGCGTGGCCCCGTAGGTGGTAAATACGCCCGTGGACGGCAGCGCGAGCGCCCGGACGACTGCGCTGCGCCACCGCCCAGTTTATCAACCCCAGCAGGCATCAATGATCAGCGCTGGGCGGCCTCTCTCCGCATACTGCTCCAGCTTCTCCATCCCCTGCGCCAGCTTGCGCGACGGCCGGATGGATGGGGTCCAGTCGATGAAATGATCTGCCGTGAATTCCCGAGGCCCCGCCATGGTGGCGCCCCGTACCACCCGATCGGGCGGTGGCTGGCAGAAGGCCCCGTCAACGCACTGCACCACCTGACTGGCCAGGGAGCGTTCCCGTCGAAACAGTTCCTGGGCGTAGTTGGCCTTCCGGCGCGTATCGTACCGGTCTTCGGCGCGTTCCATCGACCGGATGATGCCGTCCGGATCCCGCTTGTAGTGCCAGATGTGGAAGTGGGCGTCAGCCATCATGGTCCCCAGCCGCCGGTGCAGACAATTGTACGCTGCCGGATTATACACCGGTGGTCATCAGCGACCCCTCAACTGCCCGGCAACAGCGCCGGCATCTTGTCCGTCTGGTAGTGCTCCTCGATCTGCGGGGTCATCAGTTGCCCCACCGTCGCCCCGTTGGACAAAACGATGTTGGCCGGGAACTCGGTCTCCAGCGTGGTGATCCCCGCCTCCACCGCCTCCAGCTTGGCCTTGATGATCAGCAGCAACGCGCCACCGGCTGCGGCAGACCTGCTCCCATGCCGACTGCTGCGCGGCCGCGGTCCGCCTGGAGTTGCCCCGTGTCACGGCGGATTCGTCGATCGACGGCATCGCCAGCATCAGCTGCACCCGGCGTCCTTCCATGTTGAAGGCGACCATCGCCCGATCCCCTTCCGTGACGTAGCCGAAACCGGTGGCGCCGTACCTGGCCAGCAGCGCCTCGATGTCGGTCTTGCCCTGTGCGATGGATACCCTGGTCTGGGCCGCGTAGGGCATGGCGCAACTCCTCAAGCCGGTTCCAACTCCCCGAAGTCGGCCGGATCCAGCCGGATCACGCCAGGTACCCTGCCGAAGTCGGCGTCGGCCGTGACAATGCGGGTCACGCCCAGGCGGCGCATCACCGCCAGGTGCAGGAGATCCCGCGTGATCAGGTCCTGGTGCTCGGTGGCCAGCCGTCCTGCCGCCAGTACGTCGTCGATGGCCACGGGAGACACCCGGCCGCGCATCATGGTGGCAAAGCTTTCCACCACCGCCTGTCCCGCGTCCCACCGCTGCGTCCGGCGATAGTGGTGCATGATCTCCTGGAAAACCTCGGCGTCGGTGACGAACCCGTCGGGGTTTTCGTTGACGGCGGCCAGGACCCGAATACAGGGCTCACGGCAGGGATGCTCCCGTCCGGCCGCGTAGATCGGAACGTTGGCGTCAATAAAGGTCGCCGGGGGCATGGGCTTCCTCCAGCTCCCTGGACAGTTCGTCCGGATCCGGTGGGGTCTCTACCTGCAGCGAAGTCAGCCGCTGGAAGGCGCGCTGGCGCTCCTTCCGGAGCACGTCCTCATGGGCCTGGTCGATCATGTTCCGCACGGCTTCCGAGACGGACAATCCGGCGTCCTTGGCCACGGCGTCCAGCCGGGCCCGGTAATCATGATCGAGGCGTATGTCCAACCTGGGCATCCGCAGCACCTCCGGAAACTGTGTACAGCACATATTGTACGCACGGGGGTACCTGATGAACAACTCGCCAGCGAGACGCCGGTCTGGGGCCAAGCTGCGCCGGAAGGCTCGACCACAATGCAGCTTGAGCGGTGCGTCGCCCTTTTCACGTCGACCTTCACTTCAACGCCAACCTACACCATGGCGCCAGCTCAGTGGCGGTCCTGGGTCGCTGCGTTTCCATACCCATTTCCACCGGTGCGTCTGGAAAACGAACCGCTTTGTTCGACTTGCTCTGGTTTGCTGGGCGGTCTGAGATGAGACCCGTGTCACGTGCGGCAACGTATCATCGAAATGCGCTTGTGGGTCCGTATCAATGACCTGGTTGGGGCGAGCCCCTCGCGGCCAACACACGACGGCTTGCCCGCGGAATTACGTAATCGATGTTGCGCGAACCAAGATGGTTCAACCAGACAGAAATAGCTGGTAGGCGCAACGGGTGTCAAGTGGATCACAACGGGAAGGCAGATGTCCGTTCAAAAACTGCTATCGGCATGCAGTAAGGATCTATCAGCCGAAACGTACTTATAGCCTTGTGTAGGTCGGCATCGTACTCCGCTGCTCAGCCGTCGCAACTCAGGCCCCGGGCGACTGCCACTACATGAACATGGTTCACCTTTTGACTTTCAAGACAGTTGCTTGACAGTTGGCCGAGCAACACAACGACTGAGGAGAAGACCACCGCTACCTAACCGTCCCAAACGGAGTCATCAACGAAATTACTGCGGAACACAGAGTCCGCCAAACAGCAGCTTGGCCCAAATTGCGCCAGCGCCGGAATAGCAGGGAAGCGTGGACCGCGGCATATCCCGTCTACGTCCCCCTCAGCCTCGGGTCCAGCACATCCCGCAAACCGTCGCCGAGGAGGTTGAAGCCGAACACGACCAAGGCGATGGCGACCCCGGGCAGTATGGCCAGCAAGGGTGCAATGCCGATGTAGTTGGTGGCTGCCAGGCTCAACATGCCGCCCCAGGACGGCACTTCCGGCGGCGTTCCCACGCCGAGGAAGCTAAGCGACGCTTCAACCACGATGGCAAAGCCCACGGTGATGCTGAAGAACACTATATAGAGCGACACGCAGTTGGGGATGATGTGGCGGAAGATGATCCGCCAGTCCGAAGCTCCCACCGCCCGGGCAGCCAGGACGAAGTCCATCTCTTGTAGGGTCAGCGCCCGGGAGCGGATGGTTCTGGCTGCCCCTGGGGCGAACACGATGGTGAGGGCGAGTATGACATTGATCAGGGAGGCTTTGCCCAAGGCCGCCATGATGCCCAACGCAAGCACGATGCCAGGAAAAGCAATCAGGGCATCTAGTATTCTCTGTATCACTAGGTCGGTGTAGCGGCCGAAGTAGGCGCTGACCACGCCAACAACGGCCCCGACGGTCGCACCAATGCCGACGCTGACAATCCCTACAAACAGCGAAATCCGCGCGCCGTAAATCAGACGGCTGAACACGTCCCGCCCTACCTGGTCCGTTCCGACTAGTGCGCTCGCACTGGGCGAGGCGAAAATCCGGTCGGGGTGCACCTTGTAGGGGTCGGAAGGCGCTATGACCGGCGCAAATATTGCCGCCAATACCGTCAAGGCCACGATCACGCCCCCGACGGCTCCCAACGGCTTCTTCTTGGCGAAGCCAGAGATCTCACGGGACGGGCCAGACCACAACCTCCGGATAATGCCCCGGTCCATAACCGATGTCGAGGCTCTTTGAATATTCATCGTTTTTCCAACACCCGCCTAAGAGTACCGGATTCTCGGGTCCAGCCAGGCATAGACCATGTCGATTATCAGGTTGAGTAGGAGGACTCCGAAAGCCACCAGGAAGACCACCGCCTGCACCATGGTGAAGTCCCGATGGAAGATGGCGTCGATTAAGGTGCGGCCCACGCCTGGTACCAGGAAGATACTCTCGATGATGACCGTACCACCGATAAGCCGCCCGATCTGCCAGCCGGAGACCGTAAGCACTGGAGCGAAGGCATTCTTGAGGGCGTGCCGGGATATCACCGTCACTTCCCAAAGACCCTTGGAGCGAGCGGTGCGGATAAAGTCTTCCCGCATCACGTCCAGCATGGCAGAGCGGGTCACCCGGGCAATGAAGGCCATGTTGTAGAAGCCCAGGACCAGTGCAGGAAAGATCATCTGCGAGAGGTTTTTGAGCGGGTCCTCCCACAGTTTGGCGTAGCCCAGCGGCGGGGCCCAGTCGAAGAGCCACACCAGGAACATGACCACCATGATCCCTAGCCAGAATGTGGGTAGAGCGATGCCGCTGATGCTCAAAAGACGGCCAATGTAGTCGATCGGAGTGTCCTGCTTGACCGCAGACAGGACGCCCAAGGGCACGGCCAAGCCGAAGCTGATGATGAAGGCCAGAAATACCAGCTCCAGGGTCGTGGGGAAGCGCTCCTTCAACTCGTCCCATACCGGCTCATCGTAGAACATGGACGTTCCGAAGTCGCCCCGGGCCATGTTCCACACCCAAGAACCGTACTGCACCGGCAAGGGCCGATCGGTGCCCAGCTTGTGACGAAGTGCGTCGATCTGTTCTTGGGTGAAATCCCGCTCCCCTTGCTCCCCCATCAGTATCATCATCGCCGGGTCGCCGGGGATGATGTTCATAATCAGGAACACAAGGACGGAGACCAGCAATATGGTCGGGATGAACAAGGATATGCGTTTTGCCAAGTAGCGTCCCATAACTTCTCCTTCGGTCCGCTCCGGGCGGCGGTCATCTCAGGCCCGTTCTCCCGTTGCTGACCGGCTGCCCCGGCTATTGGTCCAGCCAGATGCGCTCCCACATCATCCCGGTGGAAGCCACTGTGGAGGGCACGTAGAAGTCTTGGATCTGTTTGCTGACAGGCCAGCCAAAGTTGTCCCAGAGCAACCCGACCCAATGGTTGTCCTCGTAGAGCAGTATCTGCTCGATCTCGGATATGATTTCCCCGCGCTTGGTCTGGTCTGTGGCACGGGCCTGCTGGTCGTAGAGCTCGGTAATCTTGGGATGCTCCCAACCTGGGTAATTGCGGGCGCCTCGTGGCAGGTACAGTCCTGCCAGTATCTGGTCCGGGTCATGGAAGGCGAACCCGGTGCCTTGGATGCCCATTTCAAAGTCCAAGGCCAGGAAGGCGGCGATGCCCGCTGTGCTCTCCATAGGGCGAGTTGTGATGTCTATGCCGATCTCGCGGAATTGGTCCTTGAGAAGCGCGGCCTGGTCGGCGTAAATCCCGGTCTGTCGGACGGTGATAGTGGCGTCAAACCCGTCGGGGTAGCCGGCTTCGGCCAACAGTTGCTTCGCCATTTCGATATCCTGCGGATCTTTCTTTCCGTCGGCAGTCTGGCGGAAGCCAGGTACCTCCAGCAGTTCCGCCTCGGGCATTCCGAACCAGAGCCAAGACGGCAGCGGTCCGTGGATCGACCCTTTGCCGAATCCGAAGGCGGAGACCTGCGCCTGGCGGTCCACCGCTAGGAATAGCGCCCTCCTCACCTTGGGATTGTCGTAGGGCGGGATGGTGGTATTGAGCATCAACCCGATGGCCAGAAAGTCGTTCATGAAGTGAACGGTCAGATGGTCCCCTGCGCTCTCCTGCAAGTTCAAGTAGTCCTGGACGTTCATGCCGGTAAACCCTACCGTGGCCATCAATAGCTGCTTCGTCTCGAAGCCTGCCTTAGTCCGGCCCTTGTCGGTGATCACATACTTGATGATCCCGTCCAGAAGAGGGAGTCCGTCCTTGAAATAGTTTTCGTTCCTCTTGTATTCGATTAAGTCACCCTTCCGGTATTCGACCATCTCGTAAGGCCCCGAACCGACCTGCGGCGCTACATCACCGATTTCGGTCCCCGCCTCCACCACATGCTTGGGGACAACCTTCATGTAGTCAATTCCCAAGGCCGGCAGGAAGGCGGCGGCCGGAAACTTCAGGTTTACAGCAACGGACTGCGGATCGATGGCCTCGGAGCTAGCGTAATACGTGCGGAGGGCGCCAGCCCTAGGCCGGCTCTCTCCCTCTTGGACCATGCGATCCAAACTGAAGACTACGTCAGCTGCGGTCAGCGGCGTACCATCGGTCCACTGTACGCCCTCCGGAATGATAAACGTGTAAGTCAAACCGTCGTCACTGACGTCCCAATGCGTGGCGAGGTCGCCGACGATCTGTTTTACGTCTCCGATATCGTTGTATTTGACCAGCCCGTTATAGAGGAGAGTGGCCTCTGACATGTCGATACCGGAGCCGGACGGATGGGGATCGATGCGCCTGGGAGCAGCATGTTTTTGCATCGGCACGACACCGCCGGACTTACCCACCACTTCAGGTTCAGGCGTCGCCTCAGGTTGGGCCTGGGGTACGGAGGTCGGTTCGGTCATGGGAGCTGGGGGAGGCGTCGCAGCGGCAGTAGGTTGGGCTGCCGGAGAGGAGGTGGTGGCGGTGTCTTCGTCTGGAGCCACGGTGCCGCAGGCTATGATAGACAGGGCAAGGAACACGGGGGCGTATCGGTATATTGGCCCAACGAATCTAAGGTGTCGCATTTTTGACCCTCCCTAATCGGGATAATTAATATCTATACGTTTCGAAAGAAGGCTTGTCAATACCTGATAATGCTAAAAACCATTTGCAAAACTAAATACTACTCTGGCTTACAGCAGAAACCGCTGGCATGAGTTACGAAATCAGTCCTACCAAGTAAGCCACATCGGGTCGATTCCGGTAGGGGGCAGAATCGTACGCTAAGGTCGCTATCAGCGCTTTGGCCACCGGTATTCGCCGGTGAGCAGGATGTGGGCCCATCCCAGGGGTGAGATGTGGGCCAGGAGCTCGGGATCGACGGTCAGTCCGGCGTGTTTCCGAGCCACCTTCGCCGAGCTCGAGGCCGAGCTCTTCTCCGTCTCAAGAACAACCGTCTATCGCACGCTCAACCGACGCCATTCCCTTTAGCGTACGATTCTGCCCTCTACCGGAATCGACCCCACGTTGCTGACGCTGGTGGCGTCGGCGCTGGCCGGTGGGGATTGCAACGACGATGCCGACGCGTTGCGGGCGGGCGGGACCGAGGCTGATGCTGGGGTGTGCGATCAAGGCGCCGTCCACGCTGGGGACCTTTCTGCGCAGCTTCCGGTGGGGCCACGTGCGCCAATTGGATCGGGTGAGCCGGGAGCTGCTGGCCCGAGCCTGGGGCGCCGGGGCAGGTCCTGGCGACGAGCCGTTGACCATCGACCTGGACTCCATCCGCCGCAGGCGGACGAGACCTACGGACTGGCCAAGGAAGGTGCACAGCGGCACAATTACGCCGGTCAGCGGGGCTATCACCCGCTCTTCGCCATCGCCGCCGGCACCGGCGACGTATTGATGGCTCGACTGCGCAAAGGTAGAGCCAACACGGCTCGGGGCGCCGCCAATTTCCTGCGTGAGACCATCAGCCGAGTGCGCTAGGCTGGAGCCATCGGACCGCTCATCCGCCTCAGGCGGACGGGCCGACAGCGGCTTTTATACTCACCCCGTTGTGGCCGCCTGCCGCGATAAGGGTGTCCGCTTCTCCATCACCGTACGCCAGCACCAGGGTGTGCGGAACATCATCGAGGCCATACCTGAAGCGAACTGGACGCCCATCCCGTACTGGACGGAAGGCGCTGAGGACGGGGCCGAGACCATCTACACACCCTTCGCCAGTGAGCCCGACGCTGTACCGGTGCGGCTCATCGTACGGAGGGTGAAACCCACCCCCGGCTCCCAGTTGGCGCTCTTTAACGCCTACAACTGCCACGATTTCATCACCGACCGAGACGGCGACACACTGGATCTCGAAGCCGACCATCGCCGCCACGCCGAGATCGAGAATGCCATCCGCGACCTCAAGTACGGCGTGGGCCTCAACCACCTACCATCGGGCCGTTTCCCCGCCAACGCCGCCTGGCTGGCCGTCCAGATCATCGCCCCTAAACTGGCTTGCCGCATGACGCGCGTCGGCCTGGGCGAGCCGGTGGTCACCACCAAGACCCCCCGACGACGCTTCTTCTCCTTGGACGGACGCATCACTCGCAAGGCCCGCCGCCTCATCCTGCATCTCCCCCAGGACAGGCCCTGGCAAAACCAGTTCAGTTCCGCCCTGGCCAGACTGCGCGCTCTGCCGCTACCTTCCTGACCGCGCCCTTGACCTTTGACTTGTCCACGATGACACCCTACGCCTGGACCATCAGCGCCCAGGCTGGGCTCCGGACGGTCTCC
>JAGWBI010000058.1:0-7847 GCA_021295965.1 Dehalococcoidia bacterium | reverse complement strand
CGCTCCCAGTACCGCTACCACGGGCCGTCAACATCCCCCTGGCGTGGGGGACACACCCCGCATCGACCATCTCACCGACATCAGGCCCCCGCCAGCCCGTTCCTTGGCACCTCATCTCTCGTCTGACCGCCGCCGCGGTATCCCTTCGGTGGATTCGGGTTAATGCGGTTGGTTTGGAAACGTTCGTCCATATATATGGGTTCCGGAATTGTCGTGGCAAAAGATGGGCACGGAATCCGTTGGTCGCGTCTTCAGAACGGCAGGGACCGCGGGCAGGGTTGAGATAGTAGCATTCCGATCTACAAAGTTTGAATCAGGAGACATACGCAGGAGACATACCAGATGAACATGATCCATGATCTTTCGCCCGATGAACTGTTGACCACCACCCGAGCGGTGCGGAGACGAATGGATTTCGATCGCCCCATCGCGGACGAAGTCGTCCGTGAGTGCCTGGCGGTTGCGCAACAAGCCCCGACGGCCACCAACCAGCAGAACTGGCGCTTCATGATAGTCACCGACGCCGACCAACGATTGGCTATCGCTGACATTTATCGCCAAGGATGGGAGGAATATCGCCGGATACCGACGGCCACCCTGATCCGGACGCATGATGATGCGGGCCGCGCGGCGGTGCAGCGGCGGGTACGAGATTCGGCGCAATACTTGGTCGACAACATGCACCGCGTGCCAGCCATGGTCATCCCGTGCGTGGTTGGGCGGGCGGACGACATGGCAGCGTGGGAGAAAACCACCCAGTGGAGCACGATGATGTTTGCCACCTGGAGCCTAATGCTGGCCGCGAGAGCACGGGGGATAGGCTCCGTTTACACGTGCGTTCATTTGGTACGCGAGGAAGAAGCGGCCGGTGTGCTGGGCATTCCGTACAGTCGGGTGATGCATGTTGGCCTCATACCGTTGGCCTACACAATCGGCGACCGGTTCTGGCCGGCGCATCGGGAACCACTTGAGGATATTGTTCACTGGAACCGGTGGTAAGGCGGTCGGGGGAACCGCGGCGGTCGGTCGGGGCCTGGGCTATTTGGCTTGAGCCCGGCCCTTTGGGTTTGCGCTATCGATGCGGTCAGATGGGGACCGTATGGCAAGGATTCGAGCCAGTCGGGTGGGCAGTGGAAGTGCACCACCGATCGGGCCGAGTCGCCGGGAGAGGGGTCGTTGCCGCCGGCGCGCATGTGCTTGAACGTAGGCGATGGCTGGGAGCAGGGTCGTGCGGCTATCGCGGGACAAGGGGACGGCCACTACCGCGGGGTGTCCTGGCTGAGCGTCCGGTCGCGGTTCGACGGGTTCGCGATGAGCGAACTGCATCACCGTGGGGCGGCAAGGCCAAGGCCCTGGGCGGCGAGTGGTTTTATTGACGCATAGGGAATGCCATAGTAAAGTCGCGACGGGTTTCGCCCACCTATCAGAGATTTGCTGATCAAGTGTCGCCAAACGCGGGCGACGATGGCGTCGAAAATCGAACGCCTCCGAAAAGCCAGGCATGGAGGATATATGCCAAATCCCGGAATAATTTCAGTTCGGAACATCACGTTCCTGGCTGCACTTGCCACGGCCTTGGGCTTGTTCATAGGGTGCGCCGGCTCGAGCCCCGAGCCAGCCGCGGCCCCAGCGGCCCCGGCTGCCACCACCGCGCCGGCTGCACAGGAAAGCGCCCCCACGGCTGTGCCCGCTTCGGCGGGATCAGCACCGGCCATGTCGGACGAAGTCTCAGGGATGGTCACGATGATGGTGGCCGACTGGGGCACCCAAGCTTTTGAACCACGTGACGCCTCCGGCCAGATCATGACGCAGCACCGGATGCTGCACGGCTGGCTGATCGCCGGCAACGAGAAGACCGAAATGATCCCCGGCATTGCCCAAAGTTGGGAACTGTCGGACGACGGCCTCCAGTGGACCTGGACAATCCGTGATGGAGTGAAGTTCCACAACGGCGACGATCTGACCATCGACGACATTCAGTTCACGCTGGACCGGCACCATGGACCCGAGGCTGCTGAGAACGCCATTCACGGCATTTTCATCCAGCAGTCCAAGCGGACCGTGAGCCAGGAAATTACCGGCCCCAACACCATCGTGGTGACCCAGACCGAACCCAACGCCACCTATCCCTTCCTGATGTCGCAGCTTCACTCATCCGACGCGCACGGCGCCGTTCTGCCCAAGGCGTACTGGGAATCGGTGGGAGGGAAGGAAGGCTGGGAGGCACAACCGGTGGGCGCCGGCCCGCTGATGCTGGTTGATTACAAGCCGTCTGAGCAGATGCTCTTCGAGCGGTTTGATGACTACTACTTCACTCCGGACAACGGCTTCCACGAAGACCGCAGGATGAATTTCAAGACCATGGACGCGCGGCTGGTGACCGAAGAATCCACCAGGGTTTCCGCGCTGCGCGCCGGCCAAGCGGACATGACCGAGGCCAGCCTCAACGCGCGCAACCAGGTGGAGGCAGGCGGAGGCCGCCTGGTCTTCATACCGGAAGCCTCCTACTCCCAGGTCAGGCCCATGGGCTGCTGGAAGGAAGAACTGCCGTGTAGCGACAAGCGGGTGCGGTTGGCTCTCGACTATGCCGTGGACAAGGAATTGATACGGGACAAGCTCTACGGAGGCACCGACGTCGCGCAGGTGGGTGGCTTCGAGGCCGCCACGCCCAACGCCCTGGGTTACAGCCCTGAACTCGATTCCCTCCCCTTCGACCCGGCTCAGGCCCAGCAACTGCTGGCCGAGGCCGGTTACCCCGGCGGCGAGGGTTACCCTCCCTTTGAGATACACACCTGGAACGGCGGTGACGTGCCGCTGCAGCCGGAGCAGGCTGAGCTGATCGCCGAGATGTGGAAGGACAACCTGGGTCTTGAGGTTACGGTGGTAGTCGGCGACCCCACCGCCGTACGGCAGCAGGCCAGGGACCGCCAACTGGACGGCCACGTGTACTTCCGCAGCAACGAGGCCAGGTTCGACGGCGGCAGCCTGATGCGCAGTGCCACCGACCCGGAGAACCCGAACCGGTTGATGGAAGAACCGGAGTTGTTCGCCATCGTCAACGAAGCGCTGGCGGTGTTGGACCCGGCGCTGCGGCATGACGCGTACAACAAGGCCTACCGCGCCATCTGGGAAGAGCACTACTATTGGAGCCCCATTTACGTCAACCTGCCCTGGGCGGTTAGCGAACGCATCGCCACCTGGGAGCCGTGGCCTCTGGGCCCCTATGCCAGCGCTCTCTGGACGGTGACGCTGAAGTAGCGCGCGGCTCCCGCAGTCAACGCCGCCGCATGGCCGTCCTTTGATGGTTCTGCGGCGGCGCGCCCGGTCACAGTCGGGCAACGCCCATCGACTGGTCACCGGGAATAGCGACGGGCCAGGTACCAGCCGAATTGCAGAACGCCGGCGACGGCGATGCCGCCCACCACACCAACGGGTATGAACAGCAAGGCCAGGCCAAAGGAGAAGAGCAGCAGTCCCAAATCGATAAAGGCTCCGGGCACGGCAAGGTAAAGGTGGTCGAGATAGACCCAGCCAACCGGCATCAATGCCCCCAACAGCGCCAAAGCTATGTACATCCACTTCATATCAGGGTCTCCATACCCCTAGAAGCCGACAGAGAGGAGGAACTTGCATGCACATCCGGAAGAGGTTTCATTCCAACTTATGGGTAGTCGCTCTCTTGGGGGTTTTCGCCTTGATTATATCGGCGTGCGGGGGCGGGGCAACACCTGAAGCCCCCGCGGCTACCGCGGCTCCGGCAGCGGCGGCGTCCGATACGTCCAGCGCTCCCGCCGCCACCACCGCGCCGGCCGCTCCCGCCGCCACCACCGCTCCCGTGGCTACCCAGGCGCCGGCGGTTCCTCCCGCGGCGCCGGAGGTGTCCGGCAAGGTCACCATCATGCAAACCGTGTTCGGCACCGAGGCCTTTGAGCCAAGGTACACCCTGGGTCTGGGAGAAACCACCTATCAGCGCGCCCTGCACGCCCTGCTGGTGGAGGGCAACCACGACACCCAGATGGTCCCGGGCATTGCTTCGGCGTGGGAAGTTTCCGAGGACGGGTTCACCTGGTCCATGACCATACCGGCCGATCACCCAGCGACCTTCCACAACGGGGATCAGTTAACCATCAACGACGTTGAGTTCAGCTTCCAGCGTTACTTCGGGCCGGAGGCCGAGGATGAGGCCACCAGCACCGGCGCCATCAACTGGTCGCGGTTGACGGATAGAATCGAAATCACGGGGCCCGAGACCATCGAGGTCACCCACAACAAGCTGTCGTCGTCCTTCCCGTTCACTTATTCGGCGCTGCAGTCCTCGTCCGACGGCGGCTCGATCATCCCGCAGAAGTACCATGAAGAGGTGGGCGAGGATGGCTACGCCGACGCTCCCATCGGCGCCGGGCCCTTCCAGCTGGTTGACTTCAAGCGGTCCGAGCAGCTGCTGTTCGAGCAGTTCCCGGACTACTACTACAACCCGGACAACGGTTATCCCGAAGACCGGCGTATGAAGTTCCAGACGCTGGACATGCGGCTGGTGCCCGAGGAGTCCACCAGGGTTTCCGCATTGCTGGCGGGAGAGGCGGACATTGTCGAGGTGACGCTGCAATCGAGGGAGCGCGTGGAGGCCGCCGGTGGCCGGTACGTCTGGATCGAGGAGGCATCCTACACTCAGGTGCGTCCCATCGGATGCTGGCTGCCGGACCTGCCCTGCAACGACAAGCGGGTGCGCTATGCTCTGGACTACGCCATCGACAAGGAGTTGATCCGAGACAACCTCTACGGCGGCACCGAAGGGGCGGGCCTGGCCGGCTTTGAGGCGGTGACGCCCAGCACCCTGGGCTACAGCCCCGAACTCGACGCCACACCCTACGATCCGGAGAGGGCCAGGGAACTCCTCGCCGAAGCCGGCTACCCCGGTGGTGAGGGCTATCCTCCCTTCACCCTCTATACCTGGCAGGCCAGCGATACGCCGTTCATGGTGGAGCACGCCGAGTTGATCGCCCAGATGTGGCAGGACAACCTGGGGCTCGATGTGACCGTGGAAGCGGGCCAGAACGTCAGCATCCGGGAGCGCGTGCGCAACCGGGAACTGGACGGCCACGTTTACTTCCGCAGCAACGAAGGCCGCTGGGACGGCGGGAGCCTGGTGCGCAGCATGCACTACCTGGACTCCAGCCTGCGTCAGTCGGAGGACCCTGAGCTGGTGAGGATAGCGGACGAAGGGCTGTCGGTGATGGACCCGGCCCTGCGCCACGACGCCTACAACAAGATGTACCTGGCGTCCTGGGAGGAGCACTATTCCTTCAGCACCATCTACACCAACCTGCCCCTCGGCCTGAGCAGCCGGATCAAGACCTATCAGCCGTGGCCCCTGGGCCCATACCCGACAGCCCTGTGGACGGTGACCCTGGAACAGTAAACCGACTCATCCACCGGCCACCGGCGGCAAGGCTGTTGGCGACTCCGATGCTCCCGGGACGCGCTGGCGCGCGCCTCGGGAGGCTGGGGTTGACTGACAGGACTCATTCCGGTGGTTGTTATACTCCGGTCGTATCGTGAGCGTCGGTTCCAACTGACGCGCGGTGGGTTCGGCCAGGGATTGGACATACCCCAAGGGTAATAGAAGCACATGCAGCGTTACATACTGTCCAGGGTATTCCAGGGGTTGATCGCCCTGCTGGCGCTCAGCCTGATTATCTTCATGAGCGTCCACCTGTCGGGCGACCCTGCCCTGCTGCTGCTGCCGCCCGAAGCGACCACGGCGGACTACGAGCAGCTGCGGGAGAACCTGGGGCTGGACCGCCCGATACTCGTCCAGTACGGCACCTTTCTCCTGAACGCGGTGCAGGGCGACTTCGGTAACTCCATCACGACCCGGCGTCCTGCGCGGGACGTGCTGCTGGAGCGCATTCCTGCGACCCTGCAACTGGCGACGGCGGGAATGCTGCTGGCGGTATTCATGGGGGTGCCTCTGGGCATCCTGTCCGCGGTCAAGCGGGACTCGATCCTGGACAAGGGCTGCAAGCTCTTTGCCATCGCCGGCATCGGCGCCCCACAATTCTGGGTGGCCATCATGCTCATCCTGCTGTTTGGCGCAATCCTCCAGTGGTTGCCGACCTACGGCCGGGGCGGGCCATCCCACTTTGTGCTGCCGGCCTTCGTGCTGGCCTGGTCCATCATGGCCGGCATGATGCGACTGGCGCGCTCCAGCATGCTGGAGGTTCTGGACAGCGAGTTCGTCAAGTTCGCCCGGGTCAAGGGATTGAACGAGCGGCTCGTCATCTGGAAACACGCCCTGAGAAACGCCATGATTCCCCTGATCACCTTCGGCGGCATCAGCCTGGCCGGCCTGCTCAACGGGGCCATCGTGGTGGAGGTCGTGTTCGCCTGGCCCGGCGTGGGCCGCCTGATGCTGGAGGGTGTGGCCCAACGCAATTTCCCCATCGTGGAAGCAACCGTGCTGACCTCCGGCTTCTTCTACATACTCACGTCCCTTTTTGTGGACATCCTCTACGTGTACGTGGACCCGAGAATCAGGATCGAGTAAAGCGAGAGAACTGGGCATGGCGCAGCAAACGGCAGTAACCGAAGTAAGTCGACTCGGTCAGCTACAGAAGCGGATCAGCGAAACCAAGCTGCCCTGGATCCCCATCGTGATCCTGGCCGTACTGCTGATTTGCTCCGCGTTGGCGCCCCAGTTGGCGCCTCACGACCCCACCGACAAGGACGTCATCAACAGCCGCATCGCTCCATTCGAGACCAGCGACTACCCGCTGGGCACCGACATCCTGGGCCGGGACATGCTGAGCCGGTTGATCTTCGGCGCCCGCACCACCGTTTACATCAGCCTGGTGGCCCTGGCTACCGGCATGATCGTGGGCACCGTTCTGGGGCTGATCGCCGGATACATGGGGGGCATCATTGGCGCGACCATCATGCGCATCGCCGACGCCGTGATGGGCTTCCCCACCATCCTGGTGGCCCTGGTCATCGTGGTGCTGCTCGGTCAGGGCACCGAAAACATCATCATCGCGGTGGCGGTCACCGTTTGGGCCAGGTTCGCGCGTATGATACGGGGCGATACCCTGAGCATCAAGGAACGGGACTATGTGATCCTGGCCCGAATCGCCGGCGTCAGCACTCCGGTGATCATCATCCGCCACATCTTCCCCAACGTGGTCAACACCCTGATGGTGCTCACCAGCCTCCAGGTGGGGCAGGTGATTCTGCTCGAGGCGTCCCTGAGCTTCCTGGGATTGGGACTGGCCCCCGGCTCTCCAGCCTGGGGGATCATGGTATCCGAAGGTCGGAACGTGATCCTGGATATGTGGTGGCTGTCCCTGTTCCCCGGCGTGGCGATAACCATAGTGGTGATGGCGTTCAACTTCTTCGGCGACTGGCTGCGGGACTACCTGGACCCGAAGCTCCGGCGGGCCTGAACTGCGGCAGGGATCACGTGGCTTGGCGCTCCCGTGCCGGCAGCCTACCTGGCGGAGCTGAGTCCGGGAAGGGACGATGGTCGGGGCTTGAAGTGGGTAGTTTCCGCTCATTGACGGCTTGCCACGACCGGACTGCTCTGAAGAGACCCTCACCAAGCCGACGAGCGTGGTTCTCGGACGGGTTGGAAAGGATTGTCAGTTGAAGGCCGGCATGACCTCTTGGGCGAACAGGCGGATGGATTGATTCGCCGCCTCCGGCGAGATGTAGCCGAACAGGTGGCGGGCGCAGAAGATGTCGCGACCGATGAGGTCGTGCTGTTCCTTACTGAGACGGGGTACGCCGGGGGAGCGGCACGAACCCGGATCGATCCCTGGGGCGACTTCAGCGCCGGCCGCTGGACGGGCCTC
>JAGWBI010000057.1 GCA_021295965.1 Dehalococcoidia bacterium | reverse complement strand
GAGTTATGACACAAACCGTGAAAGCCAGGTTCGCCAACGGGGTACTCACGCCGCTGGAAGCCATTGACCTGCCGGAAGGAGCGTTGGTTTCACTGGACATCGGAGAAATCTCCACCACAGAGCCGGATGCGCCGGCCACCGAGACGGAACCCTCCTCTGCTGCCGCCCGTGCGGGCCTCATCGGCCAAGAACAGCAGGTCAACTACAATCAGCTGAACGATGAACTTATGGATCAGGAATACTTCGAGAAGGAACGGAGAATCAGGGAACGCAACGCATGATCGTACCGGACATCAACATGCTGATCTACGCTCACAAACCTGACGCCCCAGAGCATGACGTGGCCCAACGCTGGTGGCAAGACCTGATTCATGGTACCGAAAGCGTCGGCATCCCCTGGGCAGTAGCAACAGGGTTTGTGCGGGTGATCAGCATTCCCGGTGTCCTAAGTCCTCCCGTGTCGCCGGCCAATGCCGCAGACCCCGTAGCCGACTGGTTCCGACATGACCATATCACTCCGATCAACCCGGGCGACGGCCACATGCGCATCTTCCAAGAAAACCTCGCCGTCACCGGCAGCGGAACCAAGTTGGTGACAGACGCCCACGACGCGGAGCTCCACACCAACGATTCGGATTTCGCCCGCTTCCCCGGCCTACGCTGGCTAAACCCGCTCGCATGACCAATCCAATGCGAATGCCGACCGCACCCGAGTAGCGAAATCGCCTCCAACCTTATGTGTACCCAGTTTGCCACTGCGAGTCCGCCTCTGGCGAATGGCAATCGCGTCGGCATGGCAAGGGTTCTCCGCGATCAGCCGTAAATATCTCAACGAGATTGCCACAAATGCCTGACGGCATTTTCGCAATGACAGATGGCGGAAAGCGGGTACGCGCGAGCGCCCCCAAGGCTTCGCCAGCGCACGAACCGATTCCAGGAGGCCAACGACATGACCACCGTCAAACCGGCGGTTGCCGCCAGGGTCAAAGCCGCCGTCGCCAAAGTCCTGGCCGAGCAGTACGGCCCCGATGCGGTATTCGACCCCGTTGTAGTCGTACCCACAGACGACGGCGACGGCGAAGTATATCTCCACGTGTACATGGTATTCGACGAAAACGCCATCGAGATCGATACCCACAAGGACATCAAATTCCTGGGACTACTGGCGGAGGAACTGGGAGAAGGTATGTCCCCGGAGGTGCTCACTCATTCTTTTATAGAAAAGTCCGGATGGCCGGAATTTTCCCGGAACCCCTACGTTGTCCCCCGCTAACCTCATCGCAACGGCGCGGTTGCTGCAAGCCTCCGCCGCGCGCGAAACCGATACCGAACAAGCCCAGACACACCTGAAGCGCGCTGTCAGCACCGCCTACTATGCCATGTTCCATGCGGTCTGCGCCAACGCAGCGGAATTGCTGACCGGCGCAGACACCGACCCGGCCACCGCCGCTTCCTGGCTGCAAGCCTACCGGGGACCGGAGCATACCCACGTCAGGAACCAGTGCCGAAACACCGGCATAATGGCCCCATTCGCAGCGGAAATCAAAGAGTTCGCGAGGGCTTTTGTGGAGGTCCAGAGTCAACGTAACCGGGCCGACTACAACCCCCGTTGGAATTTTTCTCCTTCCGACGTTGACCGAATCATCAACCGAGCAGAACTCGCAATCAATCTCTTAGCATCTACGCCGGCGGCCATTCAGCGAGCCTTTGCCATAGCGGTGCTGCTCCGAAACCGGGCAGACTGAACTACCAATGTCGCCTCCCTACCCAACAACAACATCACCTCCGCCAACCCGAGCGTCCGACCCGCCTTCATTGGGCTGGATGCTGCTGCTGGCGGCGGCGTTGTTCGCGTTGGTACTGCCCATTGTCGGCCCGCTGGATGACCACCACTTCGCCGAGCGGACGCATACCCACCAGCACATTTACCTGAACGGGCGGCCCGTTCCCCATGCCCATGCCTACGCCAGCGGCCTGCGCCACCTGCATCCGGCGGCGGCGCGAACGAGCGATGATGCGTCCGCCAACCGTATCGATGGCATCCTCTACCTCACGCCGGCCACCGCCGGCCTGATGCTTGCCGTCCTGTCTGCCCCCTATCACAACGCGCCGGACGCGCTGCGTCCACCCCCTCCCAAAGCCGAAAACGCCAACCCGCTGACCCGATACGCGGATCCGATACGCGGGCCGGACGGATCCGACGTGCCGCCCCCGCTGCCGCCTCCTGTCGTCTGAAATCCTCCTGCGACCCTTACCATTCCCTCTCGCTCCCAGCGGGCATTGCGCCGGCTCGTTGAGCATCCCGAATCAGACGGAGGATTTCCCGATGCAGATTCTGCAACAACCCTTGCGCCGTCCGGTGTATATGCTGGTCGCCGCAATCGCCCTCGCCGCGCTGCTGGCAACGGTGGCTTGCGGCTCTGCCGCCCAACCCGAACCGCCCCCCGCTCCCACCGAGGCGACGGAATCTTCGCACACCCATGCCGCGGGCCAGCAGCCACAGGACACGGCTGCTTCCGCTGACGCCGTGGCCATCCACATGGCAATTGTCGCGCGGGCGAGCAACCTGTCCCGCGACGACCTCCAGGTCAAGAAGGGCGACAACGTCAGCATCAACTTCACCGCCGACGAGGAGGGCGAGATCCACCTGCACGGCTACGACCTCACCGCGCCCGTATCACCCGGCAGCCCCGGTGCGCTGAACTTCGTGGCCGATACCGCCGGAGCCTTCGGCATCAACTTCCATGTGTTCACCTCCGACAGCATGAAGAGCGACGCCGCCGGCAGTGATAATCATCACGCCGCCGACGTGCCGGAACAGGTAATTTCAGACGCGCCGGTGAGCGTGGAGATCTCGGCGGAACCGGATGCCGAGGGCGGTGTGGACGTCCAGATCACGACCGAAGGCTTCCGGTTCGCCCCCGATCTGGTGGACCAGGATCATACACCCGGAGCGGGTCACGCCCACATTTATCTGGACGGCGAAAAGCTCGGGCGAGTCTTCGAATCCGAGTACCACATCACCGTCGTGCCGCCAGGGGAACACGAAATACGGGTCTCGCTGAACACTAACAATCATAGTGAACTGGTGTTTGGCGGCGAGAAAGTGGAAGCGACGACTACGTTGAACGTTCCCGACGTGGGGCAAGGCCACGGCGACGGTGACCGCGAGACCGGTCACGAGGGGGACGGCCATGACCATGACGGCCATGACCACGGCGAGCACAAAGTGGTCGCCGAAGTTCACCTGGGCAACCTGGAAGTCTATCCCTGAACGTCGTAGGGGCGGGTTTCAAACCCGCCCCTACGCAGCCCGATCCGTCGTCGCACCCTACCGCTGTTCGATGGGCACGTACTCGCGGTCCATGGGGCCGATGTAGTGCAGGCGGGGGCGGAGCAGGATGTTGTTCTCATACTGCTCGATGCACTGGGCCGACCAGCCGGGCACGCGGCCCAGGGCGAAGATGGGGATGAACAGGTCGGAGGGGATGCCCAGCAGGTGGTAGATGGAGCCGGCGTAGAAGTCCACGTTGACGTAGATGCCCCGGTCGCGGTAGGGGGCCATCACGTCCTCGGACAGATGGGTGAGGATCTGGAACCAGCGGGGGTCGCCGCGCTTTTCGCCCAGGGCCTGGGAGCGTTCCCGCAGGTGTCGCGCCCGGGGGTCCTCGGCCCGATATACGCGGTGTCCGAAGCCCATGATGCGCTCGCGGTTGTTCAGCTTGTTGCGGGCGTACTCCTCGGCGTTCTCCGGGTTGCCGATTTCTATCGACATCTTCATCACTTCTTCAGCCGCGCCGCCGTGGGCCGGGCCCTTCAGCGTGCCCACGGCGCCCGAAACGGCGGCGTGGAGCGTGGAGTTGGTGGAGGCCGACACCCGAGCCGCGAAGGATGAGGCATTGACGCCATGCTCGGCGTGGAGGATGAAGTCCACGTCCATCAGGGAGATGGTCTCGTCATCGGGAACCTCATCGAACAGCATATATAGGAAGTTGCCGGCGTGGTTGAGGTCGGGGTTGGGCGCCACCGGTTCCAGGCCGGTGCGGATGCGGTGGTGGGCCGTGACGATGGTGGGCGCCTGGGCGGTGAGGCGCAGGGCCTTGCGGACGTTGGCCTCCCTGGAGTTGTCCTCGGACTCCTCGTCGAAGGCGGCCAGTCCGATCATAGCCGTCTGCAGGACATCCATGGGGTGGGCGGACTGCACCGCGTCGATGACGGTGATAATTTCGTTGGGGATACGCCGGTTGGCCCGCAGGTAGCCGTCCAGTTCGGCCAGTTGCTCGCGGTTGGGCAACTCGCCGTAGAGCACCAGGTGGATGATTTCCTCAAAGGTGGATTTCTCGGCCAGGTCGTGGATGTCGTAGCCACGATAAAGGAGTTTACCGATTTCGCCGTCGATGAAACTGGACTCCGTGGTATCCATGTAAACGTTCATCAAACCGCGGTGAATTTCGGGCTGGTCGGCCATCAGTTTCCTCCTTGATTATGGGCTCTCGGCCCGTTGCCGGCGTCAGCGTTCGACCCTGTTCCGGCAGTTGATTATGCTAGCACCGGGTTCGGCGGAGTGTCAACTGAAAACGGCCCTGCGCAACCTCTACAGAACCCTCGCCGGGACTTTTTCAAAGTATTGTTTGTCTGGATCAGGATTACCGAGATTATGGGATTTCCAGGATTGAGGTTATCCTGATAATCCTTGAATCCGGCAAATCCTGTTTCTGACAATTCAAACCGGCGGTCACCATGCAATACGGCGTCATCCTGCCCAACGTCGGCCCATTGGCCCATGTCGATTCCCTCGCAACCATCTCCCACCGCGCTGAGGAACTGGGTTACGACGGCGTCTTTCTCAGCGACCACATCGTCATTCCCGACGGGCTGCGCTCCGCCTACCCCTACCGCAGCGACGGACGGTTTCCGCTGACGGCCGAAGACCGCATCCTGGAGCCGGTCGTTACGCTATCCTACCTGGCCGCCGCAACCCAACGCATCAGGCTGGGTTTCAGCGTGCTGGTGTTGCCCTACCGCCATCCCGTCCTCAACGCCAGGATGCTGGGGACGCTGGACGTGGTCTCCGGCGGGCGGCTCATCGCCGGCGTGGGCGTGGGCTGGATGGCCGAGGAGTTCGCCGCCCTGGACGCCGACTTTCCCGACCGGGGCGCCGTGACCGATGAACACATCGCCGTACTGCGCGCCTGCTGGACCGGCGCAATCTCCGAACTGGACGACACGCGCTACAACGTCGCCGGCCTGGTGATGGAGCCGCAGCCCGTCAGCCGTCCCCACCCGCCCATCTGGACGGGAGGAACCAGCCCGCCGGCCCTGCGGCGCGCCGCCCGGCTGGCCGACGGCTGGCACGGCGTCCGCCAATCGCCGGATGACATTACCCGCGTGGTCGCCCGCATCGCCGAACTGCGGTCCGCCGCCGGCAACAGCATGGACGGTTTCACCATATCCCTGCGGGCCGGCCTGGACATCACCGACGCAACGCCAGGCGGCGCGGCACGAACCCCGCTGCGCGGTTCGCCGGATCAGATCGCTAAAGACCTGGAAGCCTACGCCCGGGCCGGCCTGCACTACCTGGTGTTAGAACCCCGCGCCGCCACGCCGGAGCAACTCATCGCACAGCTGGAACGGTTCGCCCAAATCCCCCGGCTCTGAGCGAGGCAACCTGTCATTGCGAGGAACGCAGTCCGCCGCAGGCGGATGGCAATCTCGTCGTCGCAGCGATGTGCTTCTCCGGAGCGAGATTGCCACGCTTCGCTCGCAATGAAGAGGGACCTACTTACTGCGCCGTCCAGCCACCGTCCACCACCACTTCGCTCCCCGTGACGAAGGACGCTTCGTCGGAGGCCAGGTACAGCACGGCGTTGGCTACCTCCTCCGGCTCCCCGTAGCGGCCCATGGGGATGCGGGACAGCATCATCTCCAGACGCTCCGGGTCGTTGCGCCCGGCCCGGGTCATATCGGTCTCTATCGGCCCGGGATGCACGGAGTTGACGCGGATGCCACGGGGCGCGTACTGCAAAGCCGCCGCCTTGGTGAAGATGCGCACGCCGCCCTTGGCGGTCTGGTAGGCGGCCCCGCTGTAGGGGACGCCGACGATGCCCAGCTGCGACGATATGTTGATGATGGAGCCGCCGCCGGCGTCCAGCATGGCGGGTATCGCCGAGCGGGTGCCCAGAAAAACGCCCTTCAGGTTCACGTCAATGGTGCGGTCCCACAGATCCACCGGTTCCTCGTGGATGGGGAACGGGCTGCTGCCGATGCCGGCGTTGTTCACCAGCACGTCCAGCGAGCCGAACCGCGACACCGCCTCGGCCACGGCGGCCTGCCACTCGCCCTCATCACGCACGTCCAGATGCACATAGAGACACCGGCCACCGGCGTCGTTGATGGATGTCGCAACCGCCTCGCCCTCGGTATCCAGAATGTCCCCAATCACCACCGCGGCGCCTTCCTGGGCGAACAGCCGCGCCTCCGACTCGCCCATGCCCCGCGCGCCGCCGCTGATCAAAGCGACCTTCCCGTCCAACCGTGCCATATCAGTTCACCTCGTTAAATGTTGTTGCACAAGGCTACCGCCAATCGTGAGGCTGCATCAAGGATTTAGCGCAAAGGCGCAAAGACGCGAAGGACAAACTGGTAACGGGTGTTGACCAATCACCTGAGTGCCAGGCGCCCACGAAGCGCCCAAACTATCCACGCTAGATTCAGGCATAGAATGGCAAACATGGTTACTCGACCCCAGTAGAAGAACGGACTCGGCAGAAAACCGGGGAACGGATAAATGGCGAAAGCCCAGCCCAAATAAAACACCGTCAGCGCTACTACAGTCATCAGCGCATGTCGGAAGGATAGGAGCGTTCCAAGCGCACTCAACACCACAAAGACCGGCGCTAGAGTAATCAGAACTAAATTTGGCGAGACGGCATCATCTAGCCGGAACAGAGTATAGATTCCCAATATCCCCAAATAAAATACCGGCAACGCCAACAACACTAACAGCAACACGACCGCGATTCTTGCCAGCGTTCCCTCGAGAGTCCTGGTCCTGGTAGGCGCGTTCCGCAGCGGAGTCTCCATAACTCCTCCTAGCGGCCCGCCTGTCCCCGCAATGACGCTTGGGCAAGGTAGGGTTAGAAGTTATACGGCGTCCACGGCTTATAGGGCACCGCGAACGCCCGGTCGGCACGTTGCACCGCCCCCGCCGTAACCTCATCAACCAGCCCCGCGTGCATCAGCGTGGTGAAGGTGGCGGAACCCAGGTACGCCGACGCCAGCGCCGAAACGTTGATCGCCAGGTCTGCTCCCCCGGCCACGGGCCGGCAACTGGCGCCTTCGGGAGACATCTCCAGCTCGAAGCAGCCCTGGTTCCAGTCGCAGAAGTCGTCGCGCACTTCCAGCGTCAGGCGGTCGCTGGCGGCGTAGCCCCGCTGCTCCAGGGCGGCCCGCACGTCCACCACGCGGACCCACAGGCCGTCGCGGGCGGAACGCTGGAGGCGGCGCGGGTCGGCCAGCATCCAGGGCATGGGGTCGTCCACCGGACGCTTGACGGCCTCGGTGCGCTCGTAGAGGTCCAGGTCGAAGCAGAACCGCCACAGGGCGGCGGATGCCTCGCGGGTGGCCGCCATCAGCTCGTTGACCAGCACCGTGGGCCGCTGGGTGCGGTAGTTCACGTAGCCGTCGATGCGCCCGTCCTCCACGTAGGCGGCGTAGAACGCCCCGCCCTGGCCGCCGCCGGAGTGTATGGGATCCCGCGAATCGCGCTCCCAGTGGTGGGGCGCGCGCTGGAAGACGGCCGGCCGGCCCTCAGTGCTGCGGCGCATCACGTCGGGAAGTTCTTTGCCGATGTCCTTGGGGTCGATGAAGACGATGCGGCCCGGGCTGTCGTAACGCCGGGCGTAGGCATTGTGCGCTTTGTCAATCGACCACTGCTCATGCACCGACCCGACGCCGTAGCCGAACCGGCCGTAGATGGCGCTTTCGGTGGCGAACAGGGCGGCCAGGGGCTCACCGCGCTCGTGGATGCCGTCGATCTGGTAGCGCATCATCTGCGTCATGATTCCGCGCCGCGTATGGGTGGGCTGCACCTCCACGTTGGACACGCCAGCGACGACGGACGTCCCGCCCGGTATCGACATCTCCAGCAGGTGCGAATGCGACCCGCCGACAATCTGCCCGTCCTCCACCACGGCAATGGACCGCGCCAGGTCAAAATGGGGCCGCAGCGCCTCGGGGTCATGGTTGAAACGGTTCCCATGCGCCCGCGACTCCGTGCGCATCCACCGCTCAAACTCTTCGGGGGTGATGTTCCTCAGTTCCAGCATCGCAAATAAGCACTCGCATCAGGTGAATGAGATAGACACGCTGCTTATTCTAACGGGTTTAGCGTTGGGACGCCCGTCGGCTCAAAATGGCGGACGTTGCGGGTGACGACGGTGAGACCACGGCTCCGAGCGATTGCCGCGATTTGCAGGTCGGAGCTTGTGAAGCCCAGTTCCGCGTGCAAGGTGCCCCAGAGCCTGGCTGCCGCATCATCGAATACGAGCACATGGTCCTTGAATAACGCCATGACAGACTCCAACCAACGCTCAAGCTGCGCGGCGAATTCGGGCTGGCGCCGGCGTTGCTGGGCGATACCGTACCAGATTCGCCCACTGTGATGACGCTGGTGTACAGGCTGTCGGGCGTTTGATTGCGCACCCAAGCCGAAACAACGGCGTTCCGTTCCGGCCTCCGCAATGCTGAGACGACGTCGGTGTCCAGCAGGTACATCAGAGATCGATTTCCCTGGGATGGAAGTCCCGGGTTCTGGTCGGCAACTCGAAGGCGTCGTCATCGGGCGCCCTGGGTATGGCCAGGAGGTGCTCGATAAAGT
>JAGWBI010000056.1:642-16514 GCA_021295965.1 Dehalococcoidia bacterium | reverse complement strand
GCGATGGCCTGACCCTCGCATTCAAGATTCTAACCGAACTGAGCTATAAGTTCAACTTAATTATCGGGAGGGACACTAGTGGGACGTTGATACGCACGTTGCGGTCGTTTGCGGTCCAATTTGTCACCCTCCCCTCGATGAATTCGGAGTTCGGAACGATCATCACCACGTTTTCGTTGGTCCGAATCCATGTTCCCCTGGATCCGATATGAGTGATGTCCCCGAGCAGGTCGTCCACTTGCACTCGATCTCCCACCTTGACAGGCCGCTCGATCAATAGAATCAGTCCGGACGCGAAGTTCTTGACGATCGTCTGAAAGCCCAGTCCCAAGCCGATCCCCAAGGCTCCGCCAAAGACAGCGAGGCTGCTCAAGTTAATGCCTAGCGCATGAAGCCCGCTCAAGAGCCCGAGGCCGAAGAGCAGGTAAGCTGTAACGCGCTGCAAGGCGAACTTGTGCCCCTCGCCCAGAGCGGTCTTGTCCAACACCTGCGTACGAAGCAACCGGCTGACGATTCGCGTGACGAGCCAGAGCAGCGCCACGTAGACTCCGAGTGTCGCCAGCAATCTCAGGGATAGATCGAGGCTTCCGAGAATCGAATACGGTCGGTGCCAAGATTCCCGCAGGAACTGTCCCAGGCCCGGGAAGGCGGCTGTTGCCCACCGAAGAGTGGACCAGCCAAGGGCAAGGACAATCGCCGTGAGAATGGCGAGACCGGCCCACCTAAATGGCTGCGAGTTGCGGATCATCGTCTATGGTGCGACCTCTGGCGCGAGTTCGATCGGCCCGCCGTTGGCGTACCCGATGCCCGAGCCCCAACTACCCACGCACCCATGGATCCGCTTGCCGGAGGTCCCTGGAACAAGGCGGCCCCAGTGAGAGGGATTGACGAAGACATCCTGTTGCAGGCCCAGACTTGGGAGGCTGCGACGCGGCAAATTCGCTCCTCGTTCGGCAGGACGCAAAGTGACCGCCGCGGCTGATTCCGGTCCGACAGCAATGCACCCGTTCGTCCCACCGTTCCATGCGTTGTATTGCCGCGACCTCCTACTTAGAGCCAACCCCGACAATGGGCGGATCGTCACGTGGAGTCGGAACCTGCGACGGCTTCGGTGATTGCCCGGAGACGGTCGCGTTGGGATCCGGTCACAGGCTGGGCTCAGAGAGATTCCGCACTCAGGTTGGATGATCTGGCACGGCCCGGGTCCGCCAAAGGGCGGAGGGCAGGTAAGGTTGGAGCGAGGGTATTCCGCGGCTGCCTAGAAGCGCGGAGCGCCACCAGCGAGCGTGCTCTGGGCTCGGATCCGATCTCGGTCGATCGCGGCTGGACGGGCCGCGTGAGATATTGGCTCGCAACGACTAGACGGCGGAGCGGATCGCGGAACGGGGCGGTGCGGCTCCGAACCGCGGAATCTGTATCCATGGATCGCGCCCGGTGACGATTCGCTTCGCCTTGGGGTTATGCATGTGTGGAAGGCTTGATCGGCAGAGCGTGGGAGAGGGTGAAGCACCCAATTTACTTGTACGTCGGATACAAGAGGAAGGACCTTACAGGACGTCGGCCTTCCGGGAACTGGTCGATCAATACACCGAGATGGTGTTTCGGCGGGCTTACCGGCTCGTCGCCTCCGTTGAGGACGCCGAAGAGGTCGTCCAAGACGTATTCTTCCGCGTGTTCCGATCGATCAATCGATTCCGGCCCGACCAGCCCTTCGAACACTGGCTCCTCACGATCACCACGAATTCGGCACGTAATCTTCTACGGACGCGTTTTCGGGAAGCCCGGAGGCGATCGGAATACGGCGATTTCCTGCGGGCATCAGCGCACGTTCCCACATCACGAGGCGATCCCAAGAGTGAGGGCCTCGAGCGCGCGATGGAAATGCTGGATCCCACCACGCGCATGGCAATTTCGCTTCGCTTTCTTGAAGACCAGACCTACAGCGAGATTTCTGCGCAGCTCGGCTTGGGGGAATCGGCGATCAAGATGCGAGTCCACCGCGGACTCAAGCAATTGCGGAAGCAGCTTTCTGAGGAGATTTGATGGCATTCAGAAACGAGATCAGGGAGGAGTGGGAGCGGGACGGCCGAAGCTTGCTTGCTCCGCTCATCGAGCGGGACCCCAAACCAAGGCGCGCGCTTGTCGAATCGGCCATAGACCGCGCCTACGCTTCGATGAGCGTTCGCGACATCGTCGAATTCAGCACTGCAGTATTCGTGAAAGAGCACTTGTGGTCGTCAATTCAAGCGCTCACTTTCTTGCTTCGGGGCGACAACGGGAGGACACAGAATCATGACTGAGAGTATCGGAAACCTCGGCGAGATCGCCCTAGGCTCGCTGGCACACCTAGGAGCCCAGTTCGCGAGCTTGACTCCGAAGATCGCTGGAATGCTGGCGATCTTGCTGATTGGATGGATCATCGCCCGAATCGCGCAGGCTGCTTCGGCGAAGGTTCTTGTGCGGACACGACTTGACCACCTAGGGGGTTACCTAGGACTGAACGAGATCTTGGAGGAAGCCGGAATCCGGCGCCCTATCTCCGGACTGATCAGTAGGTTGCTCTACTGGCTCGTGCTGCTGACGTTTGTCCTGCCAGCTTCCGAGACGCTGGGCCTTACGTCCGTCGCCACGGCGACCAACCTCTTGATCGCCTTTCTTCCAAACGTAGTCGCGTCGCTGCTGATCTTGATGCTCGGATTGCTTCTCGCACGCTTCATCGGCAATGCGGTGAGCTCAGCCGCGGCTGCCTCGCAAGTTCCTTACTCGCAATCCCTTGGCCTCGCGGCCCGGGGGGCGACGATCGTGGTCGTGAGCATCATAGCTATCGAGCAACTGGGCGTGAAGTCCACATTGCTGCAGTGGTCCTTGATCGCAGTCCTTGTCGCGGCGCTGTTCTCGATCGCGTTTGCATTTGCAGTCGGCTCGCGAGACGTTGTGAGCGCGATCTTGGCCGGATATTACCTGCGCAAGAGCATCCCGGAGGGCTCGACGGTCCAAGCGCTTGGCCGAAGTGGCAGTCTCGAGAGAATCGGCCCTGTCGATACGCTCCTCCGGTCCGAGAGCGGCGACTGGAGCGTGCCCAACAGCCAGCTGCTCAACGCTGTCATTCAGCGCGAACCGCCAGCACGTGCCGGATCCGGGGCGCCGACCGACTAGCGGACCCATCCTGACGAGCAGGCAAAGCGATTCAAGGGGGAGGCAGCATGAGTTTTCAGAGCGTGACTCAGATTCTGGAGTCAGTGTCCGAGTGGGTCAGGGGCGGGGCGCCGCAATTCGTGGCTGCCGCTGCCTGGCTGTTGGGGGGCTGGGCCCTGGCCTCAGTGTGCAGCTCGCTCGTCAGGAGAATCGTGGCGAGCGTTTCTGTGAGGGTCGAAACACGCATTGAGGAGCGCGGAACCGTGCGGGGGTCGGGACTCTGGCGCACAGCTCCGACAGTGATCGGGCGGGGAGTCTATTGGACCATTCTGCTGTACTTTGCAACCGCGGCTATCGAACAGCTGTCGGTTCCGTTCGCTGCACAACTGTTGCACGACCTGGCGTACTTCCTGCCGAAGGTCGTGCTGGCGCTTGTGTTGGTCTTCGTGGGCGCAAGCCTCGGAAGCCTCGCGCATCAATGGGCGTCCGACATGGCCGCCAATGCGGGTATTGCGAATCCGGGCATCCTTGGTCGTCTGGCACAGGCCGGAATCCTTGCGGTGGCACTGATCGTCAGCGTGCAGCAAGTCGGGGTGCAAGGCAGCATCTTTGTGTCGATAGCCACAGTCATTCTCGCCTCGACGCTCGGTGGGATGGCGCTGGCGTTCGGACTCGGATCGAGCCCCGTTGTCGCCAACCTCATGGCTTCGCACTACGCATCGAAAGCACTGAGCGTGGGCGACTTGGTGCGAGTCGGGAAAACCGAGGGGACTGTGCGCGAGGTCACGCCGACATCGATCGTGATCGATGTCGGCGCGGATCGGGTCCACTTGCCAGCCCGGAAATACTGCGACGAACCCATCGTGGTGGTCGGGAGTGACCGATGAGTGTTGGAACGCGCAACCTCGCCCTCGAACATCTCCATCGCAATCCTGCCGAGGCCGTGAGGGTCCTGGATCGGCACCCCCCGGCCAGCGTCGCCGAGGTCTTGGCAGAGGCGCCGCCCGAGACATCGGCCGGTGTGCTGGTGCTGCTGCCGCCACCGGAGGCAGCTGCTTGCCTCGAAAGGCTGCCCGTCGCGACACGTCACCAGGTACTGCAGGCATGTTCCGCACCCGCTTCGGCGGCGTTGTTGCGTGTCCTGCCCGAAGCGTCAAGGAAGAGCATGCTGGAAGGCGTTGCCGACCGGGAGAGAAAACAGATCGAACGGGCCCTGAGGCTCCCGCCGGAATCTGCGGGTGCCGCAGCCGATCCGCGGGCTTGCATCCTCTACGACGACCTACCCGTCGAGCAGGCAATCCACCGGCTTCGTGAGGGCCGGGCGGCGGTCGAGTCCACGCTGATCGTCATCAGCCGGCACAGACGGGTACAGGGGGCCGTGGCGCTTGGCCAGTTGCTCGTTGCCCCGCGCGACCGGACAGTTGGATCGCTGCAGCTGGCCAAGGCCCGGACCGTTTCGCAGGGCGTTTCCTTGTCGGCACTGGTTTCGGACGAACGCCATCGCGCCGAGCCCGTGGCCGTTCTGGACCCCACTGGCCGGGTAGCTGGGGTGCTGAGCGAGGGTGCTCTGCGGGCCTCGGCGAAACCCCGAGCCCCGCAGCGCGCCGCGCATCTGGCGACCGCGGTCTGCGAACTGTACTGGTGCGGCATAGGCAGGCTCTTGGGCGAGGCAATCGCGATTCAGAGCGTTGCGCCACAAACAAGTGGAGGGAGCCGTGCCGAGATCTTCCACTGATCTGCAGATCCTCCTTGCCGAGGATCTGCTCGCACGGCACCCCGACGAGGCAGCCGACCGTCTTGCGGGCATGTCCCCGAGAGTAGCGGCCGGCGTTGTAGCGGACATCGATCCGCAGGTCTGTGCCGCCGCGTTCCGGACGATTTCGCCGGCGACGGCCCTGGACATTCTCGAGGCGACCGAGCCTCGGGCCGCAGGAAATCTCCTCATGAACCTGTTGCCGGCACGAGCCGGGGCCATCTGGGGGGGGCTGGGCGACACGCAGCGAGGCAAGATTCTCGAGCGCGTGTCGTCGGCCGACGCCCGGGACCTGCGTGTCCTTGCGACCTATCCACCCGAAAGTGCAGGTCGTCTCAGGGATCCACGAATAGCGGTGTGTCGCGCAACCGCCTCCGTGACGGATGCTCTTGCACGAGTGAAGGCCACACCCGCCGGTCAGACCGTCCATGACCTGTTCGTCGTTGACAGCGACGGCGGCCTTGTAGGGACAGTTCCGTTGCACGAAGTCGTGCAGTCGAGTGCTGCCAGTTCTCTCGAGACGCTTGTTCGTCAGCCCCTGGTCGCAGTCTCGCCGTTTGCCTCGCGGGCCGAGGTTGTGGAGACGATGCAGCGCCACAAGCTCGCGAGCCTGCCTGTCGTCGGGCCCCATAACGTACCGCTCGGTGTCCTCAGGCTCAGCGAGCTGATCGAGGAAGTGGGCAAGGAACTCAGCGCAGACCTGGTCAGCATGACCGGCGCCAGCGCGGAAGAGAGCGCACTCTCAGGATCCGGATTCGCCGTTCGTAAGCGCCTGCCGTGGCTGCTGGTCAATCTAGCCACTGCCTTCCTTGCGGCTACTGTCGTGGGGCTGTTCGAGGATACGATCGCTCAATTCACGGCGCTCGCGGTGCTGCTTCCGGTTGTCGCAGGCCAGTCCGGCAACACCGGAAGCCAAGCGCTCGCAGTGGTGCTTCGCGGGCTTGCGGTGCGGGAGATCACTCGTCGCCAGCTGCCACGAGTGGCCTTGAAGGAGTTGATAGCCGGAGCGCTGAACGGAGTCGGCGTGGCAGTCGTCGCCTGTGCTGGCGTCTATGTCTGGAGCAAGTCGATCGGCCTCGTTGTGGTCATCGGCACGGCAATGGTCCTTGCGATGGCGATAGCCGGTGTGGCGGGGGCCGTCATTCCGATTCTCCTCGATGCCCTCGGGCAGGACCCGGCGCAGTCTTCCTCGATCATCTTGACCACCGTGACAGATGTGTTCGGCTTCCTGAGCTTTCTGGGCCTGGCTACGGCCTTTTCGAGCATGATTTGAGGGAACGGGAAAGATGCGAGGTGTTCGATGACAGTACTCCTGATCGCGGCCGGCCTTACGGTGCTGGTCTCATGCGCTTGCTCGTTGTTCGAGTCCGTCCTGTACTGCGCGCGGATGGGCGCCCTCGAGGCCGAGAGAGCGGGGGGCGAGCATTCCGGCTTGGCAGACCGGCTGATCCGCATGAAGTCGAACATCGCCGAGCCCACTTCCGCGATTCTGGTGCTGAATACGGTCGCCAACACAGCAGGAGCGACGCTTTGCGGCATGTACGCCACGCAAGTCCTCGGGGCAGGCCTGGTGCCGGTCGTATCAGCGGCCCTCACGGTTGCGATCCTCTTTGTCGGAGAGATCCTGCCGAAGACGTACGGCGCCACGCACTTGCAGCAGCTTTGGCACTTGATTGTCTGGCCGCTGGCAGCGCTCGCGAGGAGCCTGGCGCCTATCATCAGGGTCACTCAGGTGTTCGCACGAGTTTTCTCCGGAAGTCGCGGCATGGCGTCGATAACGGAAGAGGAAATCCGAGCATCCATTCGGCTGAGCCGCGACGCCGGGGAGCTAACTTCGGCGGAGCAGCAACTCCTGCATGCCGTCTTCCGCTTTGACGACATGCTGGTCCGCCAGGTGATGGTGCCTCGAACCGACGTTGCCATCCTTGACGCTGCGTGGTCGCTCGAGCGCAGTCGCGAGGTGATTCGGCGCACCCGGCACACGCGGTTTCCTCTCTGCCTAGGCTCTCTGGATGACGTGATCGGCCTGATCCACGTCAAGGACCTCGTAATCGCGGACGACAATGAGCACTTCGATCTCCGGTCGATTGCGCGGCCTGTCCGGCATGTCCCGGAGACGCTGCCGACCAGCCGGCTCCTGCGAGACATGCAGCAGGCACACGAGCAGTTCGTGCTGGTGGACGACGAATACGGTGCGGTGGTCGGCATGGCCACTATGGAGAACTTGGTCGAGCAGATCGTTGGGGCGGTGCAGGACGAGTTTGACTCCGAGGCGCCGGACATCAGGCGCGAGAGCACCGAGAGCTTTCTGGTGAAGGGTCTGGTCCCGCTCGAACGCATCAACGAGGAATGCAATCTGGATCTCTACTCGCCGGACGTCGAGACGCTCTCCGGCTTGATGATGAGCCGGCTGGGCCAGTTGCTCGTCGTCGGTGACATGGTGCACCTCGACGGTGCCACAGGCGAGGTCGTCGAGGCAGAGCGCGGTCGCGCCAACCTGGTGAGGCTCCGCACATCCGACCCGGAAGCCGGGGCGAACGAACCTGGCCCAACTCCATGAGACGCCCGGACGCTGCTTGGCTGGAGAACCCTGAGGCGCTGGTATGGGCCGCAGCAGGAGGCAGTCGTGATTCCGTCGAGCCCTCCTCGTGCTGCTTCTGATTCCGGGCGCCGGGCTCACGCAGGAACTCACCGAGGCTGGTGCGATCCAGCTATTGCGCGAGAGTTCCCGGGTACGAGAACATCGCATGGCGCTCGCGTCGAGCCTTGCTTCCCGATCTTCTGACGCGGCCCGACCGGGCCCATCAGTGAACGCCTCCTTCGAGGGTGCCGGGCGCACCGAGTTCCTGTTCGTCGAGCAAGAGTTCATGCTGAATGGGCGGAATGGACCGGCCGAGCGACGAGCGCGTCTGGCGACCGACTCGGAGAGAGCCCGCGCCGATTTCGACATTGGCCGAATGCAATCGCGTATGCTGTTGGAATTCTACGGGCTCGTCCACGCCCAGCAGAAGCTGCGGGTGATCGCTGAAGGCATCGCCGAGCAAGAGGGAATCGAACAAGCCGTAGGAGCCCTGGCGGCGGCTGGAGAGGCGTCGCCATATGAAGTCTTCCTGACGAAAGAGTCAGCTGCCGAACTCCGGATCGCCTCGGCAGAGACCGAAATCCAGGCCGCCCGAGCCCGAGCCGCTCTGGCCGATCTGCTGGGCGACCGAGTCAGCGCAGAAACCCTGCACGCGAAAGGCACCCTGACGCCGGTGCGAGATCTCATCCCGCTTCGCGAGGCACAGGCAAGGGCGCTGGCGGACCGTGCCGACCTTCGGTCTGCCGCCGCCGCCCTAGAAGCCTCACGGCTCGAACCCTCTGCCGCCACCGGAGGTTGGCAGCCAAGCATCAAAGTCCAAGGCGGCGTCAAGCGGTCGGATGTAGGAAACCGCCTCGCTATTGGTCCGTATGTCGCCTTGTCAATGCCGCTGCCTCTGCGGCGTGGACGACACCTTCGCGAGAGGGCCGCCAGCGCGACGGAAAGCCTCCGTCGCGAACAACTTCGCGTGCTTCGCAACCAGATACTGGCCGAGGTCCGGTTCGCACATGACAGCTTCCGAATTCGCCGCGCTGTCGCGGACACGTACCGGCGAACGGTGCTGGGGCCGGCTCGAGAACTACGGGAGTCCCTGCGCGCGAGCCATTTCGAAGGTCAGGCGAATGCCTTGGACCTGCTGGAGGCGGTGCGGGCCAGACTGGGAGCGGAGCTACGATTGCTCGAATTGCAGGCTGACGCGAAGACTGCGGAAATCGAGTTCGATCGGATCCTCGGCAACCCTGCCCCGTAGCGGGAGTCGAACTGCCGGCCGTCCTTGGGGCAGGGCCGGGGACTAGTGCCTGAGATATAGTGGGCGAGCCGGCTTGCCACCGTGCGAGAAGAGCGAAGCGCGCCCTCCCAACTCCGGGCCGTTCGATCTCGATCACTTGCCTTAGACCGTCGCTCAAAGCCACCGCCGGGCGTTCCAGCAGGCTCGGCTGTGACAATCCACTTTCGGGTGGGGTTGTAACTGTCAGGGAATGGTCGAGAATCATACGACCGTTAACCACAGGACTGGCGCCAGTGGGGTTTGCTTGAGCGGTCTTGCGTCAGGCATTGATGCCGACGAGTTGCTAGCGTCTCGCGCCACGTCGATGGAGAAGGAAACCATCAATTCATGACAGCCCTAAGAAGAAAGTCGGTCGGCGGTCCCCCGACGAGCCCTGACCCCGGTCTGGGGTTCGGCACCGCGCCCGTGTTTCTCGCCTCGGTCAGCACGATTCTAGGCGCAATTCTGTTCCTGCGGTTCGGCTACGCGGTCGCGCACGTTGGCCTGTGGGGCACGCTAGGGATCATCGTGCTCGGTCATCTCGTTACGGTTCCGACCGTTCTGGCTGTGTCCGAAATTGCGACGAATCGCCGAGTGGCCGGCGGCGGCGCCTACTACATCATCAGCCGCTCGTTCGGCCCATGCATCGGCGGGTCGATAGGAATCGCGCTCTATTTGTCGCAAGCGATCTCGGTCGCCTTCTATTTGGTCGCATTCGCGGAAGCATTCGAACCCGCCTACGAATGGGCCGCAGCGACCTACGGCATGGACCCGGACCCCCGCTGGGTGAGCCTGCCCGCCACGGTGCTGCTGGTAGCGCTGATCCTCACCAAGGGGGCGGATCTCGGTGTCCGAGTGCTTTGGATAGTCAGCGCGATCCTTGCTGCCTCGATCGCGGCTTTCCTGCTCGGGAGCGGGCCCGAATCGATTCGTCCCGACGGACTCAACCTGACCGCTCGGATCCAAGGCGGGGATAGCTTCGGCACGGTGTTTGCGACATGCTTCCCGGCATTCACGGGGATGATCGCCGGACTGGGTCTCTCCGGTGATCTCAGGAATCCGGAGAAGAGCATTCCCCTCGGCACGATCGGCGCGACGCTGACCGGCATGGCGGTTTATGCCTTGGTCGCCGTCAAGCTGGCGCAGAGCGCGACGCCGGAGGCCCTCGCCGCCGACCAGTTTGTTATGGCTCAAATCGCATTGTGGGGGCCGGCGATTTACATCGGGCTGGCAGCAGCGGCGCTGTCCTCGGCGCTCGGTTCAATTCTCGTAGCCCCGCGAACGCTGCAAGCGCTCGCTCGTGACGACGTGCTCGCTGTGCCGAAGCTGAACCGCATCCTGGAAGCGGGCCGCGGAGCCGGGAACGAGCCTGTCATCGCGACTTACGTTTCAAGCGCCATTGCGGTTGTTTTCGTCGCATTGGGGGACGTCGATTTCATCGCCCAGATACTCAGCATGTTCTTCATGGTCACGTACGGCACATTGTGCGCGGTTTCGTTTCTCGAGTACTTTGCCGGCAACCCGTCCTATCGCCCAACCTTCCGCTCGCGCTGGTACCTGTCCCTGATCGGCGCGCTGATGTGCGGCGTGATGATGATCCAGATGAGCGTGTTGTACGCCTTCCTGGCGATCTCGTTGATGATGGCGATCTACTACGGATTGAGGCGTACCCGCAAGGACGGGCGAGACCTCACGGCGATCTTCCAAGGCACGATGTTCCAGCTGACGCGCCGCCTCCAGATCAAGCTGCAACAGAACCGCGTCACGAGGGCGAAGGGAGGATGGAGGCCGTCCGTCGTAGCGATAACGCGATTCGGAGCCCGCAGGGTGGGGCACTTCGACCTGTTGCGATGGATCAGCCAGCGGCATGGCTTCGGGCACTTCATCCAGTACCGTGAGGGCGAATACACGTTCGCCGAGGAAAGCGAAGCGCAGATAGATGTCGACAAGCTCATCCAGAGGACCGCGGACAGCAAGGCCGAGGTCTTCGTGGACGCGTTGATATCTCCGTCCTTTCGCACGGCCGTCGGACAGTCGCTCCAGATGCCCGGCATTTCCGGCTTGCCCAACAACTGCGTCTTGCTTGAGTTCTTCATGCAGCATTCGGACGAGGTTGACGAAACTGTCCAGGCGGCACGGATCGCAACTGGCTCGATGTTCAACGCCCTGATCCTGCGGTCTACTCCGTTTCGTTTCGGCTATCGGTCGAAGATCGATATCTGGATTACCGAGAAAGACACGGATGATAACGCCAGGCTAATGCTTCTGCTGGCTTATATCATCGTTGGGCACGCGGACTGGAAGCGCGCCAAGATCAGGCTCTTTGCCTATGTGGATGAGGGGAATTCCGAGCGCGGAGCTGACAAGCTGTCAGCTCTCATGAAAGGAGGGCGCCTTCCGATTCCAAGAAAGAACCTGACTACCATCAGGCCCGGGGCAGGCACTTCGCTTGAGAGTGAGGTGAAGCGGCATTCCTCGGACGCTGACCTGCTAATCGCGGGCCTGATAGCTGAAGACTTGGATTCCGAGATGGCGGAACAAGCCCTGCTGCACGGGTTCGAGGGTGCGAACGATGTGCTGTTCGTCCACGCGAGCGAAACGGTGGCCATCGAGTGAGGCAAGCCCGTGGTCGAGATCGTCTTTTGTCCGCGCCGGGATCGGTCCGAGCTAACTTGCGCTCCGAGGTGCGGATCGGACTTGGCCGCGACGATTCGCCCGAGGGACCTACGATGAGGGAGGTTTGATCGTACATGGAGGCACGCGGATTGACTGAAGGGGATCGCGCCCAGCTCTGGCGCGGCAGGGTCTCGGACGGCCGCTTGATTGCAACGGCAATCCATGACGGCCACGAGGTTCGCGCCGAAGTGGCACAGCTCCTCGCGCTGCCCGAGGAGGATCGCCTGCGCGAGGAAGATCCTTTCACGGGCGCGTGGACGGCGGTCGCCCCGACGAGTATCGTCGGGCGTCGGTCTCGGTTCGAAGTGGACCTGAACCGTCCCCGGGAGAACGCTGTCTACCAGACTCCGGCTGACGCTTGGGGGCTTCGCGTCTGGCGAGAGGAGCCCGGGGAGGCATTCGTCAGTGCCTCGCTGGCCGAATACGATGCCTTTTACCACTACGTCCGCGGCGTCTTCGAGGCCGTCGAGAAGCGACATGGATTATTTGTTGTCTTCGATCTCCATTCCTACAACCACCGGCGGTCGGGACCGGGCGGCACACCGGCCGACCCAACCGCCAACCCTGAAGTCAACATCGGCACGGCATCGATGGATCGGACTCGATGGGCGCCGCTGGTGGACCGATTCATTGCAGATCTGCGGCGGTTCGACTTTCGCGGGCGCCACTTGGACGTCCGCGAGAACGTGAAGTTCCAAGGCGGCCACTTCTCCCGCTGGACCCACGAGCAATTCCCGGACTCTGGCTGCGCCCTGGCAATCGAGTTCAAGAAGTTCTTCATGGATGAATGGTCGGGCTCGCTCCACGAGAGCGAACACCAGGCGATCCTAGATGGACTCCGCTCGACTGTCCCCGGCCTGCTTGAAGAACTCAGGCGAATCGAGAGCGCCTGAAGTGGCCATGACGCGACCAGAACAGATTGACGAGCCCTTCATCGAGGGGGTATTGGAGCGGCTGCGGGAGGACCAGGCGGTCCGACGGACGCTTCCTCTCTGGGGGCGGGTACACGTTGATCGGAGGCTTCCTTTCCTCTTTCTGTACAGAAAGCCCCTCGAACGTCCCGATGAAGGGACCGACCAATTGGTTTTGGGAGAAGCGTCCTACGTGCTCGGATCCTCGGAGGCACGTCTGCAGGGGGGCCTGGCGGCACTGATTCAAGGCATTGTCGATGTCAATCTCCCGGTGTTTGGCGCGTTTCTCGTGGTCGAAGTGTGGTCGGCTAGCGATGCACGGGCAGGGACGGATGGACCGGGTTCGCGAGAGCCCGCATTCCGCCTCTGGCACGGGGGCTCCAAAGAGCTGTTTCCCACGGTCGAAGCGTTCGAGCGCTCCCTGCGCTCGATTCGGATTCTGCGCACGCGGCCGGAGGTGGAATCCGTAGTCGAACGAGACCCCGGCCCTCCGGGCCTCGACTGCTGCCTCGCTGGGCCTGGACTCGCAACTCGGGGCATCTATCGACTGGGCCTTGAAGTGCGGCCTGTCTACAGATCCATCAACGGTCAAGATGTGTTCCCCGTGGCCTTGCGGGAACTGCGCCGGGCGTTTTCCAAGAGCACCAAACACGCATTGGTCGAGTTTGTCCGCCAACGAACCTCCTCGCGCCCGGCCCACTACCAGATGCTAGGGCGTCGCTCGGTTGTCAAGGCCGTTTGGCAGGCAGACCGGATGCTTGCCGGAATCTCCGACCGGATCGATTTCCTGCGCTTCGTGACTCCGATCAACCTCCGCGAGGCTTGGACCTCTTTCGACAGCAATGGCGGGAGCGAGCTTCCAAGCTTCGGCTACCGGCCTCTCCAGATCGCTCCGCTTGAGTTGAAGCGGGAGCTCTTCTCGGCTCCGGTCCAGAGGATCGAGGACCCCGAACTGGGGTGGATGCTCCGCAAGAAGCAGCGCGAACTCGACTGGCAGCTCACGGCCCTCGCCGCCAGGGACTCGCGCGAGTTTCTCTATGCGAGCCTGCTTGTGTTTGGCGACGTAGACCAGCCCCTGCTTGATGAGGCCCGCAGAATCCTGGAAAGGGTTCCGCCAAGTCCCGAAGCCAATCCGGGATCTCAGACGGTGACTGCTTCCAAGTTCTTAGCCCGAGCCCGGGAAGAGATCGAGTTTCTCAAGCTGCAACACGACGAGGTACGAGTCGGGATCGAAATCAACGCGAACATCGCCGGACTCATGGTCTCCAACGGAACTCTGTTTATCGGAGCGGATCTCCAAGTGCCCAGCGCTCGCATTGAAGCCTTGGTGCAGCACGAGGTGGGAACGCACCTCCTGACCTTTATCAACGGGCAAGCCCAGCCCTTCCGGTTGCTGCGATCCGGGCTGGCGGAGTACGACGAGTTGCAAGAGGGGCTGGCTGTGCTCAGCGAGTACCTTGCAGGCGGCCTGAGCCCGGCGCGCCTGCGGCTCCTTGCGGCTCGAGTCATTGCAGTCAAGCATCTAACGGACGGCGCCGATTTCATCCAGACCTTCAACCGGCTCCATCGAGACTACGGCTTCTCCAAGCGAACGGCATTTGGCATCTCAACGCGTGTCTTTCGCTCCGGTGGGTTGACCAAGGACGCGACATACCTTCGCGGACTGGTCCGTATCCTGACGCACCTTAGCGGCGGTGGTAGGATTGAGCCGTTGCTGGCCGGGAAGATCGGCTTCGACGACATAAGCGTTATGGAGGAATTGCTGCGGAGAAAGGTCCTGCGTCCCGCTCCGCTCCGTCCTCGCTATTTGCAGGATCCTGCTTCACTGGGGCGATTGCAATCGGCCAAACGCAATGCCGATCTGGTTGACCTAGTGATTGAAGAGACATTACCAAGGAGGGGGTAATGAGAGTTGGATTGATGGTCAACGACGTTCGGACCGAGCAGCCTGAGTACACGACAGTCCGACTGGCCGCTCGGCTCGTGAATTCCGGGCACGAGGCGTGGCTGATGGGAGCTGGAGATTTTGTATACGACACGGACGAGAGGGTGCATGCAATCGCTCGCACGGGGCCCAAGGCTTCGTATGGCAACGACGCCGCTTTCCTGAGAGATGTCCAAGGACCGAAGGCACGTGTTGAGAGGATCACTGTCGATGATCTCGACGTCCTCTTGTTGCGGAGCGATCCGTCAACCGAGCAAGGCGAGCGGGCCTGGGCCCAAACGGCCGGAATCGTGTTCGGCCGAGTGGCGATGCGGCATGGAGTGATCGTCTTGAACGATCCCAATGGCTTGGCGAAAGCTACGAACAAGATGTACTTCCAGCTATTTCCAGAGTCGGTTCGTCCGCGCACTCTGATCAGCCGTGACAGGGGTGAGATCAAGAAGTTCATCAAGGCGGAAGGCGGCCGGGCCGTCCTGAAGCCACTGCAGGGTTCGGGCGGGGCGGGAGTGTTTCTCGTGCAGCCCAACAGTGGAGCGAACCTGAACCAGATGATCGAGGCTCTCAGCCGCGACGGCTACATCATTGCCCAGGAATACCTGCCAGCAGCGGCTGAGGGGGACACGCGGCTGTTCGTCATGAACGGCATCCCATTCCGCTACCGCGGGAAATACGCGGCGTTCAGACGGCGCCGGACCGGAGAAGATATGCGAAGCAATATCCATGCCGGCGGCACGTTGCAGCAAGTCGAGATCTCGGACATTCACCTAAAAGTCGCCGAAATCGTGCGGCCAAAGCTCGTTCAAGACGGGATGTTCTTGGTGGGGCTGGACATTGTCGGGGACAAGCTCATGGAAATAAACGTCTTCAGCCCGGGTGGGCTCGGGAGCGCGCAACGGTTCGAGAAGGTCCGCTTCACGCAGGGCGTCATCAACGCGTTGCAGCGAAAGGTTGACTATGTCCGGCACTACCAGCGGACCTTCGACAACGTGGATATGGCCACGCTGTAGGCCAACCCTTGACCGGCGGCTTCGGTGCCTAAGTTACTGCCCAATTCGCACGATTGGCCCGGCATATACCCGGCACTTTGGCCCAAGGGCCAAACAGCCGTGCCAATCAAGGGTCCAGCGCGGCCCGCTCGAAGCAGCATGTATCACCGCTCGGGCCTGCCTCCTGTGGCGTCGGTTCGCCGAGCAGTCTGCACACGTCGATGAAGCGGTCCTGCGCCGCGGAGCGCTCCTTCAGCGCCGAGGCTTGTCACTTGGCGATGACTTCTTGGGAGCATGCGGCCTAGCCGATGAACGCCGCCACGGGCCCTGCGTTAGGAGTCTGCACCGGAATTGGAATGTGAGGCTAGGACCCGATGCGGGTGCCCAGCGTACGCCCCCGGAATTCTCAATTCTCGCTAGACTGGGCGGCGACGGGCCGGGCGCTGGGTAGAATCGAATCAATGCCCCATCTCCGTTGTGTCGCCTTGGCGGCGGTCCTAGCTGTGACCGCCTGCAGCGTGTCCCCGCCTACTGTCGGAGACGAGTTCGAGGTCGCCCCGGGACTGGAGATGACGCTCTGGGCCAGCGAGCCGCTGCTGGTGAACCCGACCAACTTCG
>JAGWBI010000056.1:0-417 GCA_021295965.1 Dehalococcoidia bacterium | reverse complement strand
AGGACGATCGGATCGTCTCGAAGGAGACGTTGCTTACCGGTTGGCGCGGAGTGGATCACGACCATGGCCTGCACGTCGTTTTGTTCGGCCATGACGGCCGCTACTACTTCAATTCCGGCGATCAGGGCTTCCAGACCACGGACCGGTCTGGCAGATCGTTCCGCAGCAGCCGCGAGGGTCCCTACTACGCCGCTACCGTGCAGACGATGCAACCTGATGGCAGCGACTTTCGCGTGCTCGCCCACAACGCCCGCAACCCCTACGAGATCGCGCTGGATTCATTCGGCTCGATCTGGCAGACCGACAACGATGACGACGGCAACCAGTGGACTCGGCTGCTGTACGTGATGGAAGGCGCCAACTTCGGCTACTGGGGGCCCGGAGGTCGGCGCTGGCGGGAGGATCGCGGCACGCACT
>JAGWBI010000082.1:628-2055 GCA_021295965.1 Dehalococcoidia bacterium | reverse complement strand
CCCATGCGTTCGTGGCGGGCGGAAAACACCGTAATTTGCTGCGAAGCCCGCAGGGCGGGCCAGAGCGGAGCCTCTCCTCCACCGGCAAAACCGGAGATGTACCGGACCCCTTCCTTCTCTAATGCGTGTATAACTGCGTCGCCGCCTCTCATGGCTGCTCTCCCGCTCAGGCGAATGTCGGTGGGCTGGTTCAACCGCGGCGCAGCACGCCCGTTGGCCCCCGACCGGCCCAGAATGCGCCGATGATACGCCCGCCCCTGTTGGTGGTCAAGGATGAGACACGGAGATGCACAACCAACCGGCCTTCCTTGACCGGCTATTGGAGGGCGGATAACATCGCATCGCGGGTCTGGGGATTGTGAATGTCTCCTTCCCTTCCTTCTTATAATATAAGGACTTTACGAAGCGACGGTTGGAAAATCAGGAGGCAGCATGCCGACAGCCAGTGAGATGATCGTCCAGACCCTGGAGGAAGCCGGGGTCGAGTATGTTTTTGGCATACCAGGTGGAGGCACGGGGCAGATTTTCCAACTGCTCTACGGGCGGGAAGACCGGATCAAGACCATCCTGGTCAGGCACGAGCAGGTCGCCGCCATCATGGCCGATGCGTACGGAAGGGCCTCCGGGAAACCCGCAGTGGTCATGGGGCAGGGCCTGTTCATAGGCTCAAATGCCTCCTTCGGCATCATGGAGGCCATGCTAAGCAGCTCTCCCATGCTTGTTCTCACCGACACGTCCGACGGCGGAGCGGCGCAACGGCCGGCCAACCAGTCGGGTGCGGGGGAATACGGCAGCATAGACCTCCCCAACATATTCAAGTCGATGAGCAAATACACTGCACTGGCCGCCAGCCCGAAGGAAGCAGTGCTCGCCACCCAGATGGCGATAAAGCACGCCATTAGCGGCCGACCCGGTCCCTCGTCCGTAGTAATGCGGTCGGCGGCCATCGGAGGCGAGGTGGATGTCGAGTCGCCACCATTCATTCACAACGCTGCCGGGTTCCTGAACACTGCAAAGCCCGAGAGCGCACCGTCCGACGTGCAGCGCGTTATAGATATCCTGTCGGAATCTCGCCGGCCGGTGCTGGTGGCTGGAAACGGGGTCCACGTTGCCAGAGCGCACGAGCAGTTGCAGCAACTGGCCGAAATGTGGGGCATGCCTGTGGCAACCTCTTATAAGGGGAAGAGTGCCATCGCGGAGACGCACCCACTGTCGGTGGGAATGGTCGGCACCTACGGACAGGACGTCGCGAACCGGGTCGTCGGAGAAGCTGACACCGTCATAGTCGTCGGAGCCTTGCTGCGGTCACAGGAAACTGTTCGCGAGCGGCCGGACATCTTTGATCCCAGGCGGCAGCGCGTTGTGCAGATCGACATAGACGAGCGTAACGCAGGCTGGAGCTTCCCAGTGGAGATTGGCCTCGTTGG
>JAGWBI010000082.1:0-601 GCA_021295965.1 Dehalococcoidia bacterium | reverse complement strand
GCCGCGCAGGCAAATCCGCCCCGTCGAGGTGAATGGACTAACTCCATTGCAAGCCGCAAGTCAGCGATGTCATTCTACGAGGACCCGGAAATGCACCGGGACACCTCCCCGGTCACCCCGCAAAGGCTGGTCTCGATCCTTAACGAGACCTCCGACCCGTCCACGGTCTACGCCCTGGATGCCGGAAACAACCGCACTTGGATGGCCCACCTGTACAAGGCGCAGCAGGCCGGCACCTTCTTCTGCCCCGGCGGAACGGCGGGAATGGGCTGGGCGCTCCCAGCGGCAGTGGCTCTCAAGCTGGCTTACCCCGACAGGCCGGTCACGGCGGTAACGGGTGACGGCGGATACATGATGACGGTCAACGCGCTGTCCACGGCAATGCAGTACGATCTTCCCATCACCTGCGTGGTGTTCAATGACAACGCGCTGGGGATGGTGCTGGACCACCAGCCACGCGGGCAAGAAATCGCCTCGGAGTTCTACCCGACAGACAATGCGGCAATAGCCAGAGGCTTCGGCGCCTTTGGGATCCACGTGGAAGACTCCCGTGACCTGCCCGACGCTCTCCGGGAGGCGCAGGCTTCCGGGCTTCCGGCGG
>JAGWBI010000055.1:15566-22259 GCA_021295965.1 Dehalococcoidia bacterium | reverse complement strand
CCGCCGATGAACGGATAGATCGTCTGCGTCGCCATCATCGTGGACGCCACGCACTCGGTGATCGACACGTCCACGTGCTGGCCCAGGCCGTGGCGGTCCTGGGCGAACAGCGCCATGGCCGTGGCTCCCGCCCCGAACAGCCCGCCCTGGTACTGGGCCTGGAACCCGCCGTGCTTCAGCGGAGGCCGACCCTGCACGCCGCTGATGCCCATGACCATGCCCATGGCATAGGAAACGATCTCCTCGCCGGCATACTGGCTGTACGGCCCGGTCTGCCCGAAGGGAGTGATGGAAGTCACCACCAGCCCGGGGTTGACCGCCGACAGCGCGTCGTACCCGATGCCCAGGCCGTCCAGATGGCCGGGCCGGTGGCTCTCGATCACCAGGTCCACGTGGGGAACCAGTTCCCGGAGCAGGTTGCGGCCCGACGCGGTTTCCAGATTGAGGGTAATCCCCTTCTTGTTCAGGTTCAGGATGAGGAAGAACAGGCTCTTCTCCGGGTGCGGGTCGTCGTGATAGTACGGCCCAACCCGCCGCATGGCCGAGCCGCCCGGCGGCTCCACCTTCAGCACGTCGGCCCCATAGTCGGCCAGCAGCCGAGCGCAAAAAGACCCGGCGATGTCCTCGCTCAGGTCCAGTACCTTCAGTCCGTCAAATACTGCGTTAGACATGGCGGGGATTTTATCCCAACTGAGCAGCGGCGGCAATTTGATCGCGGCCCTCTCCAGGGCAATCGCATTTCAAACCGGCTCACCCGTCACTCCTGCGGAAGCACTGTAACGAATCTACTATTTTGGCCACTGGATTCCCGCTTTCGCGGGAATGACGGATGCCTTCCTGTCCAAATGCGATTACCCTGCGGCCCTCTCGGTTACCCAGTTTGTCATCGCGAGGAGCGAAGTCCGCCCCGGGCGGATGGCGATCCCGCCGTTCAAACCACTTCTCCATCGGCAAGGAGATTGCCGCGCTTCGCTCGCAATGACAGGTTGCGCGAAGTGGATACGTAGGGCGTCTCTGCTATCATTATCGGCACCCTCCCCAAGGAGCCACTCTCCCATGCAGGAAAACAAAGTCCGGCGCGCCCTGCGCGAAAACCGTCTCGCCCTGGGCACCTACGTTACCTTCGCCGACCCCCAGGTGGTGGAGATCATCGGGCTGGCCGGCTTCGACGCCGCCTTCATCGACATGGAGCACACCACCTTCGACCTGGGGCTGGTATCACAGATGATCGTCGCCGCCGACCTGGCCGGCGTCACCTCCATGATCCGCATCCCCGGCAACGACGAGAACCTGATCCTGCGCCTCCTCGACGCCGGCGCCCAAGGCATCATCATTCCCCACATCGACGGGCTGGAGGGCGCCAAGCGGGCCGTGGACGCCGTTCGCTACGCTCCCATGGGACACCGGGGCGGGGCCGGCGGCACCCGGGCGGCCCGCTTCGGCACCGTGAGCTGGGACGAACACACCCGCACCTCCAACGAGAACATCATTCTCTCGGTGATGACCGAGGACGAGCGGGGCATCAGCGAAATCGGCCAGATCGCCGCGCTGCCCGGCATCGACCTGGTTTCCATCGGCCCCACCGACTTCTCCGAGTACATGGGCATTCGCGACCCGCAGAGTCCCGTCATCCGCGCCCGGCTGGAGGAACTGGCCGCCGAGGTCAAGGCCGCCGGGGGAGCCAAGCTGTCCATGCCCATGAACCATCCCGCGTTCCCCCTGTCGGCATCGGAACTGCAGGCCATGGGCGTGGGCTATACCCACGTCGCGCCGCCCCCGACGGCCCTGTTGCTGCGCTCCCTCCAACAGCGCGTCACCGACATTCGAGCCGAGCTGGGCTAGCCCGGTCATACACCAGCTATAGTTGCGAAAAGCGCCGCTCATGGTGAGCCTGTCGAACCACGTGGCGATCTCGCGGCTGTGGATAGCAACGTGTCTGCTCTTCTTCACCCTCGCTTGCGCTACCGACCCGGCCCCAAGGGCTGAGTCAACTGCCACGGTTGCCGCCATCCCAACGACCGCCGCGCCGCCGCCAACCGCTGCGGCAATTCCGGCGCCGACCCCGTTGCCCACCGCCGCGCCAACTCTGATGCCTACTCCGGTTCCGACGGATACTGCCGCTCCGACCCCAACGCTGGCGCCGTCCCTGACGCCGGAGCCAACCCCGACGCCCAACGTCCCCCTGGTTCGCATCGGCGACACCGTGTATGTCGTTGACCTGGCCTTGACCCCTGAGGAGCGGGTGCAGGGGTTGTCAGGCCGTCCATCTCTGGATGCCGACCGAGCCATGCTCTTCGTCTATGAGAGGGACGGCCCGCTTTGGTTCTGGATGCCGGATATGCACTTCCCCCTGGATATGGTGTGGATCAAGGCGGACTGCACCGTGGCCGGCGTCACCGCCGACGTGCCCAACCCGCCCCTGGACACGCCCCGCGACCAACTGCCCCGCTATCCGGCCAGCGAACCCGTCCGGTTTGTCCTCGAAATCAACGCCGGCCAGGCGGAAACCCATGCAATCATTCCCGGCAGCCCCGTGGAATTCGCCGGAACAATCACCGGGCAGTGGGGCTGCTGACCTACCTCGCACAGCATCGCAAAAGGAACCCGACAATGCAGATACTCGTCTCCGGATCTCTCGCCATCGACCGCATAATGACCTTCAACGGACGTTTCGGCGACCACATCGTTCCCGAGCGCGTCCACCAGATCAACCTCAGCTTCACGGTGGACGGCTTCAACGCCTACTTCGGCGGCACCGCCGGCAACATCGCCTACTCGCTGGCCATGCTGGGCCGGATTTTTGACCAACTGACGCCGCGCCTCATCGCCGCCATCGGTTCCGACTACCGGGACTACTTCACCTGGCTGGGGGAGAACGGCATCGCCACCGACGACATCCGCATTGTCAATGAGGAAGCGACGGCTTCGGCGTTCATTGTCACCGACCTGTCCGACAACCAGATCACCGGCTTCAATCCCGGCGCGATGAAACATGCCGCCGGCTTCGACTTCGGCCGGCTGGACCCCGCCGACGCCATCAACATCGTCGGCCCCGGCAACCTCACCGACATGGCCAACTTCACCGCCGACGCCGTTGACGCCGGCATCTATACCATCTTCGACCCCGGCCAGTCCCTGCCCATCTGGGACGCGGACGGCCTGGCCGACTGCATCAGCAAGGCCCATCTACTCGTCGCCAACGACTACGAAATGGCCCTGATCGGCGAGAAAGTTGGTCGGGACGAGGCGGGCCTTCTGGAACTGGCTGGGGCGTTGGTTATCACCCTGGGCGAGCGGGGCGTCCGCGTCATCACCGCCGAGGGCGATAAGCTGGTATTGTCGGTACGCACCGATAACGTCGTCGATCCCACCGGAGCCGGCGACGCCTTCCGCGGCGGCCTCATTTTGGGCCTGATCCATCCGGTAACGGCCGCCCACGCCAACCAGGGCGGCTCCTTCAGCAGCATCACCCTCCGCCAGATGGAACGCGCCGCCCAGATCGGCTCCGCCTGCGCCCACTTCGCCATCCAGCAGCCGGGCACCCAGGAATACCGCTACACCCGGGAGGAATTGGACGCGGTGCTGGAGCGGGCCTACGGCGGCTGATTGCGCTCATGTCCGCGCGGAATAGAGTGTAACCAGCGTGCCGCCAGCGTCCTGCGCAACTACGGGCCGCTGGCGTCCGCTGTCTTCCATCAGCGCAACCATCCGGCGCAGCCCCTCGCCCAGTTTCTGCCCATAGGAGAGGTCGGCCATCACTCGCGCGATGCGAGGATTGCGGGCCTGGCGTGGCACGTTGGCCAAGTCTCCCGGAGAAGTGAGGCCCGGGAACCCACCCGGGCTGAATACTTCAAGCCGGTCGTCAAACACCGTCGCCCGGGTGTGGTCGCCAAAAATGCTGTAAGAACGATGTAAAACCGCGTTCACCACGGCTTCCAGCCACGCCTCTTCCGGCAAGAATTCAAACCAGGCAAACTTGCCATCCCTGCCCAATGCCTTTCGCCTGGGCATGGCTTCGCGCAATACATCCCGCGCCGCGTCAATCTGCTGCGGCAGGGCGCCTTCGCAGCGGACATCGACGATCAGGTTCTGCTCCGTCCCGTACCGACGTTCCGTGCCGGAGTATTTCAGGACCCGGACGTACGCCGACGGGTTCGCCCACTGCGGAAATGCGCCGAACAGCAGTTGCCCGGCAATGCGCAGCGTCCCATCAGCGTCAACCAGTTCGCGGGCTTGCAAAAGCCGCTCGGGGTCCGGATGCCCAACCCGCCGGGCATATTCGGCAATTGCTTCCGGGTCAACGTCCTCACTCCCTGATACCTTGGCAGGGGTGGCTTCGAAGGTGGAATCGCTCCGGTCATAATGCAGCTCGATACGTTGCTCAAAAGACAGACGCCGGTTCTCGTCGCCGATGCGCAGAAATGCCACGTCCCGCGCCGTGGAATGCACCTGCCGGCTCGGCGGCAACTGGATGATGAACAAGTGGTCGGGGTTCCCCTGGCGGTTGATGCACGGTAGCAATTCCACCATGTACCTGACTGGCGGCGTCGTGAAATCTGCGCCAGCCTGTCGCCACTCGTTCTGCGCTGCCCGCCGGTCGTCAATGCCCTCGCAAACCCCGCCGGACAGACCAATCGCGATCATGCCGCCCTCGGCATTGGCCATTGCCACCAGTGTATCCGCCAGGGTGCGCGCTTCAATACGCGCACTCTTGCGGTCAAACCACTGGCCTTCCGGCTCCGCCAGCAACCGTTCGGCCACCGCGGCCGGCGGCAGCTCTCGCAGGTTTTCAATGTGCGGCAGCATAGTGCGACTATATCACGGGCCCGCCCAATATCCTTTGCGTCTCTGCGCCTTTGCGACAAAAATCCGTCTAACTCCGCCGCGCGCTATAATGCCGTACTCACCTTCAACCCCACGGAGTGCCCGCCATGCCCATTTCCCAATATGTCAGCCGTTCTATGGAAGAGGGCGGCTGGATCCGCCGGATGTTCGAGGTGGGCATTGCCCTCAAGGCGCAGTACGGCGACGACAATGTCTTCGACCTCTCCCTGGGTAACCCAATCATGGAGCCGCCGGAGGAGTTTCACGCCGAGCTGCTCCGCATCGCCCAGTCGCCCACGCCGGGGATGCACCGCTATATGCCCAACGCCGGCTATCCCGAAACCCGTCAGGCTGTGGCCGACACCCTGTCCGCCGAGACGGGCCTGTCCTTCGGCGTGGGCGACATCCTCATGACCTGCGGCGCGGCCGGCGCGGCCAACGTGACCCTGCGCACCATCCTCAACGCCGGCGACGAGGTGATCATCCTCTCGCCCTTCTTCGGCGAGTACGTCTATTACATCCAGAACCACAACGGCGTGCCGGTCATCGTCCCCACCAACGCCGAGTTCGGCCTGGACCTGGACGCCATCGACGCCGCCATCACATCGCGCACCCGCGCCGTCATGGTCAACGCGCCCAACAACCCGTCGGGCATCGTCTACCCCGCCGCCGACATCGCTGCCCTGGCCGAACTGCTGACCCGGGCCGAGGCACGGCACGGCTCCGAAATCTTCATCATCAGCGACGAACCCTACCGTCGCATCATCTACGACGGACTGGTCTATCCCCAGGTGTTCCCCCACTACGAGCGCACCATCGTGGTCAACTCCCACGCCAAGGACCTGGGCCTGCCCGGCGAGCGCATCGGACACATCGCCATCCACCCCGACTACTCCGGCAAGGCCGAGCTTTTTGACGGCATGGTCTTCTGCAACCGAGTGCTGGGGTTCGTCAACGCGCCGGCCCTGATGCAGCACGTCGTCCGCGCCGTGCAGGACGCCTCGGTGGACGTGGGAGAATACCAGCGCAAGCGCGATTTTCTCTACGACAACCTCACCGGCATGGGCTACACCGTGGTCAAGCCACAGGGCGCGTTCTATCTTTTCCCGCGTTCACCTTTGGCGGATGACGAGGCTTTTGTGGCGGCATTGCAGGAGTACAACGTGCTGGTGGTGCCGGGCAAGGGGTTCGGCACCCCGGGCCACTTCCGCATTTCCTACTGCCTGGAGGACAAAGTGCTGGAGGGCGCAATGGACGGGTTTGCCAGGGCAGCCGAGCAGTACCTGGGTTAACCGTCGGGCAAGGCCACGCCCCGGATGAGGGCGAAAATAGGCCCCAGATCGATGGCGACGCCGGGCATTGCCTCAGATGTCAGAACTTCATCGGCTGCGTACACTTGCGCCAGCATCATGACGTGGCCGTCGCCGATGTATTTGGACACCGTTTGGGCGTGTAGGTCTGCCATCCAGGCTTCACGGACTCCGTTCCGACCGTACACGGGCAGCTTGGTTTCGAAGTCCCGCTGCCGCGTGGATTCGGACAGCACTTCCACCACCACATCCGGCGAGCCGGTAACGCCGCGATTACGAATAATGTGCCGCCGCTCGCTGGACACGAATAGCAGATCGGGCTGGAACGTGTTGTGCTCATCAATGTAAACGTCGAACGGAGGAATGCGGGTTTCCCCGAGACCAAGCGCCCGGGTTTGTGTCCGCACTTCGATATACAGTTCTCCAACAAACACTTGGTGCGCGTCATTGGCTCCGGCCATTCTGACGAGCTCCCCCTCAATCAGCTGATAGCGCACCCCCCGATGCGGCGGCGGCGTCAGCCTCAGATAGTCCGCCCCGGTCAACTTGGCCTGCGGTT
>JAGWBI010000055.1:14928-15492 GCA_021295965.1 Dehalococcoidia bacterium | reverse complement strand
TGGCGACCCCCGGCATCGCCTCGGAAGTCAGAACGTCATCGGCGCCGTACACCGTTGCCAGCGTCAAAGATTGCCCGTCTCCGACGTACTTGGTTATCGTTTCGGCGGCGAGGTCAACCGCCAGCATCTCACGCACACCGTTTCGGGCATACACGGGCAATTTGGCGTTCAAGTCCCGCTGCCGTGTGGATTCGGACAATACCTCCACCACCAAATCCGGTGCCCCGATTGCTCCACGCTCGTTCAAAATGTGCTGCCGCTCGGTCGGCACGAAAAGCAGATCAGGCTGAAAGGTGTTGTGCTCATCTATGTAAACGTCGAAGGGTGGCATCAAGGCTTCGCCAATGCCGCCCACACCGATCTGCGACCGGACTGAGAAGTACAGTTCCGCGATAAACGTCTGGTGTGCGCGACTGGCCCCGGCTATCTCAACTAGTTCCCCCTCAATCAACTGATAGCGCACGCCCCGATGCGACGGCGGCGTGAGCCTCAGATAGTCCGCCCCGGTCAACTTGGCCTGCGGTTTCGCTCTCGGCTGTGTCATGGCGTTCCCCAGTCGGAATA
>JAGWBI010000055.1:0-14846 GCA_021295965.1 Dehalococcoidia bacterium | reverse complement strand
GCCGTACACCGTTGCCAGCGTCAAAGATTGCCCGTCGCCAACGTACTTGGCTATCGTTTCGGCTTGGAGATCAACCGTCAGCATTTCGCGGATGCCATTGCGGGCATACACGGGAAATTTCACGTTCAGGTCCCGCTGCCGTGTGGATTCGGACAACACTTCCACCACCAAATCCGGCGCGCCGGTAACGCCGTGGCCGTCAAAGATGTGCCGCCGCTCGTTGGAAATGAACAGCATGTCCGGCTGGAAAGTGTTGTGCTCGTCGATGGCTACGTCGTAAGGCGAGATGCGTGTTTCTACGATGCCCAGCGCCCTGACTTGTATCGTCGCTTCGATGTAGAAGTTTCCGATAAACACCTGATGCGGGTCGTTGGGACCGGCCATCTCAATCAGCTCCCCCTCAATCAACTGATAACGCACCCCCCGATGGGACGGCGGCGTCAGCCTCAGGTAGTCCGCCCCGGTCAACTTGGCCCTCGGCTTAGCTTTCGGCTGTGTCATAAAGAACCTCCAGGTCCCGCCATTTGCCTACGGCCAGTTGGCGTTGGCCTCTCGCGACGGCAGCCGCACCGTCGCGTTGCCCCGCGTCGTTACCTGCTCACGCTGGTTCTCGCCCCAGATGTCCATGTCCACCAGGTACTCGCCATCCTCAACCCGCTTGCCGGTGACCTTCCCCTTGCACCAGGTGGTGTCGCCCACCACGTTGAAGCGGCGCAGTTCGACGTGCATCCGCTTCAGGAACCCGTCGTCGCCCATCCAGTTGGTCAGCAGGTTGCCCATCCAGCAGCACCGCTGGCAGCCGTAGTCATACGCCCCCGGCAGGCCGGCCGACTCCGCCGCCTCCTGGATGTCGTGGACGCGGATGATGGCCTCCTGCGCCCCGGTGTTGGGATCGGTGAAACCCCATGACGGATGCCGCAGCATCTCCCGCAGCTGGATGCCGTGGCTGATGCCGCCGATGCAGCCGGCCACAAACGCGGTGATGTCGCCGTGGCTGAGCGGCCCCTTGACCACCGGCGTCAGCTCGTCGCCCACCTGAACGTCCTCGAACCAGCGCGGGTTGTTGCCTCGGATCTCCTCGCTGAGCACCGCATCCTGGATGACAGCCAGCTCATCCCGGGAGTACTGGTACGGCTCGAAGGTGTACTTCTGCCGCTCCCGGGCCGCGCTGCGCTCGGCGCGGATCTGCCACCCCTTGGTCTTGGCGATGGTCTCGCCCCGCTGGTTGTAGTAGTGCGTCACGCTGGACTGGATGATGATGCGGCCGGCGAACTCGCTCTCCTTCTCCTCAAGGCCGGTGAACTGCTCCTGCACGCTGATCTCATCGCCCAGATAGATGGGGCGATACCATTCCCAGCCGTTGCCGGCGTGAAAGCCGTGGACGCCCGGCAGCCCGCCGGTGCGCCCGGAGCACCAATAGACGCTGTACAGGAAGCACGGCGGCGCGATGATAGTGCCGTACTTGCTGGTCTGTGCGTAGGAACGGTCCCAATAAAGCGGGTTGGGGTCGCCGATGCCCTGGCAGAAATGCCGGATGGCGCTGCGGGAGGCATCCTCGTTGAACAGCCCCACGCCATACTGCCGGGGCCGGTTGAACATACCCACCCGGCTGCGCAGCCGATCCAGTCCTTCCTCCGTAATCCTGCCCGATTCCAGCACCATGACGCCGTTCCCTCCGGTGGTATTGTGATGAAGCTATCAGTTGGGTACGCATTATAGACCAGAACCCATTCCCCCTCGGGACGGAAGCGAGCACCGGGGAGGAATGGGTGAGGATCAACGCCCGATGCGGGAGCTGCGGGCGACCGTACCGGACTACGAATGAGAGATGAAAATGAAGCTGGGGCAACCACGAGGGTTGCCCCGACGGCGCGACCGTCTATTTTCAACGCGCGCTACGCTGTGGGCGGATTGCGCTGGTACCAGTCCACTATCTCGGAGCCGGTGGCGGCCCACACTCCACCCCGGCGCATGATGCGGCCCAGCGCCCGGTCTAGGTAGCCGATGCGGAAGGGCTGGCCGATGAGCCAGGGGTGCAGGTTCAGCGCCATCAGGCGGCCGTTGTGCTGGCCGTCCTCGTAGAGGGTCTCAAAGCTTTCCTCGATGAGCTGCTGGTACCGCCCGACGACCACCCGGCGGTCCCAGAGGGCGGCCACGTCGTCCAGTTCCCACATCAAGGGCAGGGTGAACATTTCGCCGTGGGGGCTGTGCAACGGGTAGGGCTGCTCGTCGTTGACCCAGTCGCAGACGTAGCGCAGGCCGGCTTCGGACAACAGCTGGGGCGTGCGGGCAGACTCGCCGTATTCCGGCCCCAGCCACCCGGCGGGTGCGCTGCCGGTGGCGCGAGTCAAGGTGGAGACCGATGCGCTGATGTACTCCCGCTCCTCATCCTCGGACATGTTGCTGCTGATCATGCGCGACACGGATATACCGTGGCCGATGATCTCAGCGCCGGCGTCCCGGCAATGCTGCACGAGGTAGGGATAGTTCTCGGCGGTCATGGCGTCCATGGCGACGGTGGGCTTGATGCCGTGCTTTTGCAGGGTGTCCAGCACGCGGAAGATGCCCACCCGGTGGCCGTACTCCCGGTGGGACAGCCGGGCGTAGTCCGGGAAGCCCCGGGCGCCCAGACCGCCGGCGAAGGGCGTGGTGAAGCTGTCGGCCGGAGGGTCCCATTCCGGGTGTTCAAGATTGACGATGACGCACAGGGCAACCCGCGCGTTGTCGGGCCAGCGCAGAATGCCCCTGGTGTTGAAGGGCGACCAGTCGTAGTGCGGGTGGTCCATGCCGAAGCGCCGTTCTGCGGGCATGTTTTATCTCCTCTTTGGTGCTGATGTCATTGCGAGGAGCGCAGCCGCTCATCCTGAGCCTGTCGAAGGACGCGGCAATCCCGTCGGGCCGTGTAATCCGCCCCATCACGAAAATCCTGCATTCCAACGAGATTGCCACGCTGCGCTCGCAATGACAAATCATCCAAGCGCGCCGGTGTGGAGTCCCCTCAGCCGGCGGCGTTGTTCAGCCGCTCGGCGTGGGCCACGGCCTCGTCGTAGTAGTTGGCGATGTAGTACTCGGCGATGTCGTCGGCGGTGGTCTGCCAGACGCCTTCGTGGGACATTATGTAGGACAGGACTTCGTCCAGGTACCTGCTGCGGTGAGGCTGTCCGATGAGATAGGGATGGAGGGCGATGCACATCACCCGGCCGCTGTGGGCGCCTTCCTGGTAGAGCTGATCGAACTGGGCCTTGCAGATTTCGGCGAAGTAGTCGCCTTCGTAGTGGTGGCGGAACAGCGGGGCGTCGTTCAGCTCGATGGAATAGGGCACGGAGACGAGCTTGCCGCTGTTGACCCGGATGGGCACCGGCTGGTCGTCGTGCATCCAGTCGGTATGGTAGATGAGGCCGGCCTCGGCCATGAGGTCGGGGGTGCGCTCGGTGCCGGAAATGGCCGGCCCCAGCATTCCCTTGAGCTGCTTGCCGGTGTGCCGTTTCAGGGTGTCGATGGTGTCCCGGTAGAACTCCCGCTCCTGCTCTTCGGTGTAGTTGTTGAGGTAGCGGGTGTTGTAGATGCCGTGGCTCATGAAATCCCAGTTGCGCTGGACCATGGCCTCGCCGATTTCGGGGAAATGCTCCAGCACGGCCATGTTCAGGGAAACGCAGCAGCGGATGTTGTGCTTGTCCAGCACGTCGGCCATGCGCCAGAATCCCACCCGATTGCCGTAGTCCCGGTAGGAGAACTGCTGGACGTCGGGATAGGGGGTGCGCGGCCAGGGATCACGGTTCCCGTCAAATTCCGGTTCGTACTCGTAGTGTTCGACGTTGGGGGCGATCCACAGCGCGACCCGGGCATCGTTGGGCCACTTGATGACGGGGCGGTCGATGATGGGGCTGTAATCTACGCGATTGGGCGGCAATGGCATGGCGAAACCTCCCTTGGTGACAGAGCATCCGATGCCGATGCGAGCTATCCGATGCGGTGGCCGGCAGTGTAGTCGGCAAGGGTTAGCCCGTCAACGCGCCGTTTGCCTCACGCATACCCGGTTTCCGTCATCTGTCATTGCGAAAATGCCGTCAGGCATTGGTGGCAATCTCGTTGAGGTATTTACGGCTGCTCGCGGAGAACCCTTGCCATGCCGACGAGATTGCCATCCGCCAGAGGCGGACTCGCAATGACAAACTGGGTACGCGTGAGGCCGTTGGCAGGCCGGCACCGTTCCGTCGGGTGGAGGTTTTCGCGGGTAAGGATAGGGGCGAATAACCATTCGCCCCTACAGATTGGAACCGGTTGAATGGCCGCGCTGCAATCGAGCGCCTGGCTCTGGCCGGAGCTTAATCGTCCAGGTGAATGGTGGCGGTCACGCGGGGGACATCGCTGACGACGCGGGTGGTGTGGCCGTGACCGGTAAGGTCTTCGGCGAGGTTGACGTCTCCCGGTCCCAACCGATGAACCGTACCGTCGGCCAGCCCGATTTCCGCTTCCCCGGCAAGGGTGATGATGTACTGGCGGCGGGGCGCCACGTGCCAGTCGCTGAAATATCCCGGAGGCGAGGCGCGGAATATGATCCCCTTGGCGTTTTGCAGCTGGCTCCACTCCGGATGGGAGGGCGGATCGATCTGTTCAATGTGGGAATGGCCGTCATCTCCGGTGTACAAGCGTATGGAACCCATGGTGCCTCCCGTTTGGTTGAGGTGTTGCGCCGAATGCTAACACAAACGCCGTTTCGTGGGCTCGCCAAGGCCGGTTTCCCACAGGGCAATCGCATTTGGACAGGAAGGCATCCGTCATTCCCGCGAAAGCGGGAATCCAGTTTGCTTGCTTTTCGGCTTCTGGACTCCTGCTTCCGCAGGAGTGACGGGTGAGCCGGTTTGAAATGCGATTGCCCTGCGGTTTCCCACTGGGCCTGTGCAAAGTAATCGGCCGCTTTGGTTTCCGCTCATCCTGAGCCTGTCGAAGGATGCCACCGTTGCCGGAGTCATGGTTCGACAGGCTCACCATGAGCGCCTAAAGGGACTTTGCACAAGCCCTGCCGTTACCCACGGGGCAATCGCGTCCAAATGGACGGGCAGGGTCGCAGGTTCCTCAACCGTATCGGGGCATCCACAAGGGGCGCCCCTGCGCAAGTCTGTACCTGAAGGAGTCAATCTGCTGGTGTAGAGTTGGGGCTGGGCGACTTGCCCACCGGAAACCACAACCCGAAACCGATGGAGGATAGTTATGACAGTGCTGGCGGACTATGAGAACAAATACGAGACGGTGAGCGTGCAACGTGAGGACGGGATACTCCAGGTGACGTTCCACACCGGGGACGGCAGCCTGCTGTGGGGCGAGGCGTCGCACCGGGAACTGGGCTACGCTTTTGCCGACATCGGCGCCGACCCGGAGAACAAGGTGGTGATCCTCACCGGCACGGGCGACGACTACTGCGCCAATTTCGAGCCGAACCGTCCCACCCGGCGAATGCCCCGGGACTGGGACAAGACCTACTGGGAGGGCAAGCGGCTGTTGACCAACCTGCTGGAGATCGAGGTTCCGGTCATCGGCGCGGTCAACGGGCCGGCCCACATTCACGCCGAGATACCCGTGATGTCGGACATCGTGCTGGCGTCGGAGACCGCAAGCTTCCAGGACGCGCCCCATTTCCCGCGGGGCGTGGTGCCCGGCGACGGCGTGCATGTTATATGGCCGCTGGTGCTGGGGCAGAACCGGGGCCGGTACTTCCTGCTGACCGGTCAAATCCTGTCGGCGCAGGAGGCGCTGGATCTGGGCGTGGTTGCCGAAGTGCTGCCCCGGGATGAGTTGCTGCCCCGGGCCTGGGAACTGGCCCGGCAGTTGGCGGAACGGCCGCCGCTGACGCTGCGCTACACCCGCGTCGCCCTCACCCTGCAACTGAAGCGGCAGATGCAGGATATGCTGGGGTACGGGCTGGCCGTGGAGGGCCTGGCGGCGGTGGACGTGTCGCTCTCGCAGGGTTAGCGCGGGGTCCCGGCTCCGGTTTGTCGTTGCCGAGAGCGCAGCGGTAGCGTTCCGTTTCAGGCGGTTTGGCCTGGCCAACGCCGTTACCGGTGCGAGTAGGGGCGAATAATTTTCGCCCCTACGAAGGAGAACTACCTAAATTGCAATGCTGCCCTGATCGTGCATCGCTCCTAACGATTTCGGTCAATGGGTTTCCGCTTCTCACGCGTACCCGCTTTCTCCAAACTGTCATAGGAGTTACGCAGTTGAGCGTCTTTACACTCGTCATTCCCGCGAAAGCGGGAATCCAGTGACCGAAATCGCTAACATCATTCCGGGTTCGCTTACCACAAAGCCTCTGGATTCCTGCTTCCGCAGGAATGACGGGCCTGTAATCCCAAGTGCGTAACTCCTATGTCATTGCGAGAATGCCGTCGCGGTACTGACGACTACTTGCAACAAGCCTCTGCCACGCCGACGAGATTGCCATCCGCCAGAGGCGGACTCGCAATGACCGGTATTGGAAAGTGGGTACGCATGAGGTTCCCGCTTTCGCCGGAACGACGGGTGGGGTGTTTTCGTAGCAATACGGCTTACCGGCTGGCGGCGGACAGTTCGCGGATGGCTTCCACCGTTTCCGGGCTGGCCGGCTGGCCCATTTCCACGTCCTGGACTGCTTCGTAGGAGCGGAGCACGTCGGCCATAACGTCCTCGTCGGGCTGGTCAATGTCGATGGGGATGCCCACCTGGGCCCACGAGGTATGGCCGGTCAGCCAGAACACTTCGGTGGGGTTGTTCTCCGGGTCGCGGAAGTAGCAACCGATGGCGCTGGCGTGGGAGACGATGCGGTCCAGCTGGTAGCCCTTCTCCAGGATGCGCCGCTTGAAATCGCGGAGATCATCCAGGGACTCCACACGCATTGAAATCTGCTGGATCCACCGGGGATCTTCCAGCGAATCGCGTCCGTTGATCAGGGCGATCTCGTGATCGCAGGCCTCCGGGTCTGCGCTGAAAAAAGCGCCCAGGGGGCCGACCTTGGTCAGTTTCATGCCCATAAAGTTGGCGTAGAAGTCCATCATGAGTTCGATGTCACGGACGTAAAAACCAATATGGCCGAGTCCGGTTACTCTTGCTGACATCTTGACCTCCGGCGATTTCTGATGAGTTGGCCGCATTATGCCCTTTTGCCGGCGGGAATGTCGAGGTGGGCGCTCATGGCGGGTAAAGCTCGGGGCCTTTCGATTATCGCCCACCGGTCCGCTCGTCCTGAGCTTGTCGAAGGACACGCTCGTGGTTCGGCAGGCTCACCATGAGCGGGCCACGTTGCGCGACGCAAATGACCGAAAGGGCCTGGGGTAAATCTGTTGCGCAGTATTCCCGAAGGGTGTGGTCGGGTAGAATGCCGGCGTAGCGCACTTCCCTGGCTGGAGAGAATGCCCATGACCACGCCCGACGAGTTGGCGCAGAGAGCCCACGAGCTGGAGCCGTATCTGCCGGTAAACAGCGACATTCCGGACATTTCCCCGGACTACTGGCATATCCAGGAGCCGCTGATGTGGGGTGGGATCTGGCAGGCGCCGGGTCTGGATTTGAAGCTGCGGAGCTTTGCCACCATCTCCGCCCAATGCGTCAACGGCTGGGATTTCGGGTTGCAGCACCAGATACGGGTCGGGCTGACCATGGGGATGACACCCCAGCAGATCAAAGGGATATTCATTCAGCTGCTTTTTTACGCGGGCATACCGGCCACGGTCCACGGGTTGCTGCAGGCCCAGCGGGTGATCAACGAGCGGGACGAGTGGATGGCGGCGGACGTGCCGCTGGAAGCGAACTGGCTGGATACCCTGGAGGCGAAGCTGGAGCGAGGGAGCGCAATTCGCCGGGAACTGTGGGGCGAGGAGGCCAACCGGGAGGTTGAGGAGTCGCGGGCGCAGCGGCTGACGCCGGAAGCGTCGGATATAGTGGATGGGTACAACTACGGCGAGGTGTGGGCGCGCGATGACCTGGATCCCAAAGAGCGGATGGTGTGCGTGCTGGCCGCGCTGATGGCCCGGGGGCATTGGGAACATCTGAAGCGGCATATCCGGTACGCCCTGAACATGGGGTTCAACCGACGGGAGATCTGCGAGGTTTTTGCGCAGGCCGGTTGGTATCGGGGCTGGCCATACGTGGAGGACGCCTTGGAGCAGGCGCGGGAAGTGTTTGCGGAAGTCGGCGGGTAACCTCATGGCTGCCTATTCTGAATATGAGTGGGAAATTAACGCGAAGACGCAGAGACGCAAAGAGTATGAAGGCATCACCATGACGACGGTAAAAGAGCTACAAGAGAAGTCTGCGAAACTGCGGCAGTTCTTCGACCAGCATTTGCCCTACGCGCGGCCCACGCCGGTGCTGGCCGATTTCGTGCGGGTGCAGCACGAGCTGATGTGGGGCGGAGTGTGGCTGGTTGATGGGCTGGATTTGAAACTGCGCAGTTTCGCCACCATCACCGCCCAGTGCGTGAACGGGCACGACTTCGGCGTGGAGCACCAGGTGCGCACGGGCCTGACCGTGGGCATCACCGCGCAGCAGATCAAGGGGATATTCATCGAGTTGATGTTCTACGCCGGGGTGCCGGCTACCGTCTTCGGCCTGCGCATCGCCCAGGAGGTCATCAACGAGCGGGAGGAATGGAAGGCGGGCGACGTGTCGCTGGATGCCGAGTGGCTTGACTCCATCGACGAGATGCTGGCCCAGGGCAAGACCTTGCGCGTGGAGCATTGGGGTGAAGACGGCGACGCGGAGATCGAAAACTCCCTGGCGCGGCAGTTCATTCCGGAATCGGCTGAATTGGTGGACGGCTACCACTTCGGCGAGGTTTGGCGGCGGGCCGACCTGAGCATCCAGGAACGGATGGTATGCATCCTGGCGGCGTTGATGTGCCGGGGCCACATGAAGCAGCTGAAGCGACACGTCGGGTACGCGCTGGACGCCGGACTGACGCCCCAACAGATTTGCGAGGTGTTCGCGCAGGCGGGCTGGTACCGGGGCTGGCCGTGCGTGGAGGATGCGCTGGAGCAGGCGAAAGGGGTTTTCGAGGCCCATGGTTCGACAGGCTCACCATGAGCGGTTCTCCGTGGCCGTATTCGCTCATCATGAACTTGTCGAAGGATGGTCCGACATTGGGAGAATGACTTATGGACAGCGCCGCTGACCTGGCTCGCAAGGCCGCCAATCTGCACGCTTTTATCGACCAGTATTTGCCCCAGGGCCGGCTGACCGGAGCCTTGCCGGACATCAGCACGGACTACGTGAAGCTGCAGGAGGAGGTGATGTGGGGCGGCGTGTGGCAGGCGCCGGGGCTGGAGGTGACGCTGCGGAGCATGGCGACCATCGCGGCGCAATGCTGCAACGGCTGGGAGTTCGGCCTACAGCATCAGATACGGGTCGGTTTGTCGCTGGGGATGTCGCCGCAGAAGGTCAAGGGGATTTTCCTGCAACTCATCTTCTATGCGGGGATACCGGCCACCGTATCGTCGTTGGCGCAGGCGCAGCGGGTGATCAACGAGCGGCCCGTGTGGCAGGCGGAGGACAGCGAACCGCTACAGGCGGACTGGCTGGCGTCGGTGGAGGAGAAACTGGAACGGGGACGGCAGATCCGCAGCCGGAACTGGGGCCAGCAGGCCGGCGCGGACCTGGAGAACACGCTGTCCCACGAACTGGCATCCGAAACTGCTACGCTGGTGGAAGCCTACAACTTCGGCGAGGTGTGGGCGCGAGGCGACCTGACGCCCAAGGAGCGGACGGTGTGCATCCTGGTGGCGCTGATGTGCCGGGGCCACATGAGGCAGCTGCGGGAGCACGTCGGCTACGCGCTGGAGCTGGGCATGTCCAAGCGGGAGATCTGCGAGGTGTTCTCCCAGGCGGGATGGTATCGCGGCTGGCCCTACGTGGAGGACGCGCTGGAACAGGCCGACGCGGTGTTCACGGAGCGGGGGATTTAGGGGCGGGTTGGTTCGAACGTTCAGGCCATCGGTCGGCAACAGAGATCTATGTAGCCTGTAGGGGCGAGGCATGCCTCGCCCCTACAGGCCTCTTTACCGTTCCTTGTCGCGATAACCGTGGTCTGATATAAGGGGCCGGACTTATGGCGTCGTCGCTGGCGGCTCTCCTCGACTGGAGACCCAACACTCCCTTCTACTACGGCTGGCTGGTGCTCGGGCTTTCGGGCGCCGGGGCTTTCGTGGCCACGGCGGTGGCCGGGGTAGTGCTGGGCGGCGTGCAGAGCTACATCCTGGAGGACACCAACTGGGCCCGGACCAGCATCGGGCTGGCCTCCAGCTGCGGCGTGTGGATGTCGGGCTTCTTTGCGCCCTTCGCCGGGCGGCTGGCGGACCGGTACGGGCCGCGCTGGCTGATGCCCGTCGGGGTGCTGGTGCTGGGAGTGTCGCTGGTGCTGCTCGGCGAGGTGCACACCGCCTGGCAGTTTTTCATCGCGGCGGTCATCGGTCGGGCGGTGAGCCAGCCCTTCCTCATCGGCGTGGTGCCGCGCACGATGGCGGTGAACTTCTTCAACCGCCGCCGCAACATCGCGCTGGCCTTCACCGGCATCTATCGTCCCATCAGCGGGGCGCTCATCATCCAGGCGTTTTCGGCCATCGCGCTGCTGTGGGACTGGCGGACGGCCTTCCGGCTGATCGGCTTTTTCAGCCTGTTCCTGGCCATCCCCATGGTGATCATCATGCGGCGGCGGCCGGAGGACATCGGCCTGCTGCCCGACGGGGCGCGGCCGTCCCCCGCAACGCAGGCATCCGGCGCGGCGCCGGCGGGACGGGGTGGGCAGGCCGCATCACGGAGCCAAACGAGCTGGACGTCCAAGGAGGCGATGCGGTCCCGGGCCTTCTGGATCGTGTCGATGGTCGCGTTTTTCAACGTGACGGGCAGTTCCGGCCTGGGGTTCAGCCTGGTGCCCTACCTGCACGAGTTCGCGGGGTTGACCATTCCCCAGGCGGCATGGGTGCTGAGCATCAGCACCTTCCTGGCGTTGAGCAGCCTGGTGTGGGGGCAGTTGGCGGGGAAGCTGACGCCGCGCTGGTGCGTCGTCGCGGCCATGGCCGTGTCAACGGTGGCGACGCTGGCGCTGCTGCAGGTCAACTCGCTGCCGGCGGCGTTGGCCTACGGGGTGTTCTGGGGTCTGTTCCACAGCGCATTGGAAGTGCTGATGTACATGGTGCTGGCCGACTACTTCGGGCGCGACTCCTACGGAGCCATCGCCGGAGCCATGCGTCCCTTCGAGGCCGGCGGCCTGGGCCTGGGCCAGATCGTAGGCCCGGTGGTGTACGACCTGACGGGCAGCTACACCATTTTGATACTGTTTTCGGCGGCAGCGCAGGCGTCGGGAATGATCCTGATGGCGCTGGCGCGGAAGCCGGAGCGACGGGGAGGGGAGGCGGTGGTGGCGGAGGGGGTTTAGCGATAGCCGTATCCGTGCTGGCAAATTCCGGGAGGAACGACGCCCGCACTTCGCACTGGCGCAAGGCTAAGTTGGATAGCTTCATCGAACACAGACGCCGCGGGGTACGTCGAGGAACCCGCTTTCTCGCTGGAGCGCATGTTGATTTGGCCACTGAAACCCGTAGCAAGTATCCCAAGGTTTCGTCCGAAGCTTCATCGGCTTGTTGGCTACTGGCGCTAAAGATGTGGGAAGTCAAACGGTGTAATCCGGTTGCCTCAAAGCTTTCAGGCGGTTTTCGATCGCCATCAAATCGCCGTTAGCGTGTGTTTGTTGTTTGTCGCAACTGTCGCCGGTGACGGGCCGCGTCAGTGTATCCACGCCGTGCCATTTGAACACCATTTGACCAAAACGCACCCATCGATCCCTCGGAAAAGCGAGCTCGTTGGTATCGTTGTGGAAATATATGTGCATGGAAGCCCTGGGTTGCGTGCCTGATAGATCCGCCGCGAATTTGTCGCGCATACTTTGCTCGCCGGGATCTCTAGTATGGATATCTATCTGATATTGGTTCTCCATCACTGTTTTGTCCAATAAATCAAAGAAAATGGTCAGCGATGATCTGGGAGTACCGTTGTCTTCCATCACATAAGGGTCCACTATCGTAACTGCATCGGTAGTTTCCCCGTAAGGCCTGAATCTTTTGTGCCAAATCGTTTCAGGCCTACAACCGATTGGAATAACCCAATCGTCCTCCCCCCAAGCTTCGCGAACAATTCGAGAATCGAAGAACCCAGATAAACTTGCGGCACCAATGGCACCCGGCTGGATTTCGGTATCCGACGTTATGGACAATTGGCAACAACCAACGTGATTGGGTATTGATTCTTCGAAAATGCGCAAGTGCGAGCGTCCGTTTGGGCGGTTGCGCAGTCCGCGCAGTAAAGATTGCAAAGTAGACCGATGAGTATCGGGGAAGGAAGCGTCAATCTGATCAATCAGTTGGTTCCTGGTAAGGCCTCCCGTGCACAATATCCCATGACATTCCCAGAATAGGAGTAGTTCAGCTAATTGTGTTAACAATCTATTTCTAGATTCGCGGTCGGGAGCCCCGCTTGCGTTACGTAGCTGATCTATCGCATTTGCAATCGCGTCAAGATCAATGTTGAACTTAACTGCCATCCCTCTGCCTCCTTAACACCCGTAGGATTTCTGCAGTTGATTCGTCGAAGAAGCCTTCTGGCCAGTCCTCTATGAATTCGCCTTGTTCATCGAGTTCGAGTGGTTTGATCTTGCTTCCGTTTTCACTGGGCTCAACGTACAATACCGAAACCTCGTCCTTTCCCAAAGTGCCCTCAGCTATGTGGCTTTGGATGCGCCGAACCAAGAGTTCGCTATGTGTTTCAACGATCCATTGTTTGGTGATGAAATCACACTGCTCTGTATCTTTATCTTTGCAACAATCATGGTCGTGGATCTCACAGGCCTTATGGTCATGGTCACGCGTTGCGATCATCAACTCTGCTATTTCGGCTTGTAGCTTTGGATGAAGATGAACTTCCGGTTGATCAACGCAAATCACGTCGGACCGACCTGCGATCCCCTCAACGATGACAGGCAAAATCTGGCTAATGCCGAACCCAACGTCAGCCAACGTCAAGCTTGTTTCAGTCCTCCCGTCCACAAGGACTACTATGTTGATCGCCCCCGCTCCCGAAAACTCCTCGTGACCGACGTCCCGAATAATGTCCAACGTGTATGGAATACCAAATTTCTTGAACCACCAATTCACGACGGCTAGCATCACGGGGTTTTTGGCAATCATGTCAAAGGTATGCTCCCCTCGAGCCCCTACCGAAAAATAGTCCCCGATGGCGCCGGAATAGTATCGCCGTGGTTCTTCCAGCAATGAGCCCAAATAGGATATTTCATTGGTCAGCAGCAACAACTGCTGGACGACCTCAACCAGGCTCAATCTGAAATTGTGCGACACAAACTCTATCACTTGCTCAGAACCGTCGGTCAATGTCACGGTGACCGAGTTTTTGTCTCCGTGAATGTCCAAGTCGATGGGAAGGAAGGACGGAAAGAATCCTGTTTGAAATGTCGCCGACCGTAAGTTAGATATTAGTTCTTCCGTCGGAAATACATCCACCACGTCGACTCGGCCGCCATCTCCCAAAATATCGACGCTTGCCGCACGACTGAAGTGTTCGTGCCGGATCGCGTTTCCACAAGCGAATCTGATGTAGGAGTCAATGGAGTTGGCATTTTGTTCTTCGTCCAATCGGAATCCAAGTCTCCTTGAAATTTGCCCTGTTTCGCTATCTCCGGCGTCGGGATCTACCTTCACTAATTCTATGTCCAAACCGTGGCCGCCGTCCTGCTCTAGTCTGTAACGAGCCCGCCGTAGAATCGGCAAGTCATTTTCGTCACCGAACGTCATGTCGATTTGTACTACTTCAGCGAATGGGTAGTAGGGGGCATTGAGCACCAAGCCGACATTGATCTCTCGTTCGGTGTCGTGTTTATGCACCATCGAACGGAAACCCGCCAGGTCGACAAACTCCCCACGCGGGTTGACCGACGAAGTAAAGGCTTGGTCGCGACCTGAAACAGATTGTTTCAACAACAACAATGCCTGAACGATGGAGCTTTTCCCACCAGAATTTGGCCCGTATATCAAAGTGATCTTCGACATGGGCGCGGTCTGGAGTTGTTCGCCAAAAGCTTTAAAGTTGCTCAAGGAGAGCGAAGAGATCAGGTGTTCCATTATCGGTGTCTCCTGCAAAAAACGCCCGTGCACGTATCGCCCGCGCCTTGGACAGTTTAGCGTTGGCTTTACCCGTCAACACTTTGAATTTAACCACACAGTCAGATCACGTCCAGTCCAGTGGTGTGATGGTTGTTATCGTTGTTCAAGCTGAGTCTTTAGGAGGTTGCCGGCCGGTGCCACCACACGTCTAAGACGTCCCGTGCCAAGACCACAATGTCCGCAACCCAGCTCGGCGAAAGCCATCGTTGACAAAGTGCCAACGGCCCTCACGGGTTCAGCTCCAAAATGTACAGCCCGCCCTGCAAACGGTCCACCACGTACATGATGCCGTTTTCGTCCACGTGAACGTCGTTGATGCCGTTGGCCTGGGCGCCTTCGGGGACTTGGGGGATGTAGTAGGCGACCTCTTCGGGTTGGAAGGGGTTGGTGGTGTCGAAGACGCGGATGCCGCCGTTGAAGAAGGTGGCGTACACCAGGGTGTCGGAGCGCAGGGAAAGGGGGCCGGGACGGTTTTCGTGGATGTTGTGCGCTCCGTAGCGGCCGGGGCGGTTGAAGAAGTCGTCGGTGTCCTGCATGGGCAGGGTGCTGATGATCACCGGGTTGGTCTCCAGGCGGTTGTCCATGAGCCAGACCAGCTTGGGGTAGTCCGCGCCGCCCAGGGCGGTGGCCTCCTGGGTCACCACCAGCAGG